>JAHCAG010000019.1 GCA_019635015.1 Burkholderiales bacterium | reverse complement strand
GTTCAAAACGTCGTGAGACAGTTTGGTCCCTATCTGCAGTGGGCGTTGGAAGTTTGAGGGGGGCTGCTCCTAGTACGAGAGGACCGGAGTGGACGCATCTCTGGTGTACCGGTTGTCACGCCAGTGGCATCGCCGGGTAGCTAAATGCGGAAGAGATAAGCGCTGAAAGCATCTAAGCGCGAAACTCGCCTCAAGATGAGACTTCCCGGGGACTTGATCCCCCTGAAGGGTCGCGGAAGACCACCGCGTTGATAGGTCGGGTGTGTAAGCGCAGCAATGCGTTGAGCTAACCGATACTAATTGCCCGTGAGGCTTGATCCTATAATTTTGAGTATGTGCTGGCCCTTGGTCGGGTCAGTTGGCTCAGGTAGGCTCATGTTAATGTTCAATCAAATCAACAAGTTATAAAATAACTTGTGCTTTACTTCTTCCGAACAAGGCGTGCAGACGGCGCACAGGATGTGTTGCCTGCACTGCCAAACAGCTATGCCTGACGACAATAGCGAGTTGGTCCCACCCCTTCCCATTCCGAACAGGGCCGTGAAACGACTCAGCGCCGATGATAGTACGGATTACCCGTGTGAAAGTAGGACATTGTCAGGCACCCTTTGAAGAAGAAGCCCGACCTCTCTGAGGTCGGGCTTTTTTGTTGCATTGAGACAATGACCGTGAAATACAAAGCCGGAAATCATTGCCGCGTGTCACACGCGACCGGACCAACGGACACGTCAGCAGCGGGCGATTGTAGCCATTGGCAATAAAAAAGCCCGGCTTGGCCGGGCTTTTTGCGAAGTGGCGGTGTCGAGGCGATGATCCTATTCCAGCTTTGCTTTTGCACGCAGTTCGGTAACGGCTTTTTGTACGTTTTCACGTTGTACGACCTGCTGCAACTGCGGTTTCAGCGATTCGTAACTGACCGGGCGGATGTCCTCGAGCCGGATGACATGCCAGCCGAAATTGGATTGCACCGGATTTTCCGTTGTTTCACCCTTCTTCAGCCTGGCCAGAGCTTCGGCAAAGGGGCGGACGTAGGTTGCAGGCATCGCCCAGTCTAGTTCCCCGCCTTTGGCTTTGGTGCCTTCATCCCGTGATTTTTCAGAGGCGATTTTTGCGAAGTCTGCGCCGCCCTTGAGCTGGGTGATGATGGTCTTTGCTTCGGCTTCCGATGCCACCAGGATATGCCGCGACCGGTATTCGTTCGCCCCAGGGCTGTCCTTGAGCCGTTCATGCGCTTTTTTCATGGCATCTTCGGTGGCGGGGTTGCGGCGTGCCATTTCATTGACGTATGCATTGACCAGCACATTCTGCCGGGACAGTTCGATCTGGGCGCTGACCTCGGGGTTCTTGTTGAGCCCCATGCGCACTGCTTCCTGAGACATGATCTCGCTCTCGATCAAGCGATCCTTGATCATCTTGCGCAGTTCCGGCGTGTCCTGGCGGCCCTGTGCCGTCACTTCCCGGAGCAGCACGTCGGCGCGCGCCTGCGGGATGGTGGTGCCGTTGACTTTCGCGACCTGGGCGGTTGCCGCCGGGGATGCGGCGGCGGTGGCAATGGCAATCATCACGGATATAACGGTGGTTCTATGCATGACAGCTCCTCTATTTGATCCAGAATTCGTTGACATCAGATCTCGTCCGGCGCGTATGCCTTGATGGCCAGTGCGTGTATTTCCTTGTGCATCAATGTGCCGAGCGCGGCATACACCATGCGGTGGCGGGCCTGCAGGGCTTGACCGGAAAAGGCCCCGGAGACGATGATCAACTGATAGTGTCCGCCACCGTCACGGGCTCCGGCATGGCCGGCATGCAAATCCGATTCATCGAGTATTTCTACCGACTCCGGAGCCAAGGTGGCGAGTTTCTCGCGCATCGCGGCGGCAATCGTCACGATGCCCTTTTCGCCGGATACCCGTTCATTCGGCCTCTTTTTCCTTGATGTGCGGAGCCAGCAGCACGGCCTGGGCAATCACGAACACGATCATCAGGCCGATACCGCCAAACAGCTTGAAATTGACCCAGATATCGGTTGAGAAGCCGTAGGCGACATAGATGTTTAGCACACCCATCACCAGGAAGAATCCCACCCAGCCCAGCAGGAGTTTTTTCCACACCGGATCCGGGGCGGTGACCTGTTTTTCCATCATCGAGCGGATCAGGTTCTTCCGGAATGCCAGTTCCGCGACCAGCAGCGCCACGGCAAACAGCCAGTAGAGCACGGTCGGTTTCCACTTGATGAAGGTTTCGTCGCGCAACAGCAGCGTTGCGCCGCCGAAGACCACGATCAGGCCGAGGCTGATCCACTGCATGTTGTCGACCTTGCGGTGCCTGAGCCAGACCCAGCCGATCTGCAGCGCGGTGGCGGCGATGGCGACCCCGGTGGCGACGTAGATGTCGTAGACCTTGAATGCCGCAAAAAAGAGGATGACCGGAAAAATGTCGAACAGGAATTTCATGGCCGCAGATTATCCTCCCTTAGTGCCGGCCAGTCCATTTGGCGAGACGGTCGCGCATGATTTTCCGTACTGACTCGTCATAAGCGGCTTTCCGCGACTCGCGCAGGCCTTCCGCGTAGAAAGCCGCGCAATGACCGGGCAGGTGCGTTTCAAGCAGGTCGAAAGCGGCATTCATCCGGGCCGGATCCAGCGTCCGGGTGGCGATGATCGCGCAGTTGAAATGCAGCATCAGCCAGGGTTGCAGCCGGGCAGGTTCCGTGTCGCCAGCCAGGCCGGGTTCCGTCTGTGCAATCACTGCACAGGCCTGCTGGAACAGCCTGGCCAGCATTACGGGATCCCGGGTGGCATTGGCCTGGCGGGCGAGGGCGTTGACCACCGCTTCCAGAACGGCGATCTGTCCGCCGTGCCGGATGATCCAATCCGCCATTTCCAGTGCCAGGTCTTCGACGGTGGCACGCTCTTCATCCAGATTCAGCTGATAGGCCCACAGGCCCAGATCAGAGAGGCATTCCAGTGCGTGAGTTCCCAGTTCATCGACTTCCTCCAGCGGCAGCGTTTCCTCCGCATCGTCGATCTGCCGGCAGATTTCGAAACACTGCCGGACGGCATCAGCAAGCAATGCAGGGGTCACCTCCTGACCGGGAAAAGGGCCGGACTTTTCGTAGGCGGCCAGCAGGGCGCCTGCAGCCTGGTCGAATGCGCGGCGGGCTGCGCGGTTCACTTCTTCTCGAACTTGAGCGACGCCGAGTTGATGCAGTAGCGCAGGCCGGTCGGCTGCGGGCCGTCCTCGAACACGTGGCCGAGATGGGCGTCGCAGCGGCTGCACAGCACTTCAGTGCGGGTCATGAAAAGGCCGTGATCGGCTTCGGTGGCCACGTTTTCCGGCGCAGCCGGTTTCCAGAAACTCGGCCAGCCGGTGCCGGAATCGAACTTTTCCGATGACCGGAAGAGTCCGGCCCCGCAGCAAATGCAGCGGTAGAGGCCTTCTTCATGGTTGTCCCAGTATTCACCGGTGAAGGCCCGCTCGGTGCCCTTGCGCCGTGCCACCTCGAATTGCTGGGGCGTCAGCAGGGTTTTCCATTCGGCATCGGTTTTTACCGTTTTTTCACTCATCATGCTTCCTTGGGCTGGTATGCCTGCGATTGGTTCCACTTGCCATGGCTGCCGCACGGACGATGGTCAGAGCACCTTGCCCGGATTCAGCAGCCCCTGCGGATCCAGCGCTTTCTTGATTGTACGCATCAGGTCGAGTTCCACCGTGCTTTTGTAACGCGCCAGTTCGGCCACTTTCGACAGGCCGATGCCATGCTCGGCACTGAAGCTGCCACCGTACTGCTGCACGATGTCGTAGACCGTTTCAGTGACGTCGTGCGCCTCGCGCGCCGCGGCGTCGGTGCGCAGGCGCGAGGGGATGTAGGCGTTGTAATGCAGGTTGCCGTCGCCGAGATGACCGAAACAGATCAGGCGCACGTCCGGGAAATTGGCTTCCAGCGCGGCCTGGGCTTCGCGGATGAACTCCGGGATACGGCCCACAGCCACCGCGATGTCGTGACGGTAGACCATCACCGGTTCCTGCCGCGCGCCTTCCGGTATCGATTCGCGCATGTGCCACAGCGCCTGCGCCTGGCTGCGGCTTTCCGCAATGACCGCATCGACCACCAGATCCTCCCCGAAGGCCGACTCCAGCGCCCGCTCAAGGTCGGCACGCAAAGCCGCCTCCTCGCCGGCATCGGCAAGTTCCGTCAGCACGATCCAGGGGTGAGTGGCATTCAGCGGATCGCGGGTGCCCGGCACGTGTTTCCATACCAGCTCCAGGCTGTGCCGGGAGATCAGTTCGAAAGCGGTGATGCGGTCATTGCAGTGCCGGCGCATCAGCGCGAGCAACTGCAGCGCGGCCTCCGGATCGCGCACCGCCATCCATGCAGTGGCGTTGGCAGCGGGGCGCGGAAACAGCTTCAGCGTCGCTGCGGTGATGATGCCCAGTGTGCCCTCGGCGCCGATGAACAGGTGTTTCAGGTCGTAGCCGGTATTGTCCTTGCGCAGCCCGCGCAGGCCGTTCCAGAGGCGGCCGTCGGGCAATACCACTTCAAGTCCGAGCACCAGGTCGCGGGTGTTGCCGTAACGCAGGACGTTGACGCCGCCGGCGTTGGTCGACAGGTTGCCGCCGATCTGGCAACTGCCCTCGGCGCCGAGACTCAGCGGAAACAGCCGCCCGGCATCTGCAGCCGCCTGCTGGATGTTGGCCAGCACGCAGCCGGCTTCGGCTGTAAGCGTGTTGTTCAGTGGATCAACCTCGAGGATTTTGTTCATCCGAGCCAGCGACAGCACGACTTCGCGCCCCCCGGGCAGCGGCACGGAGGCGCCGCACATGCCGGTGTTGCCGCCTTGCGGTACCAGTGGTGTTCCGGTTTCGTGGCAGAGCTTCACGACGGCGGCAACCTGTCCGGCATTCGCGGGGCGTGCAACCGCGAGTGCGCTGCCGCGATAGACGCCGCGCCAGTCGACGACATAGGGTTCGAGGTCGGCAGCAGAGGTGAGCACGCCCTGTGCGCCGAGCAGCGACTGCAAAGTGGAAACGATATTTGAAGTCATTTTAAAATATTCAATAAAATCAATTATTTAATGTGATGTGCCGCATGCGGTCTGCTGCGCATTGTTCAGCGCGATACCGTCGCGGTCAACAGAAATATCGCCGGCATGCCGCTCTGCAGCAGAGCCCCGCGAGCGGCGCCGCGATGATTTATGTCACGCATACATTACAGTCCGCATAATGGGTTGTTGGTGAGCTACATGATGATTCAGTGCTTGGCATGACGGGGCGATCTGGCTTGATCATGGTGATCGTCATAGGGTAATCGCGGCAAATCGGCGGCGAGGCCGGCGATGACACCATATTCCACGATCCGGTCCGAAAGCGTTTAAATCCTTACAACACAACGGGTTCTCGGTTAAGATTTCAGAGTGTGAAAACCGCGTCATGCGCGCCAAGCGCCAAGCCAAAACGCGGAGCGAAAGTCTGCTGCAAGCATCCTATCAAAGGGGAGTTTCTTAATATGACGGACCGCATCATTTTTGTCTGCGCGCTGCTGCTCGCGGGCGTGTATTTCTGGGGAACGGCACAAATACCCAGTCTAGAGCTTGGTGATCCACTGGGGCCCAAGGCCTTTCCGCGGATGCTGGGCGTGGGACTGCTGATCGCCGCGGCGATGCTGCTGGCCGAAATCCTGCGCGATCGCAAGAAGGTGAAAGCCGGCGGCGAGGATTCCGGCGCGCTGCGCTGGGAGGCGCATGACTGGGTCGTCCTGGCCGTGGTGGCCTGGACCGCAATCTACATTGCCTTGTTCGAGCCGCTGGGCTACATGCTGGCGACGCTGATTTATCTGCTGGGGCTGACCGGATATTTCAACCGCGGCCGCCACCTGATGAACGGACTGACCTGCGTGCTGTTTGTCGCGATCAGTTATTCCGCCTTCACCAAGCTGCTCGGCGTGAACCTCGCCCGCGGCATCATCCCGTTCTGAGGCGCGCATGGAAACCCTGACCCATATCCTCAACGGCTTCTCGGTTGCGATGCAGCCGATCAACCTGTGGTACACCTTCCTCGGCGTGTTCATGGGCACCATCATCGGCGTGCTGCCCGGCATTGGACCCTCGGCCGGCATCGCCTTGCTGATCCCCATCACCTACGGCATGAATCCGACCTCGGCCCTGATCATGATGGCCGGCATCTATTACGGCGCCAAGTATGGCGGCTCGACCACGGCGATCCTGATCCGCACGCCCGGCGAAGCAGCTTCGGTGATGACCTCGATCGACGGCTACGAGATGGCGAAGAAGGGCCGCGCCGGCGCCGCGCTGGC
This sequence comes from Burkholderiales bacterium, assembly GCA_019635015.1. Lineage (GTDB taxonomy): Bacteria > Pseudomonadota > Gammaproteobacteria > Burkholderiales > SG8-41. The sequence continues at coordinate 57,964 of JAHCAG010000019.1, read as the reverse complement.
GGTGTCCGCGATCGGATCATTCATCGCCGGCACCATCGGCGTCATCGGCCTGACGCTGTTCGCGGTGCCGCTGACCTCGATGGCCCTGAAATTCGGGCCCGCCGAATACTTCACCCTGATGCTGTTCGCAATGACTGCGGTATCAACGCTTACCGGCAAGTCGCCGGCGAAGGGCCTCATTGCGACGATTCTGGGGCTGATGATCGCCACCATCGGCATTGACCTGCAGAGCGGCCAGGCCCGTTACACCATGGGCATTCCCGAATTCCAGGACGGTGTCGGCTTCGTGGTGGTGGTGGTCGGACTGTTCGCTATGGCGGAAGTGCTCCGTGGCCTTGAGGGCATCTATCGCGGCACCTCGGCCGAAGCAATGAAGATCAAGGGCAAGCTGTGGCTGACGCGCGAGGAATGGCGACGTTCGATCGGGCCGATCTGGCGTGGCGGCATCATCGGTTTTGTCGTCGGCGTGCTGCCGGGCGCAGGCGGCACGATTGCTTCGATCATGTCCTACACCACGGAAAAACGCCTGTCCAAGCACCCGGAAGAGTTCGGCCACGGTGCGATCGAAGGCGTGGCCGGGCCCGAGTCGGCGAACAATTCCGACACGGCCGGCGCACTGGTGCCGCTGCTGACCCTGGGCATTCCCGGGGGCGGTGCCACCGCGGTGATGCTCGGCGCCTTCATCATGTACGGCGTGCAGCCGGGCCCGATGCTGTTCCAGAACCGGCCCGATCTGGTGTGGGGCCTGATCAACAGCATGTACATCGGCAACGTGATGCTGGTGATCCTCAATCTGCCGTTGATCGGCCTGTTCGTGCGGCTGCTCTATATCCCGCAGGGCATCCTCTACCCGATGATCGTCGCGATTTCCGCGATCGGCGCCTATGCCATCAATGGCAGCGTCGTCGACCTCTGGCTGATCCTGCTGTTCGGTGTCATCGGCTATATCTTCGACAAGGTGGATATTCCGGTCGCGCCACTGGTGCTGTCGCTGGTGCTGGGGGGTATGATGGAGCAGTCCTTCCGCCAGGCGATGACGATTTCCGGCGGCGACCTGAAGATCTTCTACGGCAGCGCGATTACCGTGACGCTGCTGGTGATGTCGCTGATCTCGGTGCTGCTGCCTTTCGTCATTCCGCGCCTGCGTGCTTTGGGCAGCAAGGGCGACGAGAGTTGACCGTATTTTTATTTAACGTTTCGGAGAGGCAGGATTGAACAAGGTAACCGTAGTACCGGGTGACGGCATCGGCCCGGAAGTCGTGGGCTCGGCCTGCGCCATCATCAAGGCCTCGGGTGCAAAGGTCGAGTTCGAGGAAGTGCTGGTCGGCATGCGTGCCGAGAAGGAATTCGGCACGCCACTGCCGGTCAGCGTGCTGGAGTCAATCGAGCGCAACGGTCTCGCCCTGAAAGGCCCGACCCAGACGCCGTTCGGCGGGAACTACCGCATCTACGTCGAGCGCATGCGCGGCGGCAGCGAGTGGCGGGCCGATTATCCGAGTATTGCCATCGCGCTGCGCAAGGAGCTCGGACTTTACGTCAACGTGCGTCCGGTCAAGAACTATCCCGGCGTCGCCACCCGGTACGACAATGTCGATCTGGTGATATTCCGCGAGAACAGCGAGGATCTCTACGTCGGCAACGAACGCATGGTCGATGACGACACTGCCGAGGCGATCAAGCGCATAACCCGAGGCGCCACCGAACGCACCGCGCGTTACGGCTTCGAATACCTGAAGCGGACCGGCCGCAAGAAAATGACCATCGGCCACAAGGCCAATGTGCTGAAGATGACCGACGGCCTGTTCCTCAGGGCGGGGCAGGACGTGGCGAAGGATTATCCGGGCATTGCCTGCGACGCCCGCGTCATCGATGCGCTGTGCATGGAGCTGGTGATCAAGCCGGAGACTTTCGATGGCCTGCTGCTGGCGAACCTGTTTGGCGACATCGTGTCCGATCTCGCCGCCGGCCTGGTCGGCGGCCTGGGTGTTGCGCCCGGCGCCAATGTCGGCGAGAAGTGCGCGATGTTCGAGGCTGTGCATGGCTCGGCGCCGGACATCGCCGGCAAGGACATTGCCAACCCGATGGCGGTGATCCTCTCCGGTGTGCTGATGCTGCGCCACATCGGCGAGAACGACGCCGCCAACCGCATCGACGCCGCGCTGACCGCGGTGCTGGCGGAAAAGAAACACGTCACCCGCGACCTCGGCGGCGATGCCGGCACCAAACGCTTCACGGAGGCCATCATCGGCAAGTTGTGAGTTTTATGTAACTACTTGATTTTATTTATTTTTTTAATAAACCGGCACGCCAGACGTGCCGGTGACTTTTGAGGAAGTGGAAATCATGGGTAAACGCATCGTAGTGGTCGGCGCCGGCGCCATCGGCGGCATTGCCGGCGGCCACATGACCCGCGCCGGACATGACGTCACGCTGATCGACCCCTGGCCCGAGCATGTCGAGGCCATGCGCAGCGAGGGCCTGCACCTTTCGGGCATGACGCCGGAGGAGACGCACCTGATCAAGGTCAACGCGATCCACATCACCGAGGTGCAGCGTTTCTGCAAGGAAAAGCCCTTCGACATTGCCTTCATCTGCGTGAAGTCCTATGACACCGAGTGGGCGACGCACCTGATCAAACCCTACCTTGCGCCCGATGGTTACTGCGTGTCGCTGCAGAACTGCATCAATGAGGAACGCATCGCCGCGATCGTCGGCTGGGGCAAGACGCTGGGCTGTATTGCCAGCCTGGTTGCCGCCGAACTTTACGCGCCGGGGCGCATCAAGCGCACGGTGCCGCTGGGTGGTGACAAGCACACGGTGTTCCGCGTCGGCGAGCCGCATGGCCGCATCACACCGCGGGCGCAGGAGGTGGTCGACCTGCTGCGTTCTGCGGACAGCGGCAAGGTCACCACCAACCTGTGGGGCGAGCGCTGGTCAAAGCTGACGGTCAACGCGATGCGCAACGGACTCTGCGCCGCGACCGGCCTGTCGGGTAACCAGCGCGACGCCGCCGACGGCCCGCGCTCGGTGTCGATCCGTCTCGGCTCGCAGTCGGTGCGCGTGGGCCAGGCGCTGGGTTATTCGCTGGAAAAAATGCTCGGCATGGAGCCGGAGATGCTGGCGCTGGCAGGAGAGGGCAACAAGGACGCGCTTGCCGGCATCGAGGAAATCCTGCGCGAGGGCGCGAAAAAACGCTCGGACGAACAGCGCCCGTCGATGGCGCAGGACATGTTCAAGGGCCGCCGCACCGAAACCGACTTCATCAACGGCTATGTTGCCGAGCGTGGTGCCCATATCGGCGTGCCGGCGCCGCTGCATGCGAAAATGAACGATCTGGTGCACCGGGTCGAGCGCGGCGAGGTCAAACCCAGCGCCGATCTGATCGCGGGCTGGTAACCGATAATATCTGCGGCGGAGCACGGGTTCTGCTGCCAGCAAAGGATGATGGAAATGAAAAGAATTTTTCACGCAGGTTTTATTGCGGGCCTTCTGGCAGCTGTGCCGGCCTGGGCGCAGGACTGGAAGCCGGAGCGCAATGTCGAGGTCATCGTTCCCTCGGGGCCCGGTGGCGGGACCGACAAGACCGGGCGTGCAGTACAGGTTCTGCTGCAGAACCTGAAGCTGGTTGACCGGAGCGTAGTGGTCAACAAGCCCGGTGCCGGCGGCCGGCTGGGCATGATTTACCTGAACCAGCATGCCGCCGACGGCCATTTCGTTTCCGTCAGCACCGTGCCGCTGCTGACCAACCACATCACCGGCGTGAGCAATCTGACCTACACCGACGTGACCCCGCTGACACAGCTGTTCAGCGAATACATCCTGTTCGCGGTGCGTGCCGATTCCCCGGTCAAGGATGGCCGTGACTTGGTGGCCCGCCTGAAGCAGGATCCCCAGTCACTGAGCTTCGGCGTTACCGCGATCGGCGGCACCAGCCACATGGTGGTGGGGCAGGTGATCGGAAAGGCTGGCGGCGATGCGAAGCGCCTGAAGATGGTGGTGTTCAAATCCGGTGGTGAGGTCACCAGTGCGCTGCTGGGTGGCCATGTCGACGTCGTGCCGGCGCCAGTGGCCAATCTGCTGCCGCACATCAAGGCCGGCAAGCTGCGGGCGCTGGCGATTTCCTCGCCGCAACGGCTGGGCGGAGACCTGGCGGCAGTGCCGACCTGGCGCGACCAAGGCGTGGATGCGAGTTTCGATACTTGGCGCGGCATGGTGGGCCCCAAGGGCATGACACCGGCGCAGATGGCATTCTGGGATTCCGCCTTTGCGGCGATGACCCGGTCGGATGCCTGGAAACAGGACCTCGCGAAGAATTACTGGGGTGATAATTATCTCAACAGCAGCCAGGCGAAGGCCTACCTCGATCGGGAGTACAAGGATTTCCGCGCGATTCTCGGCGATCTCGGACTGGCCAAATAACGGGGAGCTGGCATGACCACCGCCCGCACGATGTTCGACAAGATCTGGGATGCCCACGTGGTGGCCGAGGAGGAGGGCGAGATCCTGCTCTACGTAGACCGCGCGCTGATCCACGAGGGTTCCTCCCACGCTTTCGCCGCGCTGAAGCGGCGCAGCCAGAAAGTCGCACGGCCGCAGCAGGTCTTCGCCTTCACCGACCACTATGTGCCGACCACCGGACGCGACAAGGGCATTGCCGGCATCGCCGTGGACGAAATCCGCAACATGGTGGTTGCCCAGCACGAGAACACCAGGCTGCACGGCATCCGCCTGTTCGGCTTTGACGACCCGGCCAGGGCATCCTGCACATCGTGCCGCCGGAACAGGGCATCACCCAGCCCGGCATGCTGATGGCGGGCGCCGATTCCCACACCTCGACCCACGGCGCTTTCGGCGCCATCGCCTTCGGCATGGGCGCTTCCGACATGACCCACGTCATGGCGACCCAGGCGACCTGGCAGCGCAAACCGAAGACGCTGCGCATCATCGTCGACGGCGAACTCGGCTTCGGTGTCGCGCCCAAGGACATCATCCTCGCCGTGATTGCGCACATCGGCGCAGCGGGCGGCGTTGGTCATGCCATCGAATACGCCGGTTCGACCTTCCGCCGCATGGGCATGGAAGGCCGCATGACCGTCTGCAACATGTCGATCGAGGCAGGCGCACGCTGCGGCATGGTTGCGCCCGACGACACGACGTACGCCTACATGGACGGCCGGCCCTGGGCGCCGAAGCACGGCGCGGAATGGGATGCCGCGATGGCGCTGTGGCAGTCCCTGCCCAGCGATGAAGGCGCAACATTTGACCGCGAAGTACGGCTCGATGCCGCGCAGATCGAGCCGATGGTGACCTGGGGCGTGAATCCGGAGATGGCGGGCGGGGTCAGCGGCACCGTGCCGGACCCGAAAAACGCGCCCGACGAGCGCCGCCGCAGCGACTGGACCATGGCGCTGGACTACATGGGGCTCCAGGCCGGCATGGCGCTGCAGGATATCCGCATCGACCGCGTGTTCATCGGCTCCTGTACCAACAGCCGCATCGAGGACATCCGTGCCGCCGCCGCAGTGGCGAAACACGGCAAGGCCGTGGTGCCGGCCTGGGTGGTCCCCGGTTCGCAGACCGTCAAGCGCCAGGCCGAGGCGGAAGGGCTGGACAGGATACTGACGGCTGCCGGCTTCGAATGGCGCGATCCCGGCTGCTCGCTGTGCACCGCCATCAACGGCGACCAGCTGAAGCCCGGCGAACGCTGCGCCTCGACCTCCAATCGAAATTTCCGCAACCGCCAGGGCCCGGGGGGGCGCACCCATCTCGTCAGCCCGGCGATGGCCGCGGCGGCGGCGATCAAGGGGCATTTCACCGACGTGCGGGACGTGTTGAAGTGACGGCAAAAGCGAAAAGCAAGCCACAGAGGTCACAGAGAGCACAGAGAACTGCAAAAACAAGACCAATCCGCTTTCGTGTTCTGGTTTGGTTTTCTCTGTGTTCTCTGTGACCTCTGTGGCTAAAAGGTTTTGAACTTGATTTTCAAAGAAAGCACCACAGCATGACTGGTAATACCCCGCAATCGATCATCGGGAAACTCTGGGATTCCCACCACATCCTCACCGATGAAGGCGAGTCGCTGATGTACGTCGACGTCGCGCTGGCGCAGGAAAACACACTGCACGCCTTCACCGCGCTCGACAAGTCCGGCCGCAAGGCCAGGAAGCCGCAGCAGATCTTCGCCTTCACCGACCACTATGTGCCGACCACCGGCCGCGCGAAAGGCCCGGCGGGCATCCCCGACGCCGGCATCCGCAACATGGTGATCGACCTGCAGGACATGGCCGCCAAGTTCGGCGTCACGCTGTTCGGCATGGCGCACGAACAGCAGGGCATCATGCACATCGTGCCGCCGGAGCAGGGCATCATCCAGCCGGGGCTGTTCGTGATCGGCAACGATTCGCACACATCGACCCACGGCGCCTTCGGCTGCCTCGCCTACGGCGTTGGCGCCTCCGAATTCGCACATGTGATGGCGACGCAGACGCTGTGGCAGCGCAAACCGAAGGCGATGCGCATCACCATCGACGGTGAACTCGGCTTCGGCGTCAGCGCGAAGGATCTCATCCTGGCCCTGATCGCGAAAATCGGCGTCGACGGCGCCACCGGCCATGCCATCGAATATGCCGGATCGACGATCCGCAAGCTGGGCATGGAAGGGCGCATGACCGTCTGCAACATGTCGATCGAAGCCGGCGGCCGTGTCGGCCTGATCGCGCCTGACGAAAAGACTTATGCATATGTCGAGGGCCGCCCCTATGCGCCGAAGGGCAAGGCCTGGGAGCAGGCGCTCGACGGCTGGCGCGCGCTGGCCAGCGATGACGGCGCGAAATTCGACAGGGAAGTCGCGCTCGATGCCGTGCAGATCGCGCCGACGGCGACCTGGGGCATTACGCCGGAACATGCGCTGCCGATCACCGGTGTCGTGCCCGATCCGGCAGCGGTCAAGGACGACAAGAAACGCGCCGAGCTGGAAACCGCGCTCGACTACATGGCGCTGCGGCCCGGCATGGCGCTGCAGGACATCAAGCTGGATCGCGTGTTCATCGGCTCCTGCACCAATGCCCGCATCGAGGATCTGCGTGCCGCCGCCGAAGTGGCGAAACGCGGCAAGGCGAAGATCACGACCTGGGTTGTTCCCGGTTCAATGGCCGTCAAACGCCAGGCCGAAGTCGAGGGGCTCGACCAGGTGTTCATCAAGGCGGGTTTTGAATGGCGTGATCCCGGTTGCTCGATGTGCACGGCAATCAACGGCGACTACCTGCAGCCCGGCGAGCGTTGCGCATCGACCTCCAACCGCAATTTCCGCAATCGGCAGGGGCCCGGCGGGCGCACCCACCTGGTCAGCCCGGCAATGGCTGCCGCGGCAGCGATCAAGGGCCATCTCACCGATGTGCGTGAGCTGATCAGATAATTTTATCAATATAATCAATAGGTTATAAAGTCATGCAAGCTTTTACCACATTGACCGCCATTGCAGTGCCGATGCACGAAGCCAACATCGACACCAACCAGCTGTGCCCGACGCGCTTCAACAAGGTGCCGCGCGGGCCCAAGTACCGCGAGATCCTGTTCTACGATTCGCGTTTCAGGCCGGATGGCACACCGACCGAGTTCATGTTGAACGCCGCGCCCTATGACCAGTCGGGCATCATCGTCGCCGATCGCAATTTCGGCTGCGGCTCCTCGCGCGAGACTGCGGTGTATGCGCTGTATGAATTCGGCATCCGCTGCGTGATTGCGCCGAGTTTCGGCGACATCTTCGCCGCCAACTGCGCCAAGAACGGCCTGCTGGCGCTGACACTGCCGGAAGAAGAGTGCGCCGCGATCCGCCGCCAGTTGCAGGACAAACCCGGCACGAAGGTCAGCGTTGACCTTGCCGCGCAGACGGTGACTGACGTCGAAGGCAAGGTGCACAGCTTCGAAATCCACGAAGTGCGCAAGCGCTGCCTGCTCGAAGGGCTGGACGACATCGCCCGCACCCAGCAGTACGCGGCGAAGATCGAAGGTTTCGAGAAAGGCTACTACAAGGACCGGCCCTGGCTGACGGCCCGGGCCTGACGACGATTCAAGGCTGTAGCGACCGATCCGAACCGTCATGCCGGCCACGCAGGCCGGCATCAAAAAAACGGCGGCGGTCGCGGCGGCCGGAAATCTGGTTCCGGTTTTCGCCGGAGCAACCACAACGGAGGAGCAACGATGAGCGCAACACGCAGGATGGCAGTGGTGCTGGCGGGATTCACGCTGGCGGTTTCGGGCACGTTCGCACAGGCGCAGTCCTGGCAACCTGACCGCAATGTCGAAATCGTCATCAACACCGCGCCGGGCAGCGGCCAGGACTCGACCGGGCGGCTGATCCAGAAAATCCTGCAGGACCGCAAGGCGGTGCCGACCTCGATCACCGTGGTCAACAAGCCCGGCGGCGGCGGCGCGATTGCCTATGCCTACCTGCAGAGCCAGGCGGGCAACGGCCATTTCGTGTCGATCGCCTCGAAAAGCCTGCTGACCAACCACATCTCCGGCCGCTCGCAGGTCACCTACAGCGACCTGACGCCGCTGGCGATCCTGTTCGATGAGTACATCACCGTCGCAGTCAAGGCCGATTCGCCGATCAAGAACGGGCGCGAGTTGCTCGACCGCATGAAGAAGGATCCCGGCTCACTGAGTTTCGGCGTCGCCACCAGCCTCGGCAATCCCAATCACCAGGGTATTGCCATGGCGCTGAAGGATGCGGGCATCGATCTGCGCAAGACCCGCACACCCGTGTTCCAGTCCGGCGGCCAGGCGGTCACCGCACTGCTGGGCGGCCACGTCGACGCCGTGCCGGGTTCGGTCGGCCTGATGCGCAGGCACCTCGAGGCCGGCACCATCCGCGTCATCGCCGTCGCCGCACCGCAGCGCCTCACAGGGCTCTACGCCAATGTGCCGACCTGGAAGGAGCAGGGCGCCAATGCCATCGTCTCCAACTGGCGCGGCCTGATCGGCCCGCCCGGCATGACTGCGGCGCAAATCGCGTTCTGGGATGGCGCGCTGAAACAACTGTCGCAGAGCGACGGCTGGAAAAAGGAACTGGCCGACAACAACTGGGACAATGAATACAAGCCCGCGGCGGTGACGAAGAAATACATGGATGCGGAGTATGCGGAGCTGAAGGCGTTTCTGACAGATCTGGAGCTGGTCAAAGCCAAGCCGTGATCACAGGCCTGTCATTCGCGACATGACAGTCCGTCACCGGGAACGTCATCGCCTCGACCATATCGGCTGGTTGCGCGCGGCCGTCCTCGGCGCCAACGATGGCATCGTGTCGACTGCAAGCCTCATCCTGGGTGTTGCCGCGGCCAATGCCACGCATGGCAGCATCATGGTCGCCGGAATTGCGGGGCTGGTCGCCGGTGCCATGTCGATGGCTGCCGGTGAATACGTTTCCGTATGTTCGCAGGCCGATTCGGAGAAGGCGGCGCTGGACCTTGAGCGCAGGGAACTGGAGACGGACAGTCCGGGCGAACATCGGGAACTGACCGCAATCTACATCAGCCGTGGCCTCGATCCGGTGCTGGCAAGACAGGTTGCCGAGCAGTTGATGGTCCATGATGCATTGGGGGCGCATGCCCGCGACGAATTGGGCATCACCGATACCCTCAGTGCACGGCCGGTGCAGGCCGCTTTCGCTTCGGCTGCGAGTTTTGCGTTCGGTGCGGCCATGCCGCTGCTGGCGGCCGCGCTGGTGCCGGGGCCGGGATTGATCGCCATGGTGTCAGGCAGTTCCTTGATGTTTCTGGCAATACTGGGCGGGCTTGCTGCGAAGGTTGGTGGCGCCAGTGCCGCGCTGGGTGCCCTGCGCGTGACCTTCTGGGGAGCACTGGCCATGATGCTCACCGCGGCGGTTGGCATCCTCTTCGGCGCCGTGGCCTGATATGTGATGGCTGTGAATCATCAACCGGAAGCCGAAGGCCGCAGCTTGGATCAGTTCAGAGCATTCCGCGGTATGCGACAGCAATCATGAATACCCTGTTGAATTTCTCGATGTCCGCCGGCCCCGTCATCCTCGGCCTAGCCCTGATCCTGCTGCCGATGTTCTACCTCTCCCGGCGTTCATCAAACGCGCCGAAGAAACGCCTGCCGCTGCCGTTCTATCTTTTTGCGAGCCTCGGTTCCGGCGTGTTGTTCTATGGCCTTGGCACGGCGGCCGGCATCGGGCTCGCGTGTTCTGCGGACAATGCCGGCAATCTCTGCGGGCTCGCCGGTTTTTTCGGCTTGGGGCCGCTGCTGGCAGGGCTGGCGATTGCCGGCACGGCGCTCTGGCTGTTGCGCCAGGCACGGCGTGCTGCGGATTCCGGCGCAGCGCCGAAATAAAAATATAAATTAAAACAATAACTTACGAGTATATCGAGATATGACTGCTTCGCGGCTGCGCGCAGCGATGCGATCCGCCGCCTGAAGGTTTATTCGAAGCCGTATAGCTTCTGCGGATTATCGACGAGGATCTTCTTCCGCAACCCGGCATCCGGTGTCCAGGCATTGAACAGGTCGAGCAGGTGCCCGTCTTCGGGCATGTCCTTTTCCAGCCGCGGATGCGGCCAGTCGCTGCCCCAGACGACCTGGTCGGGGTTGGCCTTCACCAGTGCTTCGTGGATGGGCTTCGCGTCGGGGTAATCCGGGTACTGTGCCGACACGCGATAGGCACCGGAGACTTTCACCCAGATTTTGCCTTCGGCCAGCAGCCGGCACATCTGCTGCACGCCGGGCTGGTTTGCGCCGAGTTTGCCGTCGACGTTGCCCATGTGGTCGAGCATGATCGGCAGCTTCCAGTTTTTGAAGAAAGGCATCGCACTGTCGAGCGCGTTGGCGTCCATCATGAATTGCGCGTGGAGGCCGAGGTCGTCCATCAGCGGGGCGAGTTTCTCGAAGGACTGCATGCCCAGCGAGCTGAAACCCACGCCGTGCGGCATGTGGTGGAAACGCAGCGCGCGCACACCGAGGTCGCGCATGCGCTGGAGTTCCGCCTTCGGCGTGTCGGGCTTGACGATGCAGGTGGCGCGCAGGCGCTTCGGCTCGCGCTGCAAGGCGTCGAGCACGACCGAGTTGTCGGTGCCATGGGCGTTGCCCTGCACGATGACACCGCGGCCCGCTCCGATGGCGTTCAGCATTTTCAGCAGATTTTCAAGCGGCGCATCGTCCGGGGTGTAGGAGCGCGAGTCGGCGAAGGGAAATTTCGCGCGCGGGCCGAAGAGGTGGAAATGCGTGTCGCAGGTGCCGGGCGGCGAGGGGATTTTCGGGGCCTGGGTGTTCTCGATCGGCGGCAGGCAGGGCAGTTCCATGTGTTGTTTCTCCTCGGTTGAGCCGCGATGTTAGTGCATGAGGGGCTGCGGCTCAACGCCGCGGCATCGTTATAATCGTCGCCGCTGCCTGCTGCATCCACATCCTGAACCGGAGCCCCGAATGATCCCGTCACAGCGCTTGCCTTATGTGCCCATCATCGACCGTCCGCCGCTGAAGCCGCCGGCCGGCGTGCGTCTGATCGTGTGGCCGGTGGTCAACGTCGAGGTCTGGGACATTGGCCGGCCGATGCCGCGCCAGGTGTTGCCGCCGCCGACCCACATCACGCGCCTGCCGGACTTTGCGCACTGGGCCTGGCATGAGTACGGCAACCGTGTCGGTTTCTGGCGCGTCAAGCAGGCGCTCGACGAACTGGACATCAAGGCCTCGCTGTTCACCAACGGCCGCATCTGCACCGACTACGCGCGCATTGCCGAGGAATCGCTGAAATCAGGCTGGGAATTCGTCGGCCATTCCTGGGACCAGCAGCCGACGCATGTCGAGAAGGATCAGCGCGCGATGATCCAGCGCACCGTGAAGCAGATCAAGGCCTTCACCGGCAAGGCGCCGGTCGGCTGGCTGGCGCCGGGGCTGACCGAAACCCTGTTCACGCCGGACTACCTCGCCGAGGCCGGGATCAAATACATCGCCGACTGGGTGGTTGACGACGAACCCTGTGACATCGAGACGAAACACGGCAAAGTGGTGGCGATGCCGTACTCGGTGGAATTGAACGACATCGCGATGATGATGGTGCAGCACCACAGCGCGGCCGAGTTCGAGTCGCGCTGCATGGACCAGTTCGAGCGGTTGTACGAGGAGGGCGAGAAGCGGCTGAAGGTGATGGCCATCGCCGTGCATCCCTACATCTCCGGCGTGCCGCACCGGATCAAGTATTTCGAGAACGTGTTCCGCCGGCTGCGGGACGAGCCGGGGGTCGAGTTCTGGACGGGGGACAAGATCCTTGACTGGTACCGTCGGGCGGTCCTGACCGGTGCGGCGACTCAGCGGCGTAAACGCTGAACGCTGCTACGGCGGACGCCTGCGGCCTGCTCATGCTGCAGGGTTGTAAAATATCAAATAAAATCATGTGGTTATGACTATTTTTGCGGGGCGGATGATGCGTTTTGCCATACTCGGCAACGCCGGTTCCGGAAAATCGACGCTCGCGCGCTGGCTTGCGTGCCGTCTCAATGCCGCGATACTCGATCTCGATACCGTGGCCTGGATGCCGGGTTCCGGGGCCCTTCGCCGTGCCGAAGCGGAATCACGCGAGGCGGTTGCAGCGTTCTGCCGGGATCATGAGCGATGGATCGTCGAGGGCTGTTATTCCGGCCTGATCGGAGAGGCCCTGTTCCTCATGCCCCAGCTGATATTCCTGAACCCCGGCGAAGCACAGTGTCTGGACCATTGCCGCCGTCGTCCCTGGGAAGCGCACAAGTACGACACGCCGCAGGCTCAGGAGGAGCATCTCACCATGCTGCTGGACTGGGTGCGTGGTTACTACAGCCGGGAAGACGAATTGTCGCTGGCGGCTCACCGGGCCTGCTTCGAAGCTTACCGCGGTCCCAAGGTGGCGTTCAATTCGCCGTTGGATCTCGAATCATTGCCGGAACGTCTTCTCGACCAACTGCTGCAGAGTGATGGTGCTCCGGCGTCTCAGTCGAGGAGCGCAAAAAAACTCTCCGCGTAGTCCTTCCGGTATCGGTCGGTCACCGGTCGCACCGCTTCGGCGAAGGCGTGATGCTCCTCCGCTGTCAGCCGCATGATTTCGTTCTGTGCCGGGTCGAGGTGTTTCAGCATCTCTTCATCCTCTGCCGCCGCGAGCTGGCGCTGCAGCACCGTGGCTTCCGCCGCGGCGATGTTCACCGCGCGTTGCACGGCTGCCGGCCAGGATTCGTATTGCGCGCGGTTGGCCATCAGGCAGGCGACACCGTAGACATGGCCGGACAGCGTGATGTGGCGGTGGTGCCTGTGGATGTCGAAGTTGACGATGTTGGTCAGCGGGTTGTCCTGGCCGTCGAAGCGGTCGCCGGCGATCTGCTCGACGAAAATCTTGATGTCTTCGAGGATGGGCTCCATGCCGAGCAGGCGCAGCGATTCGGCCTGCAGCTCGCTCATCTGGATGCGGATGCGGATGCCCCTGCAGTCGGCGGGTGTGCGGATGGCGCGGACCTTGTTGCTGAAATGGCGGAAGCCGTTGTCCCAGTATGCGAGCAGGCGGAAGGGCGATTGCGCGGCCACCTTGTCCTGCAGCGAACGGCCCAGCCGGCCGTCGAGCACCTTGTAGGCGGCGGCCCGGTCCGGAAACAGGAAGGGCAGGTCGAACAGCGCCAGCTCCGGCACCCACTTTGAGTATCTCAGTGACGAGATGTAGCAGGCCGAGAGTTCGCCGCGCTCGACCATGCCTGGCAGTTCGCCCGACTTGTGGCCGAGGGAGAGCACGTCGGGCACGAGCTGGAAGTCGACGGCGTCGCCGGCCTCGCGCCTGAGCACCTCGCCGAAACGCTGGCAGGCGCGGGTGTGGATCGAGGCAGGTTTCTGGTAGCCGCCGAGGCGGAAGGTGACGGGAGGCATGATAGGTCCGTTGTTGATGTGTCAGAGCAGCCCGGTGATCAGGCCCAGCGCGACGGCGAAGAGCAGCATTGCGACGAGTTTCTGGATTCCGGGCATCGTCGCCTTGTGCAGGAAACGGTTGCCGACGACCGATCCGGCCAGCGCGGCCAGCACCGAGGCGCCGAGCAGCACATAGTCGAATTCGGCATGGTGCCTCGCGATCAGGCTCGCGTACATCGACAGCCGGGACAGGTCGATGAAAAAGGCGACCGCTGCGCCGGTGGCGACATAGCCGGCCTTGTCGAGTCCGGCGTTGAGCAGGAAGGCCGAGCGCAATGCGCCCTGCAGGCCGGCGAGGCCGCCGAAGAAGCCGCAGATGAGCCCGCCGGGTATCTGCCAGCGCGCCGGAAATCCGCGGCGGCCGGCTGCGGGCCGCAGTTCGGAGGCGGCAAACAACAGCAGCAGAACGCCGATCACCAGCTGCGGCGGAGTGATCGATACCGCGCGACCGAACAGCGTGTAGTCGATGCGGATGCCGCTGCCGGCAAGATTTACCAGCAGCCAGGCGCCGGCCAGCGCGCCGAGGGCCGCCGGCAGGCCGAAACGCAGCGCGACGCCGCGGTCGATGTGCCGGTGCACCAGTGCGAGTTTGAAGATGCCGTTCAGGAAGTGGACGATGGCGGTCAGCGCCACCGCCTTTTCGATCGCGAAGAACAGCGCGAATGCGGGCAGCAGCAGTGTGCCGAGTCCGAAGCCGGAAAAAAACGTCAGCAGCGCTGCGAGTGCGGCGACCGAGCAGACGACGAGGTAAGTCATGGCGCGAAGCAGAACATGAACCTGCATCCGCTGGCAAGCCGCGGCCTGCCGCTATAGGCAAGCAGCGGCCAGGTGTGTCAAAGTACCGGTCTGCGCTTAAGGCGTCCGGATCGTGAAAATCCACCGAGGAGGACACACCATGAAGACCCGAGGAATCCACCATATCAACATCGGCTGCCGTGACAGCGATCTGGCCGCGATCGAGAAGTTCTACTGCGAAGGGCTGGGCATGACCGTGGGGCCGCGACCGGATTTTCCGAACAAAGGCCTGTGGCTGTACTGCGGCGATCATCCGCTGATCCATGTGGTCGTGCGTTTCAAGGCGGATTGGCAGGGGCTCGACGAAAAACGCAGCAGCTACGACCACACCGCCTATGAAGTCAGCGGCGTGCAGCAGTTCCGCGAACGTCTGAACCGCCTCGGTATCAAGTTCGATGAACAGAACGTGCCCAACGCCGGGTTCCAGATGTTCATGCGTGATCCGGTGGGCAACAAGGTGGAGCTGAATTTTCCCAATGAAGAGGCGCCTGCGGATGTGGCCCGCGGCACGCTGTCTGCCCTGCAATTTCCGGAACACGCCGCGCAGCGCTGAGTGCCGGAGTCCATTTTTGAACGAGCGGGAACCGTAATTGAAACTGCTGACTTTTATTGCACACAATGAAATCCGTCCCGGAGTCCTTGACGGCGGATCCGTGATTGACCTCAAGGCTGCCGGGCTGCCGGTCGGTGAGGACGGCGACCTGCTGCAGATCGTGCGCGGCGGCGACGCGATGCTCGAGCGTGTGCGCGAAGCCGTCGACAGTCCGGTGCGCCGCACCTTCGACCTTGACGAGGTGCGCCTGACGGCGCCGTTGCTGGGACCTTCGAAGATCATCGCGGTCGGCCTCAATTACATCGACCACTGCAGGGAAGCGAACCTCCCGGTGCCCACCGAACCGGTGCTGTTCAGCAAGTTTCCGAATTCGATCACCGGGCCTTTTGATGAACTGAGCTGGCCTGAAGGGGTGACGAAGGAGGTCGACTACGAAGTCGAACTGGCAGTGGTCATCGGTCGCCGCGGCCGCAACATTCCGGAGAAGGATGCGCTCGACTACGTCTGCGGCTACAGCGTGGTCAACGACGTTTCCGCGCGCGACCTGCAGTTCGCCAATGCCAAGCAGTGGGATCGCGGCAAGTCGCTGGACACCTTCTGTCCCTGGGGGCCGTACATCGTCACCCGTGACGAAATCGACGATCCGCACGACCTTGACGTGCGCACCGTGCTCAACGGCAGGGAGATGCAGAAGTCGAACACGAAGAACCTGATATTCAACATCAACCAGATCATCGCCTATGCCTCCCAGGGCACCACGCTGATGCCGGGCGACCTGATCCCGACGGGCACGCCCTTCGGTGTCGGTTTTTCGCGCACGCCGCCGGTGTTCCTGAAACACGGCGATGTCTGTGAATGCGAGGTCGAGGATGTCGGTCGCATCGTCAACAAGGTCAAGCTGAAATAGAGGGCAAGTGATGGGCAAGGCGGAATCTGGTGTGCTGCAGGGCGAAGGTGGTGTGACTGTCAGGCCTCTGGCGCCGGCGCTGGGGGCGGAAGTGTCCTGCGGCGATCTGCGAAAACTGGACGAGCCGGCATTTGCCGCGGTCTACCGGGCACTGCTCGACCACCTGGTCATCCGCATCCGCGGCCAGGTGCTGAGTGATCCCGAACTGATCGAATTCGGCAAACGGCTGGGTGAACTCGATTTCGCGCCGCTGGCAAAAACCGGCAAGGAAAAGGCGCGTCCCCATCCCGAAATCGTCGTGGTCTCCAACGTCACCGAGAACGGCGAGGCCATCGGTGTGCTGCGGGATGCGGAAGTGGTCTGGCATTCCGACAACTCCTATCGCGAACGGCCGCTGTCGTACAGTGCGCTGTATTCGCTCGAAGTCCCTCCGCAAGGCGGCAATACCGGCTTTGCCAACATGTATCTGGCGCTGGAAACCCTGGATCCGGCCCTGCGCAAACGCATCGAAGGGCGCACGCTGAAGCACGACATGACCTACAACAGCGCCGGTGACCTGCGCGAAGGCTTCAGCCCGGTCAGCGACGTGCGTGATGCACCGGGCCCCAGCCATCCGGTCATCCGCACCCATCCGGAGACCGGATACAACGCGCTGTACCTCGGCCGGCGGCCGAATGCCTATATCAACGGGCTCTCCGTCGCCGAATCCGAGGAACTGCTCAACGCGCTGTGGTCACATGCCACCCAGGAACGTTTCACCTGGCACCACGAATGGCAAGCCGGCGACCTGCTCATATGGGACAACCGTTGCGTGATGCACCATCGCGATCCCTTTGACGGCGGCTACCGGCGGGTGATGCACCGCATCCAGTGTGCGGGGGATGTGCCTGCGCTGCAGGCGCAAGCAAGGCAGCAACATCCCAGGGCCAGTTTGCCGGTTTAGCAGGGCGGGACGAGACTCATGCGGGCGCAGCCCGCGTGATGTCGAGGCCACAACTCCAAAAAAGCAGCATGCGATGCTGCCTGCGCTGCAGGCGCAGGCTGCCAAAGATCATCCCCGGGCGCAGACCGCCTGGCCAGGAGGCCGCCATTCCTGCGGGTGGCGGCCTCCTGCAATCAATCCTAGGATCCCTGGACAATTGCGAGATTGTTCTCGACCCCTCGCACGCCTTCAACTGCGGCGCTGACCAGCGTCGCACGTTCCTTGTGCGAGTTGGAAATGGCGGTGCCGTAGAGACTGACGACGCCTTTTTCGGTCACGACATCAATGCCGGTCGATTGCAGGCCCGGTTCGGCGAGCAGAGCGGATTTCACCTTGGCGGTGATCGCGGTGTCGCTGATCGCGGCGCCGGCCTGCGCTGTTTTGTCGGCAATTGCGGATTTGGCCTGGTCGATCTTTTCCGCGGCATGGTCGCCGGCCTCAGAGATCTGCTGGCCGGCTTTTTCGATGCCGCGGTCGATATCCTGGCCGATCTGCTCGGCCGACGGACCGCGATCACAGGCGGCAAGGGCGGCGACCAGCGCCGTCAATGCCGAAACTGAAAGCGCATTGCGCAGGGGAGTGCGTGATTTGCTGTTCATGATGTTCTCCTTGATTCCGGTCTGGTTGTGGCACGGTCCTCGACGGACTAGCGGCCAATGAGGTCGGCGTTCTCGCGGGCAATGCGACGGATGTCGTCATCGTCGCGCTGTTCGCGTCTGGCCGTGCCGTCACGTGCGAGGCCGTGGTTGGCCTGCAGAGCACCGAGCAGTTTGTCATGCCGTCCGGCAATGACTTCCAGGTGGTCGTCAGTGAGTTTTCCCCATTGTTCGCGGATGCGACCCCTGGCCTGTTTCCATTGTCCTTCGATCCGATCCCAGTTCATGCGTTCTCCTTTGCAGGTGATGAGTTGCGGTATCGCGCGCCTGTTCGGCGTTCCGCAGTGTGTGGCCGGTGCCGGCAGTGGTCAGCGTCGCGGCGTGACCCTCGATTGGCGGGATGCGGACGGTGAAAAGGCGCTGCTGCAGCATGATCAGCATGGACCGGGCCAGGATTATAATAATCAACAAAAACAAATACTTATGTAATTTCCCGGATAACCATCAAATCATCCCGCTGTCGTCGTCCGGAGACGTTTGCATGCGACGGGCCGGATTTTTACCTGCATGACGGGGTGTTGCCGGGGGGAGACAGGGCAACGGACAGGCACTGAGCGGTCGCATGCTTCGGTAAAATGCATTGCGACAAACAACCAGAGTCAGGCACGGCGTGCCGGCAGTCACGACAATGAATACGGGCACCTCACTGGCGGCAGCTAGAGCACTGGTGGTCGAGGATGACGACCAGATTGCCTATCTGCTGCGGTTCATCCTCGAACGCGAAGGCTACCGGGTGGAACTGGCGAACGACGGGCGTTCGGCGATGGCGCTGATCGGCAGCATCGAAGCGCCGGCGCTGGCCATGCTTGATGTGATGCTGCCCCATTTTGACGGCTACCAGCTGCTCGCCGCGATCCGCGGGCAGGAGACCTGGCGGGACGTGCCGGTGCTGATGCTGACCGCCAAGTCGCAGGAAAAGGACATCGTGCGCGCACTCGACAGCGGAGCGGATGATTACCTGGTCAAGCCGTTCAAACCCGAGGAACTGCGGGCGCGCATCAAGCGCCTGGTGAAGGGGAGAAACAAATGAGCAAACCGCTTGCATCAGCCTTGCCGGCAAACATTGCGACCGCCTGTGCCCTTGTTGTTCTGCTGGCGGCATCCGTCGCGAATGCCCAACCCGAGCCCGTGTCGGGCGGGCTGAAACTCGTGGACGGCGCAACGGGCCTCAAAACCCCGCGCAATGACCTGGAGATCGGCTACAGCCGCGAGACACTGAGCAACAACCTGCCGGACTGGACCAGCAGTTACCTGCTGGCCAGCCACCGTTTCGGCAAGCGGCATGTGCTGTACGGCGGCCTGCGTGAAACCCGCCGTTTCGGACTGGCCGACAGCGAGGTGCATGCCGGGCTCTACTATCCGCTGGCCGCAAGCTGGACTGTTCAGGTCGAAGGCAGCGTGAGCCCCACCCACGAGGTCCTGCCGCGGCACTCGGTCTACGGACAACTGCAGAAAAGCCTGCCGGGTGGCTGGGGTGTCGGCTTCGGCGTCCGCCACAACGAATACACGCTTTCCGGCAGCAACGTGGTGTCGGTGCTGGCCGAACGTTACTGGGGCAACTTCCGCGGGGCTTACACGCTGTATTCCGGCAGACCCGAGGGCGCCTCCTCGGGCTCCAGCCATCGCCTGCAGCTGAGTTATTACTATGCCGACCGCAGTTCAGTGGGCGTGTCCTACACGGATGGCCGCGAGGTCGAGAACGTCGGTCCGCCGCGCGGTGTGCTGGCCAGTGATGTGCGCAACTGGACACTCAGCGGCCAGCACTGGCTGACACCGGCCTGGGCGCTGACCTACGACCTGGTGAACCACGAACAGGGAAACCTGTACCGCCGCCAGGGTTTGCGGCTCGGCATCCGCCACAGCTTCTAGTCGCGTCTTGCGTCTCGACACCGGTTTACCAGTCCTGCCGGAACGTGCGGCCGTGTCCTGGCTGCCGCATGACCCGCTGCTGGCACTGGTCTTCCAGGCCGGCCTGGGCATCATCGCCTGCTCGCTGCTGATGCTGGCGGCGGTATTCCTGCTGCGCCTGCGGCTGGTGCTGCGCCTGCGCCGCGAGCGGCGCCATGCCGCGCTGTGGCGGCCCTTGCTGGCCGAATGCGTGTATGCAGTGCCGGAAACACTGCCAAAGGTGCCGCATGATTTGCGTTACCACTTCATGAAGCTGTGGAATCACCATCATGAGTCGCTGGAGGGTGGCGCGCGGGACAATCTCGAAAAACTGGCCCGGGCGCTGGGTCTGGATGTCATGGCACGCGGGATGCTGCAGACGTCCGACCTGCGGCTGCGCCTGATCGCCATCATCACGCTGGGCCATCTTGGCGACCGCCAGCGCTGGCCGGAACTGCGCGCGCTGGTCTCGGATTCTTCGCCGATGTTGTCGCTGGCTGCTGCGCGGGCGCTGCTCGACATCGATGCCCGGGCCACGCTGCCCTGGCTGGTGATGGTGATGGCAGCCCGCGAGGACTGGCCGCTGGCGAGACTGGTGGCGATGCTGAAGGAGGCGGGGCCGGATCAGGTGACTGCGCCGCTGGTGGCGGCGTTGCAGGCTGCGGGCAGCCCGGCGCAGACCGTGCGCCTGCTGCGCATGCTGGAGGTTGCGCACAGCGGGCCCGCCGGTGCGGCTGCGGCACGGGTCGTGCGCGAGTCGGAAGATCCTGAGGTGATTGCCGCGGGACTGCGGCTGCTTGGTGATCCGCGCGATCTTGAGCTTGCCCGGGTTTGCGCCGTGCACGCATCCTGGGTGGTCCGGGTTGCCGCCGCGCGGTTGCTGGGACGCATCGGCGAACCCGGCGACCGCAGGCTGCTTGCCTGCATGCTGGGCGATGCCCACTGGTGGGTGCGTTACCATGCCGCGCGGGCGCTGACTGTGCTGCCGTTCACCAGTCTGGAGGAGCTTGAGAAAGTCCGCCTCACGCTCAACGACCGTTTTGCCTCGGACATGCTGGCGCAGGCCATTGCGGAGGCGCGTGCCCGATGAGCGGATCCATCGACTGGGTGGCGGGGCTGCAGTGGTTTTTCATGCTGTATTTCATCGGCATCAATAGCGGATACCTGATGCTCAACCTGCTTTCGCTGGGCAGCCTGAGGCGTTATATCGAGGAGCACAGCCTCGATGACCTGCCGCGGGGCATCAGCGGATTCGAGCCGCCGGTGTCGGTTATCGTGCCGGCGTACAACGAGGAGGCGACGATTGCAGGATCGGTGCGTTCGATGCTGCAGCTCAATTATCCCGATTACGAGGTGATCGTCGTCAACGACGGCTCGAAGGACGGAACAATGGCGGCGCTGCGCCGCGAGTTTTCGCTGCTGCCATTTCCCGAGGCCTACTGGCAGCGCCTGCCGGCACAGCCGGTCCGCGGCATCTACCGTTCGACCACCCATCCGTCACTGCGGGTGATCGACAAGGAGAACGGCGGCAAGGCCGATGCCCTGAACGCGGGCATCAATGCCTCCCGCTATCCGCTGTTCTGCGGCGTCGATGCCGATTCCGTGCTCGAACGCGACAGCCTGAAGCGCGTTGTCGAGCCTTTCCTTGAAGATCCGCGCACCATTGCTTCCGGAGGCACGGTGCGGATCGCCAATGGCTGCAGCGTTGACAACGGGTTCCTCGCCAGCGTCGGCCTGCCGCGGAATCCGCTGGCACTGCTGCAGATAGTCGAGTACCTGCGCGCCTTCCTTTTTGGCCGCATGGGTTGGTCACCGCTGAATGCGGTGCTGATCATTTCCGGCGCCTTCGGCCTGTTCCGCAAGGATGTGGTCGTCGCGGCCGGTGGTTACCGCCGTGACACCGTCGGCGAGGACATGGAGCTGGTGGTGCGCCTGCATCGCCTGCATCGCATGAAGCGCATCCCGTACCGCATCGTGTTCGTGCCGGATCCGATCTGCTGGACAGAGGCGCCTGAGTCGCTTCGTGTTCTGAAGAATCAGCGTGTGCGCTGGCAGCGCGGGCTTTCCGAAAGCCTGACCATGAATCTCGGACTGCTGTTTCATCCACGGGGCGGGGCCGCCGGCTGGCTGGCGTTCCCCTTCATGGCAATATTCGAATGGCTGGGTCCGCTGATCGAAGTCGCGGGGTATCTGTTCATGATTTGCGCGTTTGTTCTAGGCATGGTTTCGGGAGAGGCGTTCTTCACCTTTCTGCTGGTCGCCTTCGGTTTCGGACTGGTGCTCTCGGTCAGTTCGCTGCTGCTGGAGGAAATGTCCTTCCATATCTATCCGAAACCGGGCCAGGTTGCGGTGCTGCTGCTGATGGTGGTGGTCGAGAATTTCGGCTACCGGCAGCTCAATTCGTTATGGCGGCTGTGGGGGCTGCTGTTGTGGATGGCACGCTCCAAGGCGCGCTGGGGCGAAATGACGCGCAGCGCAAGCTGGCAAACCGGCGGTGGCGGGGGAACGAAATGAATGGCATGCGTCGCAGGCTGGCTTTCCTGAAGGAGCCGATTTACAACTCGATCGCCGTGGCGCTTGCGGTCGTGCTTCCCGCGGTGCTGGTGATCCGCGCCTGGAATGCCGAGGTGGAAAAGGCCGAGGGCGCTGCGCGTGCAAATTTCGAGGCCCGTGCAGCGCAGATCCGAGACACCATTTCCGGCCGCTTGCTGGACTACGAGCAGGTGTTGCGCGGTGCAGCCGGCCTGTTTGCCGCCTCCCGCGCCGTGGGGCGCGACGAATGGCGGAGCTATTACGAAAATCTCCGGCTCGAAACCTATTATCCGGGCATACAGGGCATCGGTTATGCGCCGCGCGTGACCGCCGGCGGGCTCGAGTCCTTCGTCGGGCGTATCCGCGATGCCGGTTACTCGGGTTACCGGATACATCCACCCGGAGAGCGGGATGAGTATGTGCCGGTTGCCTATATCGAGCCTTTTTCCGGTCGAAACCTTCGTGCCGTCGGTTTTGACGCCCTGTCTGATCCGATTCGCCACGAGGCACTGGAGCGGGCCATGCTCAGCGGCGGTCCGGCGATGTCGGGCAAGCTCAAGCTGCTCCAGGAAACCGATGAGGACGTCCAGGCCGGCGTGGCGATGTATATCCCGGTCAGCCACGGCAGCCTTTCCCCGGAGACGCCTGTGCAGCGCCGTCAGGCAGTCGAAGGATTCGTGTTTGCCCATTTCCGGGTCGGCGACCTGATGCGGCGCATGCTGGGCAATGAGCAGGGGGTGTCATTGACGCTGCATGACGGACAACGTTCGGGACCGGATGCCCTGATGTTTTCCAGCGTGTCGGCCGGGCGGGGTGCCCCGCGGTTTGAATGGAAGACGGAAATCCCGGTGCTCGGCCGTACATGGAGCCTGGACCTCGCTTCGACACCGCGGTTCGAGGAATCCGTGGACCGCAGCACGCCGCGTCTGGTGCTGCTGGGCGGGGTGTCCATACATCTTTTGCTGCTTGCGATGCTGTGGTCCTTGTGGAACACCCGCAGCCGCGCACTGAAGATTGCAGGGCAGATGACGCGCGAGGTTCGGCGGCGCGAGGCCGAGTGGCAGGCGATGAGCGATGCATCGCCCCTGGGCATATTCCGGGCCGCGAGGGATGGTTCATACGTCTATGTCAATCCCCGCTATGAACACCTGTCCGGCCTGTCCGCAGCGGAAGCAGCCGGCGGGGGCTGGCTGGCTGCGGTGCATCCCGAGGATCGTGATCGTGTGCGTAATGAATGGTTGTCTGTGATTCATGGACAGCCGCCGGAAAATGCCGGCACATACCGGTTTCTGCAGCCTGGCGGAACTGTGATCTGGGTTACGGCACTGGCGGGCGTGATCCGCGAGGATGACGGGATTTCCGGATATGTCGGCATCGTTGAGGATGTGACCGAGCGCAAAAACGCCACCGATGCACTGCTGAAGAGCCGCGAGCGGCTGGGAATGGCCCTGGAGGGATCGAATCTGGCGCTCTTCGACTGGGACATCCCCAGCGGCGAGGTCCGCCTGAGCGAGCAGTGGCAGTTGATGATGGGAGGCGACAAGTTCGAAACCACCACCACCATCAGCAACCTGCAGCACCTGGTGCATCCGGAAGACCTCGGGCGCCTGCAGCAGAGCCTGGTGCCGGTGCTGAAGGGCGAGGCCCGTTTTTACGAGGTGCAGTACCGCGCAAAAAACCTGCTGGGGGAATGGCGATGGATACTCAGCCGGGCCAAGGTTTCCGAGCGCAATGCGGCGGGGCAGGCACTGCGCATGACCGGCACCAATGCCGACATCACCGCGGTGAAGGAGGTCGAGCGACTGAAAAACGAGTTCATTTCCACCGTCAGCCACGAACTGAGAACACCGCTGACTGCAATCATCGGCGCGCTCGGCCTGGTCCGTGAAACATCATCCGGGCTGGATCCGGATGCCGCTCACTTCATCGAGATGGCCTGCCTCAACAGCGAGCGCCTGTCGGCACTGATCAATGACGTGCTTGATGTCGAAAAGCTGGACTCCGGGCTGATGGCACTGGATCTGCAACCCCTGCAATTGCGCGAGGTTCTGGAACACGCAGTGCGGATCAACCAGCCGTATGCCGACA
The DNA here is from genome assembly GCA_019635015.1 of Burkholderiales bacterium. Classification (GTDB taxonomy): domain Bacteria; phylum Pseudomonadota; class Gammaproteobacteria; order Burkholderiales; family SG8-41. The sequence goes on along the minus strand of JAHCAG010000019.1, from coordinate 33,632 downwards.
TGCACCATGCCAGCCTGCGCCTGCTGCCGGGGCCGGAGTTTACCGTGGCGGCTGATCATGACCGGCTGCTGCAGGTGCTGACCAACCTGATTTCGAATGCGGCAAAATTTTCACCGGAAGGCGGCGAGGTCGGGATCAGCGCCGAACAGCGGGGAAGCATTGTCCGTGTAGCCGTGCGCGACCACGGCCCAGGCATACCTGAAAATTTCCGTGCCGCCGTGTTCCGGCGTTTCGAGCGGGCCGACAACTCCGACACCCGCAGGAAAGGCGGCACCGGGCTCGGGCTCTCGATCTGCAAGGCGCTGGTGGAGCGCATGAACGGCAGCATCGGTTTCGAGTCGGAACCGGGCAAAGGTTCGACCTTTTATTTCGATCTGCCGCTGCAGCCCTGAAGCGCCGGTGCGGCTTTGTCGTGGACGGCGGGCCACTTCCTGCTGGCCGCCTGCGGCGTGAAATCGTAAAATACGGATCACAATGGAAGCGCGAATCCGCGCCCTCAGCCGGGCTTGATCGCGGAACGGCGTTACCCGCAGATGCGCGCCGCAAGGGCGTGCCGTGACAACCAAGAGGAGCAATACATGGGCAAGGCAGGAACATCAGGCGCCGCCGGCGCGCCGCGCGGTTTGAATGTGCTGCGTGATCCGGTTCTGAACAGGGGCACCGCGTTCACGGAAGCCGAGCGCGATGCACTGGGGCTTACGGGCCTGCTGCCGCCGCGCGTACATACGCAGGCCGAGCAGGCCGAGCGCTTCCTGATGACCTTCCGAAAATTGGCCGATCCCCTCGACAAGTTCATTGCGCTGAATGCCCTGCATGACCGCAACGAAGATCTGTTTTTCAGCATACTCGTCGACCATATTGATGAAATGCAGCCGATTGTCTACACGCCGATTGTCGGGCTCGCCTGCCAGAAATTCGGGCAGATTTTCCAGCGTCCGCGCGGCATGTTCATCAGCATCAGGGATCGCGGCAACATCGCGAAGGTGCTGCGCAACTGGCCTTATCAGGCGGGCATCATCGTGGTGACCGATGGCGAGCGCATCCTCGGACTTGGCGACCTCGGCGCCCATGGCATGGGCATCCCCGTGGGCAAGCTGTCGCTTTACACCGCCTGCGCCGGCATCCACCCGACGCAGTGCCTGCCGGTGACGCTGGACGTGGGTTGCAACAATGACGCTGTGCGCAATGACCCCTTTTACGTGGGGCTGCGCCAGAAGCGGGTAACCGGTGCCGAATACGATGCTTTCATCGAGGAGTTTGTCACCGCGGCGCAGGAGGTCTTTCCGGGAGTGGTCATCCAGTGGGAGGATTTCGCCAATCACAATGCCTTTCGCCTGCTCGAAAACTACCGCGACCGCGTAAGCAGTTTCAACGACGACATCCAGGGCACGGCCGCGGTGGCGCTGGCGGGCATTTTTTCGGCACTGCGCGTGACCGGGGCGAAACTGACCGACCAGCGCGTGCTGTTCCTTGGTGCTGGCGAGGCGGCTACCGGCATTGCCGACCTCGTGGTGTCGGCGATGGTTGCGCAGGGCATGGCGCGGGAGGAGGCTTTGCGCACCTGCTGGCTGGTCGATTCGCAGGGTCTGGTGGTGAAAAGCCGCCAGAAACTGGCGCACCACAAGCTGACCTATGCGCACGATCACCCGCCAGTCGGCGATTTCCTGACTGCGATCAGGACGCTGAAGCCGACTGCGATCATCGGTGTCGCGGCAGTCGGCGGCACCTTCACCCGCGAGGTGCTGGAGGAAATGGCGAAACTCAACGAACGGCCGATCGTGTTTGCGCTGTCCAACCCGACTTCGCAGGCAGAGTGCACGGCGGAAGAGGCCTATCGCTGGACCGGCGGTCGGGCGCTGTTCGCCTGCGGCAGTCCCTTTGATCCGGTGCAGCTCAATGGCCAGACCTTCGTGCCCCGGCAGGGCAACAATTCCTATATTTTTCCGGGTGTCGGACTGGGGGCGATCGCGGCCAAGGCGAAGGTCATCAGCGACGACATGTTCATGAAGGCGGCGCACACCCTGGCGCATCTGGTGACCGAGTCGGATCTGGCGCAGGGCAGCCTCTATCCCGCGCTGCCGCGGATCCGGGAGGTGTCGGCGCAGATCGCGGCGGCGATTGCGGCGGCGGCCCACAATACCCGATCGGCGGGTCGTGCACGGCCCGCGGACCTGCTGCAGGACATCGAAGCGCAGATGTACGATCCGCACCAGCAGTGATTGTCGGGGCTGGCGGCGCAGCGCTCAGTCCCAGCCCATCTGGTCGCCGGAGACCAGCCGGTTTTCAATCCGGCGGATGCCCGCGATACGCTTGACGGCATCGCCGGCCTGCAGCGCCAGCACGGCATGGCTGACGATGCCCTTGAGGATTACCGTGCCATCCCTGACTTCAGCACCGGCGTATTGGAAATCGATGCCCTTGACGCCGGAGAGCGCCTTGCGCACCGCGGCGTCGATCACGGCGTCCTCCGCTTTGACGGCGGCGCGTTCCCGGGTCAGCACGGCTTCTGCCTGCAGGTATTCCCGTTCGTTCAGGCTGTCGTCACCATCGACGTCGAAGCGGGCGAGATTCTGCGCCAGCACCGGATCGTGCGCCAGTTCGGTGCGTGACAGCATGCCGTCGTGGTTCCGGTCCTGGCGGATGAAATCACGGTCGGTGATGCCCAGCCGGTCGTAACGCGCGGCTTCTGCCAGCGCCGTGGCAGAAGGCGCGGAGGCCGCAATCATGTAATCCACTACTGCACGCAACTCGGCTTCCGACAGGCTGGCACCACCGAGCGGCAGCATCGCGGTGTTCGGCACACCCTCTATGGTGTTGCGGTAAAGCAGATTGAAACCGCTGCGCAGCCGCCGTTCCCACTCCGCTGTATCGCCGACCCTGGGTGCGCCGTGGATGCCGGGCAGGTGGCAGGAGGCGCATGCCGAGGTGTAATGCCGGGCGGCCACCTGCGCCAGCACAGGCGCGCTGCACAGCAGCAACAGCAGGAGTAAAAGACGCGCCATCTCGTTTGTTCCGGAGGTTTTCGAACGGCTATCAGCCTGCCATGGGATGCAAAAAAACGGGATGGGCAGAGGCCCATCCCGTCGCTGTCACCGCTGGTTTGCTGACACCACGTCACGCGCAACGCAGCGTCGGCACTTATGCCGCTGTCAGCAGATCCCGCAAAACATATGGCAGGATGCCGCCGTGCTTCAGGTAATCGACCTCGATCGCAGTGTCGATGCGCAGCGTCAGCGTCACTTCCTTCGTGCTGCCGTCGGCGCGGGTGATGATCATCGTGACATCCTGCATCGGCTTGACATTGCCGCCTTCCAGGCCCTCGATGGTGAAAGTCTCGGTGCCGTCGATGCCCAGCGTCTTGACGTCCTCGCCCGGCTTGAACTGCAGGGGTACGACACCCATGCCGATCAGGTTGGCGCGGTGGATGCGCTCGAAGCTCTTGACGATGACCGCCTTGACGCCGAGCAACTGCACGCCCTTGGCGGCCCAGTCGCGCGAGGAGCCCATGCCATAGTCTTCACCACCGAAGATGACCAGCGGGGTGCCGGCCTTCTGGTAGAGCTCGGAGGCTTCGAAAATGGTCATTTGCGCGCCGTCAGGCATGTGTTTCGTGACCGGGCCCTCGGTGCCGGGGGCGATCGCGTTGCGCAGGCGCACGTTGGCGAAGGTGCCGCGCACCATCAGTTCGTGGTTGCAGCGGCGCACGCCGAAGTGGCCCCATTCCGAGGGTGGATGATTTTCCTTGTACGGATCCAGCCATTTGCCGGCGGGCGTGCCCGGCTTGATCTTGGTCGACGGGCTGATGTGGTCCGTCGTGATCGAGTCGCCGAGGATCGCCAGCGCGCGCGCACCCTGGATGTTGCTGACCTTGCCCAGTTTGGCGGTGACGCCTTCGAAGAAGGGCGGTTCGCGGATGAAGGTCGACTTGGGATCCCACTGGTAGACCGCGCCTTCGATGGTGGGCACGGCTTCCCACAGTTTTTTGTTGCCAGAGAGGTCGCCGTACTCGCGGCGGAAATGTTCGGAGTTGGCCGCGTATTTCAGCAGCGCGGCGACTTCAGCATCCGAAGGCCAGACATCCTTCAGGTAGACCGGCTGGCCGTCCTTGCCCTTGCCCAGCGGATCTTTCGTGAGGTCCGTGCGCACGGTGCCGGCAATCGCGTAGGCGACAACCAGTGCCGGGCTGGCGAGGTAGTTGGCGCGCAGGTTGGGGTGCACGCGGGCCTCGAAGTTGCGGTTGCCCGAAAGCACCGCGCAGGTGACCAGATCCTGCTTGACCACGGCCTCTTCGATCTTCGCGTCGAGCGGGCCGGAAGCGCCCATGCAGGTGGTGCAGCCATAGGCCACCACGCCGAAACCGAGCTTTTCCAGCGAAGGCAGCAGGCCGGCGTCGCGCAGGTAGGCGGTGACCACCTTGGAGCCGGGGGCCAGCGAGGTTTTGACACGCGGATTCACGCTGAGCCCCTTGTCGGCGGCCTTTTTCGCCAGCAATCCGGCGGCGAGCAGCAGCGCCGGATTGGAGGTGTTGGTGCAGGAGGTGATCGAGGCGATCAGGACGTCGCCGTGCCCGACGTCGAATTCCGGGTGGCCCGAGGGCACGCGGCGGTTCAGGTCGGCGGCAGGGCGGCCGTAGCCGTTTTTCTCCGGCGGCGCCGAGAACAGCGTGTCGAACCCACGGCCGAGGTCGGGCAGGTTGACGCGGTCCTGGGGACGTTTCGGACCCGAGAGGCTGGGGACGATGGAACCCAGATCCAGCTCGATGACCTCGGTGTAATCGATGTCGCCTTTTTTGGGCATGCCGAACAGGCCCTGGGCCTTGTAGTAGGCCTCGATTGCCGAAACCAGCATGGAGTCGCGGCCGGTGGTGCGGAAGTAGTCGACAGTTTTGTCGTCGAAAGGGAAGTAGCCCATCGTGGCGCCGTATTCGGGGGCCATGTTGGCCACCGTGCAGCGGTCGGCGGCGGTCAGTGCGGCGGCGCCTTCGCCGAAGAACTCGACGAACTTGCCGACGACCTTGGCCTTGCGCATCAGCTCGGTGACGGTCAGTGCGAGGTCGGTCGCGGTGACGCCTTCACGCAGTTTGCCGGTCATGTGGCAGCCGACCACGTCCGGGGTCAGGAAGGCGTTGGGCTGGCCCAGCATCGCGGCTTCGGCCTCAATGCCGCCGACGCCCCAGCCGACGATGCCGATGCCGTTGACCATCGTCGTGTGCGAGTCGGTGCCGAACACGGTGTCCGGATACCAGATGCCGTCCTTTTGCCAGACGCCCTGCGACAGGTACTCCATGTTGATCTGGTGGATGATGCCGTTGCCGGGCGGCACCACGCGCACGGTCTCGAATGCACCCTGCGCCCATTTCACGAAACGGTAGCGTTCGGCGTTGCGCTTGAACTCGATTTCCTGGTTGCGCTGCACTGCGTCCGGCTGGTTGTAGACGTCGATCTCGACCGAGTGGTCGACCACGACGTCGACCGGAACCAGCGGCTCGATCTTGCCAGGGGGCACGCCGAGGCGCTGTGCGGCGGCGCGCATTGCCGAAAGGTCGTTCAGCGCGCCGAAGCCGATCAGATCCTGCAGCACGATGCGCACGACAATAAAGGGGATCTCACTGGTGCGCGCGCCTTTGGCCTGCCAGGCGGCGAGCGCCTTGACCTGGTCGGCGGTGATTTTCTTGCCGTCGCAGTGGCGCACCAGTGCTTCCAGCACCACGCGGATCGAGCGCGGCAGACGGGAGATCTTGCCGAGTCCGGATTCTTCCAGCGCGGCCAGGCTGTAGTACTTGCCGGTCTTGCCCGGTGCGGGGCTGAACTCCCGCAGGGCCTTGAAAGTGTCTTGTGCCATGTCTGTGTGTCCTTGGCGTGGTTTAGGCTGCTGCCATGATTTCGCGCAGTACATACGGCAGGATGCCGCCGTGCTTGAGGTACTCCACCTCGATCGGCGAATCCACGCGCAGGGTGACGGTGACGTTCTGGGTCGAGCCGTCCTTGCGGTGGATGACCAGGGTGACGTCCTGCATCGGCTTGACGTTGCCGCCTTCCACGCCGAGCAGATCAAAGGTCTCGCTGCCGTCGATCTTCAGCGACTGCACGCTGTCCTCGCCCTTGAACTGGCAGGGCAGCACACCCATGCCGATCAGGTTGGAGCGATGGATGCGCTCGAAGCCGCGCGCGACGACCACTTTGATGCCCAGCATCTGCGTGCCCTTGGCCGCCCAGTCGCGGGAGGAGCCGGTGCCGTAGGCTTCGCCGCCAAACACGAACAGCGGCACGCCGTCCTTCTGGTAACGCATCGAGGCGTCAAAAATCTGCATCTTGTCGCCGCTCGGCTGGTGCAGGGTTACGCCGCCCTCGCTGCCCGGGATCATCAGGTTCTTGATGCGCGGATTGGCGAAGGCGCCGCGGACCATGACTTCATGGTTGGTGCGGCGCGAGCCGAAGCTCGACAGGTCGGTGCTGCCGGCCGCCACCAGCCAGTCGCCGGCGAGCGTGCCCTTGCGGATCGGTGCCACCGGGCTGATGTGATCGGTGGTCAGCTTGTTGCCGAAGATGCCCAGCGCGCGGCCACCCTTGACGTCGCTGACCTTCGGCAATTCCTTTTTGAAGCCTTCGAACAGCGGCGGCTCGAGCATGTAGGTCGACTTGTTGTCCCACTGGAACAGCGCGCCCTTGGCTTCGGGGATGGCATCCCACAGGTCTTTCGCGCCGGAGAGGTCGCCGTACTCGCGCTTGAAGTTGGCGGGGTTGGTGGCGAATTTCATCACGGCGTCGACTTCCTCCGGCGTCGGCCACAGGTCCTTCAGGAACACCGGCTTGCCGTCCTTGTCCTTGCCGATCGGGTCCGTCTCGACGTTCTTGAGCACGGTGCCGGCGAGCGCGAAGGCGACCACCAGTGGCGGGCTCATCAGGAAGTTGGCCTTCAGGTTTTGATGCACGCGCGCTTCGAAGTTGCGGTTGCCGGAGAGCACTGCAGCGGAAATCACGTCGTTCTTGACGATCGATTCCTCCAGGTCCTTGTCCAGCGGGCCGGCGAGGCCCATGCAGGTCGTGCAGCCGTAGGCGACGACGTGATAGCCGAGCTGCTCGAGATAGGGCAGCAGGCCCGAGTCTTTCAGGTAGGCGGTGACAACCTTCGATCCGGGAGCGAGCGAAGTCTTCACGCGCGGGTGCGGCTTCATGCCCTTTTCCACGGCTTTTTTCGCCAGCAGGCCGGCGGCCAGCAGCACCCAGGGGTTCGAGGTGTTGGTGCAGGAGGTGATCGCGGCAATGCTGATGTCACCGTGGCCGACATCGCCGATGGCCGGGTTCGCCACCGGGAAACGTTTGCCGAGGTCGGCGGCGGGTTTGTTGTAGCCGCCTTCGGCCACCGGCTTGGAGAACAGTTCGGTGAAGCGCGCGCCGATGCCTTCGAGGTTGATGCGTTCTTCGGGCTGCTTGGGGCCGGAGACGCTGGGACGCACAGTCGACAGGTCGAGTTCGACGACCTGGGTGTAGTCGATCTCGCCTTTCTTCGGGATGCCGAACATGCCCTGGGCCTTGAGATAGGACTCGATGGCGTCGCAGTGTTCCTCGCGGCCGGACATGCGGTAGTAATCGAGCGTCTTTTCATCGATCGCGAAAAAGCCGCAGGTCGCGCCGTAATCAGGCGACATGTTGGCGACGGTGGCGCGGTCGGTGGGTGTCAGCGATGCGGCGCCTTCGCCGAAGTATTCGACGAACTTGTTGACGACGTTGGTCTTGCGCAGCAACTCGGTGACGGTGAGCACGAGGTCGGTGGCGGTGACGCCGGGCTTCAGCTTGCCGGTCATGTGCACACCGACGACATCGGGCTCGAGGAAGTAGTAGGGCTGGCCCAGCATGCCGGCTTCAGCCTCGATGCCGCCCACGCCCCAGGCCAGTACGCCGATGGCGTTGACCATCGTGGTGTGCGAGTCGGTGCCGACCGTCGAGTCAGGATAATAGACGCCGTCCTTTTCCCAGACGCCCCGCGACAGGTATTCAAGGTTGACCTGGTGGCAGATGCCGTTGCCGGGGGGCACAACGCGAATGCCGTTGAAGGCCTGTTTGGCCCATTTCAGGAAGGTGTAACGCTCGCCATTGCGTTCGAACTCGATTTCCATGTTCCGGCGCAGCGCGTCCTTCGAGTTGTGCACGTCCACCACGATCGAGTGGTCGACAACGAGGTCAACCGGCACCAGCGGCTCGATCTTGGTCGGTTCGAATTTCTGGCGCTTGGCTTCGGCGCGCATCGCGGCGAAGTCGTTCAGAGCGGGAAAACCGGCCATGTCCTGCAGCATGATGCGGGCGAGCACGAAGGGCACTTCCTGCGTACGCGGCGCATTGGGTTTCCAGCCGGCGAGGGCCTTGACGGCATCCTCGGTGATGCGTTTGCCGTCGCAGTTGCGCAATACGGACTCCAGCACCACGCGCAGGCTGACCGGCAGCCGGGAAGTCTTGCCGAGACCGGCTTCTTCCAGGGCGGCGAGCGAATAGTATTTTCCGGTCTTGCCGGACTTCAGTTTGAATTCGCGGAGGGAGTTGAATGCATTGTTGGCCACGCGGATGCTCCTTGGAAGTGGGTGCCGGATGAAAGGGTGCCGAAAAGCCCCAAATTATAAGGCTTCGCCGGGGAGGAATAAATCGTTGCGCGACGCCGGTGCGGCGTTCGCGATGCGGAATCAGCCGCCTTTTTTGAGGAGCAGCTGACGATGCTCGGCGAAACTGCGGTTGCGGTAGGCGCCACTGGCGACAAATTCTGCCAGCAGCTTGAATTCCGCGACGTCGCGAACCGCTCCGGTGATGCGTACCACCTCGGTGCCGTTGAGATCGTGGAAGGCAAATGTCGGCGTGGCGCGTACCTTGGCTTCCGCGGCAAAGGCCTTCTCGGTGATGTCGCGGCCCTTGAAATCCTGCAGCGGCACAGAGCCGAAAAGGTCAATCGTGAAATTGACGAAATGCTTCCGGTACAGCGCCTGCACGTCGCTGCGGTTGAGCACATTCTGCTTCATGTAGAGGCAGGCGGGGCAGCCTTCCTGCTCGTACATCAGCAGGATGCCTTTCTTGCCTGCGGCCTTGGCATCGGCCAGTTCGGCGCGCAGGTCGCCCATGTTTGCGTCGAAGAAATGCGTCATCGCGTCGCGGGTGACCACGCCCTGCGCGCCAGCCATGCCGCTGGCAAGCACCAGCAGCAGGGTAAACAGCAGCTTGCGCAGGGAATTCATATAAATATAAATAAAATACTTATAATGACGTCAGATCACCATCATATCAACGAATTCGTGCACTGGTGTCGCCTCCAGTTTTTTCTGGTCGCGGCACAGGGCCTCGATGGCGGCGCGCTGCTTCTCGGGGAAGCGCCGTGCGAGGTTGGTGCGGAACTTGGCTTCGAGCAGCGGAATGCCCTCCTTGCGCCGGCGGCGGTGGCCGACCGGGTATTCGACGGCGATGTTCGCGGTCTTGCTGCCGTCCTTGAAGAAGACCTGGATCGCGTTGGCGATCGAGCGTTTCTGCGGATCGAGGTAGTCCCTGCTCCAGGGCTTGTGCTCGACACATTCCATCCTGTCGCGCAGCGCGTCGACCCGTGGATCATGCGCGACGTCGTCCTCGTAATCCGCCGCAGTCAGATTGCCCTTGATCAGGCCGATGGCCGCCATGTACTGGATGCAGTGGTCGCGGTCGGCCGGGTTGTTGAGCGGCCCCTTCTTGTCGATGATGCGGATTGCCGACTCGTGGGTGGTGATCACGACCTTCTTGATGTCGTTCAGGCGGTCCTTCACCTGCGGGTGCAGCTGCACCGCGCACTCGACCGCGGTCTGGGCATGGAACTCCGCCGGGAAGGAGATCTTGAACAGCACGTTCTCCATCACGTAGGCGCCGTATTTGCGGGTGAATTTGAAGGGTTGTCCCTTGAACAGCACGTCGTAGAAGCCCCAGCCCCTGGCCGACAGGCCGGAGGGATACCCCATCTCGCCCTTGGCCGCCATCAGCGCCAGGCGCACCGCGCGGCTGGTGGCGTCCCCGGCGGCCCAGGACTTGCGCGAGCCGGTATTCGGCGCATGGCGGTAGGTGCGCAGTGACTGCCCGTCGATCCAGGCATTCGACACCGCGTTGATGGTCTCCTCGCGGCTGAGGCCCATCAGGCTGGAGACCACGGCGGTGGAGGCCACCTTGACCAGCAGCACATGGTCGAGGCCGACACGGTTGAAACTGTTCTCCAGCGCGATCACGCCCTGGATCTCATGGGCCTTGATCATGGCGGTCAGCACCTCGCGCATGGTGAGCGGTTTTTTACCCGCAGCAACGGCCTGGCGGGAGAGGTAATCGGCCATGGCAAGGATGCCGCCGAGGTTGTCCGAGGGGTGACCCCATTCCGCCGCCAGCCAAGTGTCGTTGAAGTCGAGCCAGCGGATCATGCAGCCGATGTTGAAGGCGGCCATCACCGGGTCCAGCTGGAAGGAGGTGCCCGGCACCTTCGCACCCCCCGCCATCGTCGCGCCCGGCACCACCGGCCCCATCAGCTTGGTGCAGGCGGGGTAGGACAGCGCCTCGAAGCCGCAACCCAGGGTATCCATCAGGCACAGCCTCGCAGTGTTGTAGGCCTCGGTGCTGCTGATCTTTGCCTTGCCGGCGTAGTCGGCGATGTCGGTGATGACGGCGTCGGGTTTGGGGCGGACGTTGGAGATGGGAGCGCTCATGGGTTTAGGCTTAATAGATAAGGTGATTGGTGATTGGTAAATGGTAAGCGGTGAGCGGTGAGCAGTGAGCGGAACTTCCGTAGCCAGCCCTTGCTCACCGCTCACTATTCGCCGCTTACTTCCTGTCCTTTAACGGCACGAAGCTGCGATTCTCCGGCCCGGTGTAGACCGCCGTCGGGCGGATGATCTTGTTGTCGATGCGCTGCTCGATCACGTGCGCCGACCAGCCGCTGGTGCGCGAGATGATAAAGAGCGGCGTGAACATCGGCGTCGGCACGCCCATCCGGTGGTAGGACACGGCCGAATACCAGTCGAGGTTCGCGAACATCTTCTTCTCCCGCATCATCACCGCCTCGATGCGTTCGGCGACCTCGAACATCCTCATGTCGCCGGCTTCCTTCGACAGCTTGCGCGCGACCTCCTTGATGATCTTGTTGCGCGGGTCGGCGATGGTGTAGACCGGGTGGCCGAAGCCGATCACCACCTCCTTGTTGGCGACGCGGGTGATGATGTCGTTCTCCGCGGCCTCCGGCGTCTCGTAGCGGTTCATCACCTCGAAGCCGACCTCGTTGGCGCCACCGTGTTTCGGGCCGCGCAGCGCGCCGATGCCGCCGGTGATCGCCGAATGGATGTCGGAGCCGGTGCCGGCGATGACGCGGCAGGTGAAGGTCGAGGCGTTGTATTCGTGCTCGGCGTAGAGGTTCAGCGAGGTGTGCATCGCGCGCACCCAGGAGTCGGACGCCGGCTTGCCGTGCAGCAGGTGCAGGAAGTGCCCGCCGATCGAGTCGTCATCGGTCTCGACCTCGATGCGTTTGCCGTTCTGGCTCCAGTGGTGCCAGTAGAGCAGCATCGAACCGAAAGAGGCCATCAGCCGGTCGGCGATGTCGCGTGCGCCCGGGATGCCGTGGTCTTCACGCTCGGGCATCGCCGCGCCCAGGGCCGAGCAGCCGGTGCGCATCACGTCCATCGGGTGCGCCGCCGGCGGCAGCTGTTCGAGCACCTGGCGCACCACCGCGGGCAGCCCGCGCAGTGACTTGAGCTTGGTCTTGTAGGCGCGCAGTTCCGCGGCATTGGGCAGCCTGCCGTGCACCAGCAGGTGGGCGATTTCCTCGAATTCGCAGGTCTCGGCAATGTCGAGGATGTCGTAACCCCGGTAATGCAGGTCGTTGCCGCTGCGCCCCACCGTGCACAGCGCCGTGCTGCCGGCCGGCACACCCGACAGGGCCACGGATTTTTTGGGTTTCACTGCAACAGATCCGGTGTTCATCAGGCTCCTTTGTGTCGCGCAGGTCCGGGGTTTGACATCAATTTCGACATGGTGATACCTTGAACCTCAATATGTCCGGACATACGGACTTTATCACAAACATAAAAGGCGGGAACCCCCACATGAAGCCCTCATTGCCGCTGGCAGGAATGCGAATCATCGCGGTCGAACAATATGGTGCCGGCCCCTGGGGCACCCTGTACCTGTCAGACCTGGGCGCTGAAGTGATCAAGGTCGAGAATCCCGCAGAGAAGGGGGAAGTCGGCCGTTTCGTGGGCCCGCATTTCTTCGGCGAGGGTGACAGCCAGTTCTACCAGACCTTCAACCGGAACAAAAAAAGCATCGGCCTCGACCTCAAGCAGCCCGAGGGCAAGCGCATTCTTCACGACCTGGTGCGAACCGCAGACGGACTGTTCGACAACCTGCGCGGCGATCTGCCGAAAAAACTCGGCTTGACTTACGCAGACCTGAAAGAAGTAAAGAAATCAATCGTTTGTGCGCACCTCTCGGCCTACGGCAGGGAAGGTTCCCGGGCAACATGGCCGGGATACGACTACCTGATGCAGGCGGAAGCGGGACACATGTCGGTCACCGGAGAGCCGGAGGGCCCTCCCGTACGCTACGGATTGTCCGTCGTCGACCTGATGACCGGGCTGGCCGCCGTCTTCGGCCTGCTCGCCGGCATCCACAGCGCGCGCAGCACCGGCATTGGCCGTGACGTGGATGTATCGTTGTTCGACCTCGCGCTGCACAACCTGAATTACCCCGGCGTCTGGTATCTCAATGCCGGCGACGTGACAGGGCGCGCCCCGCGCGGCAGCCATCCATCACTCACTCCCAGCCAGTTGTATCGCACCGCCGACGGCTGGATCTTCATCATGTGCAACAAGGAAAAATTCTGGCCCGTGCTGGCCGGGAAGATCGGCAAGCCGGAATGGGCCAGCCATCCTGATTTCGCCAACTACGCGGCACGCCTGAAAAACCGGGACCGTCTGACCCGGATGCTTGACGAAGCGCTGATGACACGAACCACCGCAGAGTGGCTGAAGCACTTTGACGGATCGGTACCCGCCGCGCCGGTCAACGACATCGAACAGGCGCTCGAAAATCCCTTTGTCGGCGAACGCCACGGCATCCGGGACTTCACCTATCCGGATGGCCGTGTCGCCCGCATGATTGCCAACCCCATACGGCTGTCCGATGCCAAGCTGCCGACCCGGGCCGCGCCCAGCCTGGGCGCCGACACGACCGCATTGCTGGAACAACTGGGCTACCCGCCCGATGACATCCAGCGTCTGAAAAACAGCAAGACCATCTGCTGACGGCAGGTGCCGCCGGCAGAAAAACAACCCCTATACGGAGGAGAACCATGTCTGAACAAACCATACGGCTGCGGCCGGCGCATGCCGCCGCCGCACTTGCCACTGTCGGCGCCCTCGTTTGCAGCCTGCCGGCATCCGGCAATGAATTTCCCAACAGGCCGCTGCGTATGGTCGTCCCCTTCGCACCGGGCGGCGGAGCCGACAGGGTCGGACGCGTGCTGGCCGACAAGATGTCTTCGCAATTCCGGCAGCAGGTCATCGTGGACAACCGGCCCGGCGCATCCACCATCATCGGCTCCGAGATCGTGGCCAAGGCGACTCCGGACGGCTATACCCTGCTGGTCTGCGCCCTGCCCCATGTCACCAATCCGAGCCTTCAGCCAAAACTGCCCTACGACACCATCCGCGATTTTGCACCGGTCATCCTCGCCGCAAAAATCACCCCGGTGCTCGTCGTGCACGCCAAGGTGCCGGCAAAATCCGTCAAGGAACTCATAGCGCTTTCCAAGTCCTCGCCCGCCGGACTGAACTACAGCACCGGAGGCAGCGGAACCGCAGCCCACCTGGCGATGGAACTGCTCAAAATCGCGAGCGGACTCAATGCCACCCATATCGCGTACAAAGGCGCGGGCCCGCAGGTCACCGCCCTGGTGGGCGGCCAGGTGGACCTCGCCTTTGCAACCCTGTCCACCGCCAGGGCACATATCCAGAGCAGCCGGCTGCGCGCACTCGCCGTGGCGACACTGAACCGGTCGGCATCGCTCCCGGACGTCCCGGCCATGTCCGAAATTGGCTATCCGGGATTCGAAGCCTATGCCTGGTTTGGCTTGCTCGCTCCGGCAAAAACACCGACGAAGGTCATTCAGATCCTGAACCGGGAAGCCACCACAGCCCTGAAATTGCCTGACGTGCAGGCCAGCTTCGACCTCGACGGCATTGAAGCCGCCACGGGAACCCCGGAGCAAATGGGCGCACAGATCAAGGCCGAAATCAAAAAATGGGGGGAAGTCATCCGCAAGGCAGGCATCTCCAACTGACGGTGACCTGCAACCCGGCATGACGGAGCAGTGGCAGCGCCATACTCCTCACGATTGCCGGGAACGCAGCCTGCTCAGGCCCCGGGGATGACGATCCGCGTGTCCTCGCGGTTGCCCCACTCGCCCCAGGCCGAGACATAGTTGCGCACTTTCGGGTAACCCAGCGACTTCAGCGCGATGAAGGTGCTGGCCGAGCGGTAGCCGCCGTGGCACAGGGTAATCACGGTCTTGTCCGGGGTGATGCCCTTCCCTTCGTACAGCGCGCGGATGTCGTCGGGCCTGCGGAAAGCACCGTGTTGATCCAGGTGGTCGCGCCAGAACAGGTGTACCGCACCGGGTATCGTGCCGACGCGGCGCGCGCGTTTTTCCGTGCCGCGGTATTCGGATTCGCGGCGCACATCGACGATCACCGCAGCAGGATCACCGATCGCGCGCTCGACATCGAAACGCGTCGCCAGAAAATCCATATTCATCGTGCCGCGGAACGGCGGCGGTGTCGGCGGCGCCTGCGTCGGATCGACCGGCGGTGGCGCCCCGGTCAGACGCACGAGTTTTTGCCCCGCCCTCACCCAGCCCTCGGTACCGCCGTCGAGCAGCCGCACATCCGGATGCCCCAGCACCGCCAGCAGCCACACCGCCCGCGAAGCCCGCTCGCCCGATTCGTGGTCGTAGATCACCACCGGCCGGTCGGCACGCACCCCGCGCGAACCGAAGAGCACGCGGAAAATCGCGAGGAAAGAATTGAGCGGCGCTTCGGAGGAGTCATTGAGGCTGACGCCATAGATATCGACGTGGGTGCTGCCAGCAATGTGGCCGACGGCGAAGTCTTCGGCGGGACGGAGGTCGATCAGCGTAACGTCCTTGAGGCGGGACGCGAGTTCGGGAGTGGTGATCAGGTAGCGGGGATCGGGGAAATTTGCGGATGACATATCGCCAAAAAAATCGATGGAAGTAGCCCGTAAGGAGCGAAGCGTATTACGGGAACCCAATCTCGTCTGCACTTCAACAGATCACCTGACGCGGCCTTTCAATCAATCCATGCCAATTCAGGCACCGCATGACATCTTGACGTTATAGCGTTACAACGTTATAGTGCTCTTGCCTTAAGGAGTCCCACCCATGAGCGATTTATCCAAAAGATCAACGATTTACTTCGATCCTGCGATCCACCAGGCGCTGCGTCTGCGTGCAGCCAGCACCCAGGTTTCCGTCTCAGAACTGGTGGACGAGGCGGTCAAACTGCTGATGCGCGAAGATCAGGAAGACCTTGCCGCCTTCGAGTTGCGCGCCGCCGAACCGGAAATGACCTACGAAGCCCTGCTCGCCGACCTGAAAGCGAATGGCAAGCTCTAAGGTCTGGACGATCACCGTCAAGCAGTCGGTAAGCAAGGATCTGCGAACCATTCCGAACGCGGACGTGCGGCGCATCCTCGACCGCATCAGCGCCCTCGCACTCAATCCCCGTGGCGACGGCTGCGTGAAGCTGTCAGGACAGAACCGCTACCGCGTCCGCCAGGGCGTCTATCGCATCATTTATGAAATCCACGACGACCGGCTGGTCGTGATTGTGGTCAAGGTCGGGCACCGGTCGAGCATTTACGAAACGCGATGACTCATGTGTCGGATAACGCCACCACGCGCTTCATCCGCCCCGCAGCTTTGAAGCATTGAACTTCCCCGGAAAACCGCAGTCCATCAGGACATGGCAACAATAATCGGATACTGGCTCACACTGACAGCCCGCTGTATGGCGCGGCTGGTGTCCGTACGTCCCCGCCTTGCGCTGATTCCGATCCGCAAGCACGAAACCGCCACCCGGAAGCAGAACGTCTTCGTCTCTGCCGCCCGGCGCCGCAACCGCCGCTGACCCTCCGGTCCGGCGCAAGGTCGCCGGGCTCTCCCAAGACGCAGGATCGTTGTCCGCACCGCCCCAGGGCTGTGACGGACTCCCATGGGTTTTCACCGGAAAAGGTCAGGACATGCAACAGAACATCAACATCACCACACACGATCACCAGCGCCTGAGCCGGCTCGTTGCCGGCTACGGACGCCGCGCGCCCGCCGCTGCCAGCGGCAGCGAAACGCTGGCCGAACTGCTCGACGCCGGCCGCATCGTGCCGCCGCAGGACATCCCGGGCGACGTCGTCACCATGAATTCGCAGGTGCTGTACCAGGATCTCGAAACCGGGGAACTGCGCGAAGCACGCGTGGTGTACCCGGAAGACGCCGATCCCGCCGCCGGACACATTTCGGTGCTGTCGCCGGTCGGCGCGGCGCTGCTCGGACTCGCAGCCGGCGACGAAACCGTGCTGCCACTTCCGCACGGCCGCAGCGCCTGCATACATATCTGCAAGGTGGTCTGGCAGCCCGAGGCTAACGGGGAATATGCGCTGTAGGCGCGGGGGAGCGCGCGCAGTCCCCCACCAGCAAACAAGGCCGGCTCACGCCAGCCTTGTTTATGGGCCCTGACGTCACTCATCTAGTTACCCTGCTCAATCAGCGGTGGCCTTGCTCAAAAGAAATCGACTCCGGTTCTTTTGATCCCCTACTTATCGACCTTACTTATCGTATTACCGCGTTTCTTTAGCGCCTCCGACAAAAAACCATCGAGACGCTCCGAATTAAGAAACCGAGTATGCGCATCAATCGCGCCTGCTAACTCTTTAAGCTCCGCAATAGTCGGCAAAGGTCGTTCGTTTCCATAGGAATCCCTTATATGCGCATCACCATCTAGCTCTTTTGCCCAAACGCCGTGAACCAATTGATTGCGCCTTTCCGTCAGTTCTTCGCATGAATTAACTATCGCTTGCAGTTTAAGCAAAGCCGCCCCCTCACCCAGCGCCTTGCGCGCAAGACCCTTAATACGATCTCGGAGTTGCCGAGAACTTTCATACTTCGTAGCCGCGAATGCCTCTGCCGGAGTAATTCCGGCTAGTGTCTTAATAGTCATTCTCAGAATGTGATTCATGTGCTCATGACGGAGCGCAACTTCGCCAAATGCTGCGAGTAGCGCTTGGTCTTCCGGCACATGAAAACCCACAAGCCTCGTTGAAGTATCTCCGCTATTCATAATGCGAATTGGTTAACATTTTTCGTGGCTAGGCTTAGACTAAAGCATTTGCCAGTAACATTATAAGTAATTGATTTTATTAATTATTTTATTTGACCAACTCCAACCTCACCACCACCCCATCCCGCTCATCCGTCAGCAGATACACGAACCCATCCGGCCCCACCCGCACATCGCGGATGCGCCCGATCTGCCCCTTGATCATCCGCTCCTCGCGCACAACTTTTTCGCCGTCGAGTTCCAGCCGCACCAGCATCTCGTCGCGCAGCGCGCCGATCAGCAGATTGCCTTTCCAGTTGGGAAACTTGTCGCCGGTGTAGAAGGCCATGCCTGAAGGCGCGATCGACGGCACCCAGACATGCAGCGGCTGTTCCATGCCGGACTTGGTATTGCCTTCGCCGATCTTCGTGCCGATGCCGTAGTTGACGCCGTAGGTGATCACCGGCCAGCCGTAGTTGCGGCCTGAGCGCATCACGTTGACCTCGTCACCGCCCTGCGGGCCGTGTTCATGGGTCCACAACTCACCCGTTTGCGGATGCAGCGCGGCACCCTGGATATTGCGGTTGCCGAGGGTGAATTTCTCGGGCTTCGTGCCGGCGCGGCCCACAAAAGGATTGTCCTTAGGCACGCGGCCGTCGTCGTGCAGGCGGATCACCGAGCCGGCATGGTCATCGAGTTTCTGCGCGCGCGGCATGTCGCCGCGGTCGCCGAGGCCGAGATAGACGAAACCCTTGTTGTCGAAGACGATGCGGCCGCCGAAGTGATGGCCGGCGCGGGTCTTGGGCTCCATGCTGAAAAGGACCTGCACCTCGGTCATGCGGCCACCCTGCAGCTTGCCGCGCGCCAGTGCCGTGCCCCAGCCGCCTGTGCCTGGCGCGTTGTAGGCCCAGTAGATCCAGCCGTTCTTGTCGTACTGCGGATGCAGCACCACGTCGAGCAGTCCGCCCTGGCCGCTGGCGACGATTTCGGGCATGCCTTCGACCGGTTTGGGATCGAGTTTGAAATCCTTGCCGACGATGCGCATCCGCCCGGCGCGTTCGGTCACCAGCATGCGGCCATCGGGCAGGAAGGCGAGCGACCAGGGATTCTGCAGGCCGCGCACCAGCGTGACGACGCGGAATTCGTGTTTCTCGGATTTGACGGTTTGAGTCTGCGCGGATGCCGGCATGACCAGGACAGCAAACAGGCAGAGGACTGCGAGGAGGTTCTGCATGGGAATTTCCTGAAATAAAAGGCTGGAAGGGCGCGTTTATAATAGCGCCCTTTTCCGCAGTTGCTTCCCATGCTTCCGACCGAGCTGCCCGCCCCCGGGCAGCGCATCAGCACCGCCCCGCTCCACGGCTCCAGCGACGCCCCCCTACTGGCCGCGCTGGCGGCCCGCGCTCGTCCGCTGCTGGTGCTGACGGAAAACGCGTGGCAGGCGCAGCGGCTGCTGCAGGAGATTCCGTTCTTCGCGCCGCAACTGCGTGTGCACCTGCTGCCGGACTGGGAAACCCTGCCCTGGGACCATTTCTCGCCGCACCACGACCTGGTGTCGGAGCGGCTGGCGACGTTGTGCCAGATTGCGCGCGGCGATTTCGACATCGCATTGGTGCCGGTGACCACCGCGCTCTACCGTTTCGCGCCGGTCGATTACATCACCGCCAACACCTTCTATTTCCGCCAGGGCTCGACGCTGGGTGCCGATGCGCTGCGGCTGCAACTGACGCTCGCCGGCTACAACGCGGTGACCCAGGTCGTCGCGCCCGGTGAATACAGTTTCCGCGGCGGGCTGATCGATCTCTACCCGATGGGCAGCCCGCTGCCCTACCGCATCGACCTCTTCGATGACGTCATCGATTCGATCCGCAGTTTCGACATCGACAGCCAGCGTTCGATCATGAAGGTGCCGGAGGTGCGGCTGCTGCCGGCGCGCGAGTTTCCGCTGGACGAGGCCGCGCGCACCGCCTTCCGCCAGCGTTTCCGTGAACGTTTCGAGGGCGACCCTTCGCGCAGCCAGGTCTACAAGGATGTGTCGAAAGGCATTCCCACCGCCGGCATCGAATATTTCCTGCCGCTGTTTTTCGACCACACCGCGCTGCTCACCGACTACCTGCCGAAGGACACCACGGTCTGCCTGCGCCCCGGCATCACCGAAGCCATCGACGAGTTCTGGGCCGACACCCGCGGACGGCACGCGATGGTGCGCGGCGATCTCGCCAATCCGGTGCTGCCGCCGCAGGAACTGTTCCTCAGCGAAGACGCGTTTTTCGGGGCGATCAAGCCCTTCGCCCGAATTGACCTCGCAGCCGCGACCACGGCGGTTGCCGACTCGCCCGGGAGAAACGAAGAAAATTTCAATAAAAACAATAATTTACAAAAACAACATTCTACCCCCTCTCCCGCCTTGGGGCGGGAGAGGGTTGGGGTGAGGGTAGGGGAAGATGGTCTCCCCTCACCCCTGCCCTCTCCCCGCGACATGCGGGGAGAGGGAGAAAAGCAGCAGGTAGCGACAGCGCCGCTGCCGCCACTGCATATCGAGCGCCGCGCCGACGATCCGCTGCACCGGCTGCGCACGTTCAGCGAAACCTTCCCCGGCCGCGTGCTCGCACTCGCCGAAACGCTGGGCCGGCGCGAAACGATGCTCGAGTATTTCCGCGAGTACGGACTGAAACCGGCGCAGGCCGCGGATTACGCGCAGTTCAGAAGTGACGATGCGCGTTTCGTGCTCAGCGTGGCGCCGCTGCAGGCCGGCTACATCGACGTCGCGGCGAATGTCGCGGTCATCACCGAGAACGAACTTTATGCCTCGCAGGTACGCCAGCGCGCGGTGCGCGACGCGAAACGCACCTCCCCCGAGGGCATGCTGCGTGACCTGTCCGAGGTCAAGGTCGGCGATCCGGTGGTGCACGAGCAGCACGGCATCGGCCGTTACCTCGGTCTGCAGACCA
This sequence comes from Burkholderiales bacterium, assembly GCA_019635015.1. Taxonomy (GTDB): domain Bacteria; phylum Pseudomonadota; class Gammaproteobacteria; order Burkholderiales; family SG8-41. The sequence goes on along the minus strand of JAHCAG010000019.1, from coordinate 13,316 downwards.
TGGATCTCGGCGAAGGGCCGACCGAATTCCTGACGCTGGAATATGCCAGCGAAGCCAAACTCTATGTGCCGGTGTCGAGCCTGCACCTGATCAGCCGCTACAGCGGCGCGGCCGCCGACCAGGCACCGCTGCACCAGCTCGGCAGCGGCCAGTGGGACAAGGCGAAACGCAAGGCGGCGAAACAAGTGCGCGACACCGCGGCGGAACTGCTCGCGCTCTACGCCCAGCGCGCGGCGCGCGAGGGTTACGCCTTCAAACTCAAGCCCCACGATTACGAAGCCTTCGCCGAGGGTTTCCCCTTCGAGGAAACCGCGGACCAGGCGACGGCGATCAATGCCACGATCGAGGATCTGAAAAGCAGCAAGCCGATGGATCGGCTGGTCTGCGGCGATGTCGGTTTCGGCAAGACCGAGGTGGCGCTGCGGGCTGCGTTTGTGGCGGTCGCCGACGGCAAACAAGTCGCCGTGCTGGTGCCGACCACGCTGCTCGCCGAGCAGCACTTCAACACTTTCAGCGACCGTTTCGCCGACTGGCCGGTGAAGGTCGCCGAACTCTCGCGTTTCCGCAGCGCCAAGGAGACCACGGAGGCGCTGAAGGGGCTGGCCGAGGGCCGCATCGACATCGCGGTGGGCACCCACAAGCTGGTGAGCAAGGACGTCAAATTCAAGAACCTCGGCCTGGTGATCATCGACGAGGAACACCGCTTCGGGGTGCGGCAGAAGGAACAGCTGAAGGCGCTGCGCGCCGAAGTCGACGTGCTGACGCTGACCGCGACGCCGATCCCGCGCACGCTGGCGATGTCGCTGGAAGGCCTGCGCGACTTCTCGGTGATCGCCACCGCGCCGCAGCGGCGGCTGGCGATCAAGACCTTCGTCGCGCGTTATGCGAAGTCCCTCATCCGCGAGGCCGTGCTGCGCGAGCTCAAACGCGGCGGCCAGGTCTATTTCCTGCACAACGACATCGACACCATCCGCAACGTCGAGGAAGAGCTGACGCGGCTGCTGCCCGAGGCGCGGGTGCGCATCGCCCACGGCCAGATGCGCGAACGCGACCTCGAACTCGCGATGCGCGACTTCTACCAGGGCCGCTTCAACGTGCTCCTGTGCACCACCATCATCGAAACCGGCATCGACATCCCGACCGCCAACACCATCATCATCAACCGCGCCGACCGTTTCGGCCTCGCCCAGCTGCACCAGCTGCGCGGCCGCGTCGGCCGCTCGCACCACCAGGCCTATGCCTACCTGCTGCTGCCCGACGAGGGCAACATCACCAGCAATGCAAAAAAACGGCTGGAGGCGATCCAGGCGATGGAGGAACTCGGTTCCGGATTTTTCCTGGCCATGCACGACCTCGAGATCCGCGGCGCCGGCGAGGTGCTCGGCGACTCGCAGTCCGGCGAGATGCAGGAAGTCGGCTTCAACCTCTACTGCACGATGCTCGATGCCGCGGTGAAGTCGCTGAAAGCCGGCAGGGAACCCGACCTCGAAGCGCCGCTGGGCGTCACCACCGAGATCAACCTGCACGCACCGGCGCTGCTGCCCGCCGACTACTGCCACGACGTGCACGAGCGGCTGGTGCTCTACAAGCGTCTCGCCAACTGCGACAGCGATGAACAGCTGCAGCTGCTGCAGGAGGAACTGATCGACCGTTTCGGCGAACTGCCGGATGCCACGCGCACGCTGCTCGACTGCCACCGCCTGCGTCTGCTCGGCAAGCCGCTGGGCATCGCCCGCATCGATGCCAGCGATGCCGTGATCAACCTGCAGTTCGTACCCAATCCGCCGATCGAACCGATCAAAATCATCTCGCTGATCCAGAAGAAAAAGAACTACAGGCTCGCCGGCCAGGACCGCCTGCGCATCGAGACCGCGACGCCGGACCTGAAATCGCGCGTCACCGAGATCCGCCGCATATTTGCCGAACTGGGTTGATGCGCCGACAATGGCGCTGCCTTCCGCCACCAGGACCGCGCCCATGAACGCCCTGAACCGCCTGAAACCCGCCATCGCGCTGCTGCTGTTGCTGGCATTGCACGCGGGCCATGCCGCAGCCCAGGCCACCATCGGTTTTGTCGTCCTCCATGGCAAGGGCGGCCGCCCCGAGGGACTGACCGCCCCGCTCGACGCGAGCCTGCAGCAGCAGGGCATGCTGGTCATCAGCCCGGAGATGCCCTGGTCCGGCAAACGCAAGTACGACAGCGATGTCGCCGCCGCGGAAGCGCAGGTAACCGAGGCCATCGGCAGCCTGCGCCAGCGCGGCGCGAAAAAGGTATTCCTCGCCGGCCACAGCCAGGGCGCGGTGTTCGGACTGCATTACGCATCGAAACATCCGCTCGACGGGCTGGTGCTGATTGCGCCCGGCGGCAATGTCGCGACGAATTTCTACCGGCAGAAGGTCAGCTCTTCGGTCTCGCAGGCACGCGGCCTGGTGGCGGCCGGCAAAGGCGACGAGCCGGGCGAATTCGACGAATTCGAAGGTGACAAGGGAATCTGGAAAGTGCGCACCACGGCGGCGGCCTACCTGTCGTGGTTCGATCCCGAGGGCGCAATGAACCAGACAAAATCGTCACGCGCGCTGCCGAAAACGCTGCTGGTTCTGCATATCGCACCGACCTCGGATTACCCGGCGCTGCTGCGCGCGAAGCAGGAGATGCACGGCGCTCTGGCCACGCCGCTGAAGCGGCTCCACGAACCGCAATCGGATCACCGCAATGCGCCGCGCGACTCTGCAGCAGAGATCGCGCGCTGGGCCGCGGAAGTGGCGGCCCGGTGAAAACAGACGCGGGGGATCGGTGCCGGAACGTTCTGTAATGGTGCACCGGCCATGAACAGCGGTGCGCGCCTCGCAGCAACGGCGGGCGCCTTGTGCGCGATGCTGTTCGGCGCAGCCTTCCTGGTCAGGCGTCTGCCCTGCGGACAGGATCTGGAAACCTGGCTCGCTTTGGGTCTGGCGGTGTTACTGCTGTTGCTCGCGCTGCCATGGATCATGCATCGCAACGCATCGGTTCTGGCACGCAGCGGATGCAGCGCAGCTGCACTGGTGGCAGGCATCGCCACCTGGGTCGCCGGCTTTCATTTCGCCGGCATTCCGCTGCTGTGCCGGCTGTTCTGACGACTGCGTAACCCAGCGGCTTCGTAGCCCGGAAGTAGCGCAGCGAATTCCGGGACAGATCCATGCAATGGTTCAGAACGGCCCCGGACTCCGGCCTGCGGCCGTCCTCCGGGCTACGGACTGCAGGATCAGCCTGCAGCGGCGTTGGAATGGAAAATCAGTCCTGCGTGCTCACGCAGCGCATGGAACTTGATCTTCGGCCACTGCTCCTGAGCGACATCGATCTCGATTGAATTGGCGGCAAGGAAGGCCGGCGCGCCGACGGCGTCATGCGCGACACGATGCGCATTGGCATCGATGAAACGCTGCAGCTCGCGATCATCATCACAGGTCACCCAGCGCGCAGCCACGTAGCGAGCCGGCGACATCCGCGCTTCGCAGCCGTATTCGTGTTTCAGGCGGTGCGCGACCACTTCGAACTGCAACTGGCCGACGGCACCGAGCAGCAGCAGGCTGCCGGCCACCGGCTTGAACACCTGGATCGCGCCCTCCTCGCCCAGTTGCGCGAGGCCTGTTTTGAGCTGCTTGCTGCGCAGGGGATCGGCGACCTCGACGGTCTGGAACAATTCGGGCGCAAAAAACGGCAGGCCGGTGAACTGCAGGTCTTCGCCTTCGGTCAGCGTGTCGCCCAATTGCAGCACGCCGTGGTTGGGAATGCCGATGATGTCGCCGGCGTACGCGTCCTCGACCTGCTCGCGGCGCTGTGACAGGAAGGACACCACGGAGCTTGGCCGGAAGAATTTTTCGGTGCGGCAGTTCTTCAGGCGCATCGTGCGTTCGAAACGGCCGGAGCAGATGCGGATGAAGGCGACGCGGTCGCGGTGGCCGGGGTCCATGTTGGCCTGGATCTTGAACACCACGCCGGAGAATTTCGGCTCTTCCGGCTTCACTTCGCGCTGCAGGGCCTTGTGCGGCCGCGGCGGCGACGCGAAATCGACGACGGCGTCGAGCACTTCGCGCACGCCGAAGTTATTGATCGCCGAACCGAAAAACAGCGGCGTCTGTTTGCCGGCGAGGAATGTCTCGCGGTCGTATTCGGGCGACACGCCCTGCACCAGCTCCATCTCGGCGCGGGTATGGGCGAAGGTGTCACCGAAACGCGCGGCGATCTCCGGGTTGTCGATGCCGGTGATGATTTCATCGTCGTCACCGACGCGGTCTTCGCCCGCGGTGAACACGCGCATGCGGCCGGCACGCAGGTCGAATACGCCCTTGAACTGCTTGCCCATGCCCACCGGCCAGGTGCAGGGCACGACCGGCATGCCCAGCGTGCGTTCGATTTCGTCGACGAGGTCGGTCGGCTCGCGCACCTCGCGATCCATCTTGTTGATGAAGGTGATCACCGGCGTGTTCTGCGCGCGGCACACCTGCAGCAGGCGCAGCGTCTGCGGCTCGATGCCGTTGGCGGCGTCGATCACCATCAGCGCGGCATCGACCGCGGTCAGCACGCGGTAGGTGTCTTCGGAAAAATCGCGGTGGCCCGGCGTGTCGAGCAGGTTGATCACGCAGTCGCCGTATTCCATCTGCATCACCGAACTCGCCACAGAGATGCCGCGCTGCTTCTCGATTTCCATCCAGTCGGAAGTGGCGTAACGCGAGGCCTTGCGCGACTTGACGCTGCCGGCGATGTGGATCGCGCCGGCGAACAGCAGCAGCTTTTCAGTCAGCGTGGTCTTGCCCGCGTCGGGGTGGGAAATGATGGCGAAGGTGCGCCGCCGCGATACTTCTTTGTCGATGCTCATGGATGGTCCGCGTGACGGTCCGGGCAGGATGCGCCGGACGTTTTGCGGGGCGCATTATAACAGCGATATTTTAGTCAATAAAATCAAATAGATACGAACGACTTTCGATACCCGGGAGATCGCCGGCAGCGTGACCGCCGCTGCAGCTCAGTGTTCGGGCAGTATCCGCGGCGGGTGCAGGTCCCGGTGCTGGATACCCAGGAAAATCGGTCCGGCGCGCCGGCGGTGGATGTTGATCTTGGCGTTGTAGACCGGATGCACGATGCCGTGTTTGTCGCGCAGTTCGTAGCGGTTGACCATGAAACCGCCCCCGGGGAGCGCCTCCCCGGTGAGGTAGCAGCGGATGTTGCCGATCTCGTCGCCGGCCACCACCAGCCCGCGCAACTGGTTGAGGCTGCGCGCGGCGCGTTCGACGAAGTCGAGGGTGTTGAAATGGCGCGCACCGGCATCGTTGTCGCCGGCCATCTCGATCACGAAGTCGCCGAGCAGGATCTGCCCGGGCAGGGCCTGCTCGATCATGCGTGCAAGGTCGATGGTGACCTGGCCGACGATATAGCCGAAGGTCGTGGGATTGAGTCCCTCGACCTGGTGGAACTCGTAGTGCTTGCCGACATGGAAGGCGGCGCGCAGCTGCGGCACCGGAAAACGCTGCGCCTTGCGCCGTGCGACAGCATTGTCGGCAAGGACCAGCATCACCAGCTTGTAGAGGGCGATATTGCCTTCGATGGTCTGGCTGCGGTTCCAGATGTAGAAGCCGTCGCCGGTGGTGGTGCGCGCGAAATTGATGTCGACGTCCTTGGACAGCAACTGGCGGTAGGCCGAGTTCACCGAGTAACTGATGCTGTTGAGCATCGCCACCTGCTCCAGCGGCGTGCGCAGCGAGAAACCGACCGCGTCGAGCAGCACCACCGCGCGCCGCGGCACCAGCGACACGCTGTAACGCGCGATGAGCCGGGTCACCAGCGCATCGCCGGGCTCTCCGGCCACGGGAAACACCTTGCGGATGACACGGGCGGTCTTGCCGAGCACGCCGCAGATGCGCTCGAACTCCGCGGTTGTCACATGGCGCTGCCCGGCAAAGATGCCGTCGATGAAAGCCACAACGTCAGCCACGCCCGCAGCGGCGGGGTCGGCGTCAAAGGGTTCGAGGATGGCGTAGTGGCGCACCGCAAGAAACCGGTATTCGTCGCCAACCCGCGTCCACACCAGGACGATGTTTGCCCCGAGATCCCAGGCATCGAACAGCAGGTCATCAATCGATGTCAGCAGCTGGCGCAGTTGCGGCGTCAGCGCATGCCCCTCCTCGGTCGCGGCGGCGACTGCATCGATCCAGCTGTAACGTTTGATGGCGCCCTCCTCCCGCCCTGCCCGGCATGCGGACCCGGCGCTGCGGTTGTGCCGCGATGGATACTGCCCGGCATTGTGGACGAGCAGTTCCCCCGGGGCAAATGCCCCCGCCGCCCGGCGCGCCGCTCAGTAAGTACCGGGGTAGGTGCCGCCGTCGATCAGGAAGTTCTGCCCGGTGATGAAAGCCGCCTGCATGCTGCAGACATAGGCGCAGAGTTCACCGAATTCGTTCGGGTCGCCGAAACGGCCGGCGGGAATCACCTGGCTGCGTTTGGCCAGGTATTGCTCGAGCGTGATCCCCGCTTCTTTCGCATTGACCGTCAGCCTTGTCTTCAGGCGGTCGGTCATGAACTGTCCGGGCAGGATGTTGTTGATGGTGACGTTGTGGCGCACGGTCTTGCGCGCCAGTCCCGCGATGAAGCCGGTCAGTCCGGAGCGCGCGGCGTTCGACAGCCCGAGTTCCTCGATCGGCGCCTTCACCGAGTTCGAGGTGATGTTGACGATGCGGCCGAATTTGCGCGCGATCATGCCGTCGACCGTGGCCTTGATCAGCTCGATCGGCGTCAGCATGTTGGCATCGACCGCCTTGATCCAGTCTTCACGGCTCCAGTTGCGGAAGTCCCCGGGCGGCGGGCCGCCGGCGTTGTTGACCAGGATGTCGGGTTGCGGACAGGCGGCCAGTACCGCGGCACGGCCTTCGGGCGTGGTGATGTCGGCGACGAGGGCCGTGACCTTCACGCCGGAAGCCTTGCGGATGTCTTCGGCGGTCTGCTCCAGCGCCTCGCGTCCGCGCGCCATGATCGTGACATCAACGCCTTCACGCGCCAGCGACATTGCGCAGGCGCGTCCGAGTCCCTTGCTTGCCGCGCAGACCAGCGCGGTCCTGCCCCTGATTCCGAGGTCCATATGCTGACAATCCTTTGAGGTTTGACTGAGTTGGATCAAATTATTAGCGAATGCTGATGCTAGCATGTCGATCCTGGCAAAAAAATCCGGCCACCTGCGCCGGAACAGACAACAAACGGAGGAGACGAAAATGAAACCGGAACATATCCAGACCGCATGCTGCACCCTGCTCTCACTGGCACTGACCGGCTTTGCCGGCACCACGCTGGCGCAGAACTACCCGAACAAGACCGTGCGCATGATCGTACCCTTCGCACCCGGCGGCAACACCGACATCATCGCGCGCATCGTCGTCCCGGGCATGAGCAAGGCCTTCGGCCAGCAGATCATCATCGACAACCGCGGCGGCGCCGGCAGCATGCTCGGCACCGACATGGCGGCGAAATCGCCGCCCGACGGCTACACGCTGCTGATGGTGTCGGCGGCGCATGTGATCAATCCGGCGATGGTGAAAAAACTGCCCTTTGACCCGGTGAAAAGTTTCGCCGCGATTTCCAAGGTCGCCGACGTGCCGAGCGCGATCGTCGTGCATCCCTCGCTGCCGGTGAAAAACGCGAAGCAGCTGATCGCGCTGGCGAAGTCGAAACCCGGCCAGCTCAATTACGGCAGCGCCGGCCGCGGCAGCATCGGCCACCTGTCGGCCGAGCTGCTGGGCTCGGTGGCGCAGATCAAAATGACCCACGTGCCGTACAAGGGCGCCGGTCCGGCGCTGACCGACACGATGGCCGGCCACGTCGAACTGCTGATCAGCAGCATGCCGGCGATCATCGGCCAGTCGCGCGCGGGCAGGCTGCGCATGATCGCGCAGGGCGGCGAGAAACGCTCGCCCGCCGCAGCCGACGTGCCGACGATGATCGAATCCGGCGTGCCGGGCTTCGTCGTCACCGCGGGCTTCGGCCTCTTCGCCCCGGCCGGCACGCCGCGCCCGGCGATCGACCGCGTGCTCGGCGCGCTGAAAACGGCGCTGTCGGACCCGGCGGTGCGCGAGCGCCTGTCCGGCGAAGGCGCCGATCCGGTCGGCAGCACGCCCGAGGAATACGACCGGTTCACCCGCAGCGAAATCGAAAAATGGATCAAGGTCGCGCGCAACGCGGGCATCCAGCCCGAGTGATGCGCGGCACCGTCAACACCGGAGAACACGCATGAGCAGGACCGCAAAAAAGACCGCCGCAACGAAAACCGGCAAGGCCGGGCGCTTTTCCTGGCTGCGGCTTGCCGCGCCCGCGAAACCCGAGCCCGCGGTACTCGAGCTGCAGCAGCAAAGCCGGGAGCGCCTCGGCTATGTGCGCAACTTCCTGAAGCTGCCCTTCGGCCCCGGCCGGCTGGCGCTGTACCAGGGCTACATGGACCGGCTGATGCGTTTGGCGGACGGCCACCTGCCGCCGCTGGAGCGCGAACTGCTGGCGCTGGTGAGCAGCGTCGAGAACCGCTGCGAGGTGTGCATCCTGTCGCATTCGTCGGCACTGAAGAAATACGGCATGGATCCGCACCTGGTCGACACGCTGTGCCTGGCCTGGCGCCGCGCCGACCTGTCGCCGCGGCATCGCGCGCTCGCGGATTTCGCGTCGAAGCTCACGCTGCATCCGGCCGACGTCGACGCCACGCTGATGGGCGGGCTGCGCGCCGCGGGATTTGCCGAAGCGGAGATTTTCGAGGCGATCCAGGTGGTCGCGATCTACAACTCGAACAATCGCATCAACAACGCGCTGGGCATGCAGCCGAATCCGGAGGCGCGCCCTTCGCGCTGAGCGGCACCGGCGCCGGCACGCCATCCCGGACATGGCCCAAAAAACGATGAGCCTGCCCGCGGTGCTCGGTGCCCTGCTGCTGTGCCTGGCTACCGGCGCCGCCGCGGCGCAATCGTCACGCGTCGTCGACCTGCCTTCGCGCCCCGGCGTCACCCAGCGCATCCTCGTCATCACGCCGGAAAAACCGAAGGCCGCGGTGATCCTGTTCGCCGGCGGCGACGGCGGCCTGATGCTGGAGCCCGACGGCCGCATCCCGAAACTGGCCGGCAATTTCCTGCTGCGCTCGCGGCAGTTGTTCGTCGAACAGGGCCTGACCACGGTGGTGATCGACGCGCCGTCGGACAGGCAGTCCTATCCGTTCCTGTCCGGCAACCGCCAGACCGTGGCGCATGTCGCCGATGTCAACGCCGTGATCGCCTGGCTGCGGGAGCAGGCGAAGATTCCGGTGTGGCTGGTCGGCACCAGCCGCGGCACGCAGTCCGCCGCCTGGGTCGCGACGCAGTTGCCACTGGCTTTCGGCGGTCCCGACGGCATCGTGCTGACCGCCACCGTGGTCAACGATCAGCGCAGCCGCGACGTGACGCGCATGGCGCTGGACCGCATCCGCATTCCGGTGCTGGTCGTCCACCACCGCGAGGATGCCTGCCGCGTCTGCCTGTTCAGCGACGTGCCGCGGCTGATGGAACGGCTGACCACGCCCCCGCGCAAGGAGCTGATGGTCTTCGAGGGCGGCACCAGCGAAGGCGATCCCTGTCAGGCGCGCGCCCATCACGGCTTCAACGGCATCGAGCGTGAGGTGGTCACCCGCATCGCAGCGTGGATCACCGCGCCCTGAGTAACGCACGGCCGGCGGCGATGCCTTCGTTATAATCGCCGCTCCTTTTTCCGGAACCTCCCATGCATCTCGTGATCCAGGGCGCGGACGTCGAAACGCGCGACCTCAAGACGCTGGCGAAACTGTCGGGCGCCTCCGCCATCGATCGTCTCTCCGGCACCGCCTTCCGCCTGCGCGACGCGCAGCCCGCCGCCGGCATCGCCGAACTGTGCGCCGGTGCGCAACTCGACCACGGCTTCGTGCCGGAGGGCCGCCGGCTCGGCGATTTCCGCCTGCTGGTGATGGACATGGATTCGACGCTGATCACGATGGAGACCATCGACGAGCTGGCCGACATGGTCGGCATCAAGCCGGAAGTCGCCAGGATCACCGAGCGCGCGATGCGCGGTGAAATCGAATACGACCAGAGCCTGCGCGAACGACTGGCGCTGCTGAAGGGGCTCGACGAATCGGCATTGCAGCGGGTCTACGACGAGCGGCTGAAGTTTTCGCCCGGCGCCGAACGCATGCTGGAGACTGTGCGCGGAGCCGGCATCAAGACGCTGCTGGTGTCCGGCGGCTTCACCTTCATGACCGACCGTTTGAAATCGCGCGTGCAGCTCGACTACACGCACTCCAACGTGCTGGAGATCGTCGACGGCAAACTGACCGGCCATGTGACGGGCGGCATCGTCAACGCCGACGCCAAGCGCGCGGCGCTGCTGCGGGTCGCGGGCGAACTCGGACTGCAACGGGAACAGATCGCCGGCATCGGCGACGGCGCCAATGACCTGAAGTTCATGGCCGAGTGCGGCGTCAGCATCGCCTACCACGCCAAGCCGGTGGTGGGCGGACAGACGACCTATGCGATCAACCACGGCGGGCTCGATGCCCTGCCTTGGCTACTGTCCGCAGAAAACGAAAAAATATCAATAAAATCAAATACTTATTGATTCTCCGGGGCGAGTGACAGCAATTCACCCGGCCGGATTCAGTGCGCGGCCGCAATCCGTTCAGTAAACAGGAAAGCGACCGCCACCTTCGAGGCCATAGGGCCGCATCGGCCCGGCAGCTTCGCCGCACAGGCCGTAGATGAAAGGGAACCCGTCGCGGCCCGGCGTCAGGAAACGCAGATCCTTGAACCAGACGCAGAGCCGGTCGCCCGCGTCATCGATCCGGTGCAGCACCGGATAGGCGGAAAACCAGCGGAAAAACGCGAAGTCCGGATGCCCGAACACGGCGCGCACCGCGGCGCGTTCGCCGCCGTTGCCGAAACGCGGGCTGTATTCCCAGACGGCCCGGTCGAGCGGCCGGTAGACGGCGTCGAGCCGCGCGATGAGGCCCGCTTCGGGACCGGCGGACAGCAGCCGGTCGCGCCGGACATTGACGTGGCTGTAGTGGTACCCCGCGTCGTCCTCGACGACCACCATCCAGTTGAAGGGCGACACCGGGCGCGGCAGCGCGGTCACCACCACCGCGCGGATGCCGGCGGCCCGTGCATGGCGCTCGCCAAAATCGACCGCCTGCTGCAATGACACGTACTGCAGGCCGACATAGGCGACCAGCAGCGCCAGACCGGCGACCGCCGGCCAGCGCGAACGCCGCCAGAGCAGCGACGTCAGCAGGCCGGCGACGATGATGCCGCTGAACCAGAGGTCGATGATGAAGGTCGTGCCGAGCCCCATCCGCCAGTCCGAAAACGGCGCGAAGATCATCGTGCCGAAATTGGTGATCCAGTCACCGGCGATGTGCGCGGCCAGCGACAGCGCGACCACCGGCGCGTAGGTTTTCCAGCCCGGACCCTTGCGCCAGATCAGCGCGAAGACCAGCGACAGCAGAATCGTCCACAGCGGCAGCATCACCAGCGAGTGCGTGATCCCGCGGTGGTGATAGAGATAGGCCAGCGGAGAAATCCACGACGCGACGATGTCGATGTCGGGAAACGCCGCCACCAGCGCACCGACGGCGACGCGGCGGCCCAGCGGCAGCGCGGGTTTTTCGAGGCCCGCGGTGGCGCGGGCCAGCAGCGCGCCGGACAGCGCGTGGGTCAGGGTGTCCACTGATAAGACAGTGCAGAGTGCAGAATGAAAAATGCAGAGCGGAACAGCGCGGTTGGATAGCGGGACTTACAGCCTGCGCTACTCATTTTTCACTCTGCACTGTTCATTCTGCACTGCCCTTTCACTCCCAGCGGTCGTCCCGCACCTGGATCTGCCCGTCCTCGACGCGCAGCGGGAATTTTGCGGTCGGTTCGTAGGCCGGCGCCGACAGGGCGTCGCCGGTGCGGACGCAGAAACGCGCGCCGTGGCGCGGGCAGACCACCTGGTCGCCGTCGAGGTGGCCGCTGGCCAGTTCGCCGCCGTCATGGGTGCACACATCCTCGATCGCGAAATATTCGCCGCCGATGTTGAACACCGCGACGGCGACGCCGTCGACATCGGCGACCTTGCAGGCGCCGGGAGCGATTTCGCCGGCCGCGGCGACGGTGACCCAGTCCGCCATCGCCTACACCGCGACGACTTCGAGGTCGGGTTCGATCTGCCGCACCAGGCTTTCGATGCCGGCAAGCGTGCCCGACAGCGAGCTCGGGCAGCTGCCGCAGGCGCCCTGGTAATGCACCGACAGGCGGTTGCCTTCGAGCCCGACCACGTACAGGTCGCCGCCGTCGTTCTGCAGGTACGGCCGCACCTGTTCGTCGAGCGCGGCATTGATGCGGTCCAGGCGGTCGCGGTCTTCCGGACTCAGTTTCTCCGGATCGAGCTCCTCGCCCGCCTGCTCGGCAAGCTGCGCCGACTGCGCATCGGCCGAGGGCGCGTCGCGGATCGGCACCGCCAGCTTGCGCATCAATTCCTGCCAGTCGGCGCCGCCGTCCTGGGTCACGGTGACCCAGTGATCGACGTAGAACACGTTGGTGACATGCTCGATGTCGAACAGCGCCATCGCCAGCGGGTCGCCCACCGCCTGCTCCGGCCTGTCGTACGAACGCGTGATGCCCCAGGTCAGCGGCTCCCGCAGGATGAATTTCATCGCGTTGGGATTGGGCGTCGGTTCGATTTCGGCGATTTTCGGCATGTTGCGGACTGTTCGGCTTACTCGGTGGACGCGGTGTCGGTGCCGGCAAACGCGGCATGCAGCGTGTGCCAGGGCAGGATCGCGCACTTGACCCGCGTCGGCAGGTCGCGCACGCCGGCGAACACCGTCAGGCGGCCGAGGTGATGCGGTCCGGCCGGATCGAGTTTGCCGGTGGTCATGTCGCGGAATTCCTGCACCATGGCTTCGGCATCGGCCCGGCTCCTGCCCTTGACCGCGGCGGTCATCATCGAAGCCGAGGCCTTGCAGATCGCGCAGGCCTCGCCCTCGAAACCCAGGGCCTCGACCTGGTCGCCGTTCAGTTTCAGCGACAGGTGAATGTGATCCCCGCACAGCGGGTTGAGCCCCTCGGCCTTGTGCGTGGCGTCGGCGAGCAGCCCCCAGTTGCGGGGCTTCTTGTTGTGCTCGAGGATCATCTCCTGATAAAGCTGGCGGCTGTCCATGTTCGAACCAAAATTCAAAAGCAGGCCACAGAGGTCACAGAGAGCACAGAGAGAAACCGGGTTTGCCGTTCTCTGTACTCTCCGCGACCTCTATGGCCAAAGGTTTCAAGGT
>JAHCAG010000018.1 GCA_019635015.1 Burkholderiales bacterium | reverse complement strand
GAATACCGGCGTTGCGACCCGCGGCAACAAGGTGAGCTTTGGCGAGTATGGCCTCAAGGCCATCGGCCGGGGCCGGCTGACCGCCCGCCAGATCGAAGCAGCGCGTCGTGCCATGACCCGGCACATCAAGCGTGGCGGCCGGATCTGGATCCGCATTTTTCCGGACAAGCCCATTTCGCGCAAACCTGCCGAGGTCCGCATGGGCAACGGCAAGGGAAATCCCGAGTACTGGGTCGCCGAGATCCAGCCGGGGAAGGTTCTGTACGAGATGGACGGCGTGAATGAGGTGATTGCCAAGGAGGCGTTCCGTCTGGCTGCGGCGAAGCTGCCCATCGCAACGACGTTTGTCCACCGCCTGGTGGGAGGTTGATCCATGAAAGCTAGTGAACTGCGGGGCAAGTCTCCGGAAGATCTGCGTAAGGAACTCGAATCCCTGCTCAAGGCGCAGTTTTCCCTGCGCATGCAGAAGGCGACGCAGCAGTTGTCGAATACCAGCCAGCTTCGCAAGGTGCGCCGCGACATCGCGCGCGTCCGCACGGTGCTGGGAACCAAGGCTTAATGGGCAGGGATCAACATGACTGAAGCTAACAAACGGACGCTGACCGGACGCGTGGTCAGCGACAAGATGGACAAGACGGTGACGGTTCTGGTCGAACGGCGGGTCAAGCATCCCCTGCTCGGCAAGATCATCACGCGCTCCAAGAAGTACCACGCCCATGATGCCAACGACGAATATCGCGAAGGCGACACTGTGCTGATCGAGGAGTGCCGTCCGCTGGCCAAAACCAAGGCCTGGCGGGTAATCAAGCTTGTCGAGAAGTCACGGGGCGTCTGAAGAAAAGCCTTGTATTTTTGGTGGGCAGGTAATATACTGCCCGGCTGTATTTTTCGCCGCCTCCGATTGGCGAAACCATGCCCGAACGGGCTCCAAGACTGACCTTCTGCGAATAGGGGGGTCAAGTTGGAGAAAGAAAAGCAGGAAAAATCATGATTCAGATGCAATCCATACTGGACGTTGCAGACAACACCGGTGCGCGTGCCGTCATGTGCATCAAGGTTCTCGGCGGCTCCAAGCGCCGTTATGCAGGCATCGGTGACGTCATCAAGGTCAGCATCAAGGATGCTGCGCCCCGCGGGCGCGTGAAAAAAGGCGAGGTTTACAACGCCGTGGTGGTACGCACTGCCAAGGGCGTGCGCCGCAACGACGGTTCATTGCTCAAGTTCGATGGCAATGCCGCCGTGCTGCTCAATCAGAAGCTGGAACCGATCGGCACCCGGATCTTCGGGCCCGTGACCCGGGAACTGCGTACCGAGCGATTCATGAAGATCGTTTCCCTGGCTCCGGAAGTGTTGTAAGAGGACGCACACGCATATGCGCAAAATCAGAAAAGGCGACGACGTAGTCGTGCTTACCGGACGTGACCGCAGCAAGCGCGGCACCGTTCTGCGGATTGTCGATGACGAGCATCTGCTCGTCGAGGGCATCAACCGCGTTAAAAAGCACCAGCGTCCGAATCCCGCCAAAGGCACCACCGGCGGAATCATTGACAAGGAAATGCCGATCCACGTGTCGAATGTGGCTTTGTTCAACCCGGTCACCAAGAAGGCTGACCGGATTGGCATCCGGCAACTGGAAGACGGACGTCGTGTCCGGTTTTTCAAGTCCAACGGCGAAGTGGTTGATGTATGAGCACCGATAAAGACAGCAAAAAAGCAAAGCCGGCCAAGGATACCAAGGCCGCGGCTCCGGCCAAGAAGGCCGCGAAAGAACCCAAGTCCGTTGCGGTTGCGAGCGCGGCGCCCAAGCAGGGCAAGCCGGATCGTCCTGCCGCACCGGCGCGCCTGGGTGTCTTCTACAAGCAAACCGTTGCCGCCGAATTGACCAAGAAGTTCGGCTATACCAGCCCGATGCAGGTGCCGCGGATTGAGAAGATCGTTCTCAACATGGGCGTGGGCGAGGCGGTTGCCGACAAGAAGATCATGGACAATGCTGTTGCTGACATGACCAAGATCGCCGGCCAGAAACCCCTGGTCACCAAGTCGCGCAAGGCGATCGCGAACTTCAAGATCCGCGAAGGTTATCCGGTCGGTTGCAAGGTGACCCTGCGCGGCGCGCGCATGTACGAGTTTCTTGACCGTCTGGTCAACATTGCGCTTCCCCGGGTCCGCGATTTCCGCGGCATTTCCGGGCGCAGTTTTGACGGCCGCGGCAACTACAACATGGGCGTCAAGGAGCAGATCATTTTTCCCGAGATCGAGTATGACAAGATCGACGCCCTGCGTGGTCTGAACATCACGATCTCAACGACCGCAAAGACCGATGATGAAGCGCGGGCCTTGCTGTCGGCTTTCAAATTTCCTTTCCGGAACTGAGGAAAACGTATGTCCAAGCTTGCATTGATCAATCGTGAGCAGAAACGCCGCAAAACCGTGAAGAAATTCGCGGCCAAGCGCGCGGAGCTGCAGGCGCTCGTCGACGATCAGAAACTTGCCCCTGAAGATCGTTACGAAGCCCGCCTGAAGCTGCAGAAACTGCCGCGGAACGCGAGTCCCGTCCGGTTGCGCAATCGTTGCGCGCTGACCGGTCGCCCGCGCGGGGTGTATCGCAAGTTTGGGCTGGCCCGGGGAAAGCTGCGCGAGATTGCAATGCGCGGAGAAATCCCGGGCGTAATCAAGGCTAGCTGGTAAGACAGGCCGCAGGAGAATTTTGCATGAGCATGAATGATCCAGTTTCCGACATGCTGACCCGCATCCGCAATGCACAGCAGGCGGAAAAGGAGTCCGTGTCGATGCCTTCGAGCAAGCTCAAGGTGGCGATTGCCAAGGTGCTTAAAGACGAAGGCTACATTGAGGATTTCGCCGTGCGCGGCGAATCGTCCAAGCCGGAGCTTGAGGTCAGCCTCAAGTACTACGCCGGCTCACCGGTAATCGAGAAAATCGAGCGCGTCAGCCGTCCCGGCCTGCGCATTTACAAACCCAGCCGTGACATTCCCCGCGTGATGAACGGCCTTGGCGTTGCCATCGTTTCCACCTCCAGGGGTGTGATGACTGATCGCAAGGCACGGGGCATGGGCATCGGCGGAGAAGTTCTCTGCATCGTGGCGTAACGGAGAGCTGCCATGTCCAGAGTCGGAAAAAGCCCGGTCGAACTGCCGGAAAAAGTGGAAGTGACGATTGCTGCCGACCGTATTTCGGTTAAGGGGCCGCTTGGCACCTTGGAGCAGCCGATCACCCCCAATGTGCGCATCGAGAAGATCGAAAAGCACCTTGAGATCAAGCTGAACGATGATTCCCGCCAAGCCAACGCCATCAGCGGTACTTTGCGCGCCCTCGTTGCCAACATGGTGCACGGCGTGAGCAAGGGGTTCGAGAAAAAACTCAATCTGGTCGGCGTCGGATACCGGGCACAGGCGCAGGGCGACAAGCTCAACCTGACGCTGGGTTTTTCGCATCCGGTGGTTCATCAGCTGCCAAAGGGTGTCAAGGCTGAAACCCCCACGCAGACCGAAATCATCATCAAGGGCGCGGACAAGCAGTTGGTGGGCCAGGTCGCAGCTGATGTTCGAAATTACCGGCCGCCGGAGCCTTACAAGGGCAAGGGTGTGCGATATGCCGATGAGCGCATTGTGCTCAAGGAAACGAAGAAGAAGTAGGCGGACAGATCATGTTTGAAAAGAAAACAGAACGTCTCCGGCGTGCGCGCAGCACCAGGGCCAAGATTGCGGAGCTCAAGGCGGTGCGGCTTACCGTCTACCGTTCCAACGGCCATATTTATGCGCAGGTTATTGACGCCAGCGGTTCCAAGGTGCTCGCGAGTGCTTCGACCGTGGAGAAGGAAGTGCGGGCCGCAAATCCGAAGGGGGGCAGCGCAGCTGCGGCCGCGGTGATCGGCAAGCGTATTGCCGAGCGGGCCAAGCAGGCCGGTGTGGAGAAGGTGGCTTTTGACCGCTCCGGCTACAAATATCACGGCCGTGTGAAGGCGCTGGCGGAAGCCGCGCGTGAAGCCGGTCTCAAGTTCTGACGGAGCGGCGCATGGCAAAAATGCAGGCAGGGAAAATGCAGACCGGCGAAGAGCGAGGCGACGGGCTGCGCGAAAAAATGGTCGCGATCAACCGCGTCACCAAGGTTGTCAAGGGTGGCCGGGTGCTGGGTTTTGCTGCGCTGACGGTGGTCGGCGACGGCGACGGTGGCATCGGCATGGGCAAGGGCAAGGCGCGTGAAGTGCCGGTTGCCGTGCAGAAGGCCATGGAAGAAGCCCGCCGCAAAATGGTCAAGGTGCAATTGAAAGACGGAACGCTGCAGCATGCCGTCATGGGTCGCCATGGCGCGTCGAAGGTTTACATGCAACCTGCGTCCGAAGGCACGGGCATCATTGCCGGCGGTCCGGTTCGTGCCGTGCTGGAAGTCATGGGCGTTGCGAATATTCTCGCAAAATGCATCGGTTCGACCAATCCGTACAACATAGTGCGTGCCACGATCAACGGACTGACCGAGATGAACACGCCTGCCGAGATTGCCGCCAAGCGCGGCAAATCGGTGGAAGAACTGCTGGGTTGAACATGGTCAAGACGCAAGCTAAAACTCAAGGCAAAACCATCAAGGTCACGCTGGTGCGCAGCCTGATCGGCACCCGGCCCGAGCATCGGGCCTCGGTACGCGGGCTGGGTCTGCGTCGCCTGAATCATTCGGTTGAGCTCGTTGATACGCCCGCGGTACGCGGCATGATCAACAAGGTCTCCTATCTCGTTCGTTGCGAGGGATAAATGAAACTCAACAAGATCAAGCCCGCTGCAGGCGCCAAACACAGCAAGAAGCGTGTCGGCCGCGGCATCGGTTGCGGACTGGGCAAAACGGCGGGCCGTGGCCACAAGGGCCAGAAAGCCCGCGCCGGCGGTTTTCACAAGGTTGGTTTTGAAGGCGGCCAGATGCCGCTGCATCGCCGCCTGCCGAAGCGCGGCTTCCGGTCGCTTGCCGCCGGAGACACCGCGGAAGTGCGTCTGGACACGCTGCAGAAGATTGCAGGGGACATTATCGACCTGGAAACGCTGAAAAAAGCGGGTGCAGTGCCGCGCCTGGCCTCGCGCGCCAAAATCATTCTGGCTGGCGAAATCCAGCGCAAAGTCGCCATCAAGGGCCTGCTGGCCACCAAAGGTGCGCGCGCAGCCATTGAAAAAGCCGGAGGCAGCGTCGAGCAGCCCGCAGAAAAGGCCGGGAGCTAAGTTTTGGCCGTCGGTTCCGCAATCGCTGGTGCAGGGAAATTCGGTGACCTGAAACGTCGCCTGCTTTTCCTCGTCGGCGCGCTGATCGTATTCCGCATCGGGTCGTACATACCGGTGCCGGGTATTGATCAGGCCCAACTCGCGGAACTGTTCCGATCCCAGCGTGGCGGCATTCTTGACATGTTCAACATGTTTTCGGGCGGCGCGCTGTCACGCTTCTCGATTTTCACGCTGGGCATCATGCCCTACATCTCGGCGTCGATCATCATGCAGTTGATGACCGTGGTTTCGCCGACCCTGGAAGCGCTGAAGAAGGAAGGCGAGGCAGGACGCCGCAAGATCACCCAGTACACCCGCTACGGCACGGCTGCGCTGGCGATTGTGCAGGGGCTTGCAATCGCGATTGCCTTCGAGCAGCAGAAGGTCGCGGTGGATCCCGGCCTGATGTTCCGGATGACCGCGATGATCACGCTGGTCAGCGGCACCATGTTCCTGATGTGGCTGGGTGAGCAGATTACCGAGCGTGGCATCGGCAACGGCATTTCGCTGATCATTTTCGCCGGTATCGCCTCGGGGTTTCCGCAGGCTGTCGGCGGTACGCTGGAACTTGCGCGGACCGGTGCCTTTTCGATCCCGTTCGTTCTTTTCATTTTTGTGCTGGTGGTTGCGGTTACCGCTTTCGTCTGTTTTGTGGAGAAGGGCCAGCGCAAGATCCTGGTCAACTATGCAAAGCGGCAGGTGGGGCGCAAGGTATACGGCGGTCAGTCGTCGCACCTGCCGCTCAAACTGAACATGTCGGGCGTTATTCCCCCGATCTTCGCCTCGAGCATCATCCTGTTTCCTGGCACGATAGCCGGCTGGCTGGGCGAGAACGAAGGCATGGTGTGGCTCAAGAATATCGCAGCGGTGCTGCATCCCGGACAGCCTGTTTACACCCTGTTCTATGCGGCAGCGATCATTTTCTTCTGTTTTTTCTATACGGCGCTTGTATTCAATCCGAAAGAAACCGCGGAAAACCTGAAAAAGAGCGGAGCATTCGTACCTGGCATCCGGCCGGGTGAACAGACGGCGCGTTATGTCGAGAAGGTGACCATGCGCCTCACGCTTGCCGGCGCCCTGTACGTCACCCTGGTCTGTCTGGTGCCCGAGTTGCTGATTGTGTGGAAGAACGTGCCGTTCTATTTTGGCGGAACGTCCTTGCTGATTATTGTCGTTGTAACCCTGGATTTCATGGCACAAGTGCAGGCTTACGTGATGTCACACCAGTACGAAAGCCTGTTGAAGAAGGCAAACTTCAAAGGCGGTGTGTTTCCGACGCGGTAAATGGCGAAAGAAGACACGATACAGATGCAGGGGGAGATTGTTGAAACCCTGCCGAACGCGACGTTTAGGGTGAAGTTGGAGAATGGCCATGTGGTGCTCGGCCATATCTCGGGAAAAATGCGTATGCATTACATCCGCATTCTTCCCGGGGACAAGGTGACGGTTGAATTGACGCCCTATGATTTGACCAAGGGTCGGATTGTTTTCCGGGCGAAATAGGCTGCAAGCGAAAGAGGTGTTACATGAAAGTACAGGCATCGGTAAAACGCATGTGCCGCAACTGCAAGGTTGTCAAGCGCAACGGCGTGGTTCGCGTGATCTGCAAGGATCCGCGCCACAAGCAGCGCCAGGGTTGATCGTTCATTGAATATGAACGTGTCAGAAGTTATAATTTCGAGTTTTTCATCGGTGGGGTGAGAGATGGCCCGCATAGGTGGCGTCAACATAGCAAATCATCAGCACGCTGAAGTCGCGCTGACGGCGATTTTCGGCATTGGTCGCAGCCGCGCGCGCGCGATCTGCGCTGCAGCAGGCATCAACACCGCGACCAAGATCAAGGATCTGTCCGATTCGGACATGGACAAACTGCGCGAGCAGGTCGCCAAGGTCACGACCGAGGGTGATCTGAGGCGTGAAATATCCATGAACATCAAGCGGTTGATGGATCTTGGCACCTGGCGCGGCAAGCGCCATCGCGCCGGACTGCCGATGCGTGGCCAGCGTACGCGTACAAACGCGCGCACGCGCAAGGGCCCGCGCAAGGCGGCAGTCAAAATCCAGCGGCCTGCCGCGTAATCGAGAGTGATCATATATGGCTAAGGCAAGCACCAGGGTTCGCAAGAAGGTCAAGAAGAACGTCGCCGAGGGCGTTGCCCACGTGCACGCGTCGTTCAACAACACCATCGTCACCATCACCGACCGCCAGGGCAATGCGCTGGCCTGGGCGACTTCGGGCAGCAACGGCTTCAAGGGATCGCGCAAATCGACCCCGTTTGCCGCGCAGATTGCGGCCGAGAAGGCGGGGCGCCTTGCCCAGGAGTGCGGCGTGAAGAACATAGAGGTTCTGATAAAGGGGCCGGGTCCGGGACGAGAGTCCGCGGTGCGCGCCCTGAACGCCGTAGGTTTCAAGATCACCAGCATCTCCGACGTGACGCCCGTGCCGCACAACGGTTGCCGTCCGCCGAAGAAGCGCCGAATTTAAGGAGATCCCAAAGTGGCCAGGAATCTCGATGCAAAGTGCCGGCAGTGCCGCCGCGAAGGCGAAAAACTCTTCCTGAAAGGGGAGAAATGTTTCACGGATAAGTGCGCAATCGAGCGCCGCAATTATCCGCCGGGACAGCACGGCCAGAAGAATACCCGCCTGTCGGGTTACGGTGTGCAGCTTCGCGAGAAGCAGAAGGTGCGCCGCATCTACGGCATCCTTGAGCGGCAGTTCCGCAAAACCTACAAGGACGCGGCCAGCAGCAAGGGCGTGACCGGCGAGGCGCTGTTGCAGAACCTCGAAAGCAGGCTGGACAGCGTGGCTTACCGCATGGGGTTTGGCGCTTCGCGCACGGAAGCACGGCAGGTGGTGCGCCACAACGGCATCCTTGTCAACGGCAGGCGGGTGAACATCCCGTCGTACCAGTGCCGGCCGGGCGATGTCGTCGAGGTGACCCAGGCTGCGAAGGCGCAGCTGCGCATCAAGGGGGCGGCCGAGGCGGCGGAATCGCGCGGCTACCCGGAGTGGATAGAGGCGGATGCGAAAGCGCTGAAAGGCACTTTCAAGGCGCGTCCGCAGCGCTCCGAAATGCCCTCAACCATCAACGAGTCGCTCATCGTCGAGCTGTACTCGAAATAATCTGCGAGAGGTAGACCAGTCATGTCCAGCAGCGCTTTTCTCAAGCCTCGGATCATCGATGTGCAGGCGGTTTCACCGTTCCATGCCAAGGTCACGATGGAGCCGTTCGAGCGGGGCTATGGCCATACGCTCGGCAATGCCCTGCGCCGCACGCTGCTGTCTTCGATGCCCGGTTATGCCGCCACGGAAGTCAAGATCGCCGGTGTCCTGCACGAATATTCAACAATCGACGGCGTCCAGGAGGACGTGGTCGATATTCTCCTCAACCTGAAGGGCATCGTGTTCCGTCTGCATAACCGCGACGAGGCGATTCTGACGCTGAAGAAGTCGGGCGAAGGCGTCGTGACCGCGGCTGACATCGAGCCGATGCATGACGTCGAAATCGTCAATCCGGACCATGTCATTGCCCACCTTACCGCCGGTGGCAAGCTTGACGTGCAGATCAAGATTGAAAAAGGCCGTGGTTACGTTGCGGCAGTGACCCGGCGTGGCGCGGAAGACACACGCAGTGTTGGCGGCCTGATGCTGGATGCCTCGTATGGCCCGGTCCGCCGCGTGAGCTACGCAGTGGAATCGGCGCGTGTCGAGCAGCGCACGGACCTCGACAAGCTGGTGATCGACATCGAAACCAACGGCGCGATCGACCCGGAAGAGGCGGTGCGTTATGCCGCCCGTGTACTGGTCGAGCAACTGTCGGTCTTCGCTGACCTCAAGGGCACCCCGGCGCTGATCGAGGAGAAGAAGGCGACGCAGATCGACCCGGTCCTGCTGCGTCCGGTGGACGATCTGGAACTCACCGTCCGTTCCGCCAATTGCCTGAAGGCCGAGAACATCTACTACATCGGCGACCTGATCCAGCGTACCGAGACGGAGCTGCTGAAGACTCCGAATCTGGGCCGCAAGTCGCTGAACGAGATCAAGGAAGTGCTGGCCTCCCGCGGACTCACGCTGGGGATGAAGCTGGAAAACTGGCCGCCTGCCGGCCTCGAAAAGGTTTAAGAGGGCATCATGCGTCATCGTCACGGGTTAAGGAAACTCAATCGCACCAGCAGCCATCGCCTGGCGATGCTGCGCAACATGGCGAATTCCCTGTTGCGCCATGAGGCGATCAAAACCACGCTGCCCAAGGCCAAGGAGTTGCGTCGCGTCGTGGAGCCGATCATCACGCTGGGCAAGAAACCGACGCTGGCGAACCGCCGGCTCGCCTTCGATCGCCTGCGCGACCGCGAGAACGTGGTCAAGCTGTTCGAACTGCTCGGCCCGCGTTACGCCAAGCGCAACGGCGGTTATCTGCGCATCCTCAAGTTCGGATTCCGCAAAGGCGACAATGCGCCGATGGCCTATGTCGAGCTGCTCGACCGGCCGGAGGTGGCGGAAGCCAAGCCGGAAACCGCAGCCTGATCAAGGCGTGATCGGGTAAAAAAAGCCGGGCATTGCCCGGCTTTTTTGTGTTCTCCGCACTCCGAAAACCTAAAAAAGTATTTAAAAACAAATACTTATAAATTAAAGTTCAAATGATCAGGATTGCCCGGTAGTCGTTGACATTGGTGCGCGTGGGCCCTGTCACGACAAGGTCTCCGGCAGCGTCGAAAAAACGGTAGGCATCATTGCGGTCAAGCATGGCTGCGGCATCCACCTGCCGGTTGCGTGCACGCTGCAGGGTCGCGGGATCCAGGATCGCGCCGGCATTGTCCTCTGAACCGTCGATGCCGTCGGTGTCGCAGGCCAGGGCGTAGATGTCCGGCGCGCCGTCAAGGTCGAGCGCCAGTGACAGCAGGAATTCGGCGCAGCGCCCGCCGCGTCCCTCACCGCGGACGGTGACCGTGCATTCACCGCCGGAGATCAGCGCCACGGGCGGTTGCCAGGGCATTCCGTGCCGGCGGACCTGCCGCGCCAGCGCGGCATAGACCTTGGCCACCTCGCGCGCCTCGCCGGTCACCGAGTCGCCGAGTATCACCGGCTGCACGCCCTGGTTGCGGAAAAACACCGCCGCCGCTTCCAGCGACTGCTGCGCCGTGGCAATCACCCGGTTCTCCGTCTTCGCGAATAGCTGGTCACCGGGCTTCGGGGTTTCCGCAATTTCGCCGCGTGCACCGCGTGCCAGATGGCCGGCGACTGCCGCGGGGGCTCGCACTGCGTAACGATCAAGAATGCCGATCGCGTCCTGATAGGTTGTTGGATCCGGCGCGCAGGGACCGGAGGCGATATGCGTTGGATCGTCGCCGGTGACGTCGGAGACGACGAGTGCGTGCACCGGGGCACGGGATGCCGCCGCAAGGTGCCCCCCCTGGATCGCTGACAGGTGCTTGCGCACCGTGTTCATCGACTGGATCGGCGCGCCCGAGCGCAGCAGCAGCTGCGTGACCTGCTTCAGATCCGTCATCGTGATGCCTTCGGCGGGCAGCGACAGCAGGCTGGAGCCGCCGCCGGAGACCAGCACCAGCAGCAGATCCTCTGCGGTCAGCGCTTTCACCCTGCGCAGGATTTCGGATGCGGCCTGCTCGCCGGCCGCATCCGGCACCGGATGCCCGGCTTCGATGACGGTGATGCGGTTGGTCAGCAGGCCGTGGCGGTAACGTGTGATCACCAGTCCTTCGAGCGGCGCCGTGGCGGGCCAGTGCTGTTCGACAGCAAGCGCCATTGCCGCTGCGGCCTTGCCGGCGCCGACGACCAGTGTCCGGCCCTTGGGCGGCGGAGGCAGATGGGCCGGGACTATGCGCAGCGGATCGGCAGCAGCCAGCGCCGCGGCATAGCTGTCCTCGAGCAGGCGGCGCGCGTCTCCGGTGTTCATGCCAGCACCGATTTGAGGTGGACGCCGGTATGGCTTTCCGCAAAGGCTGCGATGGCCTCCGGTGGTCCCTCAACGATGATGCGTCCGCCGCCGTCACCGCCTTCCGGGCCGAGGTCGATCACCCAGTCCGCGGTCTTGATCACGTCGAGGTTGTGTTCGATGACGACGATGGTGTTGCCGTGGTCACGCAGCCGGTGCAGAACGCGCAACAGCAGGTCGATGTCATGGAAATGCAGACCTGTCGTGGGTTCGTCGAGGATGTAAAGCGTGCGTCCGGTGTCGCGCTTGGACAGTTCCAGCGCGAGCTTGACTCGCTGCGCCTCTCCGCCGGAAAGGGTCGTGGCGCTCTGGCCCAGCGTGATGTAGCCGAGACCGACATCCATCATGGTCTGCAGCTTGCGGGCTATCGCCGGAACCGCCGAAAAAAATTCAAGGGCCTGTTCCACGGTCATGGCCAGTACGTCGTGAACCGTTTTTCCCTTGTAGCGGATGTCCAGGGTTTCCCGGTTGTAGCGCATGCCGCGGCAGACGTCGCAGGAGACATAGACGTCGGGCAGGAAGTGCATTTCGACTTTCAGCACGCCGTCGCCCTGGCAGGATTCGCAGCGGCCGCCCTTGACGTTGAACGAGAAGCGTCCCGCGCCATAACCCCGCGCGCGAGCTTCCGGCACACCGGCGAAAAGATCGCGGATCGGGGTGAACAATCCGGTGTAAGTGGCCGGGTTCGATCGTGGCGTGCGACCGATCGGGCTCTGGTCGACATTGACGACCTTGTCGAAAAACTCGATGCCCTCCATTGCGGAACAGGGCGCAGGCTCAACATTGCTGCCATGGAGCTCGCGCGCGACTGAAAGGTACAGCGTGTCATTGACCAGGGTCGACTTGCCGGAGCCCGAAACGCCGGTGACGCAGGTCAGCAGTCCCACCGGGATATTGACGCTGACATCCTTCAGGTTGTTGCCCGATGCGCCGCGAATGGCCAGTTGCCGCTGCGGATTGACGCGATGGCGCAGTGCGGGCACGTCGATGCGGCGGCGGCCCGAAAGGTATTGCCCGGTCAGTGATTCGGCGCTGGCGCTGATGTCGGCCGGTGTTCCCTGGGCGATTATCTCGCCGCCGTGTTCGCCGGCGCCCAGCCCCATGTCGATGACATGGTCGGCGCTCATGATGGCATCCTGATCATGTTCGACGACGATGACCGAGTTGCCGATGTCGCGCAAGCGCCGGAGCATGTCCAGCAGGCGCGAATTGTCGCGCTGATGCAGGCCTATTGACGGTTCGTCGAGCACGTACATCACGCCTGTAAGACCGGAGCCGATTTGGCTGGCCAGCCGGATGCGTTGTGACTCGCCCCCGGAAAGCGTGTCCGCCGAACGGTCCAGCGAAAGGTAGTCAAGGCCCACATCGACCAGGAAACGCAGCCTGCTGCGGATTTCCCCCGCGATTTTTTCGGCGATGGCCTGCCTGGTGCCGGTCAGCGACAGTTGTTCGAAAAACCGCAGTACGCGGCCGAGTTGCAGGGCCGACAGGGCGTAGATCGGCTGTCCCGAGACCATCACGTGCCGTGCTTCCACGCGCAACCGTGTGCCTTCGCATTCCGGGCAGGTCTGCGTGTTCAGGTATTTCGCCAGTTCCTCGCGCACCACCGGAGAATCGGTTTCGCGGTGGCGCCGCTCCAGATTGGTGATCACGCCCTCGAAAGCATGTTCCCGGACATATGATTTGCCGCGTTCTCCGGCATAGGTGAAGCGGATCTGGGTGCTGCCGGAGCCGTGCAGCACCGCCTGACGCACGTTTTCCGGCAGCTCGCCGAACGGCATTTCGATGTCGAAACCATAGTGTTCGGCAAGCCCCTGCAGCATCTGGAAATAAAACTGGTTGCGGCGGTCCCAGCCCTTGATCGCGCCTGAGGCCAGCGACAGTTCAGGGAATGCGGCGATGCGTTTCGGATCGAAGAAGGTGATATGGCCGAGGCCATCGCAACGCGTGCATGCACCCGCCGGGTTATTGAACGAAAACAGCCGCGGTTCGAGTTCCGGCGACGAGCGGTTGCAGGTGGGGCAGGAGAGCCGTGCGGAAAAGGCGGTTTCCCTGCCGCTGTCCATGTCGATGGCGAGCGCACGTCCGTTGCCGTGGCGCAGCGCCGTTTCGAAGGATTCGGCCAGCCGCTGGCGGATCTCGGGGCGAACCTTGATCCGGTCGATCACAACATCAATGGAGTGTTTCGTGTTCTTTTTCAATGCCGGCAGGGCGTCAATGTCCAGCACCTTGCCGTCGATGCGCACGCGGACGAAACCCTGGGCGCGCAGTTCGTCGATCAGCGCCGACTGTTCCCCCTTGCGGTCGCTGACCACCGGAGCAAGGATCATCAGCCGGGTATCCTCCGGCATCTGCAGCACGTGGTCGACCATCTGCGCCACTGACTGCGCGGCGAGCAGCGTGCCGTGCTCCGGGCAGTGCGGATCGCCGATTCGGGCATAGAGGAGCCTCAGGTAGTCATGGATTTCGGTGACCGTGCCGACGGTGGAGCGCGGGTTGTGGCTGGAAGCCTTCTGCTCGATGGCGATGGCCGGTGACAGCCCTTCGATGAGGTCGACGTCAGGCTTTTCCATCAGTTGCAGGAACTGCCGGGCATAGGCCGACAGCGACTCGACGTAACGCCGCTGGCCCTCCGCGTACAGCGTGTCAAAAGCCAGCGAGGACTTGCCGGAGCCGGACAGGCCGGTGATCACAACCAGGCGGTTGCGCGGCAGATCGAGGCTGATGTTCTTCAGGTTATGCGTGCGCGCGCCGCGCACGCGGATCTGGCCGGTGGCGGGCAGCGCCGTGTCTCGCTGTTGCGGGGCCGGCAGCGAAACCAGTTTGGGCGGTGTGGTGCGTGCAGTCATGCCGGTGCCGGGAGGGAGGGTCCGAAAGTAAACCTGTTAATATACGCGCATACGGTGTTATGCCCAACCGTCGTGAGTCGGGCACTCGAGATCTTTGCTGACAGGTTTCTCCGGCTCCTCCCCATTTCATGTCGTCCAGCACCAAAATGACCCCGCTGGAACTGCGGGCGAGCATCGGATTGTCCGGAATTTTCGGACTGCGGCTGCTCGGCATGTTCGTGATCCTGCCGGTATTCGCGATCTACGCGGAATCCCTGCCCGGCGGTGACGATCTGACGCTGGTCGGCATTGCCATCGGCGCCTATGGCCTGACCCAGGCCATCCTGCAGATTCCCTTCGGCTGGTGGTCTGACCGCATCGGCCGCAAACCCGTGGTTTATGCCGGGTTGCTGATTTTTGCTGTCGGCAGCTTTGTCGCTGCGCTCGCGCCCAACATTTACATCGTCATCCTCGGCCGCGTTTTGCAGGGTGCCGGTGCGATTTCCGCCGCGGTGATCGCGATGACGGCTGACCTGACCCGCGAGAGCCAGCGGGCCAAGGCGATGGCGATGATCGGTTCGACCATCGGTGCGTCGTTCGCGCTGTCGCTGATTGCGAGCCCCTGGCTGGACCGCGTGATCGGGGTGCCGGGCATTTTTGCGGCGACCGGCCTGCTTGCGCTCGCCGGCATCATCGTCATGTGGCGTTTGATTCCGGAGGCGCCACAGGCGCCGCCCGCCCCCGGGCGGGCGCTGAAGGATTTCTGGAACGTGCTGAAGGATCCGCAGCTTGCACGGCTGAACTGGGGCATTTTCGCGCTGCATGCCGTGCTGATGGCGCTGTTCATCGTGGTGCCTTTCAGTCTGCGCGATGCCGGCCTGCCGATTGCCGAGCACTGGAAGGTTTACCTTCCGGTGATGGTCGGATCTTTCGTGCTGATGCTGCCGCCGGTAATGCAGGCCGGCAATCCGGTGCTGCTGCGGCGCTGGTTCATCGTCGCCGTGGGGCTGCTCCTGGCAGGCCATCTGGCGTTGCCCTGGCTGGCCGCAAACATCCTGTTCTTGTCCTTGTTTTTGCTGCTGTTTTTTGCGCCCTTCAACGTGCTGGAAGCGATGCTGCCGACGCTGACCACGCGTCTCGCGCCGGCGCACGCCAGGGGTACCGCAATCGGCCTCTACAGCACGATCCAGTTTTTCGGGACCTTCGTCGGGGCCGCTGCCGGCGGTTTCATCTACAAGTACTGGGGCATGCCCGGAGTGATCGTGCTGGATGCAGGGCTTCTGGCGATCTGGCTTATACTCGCGCTGGGCATGCGCGTACCGCCGGTGGCGACCCGGGCGTAAACGGACGGCTGCCGGGCGCGTTGAAGCGGATATGCGCGGCGGGCATCAAATATCTACAAAGGAAATCCTCTCATGGCATCGGTAAACAAGGTGATTCTGATCGGCAATCTCGGCAAGGACCCGGAGACACGCTATCTGCCCAGCGGTGACGCGGTGACGAACATCACCGTTGCAACCACCGAGTCATGGAAGGACAAAAAAAGCGGCGACAAGCAGGAACATACCGAATGGCACCGCATATCCTTCTTCGGCCGCCAGGCGGAAGTGGCCGGTGAATACCTGAAAAAAGGTTCGCCGGTGTATATCGAGGGTCGCATCCGCACCCGGAAGTGGCAGGACAAGGAAGGCCAGGACCGTTATTCGACCGAGATCGTCGCTGACCGAATGCAGCTCCTTGGCAGCCGCGGCGGATCCGGCGGTGACGGCGGCGGCATGCGCGAACCGCCGTCTGCCGGAGGCGGCAACAAGGCTCCGGCGAAGAAAAGCGGCGGCAGCTTTGACGACATGGACGACGACATCCCGTTCTAAGGGAATGCCGTAACACGCCCGGCGGCGGTCAGCCGCGCATTGAACGGGCGTGGGCGACCAGGCAGGCCACGGCGGCTGACGCGATGCGGCTGTGTGCCGAATCGGCGCGGCTGGTCAGGATGACAGGCACTCGGGCGCCCATGACAACGCCGGCAGCGACTGCGCCACCGAGGTAGACCAGCGACTTGTAGAGGATATTGCCTGCTTCCAGTCCCGGCATCACCAGGATGTCGGTCACGCCGCTCACCGGCGACGAAATACCCTTGATGCGCGCGGCCTCGGCCGAAAACATGTTGTCGAAGGCCAGCGGGCCGTCGACAATGCCGCCGGTAATGCGGCCGTCCTGCGCCATGTCGCGCAGTGCAGCGGCGTGTTCACTCGACGGGATCGCCGGATTGACGGTTTCCACGGCCGACAGCACTGCAACGCGTGGACACGCGATGTCCAGCGCATGCGCGACATCGATCGCGTTCTGGGTGATGTGGCGCTTGGCTTCGAGACCTGGGGCGATGTTCACTGCAGCGTCACTGATCAGCAGCAGACGGTCATGCGAGGGCACGTCCATCACGAAAACATGGCTGACCCGGCGCTCCGTGCGCAGGCCGGCGTCACGCGCGACGATGACACCCATCAGTTCATCGGTATGCAGGCTGCCTTTCATCAGCAGCGCGGCTTCCCCGCCGCAGGCCATTTCCGCGGCGCGGCGGGCACTGGTACGGGCGTCCGCCGCGTCTTCGATCACGCACCCTGATATGTCCAGCTGCGCATTGTCGGCGACCTGCCGGATGCGTTCCCTGGGACCGATCAGCAGCGGCAGGATCAGTCCCGCGGCTGCGGCCTCCAGTGCGCCGGCCAGCGCCGGTTCGCTGCAGGGGTAAACCACGGCCGTAGGGGCGGGGCCACGGTCGCGGGCACGTTCGACAAGCTGATGGCTGCGTGGGGCGGCGTTTTTCATCGGGTCGGGCGGACTGGAGTGGGATCGGATCCTGGAAAGCAAGCCTTTGATTATAGGAGGAATCCCTCCGGACGGCCGATCCGGGCTTGATGCTGGACTCACGTCCCGGCCCGGACGACGGCTGGCCGGCGGAGGCTGAGAGCCCGGGGCGGGGGGGCTTGAAATGCCCGGATGGCCGCCCGCATATCACCGGGGAAAGTCCCTAAACGTCTCAGGTATAATGCTTTTTTCGATTTTTGGAGTGCGCCATGCCGATTTACGAGTATCGATGCGAGGCGTGCGGGTTCCAGAAGGAATTCCTGCAACGCATCAGCGATGCGCCGCTGACCGAGTGTCCGGAGTGCAGCAAGAACACGCTCAGCAAGATGGTGACTGCAGCCGGATTCCAGTTGAAGGGCAGCGGCTGGTATGCAACCGATTTTCGTGACAAGGGCAGCAAACCCGCCGCCGATGCCGCGAAATCCGGCGACGGTGCCAAGAAAGACGAATCCAAGGCCGAGGCCGCTTGCGGCGCCGGGGCCTGTCCTGCCTGCAACTGACCTCCGCTGATCGCGCCGGCGACCGGTCGCCGGTGGCAACTGCAGTCCTGATGCGCATGCCCGGCAAGTTGCCGGGCATGCTGCGTACCGCCTGAAGATCCATGTTCAAGAACACTTCCATTAAAAGCTATTTCATCACCGGCCTGCTGATCTGGGTGCCGCTGGTGATCACGTTGTGGGTGCTCAACCTGCTCGTCGGCATGATGGACCAGAGCCTGCAGTTGCTGCCGAACGCATTGCTCACGGAAAACTGGCTCGGCGTCCATGTGCCCGGCCTGGGGGTGATCCTGACACTGCTGATTGTGCTCTCCACCGGCGTACTGGCGGCAAACATCATCGGCCAGCGCCTGGTGCTGTTCTGGGAGGGCATTCTCGCGCGCATTCCGGTCGTCAACACCATCTACAACAGCGTCAAGCAGGTCAGCGACACGCTGTTTTCCGGAACAGGTCATGCCTTCCGCAAGGTGCTGCTGGTGCGTTACCCGCATCCGCAGGCCTGGTCGCTGGCGTTCCAGACCAATGTGCCCGTCGAAGTCGGTGTGCGCCTGCCGGAGGATTACGTTGCCGTGTTCATCCCGACGACGCCGAGCCCGGTCAACGGTTTTTATTTTTACGTCCGGCGCGAGGATGTCATCGAGCTCGACATGTCGGTGGACGCCGCATTCAAATACATTGTTTCCATGGGTGTGGTTGCCCCGGCGGGCGGCAACGGCAACGGCAATGGCAACGCCGAAAACTTGCCCAAAGTGCCGGCTAATAAATAATTTAC
Organism: Burkholderiales bacterium; assembly: GCA_019635015.1. Taxonomy (GTDB): domain Bacteria; phylum Pseudomonadota; class Gammaproteobacteria; order Burkholderiales; family SG8-41. The sequence goes on along the minus strand of JAHCAG010000018.1, from coordinate 49,413 downwards.
TTTAAAATCAAATACTTATGTCTATGCGCAGCCATTATTGCGGGTTGGTCGACCGCAAACTCCTCGGCCAGACCGTAAGCCTCTGCGGCTGGGTGCATCGCCGCCGTGACCACGGCGGGGTCATTTTCATCGATCTGCGCGACCGCGAAGGCCTGGTGCAAATCGTCTGCGATCCGGACCGCGCGGAAACCTTCGCCACCGCCGACGGCCTGCGCAACGAGTTCGTGATCCGCGTCGAGGGCAGGGTGCGCGAGCGGCCTGCCGGCACCACCAACGCCAACCTGATCAGCGGCGAGATCGAAGTGCTGGCGATGACGCTCGAAGTGCTCAATCCGTCGCAGACACCGCCGTTCATGATGGACGACGAGAACCTGTCGGAAAACGTGCGCCTGCAGTACCGCTTCCTCGACCTGCGCCGCCCGCAGATGCAGGGCCATCTGCGGCTGCGCCACCGCGCGGCGAGCGCAGTACGGAACTATCTCGACAACAACGGTTTCATCGACGTCGAGACGCCGATGCTCTACAAGTCGACCCCCGAGGGCGCACGCGAATTCCTCGTGCCCTCGCGCATGCATGACGGCCAGTTCTACGCGCTGCCCCAGTCGCCGCAACTGTTCAAGCAGTTGCTGATGGTGGCCGGTTACGACCGTTATTACCAGATCGTCAAGTGTTTCCGCGACGAGGACCTGCGCGCCGACCGCCAGCCCGAATTCACCCAGATCGACATCGAGACCTCCTTCCTCGGCGAGCGCGAGATCCAGGACCTGATGGAAGGCCTGATCCGCGAACTGTTCAAAAAAGTGCTGAACGTCGAACTCGGCGAATTTCCGCGCCTGAGCTATGCCGACGCGATGGCGCGTTACGGCTCGGACAAACCGGACCTGCGCGTCAAGCTCGAACTCACTGACCTGAGCGACCTGATGACGCAGGTCGACTTCAAGGTGTTCAGGCAGGCCATCGCACTGAAGGACGGCAAGGTGGTCGCGCTGCGCGTGCCAGGCGGCGCCGCACTGACGCGCAAGGAGATCGACGACTACACCGCCTTTGTCGGGATCTACGGCGCCAAGGGACTGGCCTATATCAAGGTCAATGACGTGACCCAGCTGAACGACGCCGGGCTGCAGTCGCCGATCGTCAAGTTCCTGCCGCAGCCGGTGCTCGCGGAAATCCTCAAGCGCACCGGCGCCGCCAACGGCGACCTGATTTTCTTCGGCGCCGACCGCAGGAAAGTAGTGTGGGACGCGCTCGGTGCGTTGCGGGTGAAGGTCGGCCATGAAAAGGGCCATGCCGAAGCCGGCTGGCGGCCGTGCTGGGTCGTGGATTTCCCGGCCTTCGAATACGACGAAGAGGCGCAGCGCTGGAACGCCGCGCATCATCCCTTCACTGCGCCCAAGGACGAGCATGTCGGGCTGCTGGCCACCGATCCCGGAAAGGTGCTGGCCAAAGCCTACGACGTGGCGCTGAACGGCTGGGAAATCGGCGGCGGTTCGGTGCGGATTCACCGCCCCGAGGTGCAGTCACAGGTGTTCGCCGCGCTGGGCATCACGCCCGAGGACGCGCGCGCCAAGTTCGGCTTCCTGCTGGATGCGCTGTCCTACGGCGCGCCGCCGCATGGCGGTATTGCCTTCGGTCTCGACCGCATCGTCACGCTGATGACCGGAGCCGAATCTATCCGCGAGGTTATTGCATTTCCGAAAACCCAGCGCGGGCAGGATCTGATGGTAGACGCGCCCACGCCGGTGACCGAAAAACAGTTGCGCGAGCTGCACATCCGCCTGCGCAACGTCACGCCGGCCGCGTAGACGGCACGGGTCGCGCTGCAGGCGGCTCTCATGCGTTTCCTGCTACGGCCGGACCATGTCTGGCGTTGGGCGGCCCTGATTGCCGCTGCGGCGCTGTCGGCTGCCGTCTTCGCCCGCGGCGATGCGCCGTCCTTGTCTGCCATACACGTCGGTGAACTGCCGCCCGAAGCCGGGGAGACGCTGCAGCTGATCCGGCGCGGCGGCCCTTATCCCCATGACCGTGACGGCATCACCTTCAACAATTACGAGAAGCTGCTGCCGCCGGCGCGGCGCGGGCATTACAGCGAATACACGGTGACGACACCGGGCATCCGGCACCGCGGCGCACGGCGCATCGTTGTCGGCTGCGAGCGTGTCCGTCCGCAGCCAAAGCCCGGGCGCAGTCTGTGGCTGGAGCACTGCCGCGACGGCGGCGAGTTTTACTACACTGCCGACCATTACCGCAGTTTCCGGCGCATCGTCGAATGAACACACCGCATTTCAGCGCGCAGGCAAACGGTATCTACCGCATGCCGCGACAGGGCGTCACGGCGGATACGACCGGGCTGCTGCGCGTGGCAGCCGATCTGGGCCGTGCCCGGGACAAAAAAGCGGTGCTGGGCGTGATTGCAGCCGCGTTCGCGGTTCCCGACAGTTTCGGCGGCAACTGGGATGCTCTCAACGACGCACTGCAGGACCTGTCCTGGTTGCCTGCGCGGCAGAACGGGATCGTGCTGCTGCTGTCCGGCACGGCGGGGTTTTCCGGGGCCGCGCCGGAGGATTTTGCGCTGCTGCTTGAAATTCTCGCTGACGCCGCGTCGTACTGGCGCGGGAAAAAACGCGTGTTTGTCGTGTTCTGCGATGCCGCCGGACTGCCGGAGTTTCCGCCGTCATGAGTTACAAGATCCCGGTCTCGGTGCTGGTGCTGGTGCATACCGCCGACCTGCAGGTGCTGTTGCTGGAGCGTGCCGACAGGCCGGGGTTCTGGCAGTCGGTGACGGGGAGCATGGATGAAGGGGAGACACTGCCGCAGACCGCACAGCGTGAACTTGCCGAAGAAACCGGCATTGTCGCGCAGCCCGGCATGCTGGTCGACTGGAAACGGCAAAACCGCTACGAGATCTACAGCCACTGGCGCAGCCGTTATGCGCCCGGGGTGACCCACAATACGGAACATGTGTTCGGATTGACGCTGCCGGCAGTCCGGGACATCGTGCTGGCGCCACGTGAACACCTTGCCTTTGCCTGGTTGCCGTGGCGGGAAGCGGCCGACCGGGTTTTTTCGTGGAGCAACGCCGAAGTGATCCGTGAACTTCCGGACAGGCTGGCGTCCGGTGTATAGACCACATTGCGGGGCGGGATTTTCCGGATGGTTTTTCTGTCAAAATCCTGTAATGTAGAAACTTTTCCCGTAGTGGGCATCATGAGAAGGGTCTGATGATGGAAGTGAAAACGATCACATTTGACGGTTTCAAGCCGCTGGCCGACGAGGCCTGCCAGGAACGCATCCTTGCCGCGCGGCAGAAACTGGGGGACCGCGTCGTGCTGCTGGGACATCACTACCAGCGGGCCGATGTCTACAAACATGCCGACCTGACCGGCGATTCGCTGCAATTGTCGAAACTTGCCGCCGGCACCGAGGCTGAATACATCGTCTTCTGCGGCGTACACTTCATGGCCGAGGTTGCCGACATCCTGTCGCGTCCTTCGCAGCAGGTGATCCTGCCGGACATGAACGCCGGTTGTTCCATGGCCGACATGGCCAGCCTGTCCAAGGTCGAGCGTGCCTGGCGCGAAATCGCCGAGGTGCTTGATCCGGACGAACATGTCACCCCGATCACTTACATCAATTCCGCCGCCGACCTGAAGGCCTTCTGCGGCGAACATGGCGGCATCGTCTGCACCTCGTCCAACGCGCGCGGCATCCTGCAGTGGGCGTTCAACCGCCGTGAAAAAGTGCTGTTTTTTCCCGACCAGCACCTCGGCCGCTGGACCGGTTACCTGATGGACATTCCGCTTTCCGAGATGCTGGTCTGGGACCCGGACGAGCCGATGGGCGGACTCACGCCGCAGCAGATCAAGATGGCCAAGGTCCTGCTGTGGAAAGGACACTGCTCGGTGCACCAGATGTTCCAGGCACAGCACATCCTGCGCTGGCGCCAGCAGCATCCGGGCGGGCTGGTGATCAGCCATCCGGAGTGCAGTTTCGAGGTGTGCAAACTGTCGGACTATGTCGGTTCCACCGACTACATCATCAAGACCATCGCCGCGAGCCATCCCGGATCGCGCTGGCTGGTCGGCACCGAGCTTAATCTGGTCAACCGCATCGCCGAGGAATTCGGTCCGCAGGGCAAGTCGGTGCAGTTCATGGCGCCGACGGTGTGCATGTGCTCGACGATGCAGCGCATCGACCCGCAGCACCTGGCCTGGGCGCTGGAAAATCTTGTTGCCGGCAAGGTGGTCAATCCGATCAAGGTGCCGGCGTACGAGGCGGAACTGGCGCGGATCGCGCTGGAGCGCATGTTGTCTGTCTCCTGAGCGCCTGGTGAGTGCCGCGCCGCTGCAGCTGAGCGTCGCCACCTACAACATCCACAAGGGCTTTTCGGTAACGCCGCTGTTTGCGCGGCGCCCGACCGTGCATGCCCTGCGCGAACAGCTGCGCCTGCTTGGCACCGACCTGGTGTTCCTGCAGGAGGTGGTCGGGGCCCATGCCGTGCATGCCGCCCGCCACCGCGACTGGCCGGCGCAGTCCCAGTATGAATACCTTGCCGACAGCCTCTGGCACAGCCACGCCTACGGCAAGAACGCGGTGTACGACGCCGGTCACCACGGCAATGCGGTGCTGTCGCGTTATCCCATTACGCGCTGGGACAACGAGGATGTTTCCGCCCACCGCTTCGAACGCCGCGGTCTGCTGCACTGTGAAATCGAGGTGCCCGGCTGGCCGCTTTCCCTGCATTGCGTCTGCGTGCACCTCGCGCTGACCGCGCGCGGCCGCGGTCTGCAGCTGGAACGGCTGCGCCAGCGCATCGAGCGGCTGGTGCCGTCCGACGCGCCGCTGATTGTCGCCGGGGATTTCAACGACTGGTACTGGCGCCACCGCGCCACCCAGGAACTGGCGCTGCCGCTGAACATGCACGAAGTGTTCGAGCTGAAGGGCGGGGTGCCCGCGCGCAGTTTTCCGGCGATGCTGCCACTGCTGCGGCTCGACCGCATTTATGTCCGTGGTTTTGCGGTGCGCGAAGTGCGGGTTCACCATGGCCGGCGCTGGTGGCGGATCTCCGATCACGCGCCATTGACCGCACAGCTGGAGCGCCTGCCGGGCTGAGTACGGTTCGTGGACAGGTGGGGGGGCATGCCGGGTGCGATAATTGCGGCCCCCATGGAGCATGCGGAGTTTGCAGGCGCTACCGCCTGCCACTGGCTTGGCAGGTCATTTGATTTTTAACATATTGTTTTTAATGAATAAAATGATGATATTGCAGGTTCGGCATGACTGCTGAACTGGCGCGCCGCGCCGCGACCTCGCGGGAACCCGCGGGCCGGCGCAAAGGCGGCGACTGGCGCGTGGTGCCGATGCTGCTGCCGTACCTGTGGGAATACAAATGGCGCGTGGTGGTCGCGCTGCTGTTCCTGGTGACGGCGAAAGTGGCAAATGTCGGCGTGCCGCTGGTGCTCAAGGACATCGTCGACGGACTTGACTCGCAGAAGGCGGTGCTGGTGCTGCCGCTGGCGCTGCTCGTCGCCTATGGCGCATTGCGCCTGGCCACCGTGCTGTTCGCCGAACTGCGCGACGTGGTGTTCGTGCCGGTCACGCAGCGCGCGACCCGGCGCATCGCGCTGGCGGTGTTCCGCCACCTGCATGCCCTGTCGCTGCGTTTCCACCTTGACCGCCAGACCGGCGGCATGTCGCGAGACATCGAGCGCGGCACCCGCGGCATCTCGACGCTGCTGTCTTTCATGCTGTTCTCGATCATCCCGGTGGTGCTCGAGTTCATGCTGGTCGCCGCCGTGCTGTTCGCGAAGTTCGACTGGCGCTTCGTCGCGGTCACTTTTGCCGCCGTTGTCCTCTACATTGCCTTCACCATCGGCATTACCGAATGGCGCACGGCGATCCGCAAGAAAGCCAATGAACTGGATTCGCATGCCAACACGCGTGCGGTCGACAGCCTGCTCAACTACGAGACGGTAAAGTATTTCAACAACGAGGATTACGAGGCGCGGCGTTACGACGAAAGCCTGCAGCGCTACGAAGTGATGGCGGTGCGCAACGAGGCTTCGCTGGGCCTGCTCAATGTTGGCCAGGCGGCGATCATCGCGGTGGCGGCGACGCTGCTGATGATCCTCTGCGCACAAGGCGTGGTGGCGCGCGAACTGTCGCTGGGCGACCTGGTGCTGGTAAATGGCCTGCTGATCCAGCTCTACATACCGCTCAATTTCCTCGGCATGGCCTACCGCGAGATCAAGCAGGCGATGATCGACATGGAGCGCATGTTCGGGCTGCTCGAGGAAAATCGCGAGGTCGATGATGCGCCGGGAGCGCAGGCGGTGCCCGAAGGTCCGGCGACAGTGCAGTTCGACAACGTCGATTTTGGCTATGATCCGCGGCGACAGATCCTGCACGGCATGAGCTTCGGGATTCCGCCGGCGGCGAAGGTGGCGGTCGTCGGCGCCAGCGGTGCCGGCAAATCGACGCTGGCGCGACTGCTCTACCGCTTCTACGATGTCAGCGGCGGCGCGATCCGCATCAATGGTGTGGACATCCGCCAGCTGCGTCAGGCCGGCCTGCGCGCGTCAATCGCGATCGTGCCGCAGGATACCGTGCTTTTCAATGACAGCATTTATTACAACATCCAGTACGGCCGGCCATCGGCGACCCGCGAGGAGGTGATTGCCGCGGCCAGGGCCGCTCACATCCATGACTTCATCAGCGGACTCCCCGACGGCTACGAGGCAATGGTCGGCGAGCGTGGTCTCAAGCTGTCCGGCGGCGAAAAGCAGAGGGTGGCCATCGCCCGGGCAATCCTCAAGAACCCGCGGATCATGATCTTTGACGAGGCAACTTCGGCGCTCGACTCGCGCACCGAACAGGCGATACAGAGGGAGCTCAACGCGGTGGCGCAGGGGCGCACCACGCTGGTCATCGCGCACCGCCTGTCCACGGTGATGGATGCCGACGAAATCCTGGTGCTCGACCACGGCCGCATCGTCGAGCGCGGCCGCCATGCGGCTTTGCTGGCGCAGGCCGGCGCCTATGCCCAGATGTGGGCGTTGCAGCAGCAGGAAAAGCAGGAACAGGCGCGGCGCACGCCGGACGCAGTCAAGCCGGAGGCGTAAAAGTGACTGTCATCCGGGTGCCGCGACCGCCGGTGCCGGCGCGGGCGACCGCGGTCGCGCCGTGACCCTGGGCGATTTCGCGGACAATGGCCAGCCCCAGTCCGCAGCCCTCCGGTGATCCGCCCGGCATCCGGTAGAAGCGTTCGAACACTTTTTCCCGTTCCTCCGGCGGAATGCCCGGACCGTCGTCCTCGACTTCCAGCACCGTGCAGCCGTTTTCACTGCGCACGCGCACCGTGACACGACCGCCTGCAGGCGTGTACTGGATGGCATTGTCGACCAGATTGCCGAGCAGTTCGCGGATCAGGAAAGGGTCGGCGCTGATGGTTGATGCGGCCGACCGGTCATCGAAGCCGAGATCGATCTTGCGGGCGAGCGCGCGCGGCACCCATTCCTCGGTGGCCTCCCTCGCCAGCACCGATATTTCGACCGGCTGGCGCATCAGGCTGCGATGTGATCCCGGCTCGGCGCGGGCCAGGGTCAGCAGCTGCTGGACCAGGCGGGTGGCGTGGTCGGCAGCGGTGTGCAGCTGCTGCAGTGTGGCCGACAGTTCGCCGTCGCGCGCCTGGCGCATGGCCACCTCGGCCTGGGTTTTCAGGGCGGCCACCGGCGTGCGCAGCTGGTGGGCTGCATCGGCAATGAACCGCTGCTGCGCGGCCAGCGCCGCGCTCAGCCGTTCGAGCAGGCCGTTCATCGCGCGCACCAGCGGCTGGACTTCGGCGGGAGCGGCGGACTCGTCGAGGGGACTCAGATCGACATGCGAGCGGTTCTCGATTTCCCGGCGCACGGCCGTCAGTGCACGCAGGCCGAGGCCGATGCCGAACCAGATGGTCAGCGTCGACAGCAGCACGAGTATGCCCTGCGGGATCATCATGCGCAGCATGATCTGGCGGGCGAATTCGTCGCGCAGCGTCGCCCTCTCCGCAACCTGGATCAGGATCGCACCCTTGCCCGAGCCCGGCCGCACCGGCACGCGCAGCGCCACCGCGCGGATTGACTCGTTGCGATAGGGCGCGTTGTAGTAGGTAACCCGGTCTTCCAGCGCATCCGCGGGAGGATCCGGCAGATCAGGATCGCCGGTGATGTATTCGCCGTCGGGACCGTTGGCGCGGTAGTAGAAGCGGCCCTGTTCGCCGGAGATCAGCATCTCGATCACCGGTTGTGGCAGGTCGAGGTAGAGCCGGTTGCCGGATTCGCGTACGTTGCGTCCGAGATTGAGTGCGGTGTCGAGCAGCGCCCGGTCGAAGTTCAGGTTGACGAAACCCTTGGCGACGCCGTGGTCGATCAGGGTGCTGATGATCCACAGCGCGACCAGCGGACCGCTGACCCACAACAGCAGCCGCCGCCGCAGCGTGCGCGTCGCGGAGCTCATGCCAAACCTGCGGTGGACAGGCAGGTGCAGGAGGTGTGGTGGCCGGTGCTAGTCATGCGGAGCTTTTTCGAGCAGGTAACCCAGGCCGCGTATGGTGCGCACATTGACCCCCGCGGGCTCGAGCTTCCTGCGCAGGCGGTGCACGTAGACCTCGATCGCGTTGGCGCCGACTTCTTCTCCCCAGCCGTAGAGCTGCTCGGCAAGCTGCTCCTTGTTGACCACGCGTCCTGCGCGCAGCATCAGCACCTCGAGCACCCCGAGTTCGCGCGCAGACAGCTCGAGCGGAGCTCCCTTGATGGTGGCGCGCCGCCCCGCAGTGTCGAGCACCAGGTCGCCATGAGCGAGTTCGGCGCCGCCGCCGGACTGGCCGCGGCGGATCAGCGCCCGCACGCGGGCCTCGAGTTCGGGCAGGTCGTAGGGTTTGGTCAGATAGTCGTCGGCACCGAGGTCAAGACCCCTGACCCGGTCTTCAAGTGCATCACGCGCCGTCAGCATCAGCACCGGGGTTTTCGAACCCCTGCGCCGCATGCGGCGCAGGACTTCGTAGCCGTCCAGCCGCGGCAGGCCGATATCGAGAATGACTGCGTCATAGTGCTGGGTGGCCAGCATGTGATCGGCCTGTTCACCGGAAGCGGCGTGGTCGACGGCGTAGTCGGAGCCCTTCAGTGCAGTGATCAGTCCGTCAGCCAGTATCGGATGGTCTTCAACGATGAGCAGGCGCATGGTGGTCGTGGATTGCGGCGATGTGGGAACCGGCGGACATCATACTGGCTCCCGGACTCCAGGTTCTGCAGCCTGTCTGTAAGTTTGACGTAAGCGGAGCCGCTTATTGTCACCCGCATGATCAGCCCGATTGGTTGCGAGCCGCCAAATCCTGATCCAGTTTGTTGAGTTTGTTGATGTTGCTGGTTTTTTCCTCCTCGGAGGCCCGGTAACTGCAGTGACCTGTGCTGAGCGGGTATCTGCAGGGCCTCTTTAAGCTCCGCTGGGACAGCCCACACAGTCCCGAGCGGAGTTTTTTTTGGCCTGACCTTTTGATCCAGGTCACAGGTCCATCCTGTCCACAGTATTCAAACTTGTTGAAAAGACGGATGTAACACTGTATTTTTACAGCGTTTTTCAACTAAAACTGCCCGGGAGGAATGTAGCCGATGCCATGGCTGGTCACGATCCTGATCGCCATTCTGGCGACAAGTCCGGTATCCGGCGAGACCCGGGAACGCACCCAGAACAAGGTCAAGGCAGCGGTTGCCGGCCGCGATAGTGCCCCCGAACTGAAGTCATCTGCCGCACTGGTGATTGACCAGACCGGGGGGCGCTCCCTGTTTGCCAAGAATACCGACAGTGTGCTGCCGATTGCGTCCATTACCAAGCTGATGACGGCGATGGTGGTCCTGGATGCCGGCCAGTCCCTGAACGAGCAGATCGTCATTACCGAGGCCGACAAGGATCTGATCAAGGGCACGCGGTCACGGCTGCGCATCGGTACTGCGCTGACCCGCCGCGAACTGATGCAGCTGGCCCTGATGGCCTCCGAAAACCGCGCGGCGGAAGCACTGACCCGGGTGTATCCCGGCGGCACCACCGGCTTTGTGGCGGCGATGAACCAGAAAGCCATCGAGCTCGGCATGTGGCGCACCCGCTTTGTCGATGGCACCGGACTGTCGAGCGACAACGTGTCGACTGCGCAGGACCTGACCCGGATGGTCGCGGCGGCCCACCGTTATCCGCTGATCCGCGAGTTCACCACCGACACCGGCGCGTCGATCCGCCTCGCCAACGGCCAGGTGATGAATTACCGCAATTCCAACCGGCTGGTGAACAGCCCCGACTGGCAGATCGGCCTGTCCAAGACCGGATACATCTCCGAGGCCGGGCGTTGCCTGGTGATGCAGGCGGAAATTGCCGGCAAGCCGGTGATCATTGTGCTCCTCGATTCCTGGGGCAAACTCACGCGCATCGGCGATGCCAACCGCATCAGGCGGTGGATGGAAACCCGCTATGCGGCGAATTCCCCGGGCTGAGCCCGGCTCGGCCCGGCCGGAGCAATGCCCCCGCTGTCCTTTGTAGACCTGCAGCCGTCCGCGGGCTCGTTCCTGGAGGACGTGTTCTCCGGACTGGGTGTTTCGCCCAAGGCGTTATCGCCGAAATATTTCTATGATGCCCTTGGCAGCCGGCTGTTCGAGGCAATCTGCGAATTGCCCGAGTACTATCCCACCCGCACCGAACTGGCGCTGACCCGCGATCGTGCCGGCGAAATCGCTGCGGCGGTCGGTGCGGGCAAGTTGCTGATCGAATTCGGCAGCGGCGCCGGCATCAAGACCGGCCTGCTGCTGGGCGCCCTGCGCCCGGCAGCTTACGTGCCGGTGGACATTGCCGCGGATGCCCTTAAAGCCTCAGCAGGACGCCTTGCCGCGGAGTTCCCGGACCTGCCGGTGATCGCCGTGTGCGCCGATTACATGCAGCCGCTGGATCTGCCGCTGGACGGGATTGCCGCGCCCCGCCTGATTTATTTTCCCGGTTCGACCATCGGCAACCTGACCCCGGCGGAAGCGTTGCTTTTCCTGCAGCGCGCGCGTGCGCTGGCCGGCAGCGGCGGTGCAATGCTGGTTGGTGTCGACTTGAAAAAGGATCCGCAGCGGCTGCATGATGCCTACAACGATGCACAGGGTGTCACCGCGGAGTTCAACCTCAACCTGCTGCGCCGGATCAACCGCGAACTGGCGGCTGATTTCGATCTCGACCGCTTCCGCCACGTTGCGTTCTACAACGCCGTTGCGGGACGCATCGAAATGCATCTCGAAAGCGTTTGCGCGCAGACGGTGACCGTCAGCGGGCGCAGCTTTGCCTTCGCCGCCGGCGAACGCCTGCACACTGAAAACTCCTGCAAGTATTCGGTGGCCGAGTTCCAGCGCCTGGCGCGGTCCGCCGGCTATGACGCGGAAGCGGTGTGGGTGGATGCGGAAGAGCTTTTCTCCCTGCATCTGCTCCGGGGCTGATCTTCACAATACGGAATATTTAGGATCTCTGCGGCAGTCTGTCGCTAGTTGCACCGGATAAATCCGGAAGTCTGTGGATCACAGTGCGGAATTCCGGGCAAGCTGCGACTGCTGCGGTGATACCATCGGCAGGCTGCAGAATCCATCCGATGGCCATTTACCTCACGCTGGTACTGATTGTCCTGAACCATGTCGCCTTCGGCGGCAGCCGGGTGGTGCTGACGCTGTTCGCGCTGGAGTCCGGCGCAACACAGATGCAGGTCGGCATCCTGATGGCGCTCTATGCGCTGTGCCCGATGCTGTTTGCGATCGCCATCGGCCGCCTGGCCGACCGCGTCGGACCGCGCCTGCCGATGCTGCTGGGCAGCGTGGGCCTCGGCATCGGGTTGCTGCTGGTGGTGGCCTCGCCGACCCTGGCGACGCTCTACGTGGCGGCGCTGCTGCTCGGCTCGTCCTTCCATTTCTTTTTCGTCACCGTGACCGGTGTCGCCGGCGGCATCGGCGGCACCCAGTACCGTTCGCGCAATTACGCGCTCGTCAGCCTCGGCTTTTCCGGCGCCGGTTTCATCGGTCCGCTGGTCGCCGGCTTTTCGATTGATTACCTCGGTCACCTGCAGGCCTTCATGATCCTCGCCGCGTGTACGGTGATCCCGATCCTGATGCTGTGGCTGAAGCCGGGTTTCCTCCCCGGTGCAGTGAAGACCGCCGCCGATTCCAGAGGTGGAAGTGCGCTGGAGTTGTGGCGCAAGCCGCAGTTGCGCAACACCTTCATTGCCAGCGGTTTCATTTCAGCCGGCTGGGACCTGTTCAATTTCTACCTGCCGGTGTACGGGCATGGCATCGGGCTGTCGGCCTCGGCGATCGGCATCATCCTCGGCGCCTTCGCGCTGGCGACCTTCGTCATCCGCGCGGCGCTGCCGCTGCTGCTGCGCCGGAGCAGCGAGGAACAGATCCTGGTCTACGCGATTTTTGTCGCGGCCGGCGCCTTCACGCTGTTTCCATTGTTCGACAGCGCGGTGGCGTTGTGCGTGGTGGCTTTCCTGCTCGGACTCGGCGTCGGTTGCGGCCAGCCGATGTCGATGTCGCTGATCTACGTGCTGGCGCCGAAGGGGCGGGCTTCGGAAGCGGCGGGCATGCGGGTGACGGTCAACAACTTCACCCATCTGGTGATCCCGCTGGTCTTCGGCAGCATCGGCACCGCTTTCGGCTATGCGCCGGTGTGGCTGGCCAATTCGGCGCTGCTGAGTGCCGGTGGCTGGCTGGTACGCCGCGGCCGGAAATAAAAAAATCAACTGAAAGGCGCAGCAGCGCTTTCAGCGCAGGATGATGGTCAGGCTGAAATCACCGCGCAGCAAGCTGACCGCATACCCGCGATCAGAACCACGCAGCAGGCCCTGGAATTCAGCGACGCTCTGCACGCGGCGGCGGTTCACCGCATAGATGATGTCCCCGGGGCGGAAGCCGGCCTGCAGCGCACGGCTGCCGGAGTCCACCGCAGCCACCACCAGGCCGCCGCCGCGCAGGCGCTGGAACAGCGGGCTGCCGCGTTCGATTTCCACCACCCGCAGCCCCGGCAGTTGCGCCACGGCCTGGGTTTCCCCGTTGCTGGCGGTCTGCGGCGGCGCGATGCGGGTGCGGATGCGTTGCGGCGCACCGTCGCGCAGGATGCCGAGTTCGACTTCCTCGCCGACCGGCGTCAGTCCCAGGCGTGCGCGAAGTTCGCCGGAAGTGCGGATCGGCCGGCCGTTGAGTGCGGTCACCACGTCACCCTCGCGCAGCCCCGCGCGGTCGGCGGGCGAGCCGTCCTCGACTTTTGCGATCAGTGCACCGTCGAGCGTCGGCAGCCGCAGCTTGCGCTGCAGTTCCGCCGGCACGTCGGCCATCTCGATGCCGAGCCGGCCGCGGCGGACCTCGCCGTGGCGCACGACCTGATCCATCACCGCGCGCGCCATCGCCGAAGGCACCGCGAAGCCGATGCCGACGTTGCCGCCGGCGGGGCCGATGATCGCGGTGTTGATGCCGATCAGTTCGCCGCGCAGGTTGACCAGCGCGCCGCCGGAGTTTCCGGGATTGATCGAGGCATCGGTCTGGATGAAATCCTCGTAACCCTCGACCGACAGACCGCTGCGGCCGAGTGCGCTGACGATGCCCGAGGTCACGGTCTGGCCGATGCCGAAGGGGTTGCCTATCGCTAGCACGTAGTCGCCGACCTGCAGGGCGTCGGAATCGCCGATACGCAGCGCCGACAGGTTCTGTGCCGGGATCTGCAGCACCGCAATGTCGGTGCCGGGATCGGTGCCGACCAGCTTCGCCGGAAAGCTGCGGCGGTCCTTCAGCGTGACGATGACCTGCTCGGCATCCTTGATCACGTGGTTGTTGGTCAGCACGTAACCGCGCGCGGCATCGACGATGACGCCGGAGCCGGCGGCCTGTTCCTTGCGCTGCGGGCGGTCGGGCAGGTTGAAGAAGCGGCGGAAGAAGGGGTCGCGGAACAGCGGGTTGTCTTCCATCGGCGCGCGGGTGAGCACCGAGATATTCACCACGGCCGGTGTGACCTGGTTGACCAGCGGCGCCATGGTCGGCAGACCGCGCGGGTCCGTGGCCGGCTGTGCGGTGGCTGGCGCAGGCGCCAGCAGGCCGAGCAGCAGCGCCGCGGTGACCGAAAGGAAGTGTCCGAAAAACAACGGGATACGATTATTCATGCGTGGTTTTTCCGGGCTGTGTGTCCATCCAGATGGATGCCGCCACCCCGTTTTTCAACCCGGGCATGATAATCCCGCCCCGCGCGTGGCGGGACGGGCGCTTACTTGAGGATCTTGAACAGGTTGTTGAAGCTGTCCGTCCACAGGCGCAGGCCCGGGATGTTGTCGATGTCCTGGGCGGACTCGGTGATCTTCGGATGTTCCAGCAGCTTCGCGCTGCGCGACACCAGCACCCAGTCGGTGTTGGCCAGGTCCGAACTGCTGTCCGGGTCGTCGGCGACCAGCACCGTGTGCAGGCCGTATTCGTCGGCGATGCGTTTGACCACCGGCGCCAGATTCAGGAAACGGTTGGTGACATGGAAGGCGATCACACCGTCTTCCTTCATGTTCTTCAGATAGATGCCCATCGCCTGATGCGTCATCAGGTGGGTCGGGATCGAATCGCTGGAGAAGGCGTCGATCGCCAGCACGTCGTAACGCTGTGCCGGTTCCCGCTCCATGGTCAGCCGCGCATCGCCAAGCAGGTTTTCGATTTTCGCCTGGCTCGAACCGAGGTAGCTGAACTCCGTTTTCGCGATGTCGATGACCTGTGGATTGATTTCGTAGAAGCGGTAGAGGTCTCCCGGCCTGCCGTAGACGGCCAGCGTGCCCGCACCCAGCCCGACCACGCCGACGCGGAGATCGCGGCCGGCATCGCGCTTGATATTGAGGATGCGGCCGATGCCGGAGGTCGGGCCGTAGTAGGTGGTGGGTTCCAGGCGGCGTGCCGGATGCAGGAACTGTTCACCGTGCATGATCACACCGTGCATCAGGCGGCGGGTGCCCTGGATGTCGGCTTCGCTGCCGAAATCCTTGACGCGCAGGGTGCCGTAGAAATTGCGCGTCATCACCCTTGTGTCCTTCGACAGCATGTTGACGTAGAGGTGGATGTGGAAGCCGGTGAAGCCGGCGGCGACCAGCGCCAGCACGGGCACCAGTGGCATCACGCGCCGCGACAGGAAGGCCGCCAGCAGCAGGGTGCCGAAGAGCCCGAGGCCGAATTCGTAATAGGTGTTGAACAGCTTGGGCGCGACAAAGCCGATCGCGAGGCCGCCGATCGCACCGCCCAGCGAAATCATCAGGTAGTAGCTGGTGAGGTAACGCGGCGCCGGTTTCAGCGCGGCGAGTTCGCCGTGGAAAAACATGCACATCACGAACAGTCCGACCGCGAACAGCGGGATCGCCTGCTTGATGTCCATCACGCCGCCGTCGGTGTGCAGCGCCCAGGCCATCGCGCCGACAATCACCAGCAGCGGACCGAAGAACAGCTTGCGCTGGTACCAGTTGCGGCCTTCGAAGCAGAGCACGAAGGACAGCAGGTACAGCGTCAGCGGCAGGATCCACAGGAAGGGTACCGAAGCCACGTCGTGGGTGATGTGGTTGGTGACCGCGATCAGCATGAAGGAGCCCAGGGCCGCCAGCGTCAGCCACAGCAGGTGGTCGCCAACACGCGGCGCCGGGCCATCGGCGGCCACCCGTCCGGCGACCACTGTCGCTGCACCGGCGGCCGGACGCAGGCTGAAGAAGGCAGAAGTCGCGCAGAGCAGCACGAACAGGCTGTAACCGATGCTCCAGCCGATCGATTGTTCATGGGTGGTGACGTAGGGTTCAACGACAAAGGGATAGGCAACCAGTGCGATCAGCGATGCGCCGTTCGACAGCGCGAACAGGCGGTAGACGTTTTTCGCCTGCGGATAACTGCGCGCGAACCAGGCCTGCAGCAGCGGGCCGGTGGTGGACAACAGGAAATAGGGCAGGCCGATGGTGGCGACCAGCAGTCCGAGGATCAGCCAGGTCGGATCCTCGTCGCCCTCGGGTTTCCAGCCGCCGCCGGCGATGATCGGCAGCGATATGAGGCTTGCGACCAGCAGTACGACATGCAGGATCACCTGCGGCCGCGGCTTCTGCAAACGCACGGTCCAGTCGGCGTAGGCATAACCGGCGAGTAGCACCAACTGGAAAAACATCAGGCAGGTCGTCCATACCGCCGCAGAGCCACCGAACCACGGCAGGATCTGTTTCGCCATGATCGGTTGCACCAGGAACAGCAGGAACGCGCTCGCAAAAATGGTCAGCGCGTAAATCAGCATTTACATAACCTATTGATTTTAAACAGAAATTTATTGTTCTGCGTACTGTTTTCGGTGGAGGGCAGCTTGCTGACAGACTTTCGCGGACGCCGGAAAGTTGCGTTCGCGCGGAAATCGTTGCGGCGCTGGCCGCCGCGATTGTAACCGCAGTACGGCCGGCCCGGGTGCATGCCGGGCTTCGCGTCACGCAAGCGTGGCCGTGCTGCCGATCAGTCGGCCTTGATGTTCGACTTGCGGATGACTTCGCTCCAGCGCGCCGTTTCGGCCTTGACGAAGGCGGCGAATTCCGCGGGCGAGCTGCCGACCCCTTCGGCGCCGTCGCCGGCCATGCGTTTCTGCATGTCCGCGGTCTTCAGGATTTCAACCACCTCGCGGTGAATGCGATCGATCACCGGCCGCGGCGCGCCGGCCGGCGCGAACAGTCCGTACCATTGCGACACGTCGAAATCCGGAATGCCGGTCTCCTGCAGGCTGGGCATGTCGGGCAGGGAGGGCGAACGCCGTGCGCTGGTGACCGCGAGTGCGCGCAGCTTGCCGCTCTTGAGGTGCGGCAGCACCGAGATGATGCTGGGGAAGGCGGCCTGGATGCGGCCCGCCAGCATGTCGACGTAGGCGCCGCCCAT
This sequence comes from Burkholderiales bacterium, assembly GCA_019635015.1. Classification (GTDB taxonomy): domain Bacteria; phylum Pseudomonadota; class Gammaproteobacteria; order Burkholderiales; family SG8-41. Next base: position 32,470 of record JAHCAG010000018.1, on the reverse strand, counting down.
GCCCTTGTAGGGGACGTGGTTCATGTCGGCACCGGTGCGCACCTTGAACAGCTCCGTGGCGAGATGGATCAGGCTGCCCTGGCCGGCCGAGGCGTAGTTGACCTTGTTGGGATTGGCCCTGGTGTAAGCCACCAGTTCCTTGACGTTTTTCGCCGGCATGCTCGGATGGACCATCAGCACAAAAGGCTGTCGGGTGACCTGGGTGATCGTGGCGTAATCGCGGGTCGGCACGTATCGCGCCGGGTAGAGCAGCGGGTGGATGACGAAGGTTGCGCTGGCCATCAGCAGCGTATGGCCGTCCTTCGGTGCGTCCCGGGTCAGTTCGGCGCCGATCGCGCCGCCGCCGCCGGAGCGGTTGTCGACCACCACGGTCTGCCCCAGTTTTTCAGCGAGCGGCGAGGCCACGGCGCGGGCGATGGTGTCCATGCCGCCGCCGGCCGACAATGGCACGATCAGGCGTACCGGCTTGTCCGGGTATTTCGGGGATGCGGCCTGCGCGGCGCAGGCGAGGGTGCAGAACAGCAGGGGCAGCAGTCGTTTCATGGGGTCTCCTCCGGCGATGTTTGTGTATGTATTCCGGTTCCGTGATCCTGCGCGCAGCGGATCAGCCGGGCGCGTCGATGGCCAGCGTCCTGCAGTCGGCCACGGTTTCCAGCGCGGCCAGTTGCGCATGCAGCGCTGCGGCCCGCGGGTGCGCGCCGGCCATGCGCATGAACTTGGTCTGCAGTTCTTCCGCCGACAGCGGCGAGGCCGGTGTGCCCTTGAATTCTTCCGCGAATCGTTCGAAACGGCGCCCGTCCTTCAGTTCGATTTCCACACGTGTCGCCCAGGCGCCGCCTTTTTCATCTTCGTTCATCTCGACGACTTTGAGCTGTTTTGCGAGGCTGCGCACGCGCGCATCGTTGAGCGCTGCTTCCGAGAAGGCCAGCGGGTCGTTGACGTCGTAATGGAGCGCGATCGCCGCGCAGAAGGGCACGCTGTACTGTGCGCCGGCGACGTCCTGCGGCTCGCGGATGTCGTGGTGCGAAAGGATCTTGTGGCGGGCGTGAATGGTCAGTCCCGCCACGTCATCACCGCTGAAGCCGTGTTCGGCGCGCAGCTCCTGCAGCGACTGCACCGGTGTGTGCGCGGTGATGTGGCAGGCGTAACGCTTGAGGCAGGCGTGGACGATGTCGTAATGGCTGCCGAGATCCTTCGTGAACTGCGCGGCGTCGCCGTCGCGGGCATAGGCCTCGAGGTATCCGTATTTGCCCTCAAGCACGCTGTCCGGACCTTCGTAACCGTCACGCGCGAGCAGTGCTGCAACCACGCCGGCCTCGGAGGCGCGGCCCATGTGCAGGCGTTTCACCATCGCGCCGTTGCCGGCCTTGGCGAAGGCGAGCAGGCCGCCGCCCATGGATCCGGCGATGCCCAGCGCCCGGGTCAGCTGCTCCGTGTTCAATCCCAGCAGCCGCCCGGCGACAATCGCCGAACCGAAGGGGCCGTTGGTGCCGGGTGCATGGAAACCCAGCGATTCCGTGGTCTGTTTTGCCGCAAGCCCGATGCGGAACATCACTTCCGCGCCGGCGACGAAGGCGGTCAGCAGCGCCTTGCCGTCCGCGCCCCGGTGTTCGGCTGTTGCGAGCGCCGAAGGCAGCAGGATCGCGCCGGGATGCACGCCGGCGCTGGGTTTGCGCAGGCCGTCGAGTTCGAAGGCATGCGCGGCAACGCCGTTGGCCAGCGCCGCCGCGGGAGGCGCAACCCTGAGGCCGCTGCCGATGACGCGGCTGGCGCCGGTGCCGCCGCAGTCGCGGGCATGGCCGGCAACGATGCGGCTCCAGGGGAGGCGCGCACCGAACAGCGCCGCCCCGGTGGTGTCGATGATGCACTGGCGCGCGCGTTCGCGCGCCGCAACCGGGATGTCCTCGAAACGCAGGCCGGCGGCCCAGGCCGCCAGCCTGCGTGCCGCCGTCTGCGTCCCCGCCGCCGTGCTCATCGGGCTTACGCCGACAGCAATTTCGACAGCACCGTGGCGTCGGGCAGCTTCTCGATGCCCATCACCGCGTCGCGCAGCTGCTCGACCTGTGCCTTCGGCAGCGCCTTGACCGCCAGCTTTTCGAATTTCTCGATGATCTCGGCGTCGGAGGCGAAGTGTTTCTCGCTGCCGCGCGGCGCCTCGACGGTGCGTTTCATCACCGTTCCGTCCCTGAGATGGAGTTCGACATGCACCTTGTGCCGCATCTTGGGGCCCAGCGCGGTGATCGCCGGGTCGTGCAGGACCTCGACTTTTCTCGATTCGGCGATGCGCGCCGGGTCGGCCACCATCGCTTCGGTGAACTGGTTTACGAAGCAATCCTTCTCCAGCAGCCAGGTGCCGATGCAGTACGGCATGTTGAGCTGGGCCGAGGTCAGGCCCTGCGGCTCGTAGGGCCAGCCGACGTGGTGGACGGTGACCTCGGAGCCGTGGACGACGACCTTCTTCACATCGCCGGCCTTGAAGGGGCGTTCCCTGTCCATGTCGCGCAGCGCATCGAGTGTGGTGTGGTTGCTGCCGACGCAGGCGTAGAACTTGAGCGCCACACCCATGGTCTGCCAGGTCTCGCCGAATCCGGCCGTGAGCTCGGCAAGGTTGAACTTGTCTTTCGACTGCGACATCGTCGTGCAGAAGCCGCCGTACGGATTTTCGAGCACATCGACGATGCCGGTGAAACCGGCCTCGGCGAACAGCGCGCCGTAGAGTCCCGATTGCGAGGAGCGACCGGCGTGCATGCGCTTGACCATCGCGCCGAACTGCGCCGCCATCAGGCCGGCGGCCTGGGTGCCGGCGATGCCCAGCGCGTGCACTGTTTTGTCGACATCGAGCTTCAGGCCGCGCGCGGCGCCCGCTGCGGCGGAGAACACGCCCAGCGTCGCGCCCGAGTGCCAGCCCGAGGCGATGTGCGCCGGGCCCATGCAGAGACCGACACGCGGGCCGATTTCATAACCGGCGACAGCGGAGGTCAGGAATTCCCTGCCGCTCATGCCCGGCTTTGTTTCGGCAACCGCAATCAGCGCCGGCAGCACCACGGCACCGACGTGCAGCACGCCCGCGCGGTGCACGTCGTCGAGTTCGAAGCCCTGGACCTGTGTGCCATTGACCAGCGCGGCATGCGGCGCCGAGAGTTTTTTGCTGGTGCCCCAGACGCTGCACTGGCGCGTGGCGTCGATTGCACCCAGCTTGTCCTGCAGGATGCGGCTCCACTCGAGGTCGGCGCCGTAGAGCGCGCAACCCAGCGAGTCGAGCATCAGCAGCTTGTTGCGGTGGCGCACTTCCTCGGGGATCCTGTCGTAGCTGAGTCCGGAGACGAACTCGGCGATGTGGCGGGTGTAGGGGATGCTGCCGGTCGATTGTTGGGTCATGGTTTCGTTTCCTCAGGCGTAGCTTGAAATATCAATAAAAACAAATACTTGTGAAGTTTTTTATTGCGGCAGCTTCACCGCGGTACTGACCAGGGTCGCAAGTTCGCCGATGTCGGCGAGCTGCTCGCAGCGGTTGACGGCAGCGATGATCCGTTCAGCTTCGGCCTTGTCCATGCACGGCGCGACGACGTTGCGGAATTTGTGGATCACTTCTTCCGGTGCCAGCGGATTCTCGGGGCTGCCGCGGCGATGCAGCGCGAGCTTCTCGTGAATCCTGCCGTCCCGGGTGGTGATTTTCACGCGTGAAGCGTGGCGGAAGGGCGCGCCCATTTTTTCGATCTCGGGATCGACATGCGCCGTGATGCGGGTGATGAAATCGAGGATCTGCGGGTCGGCCAGCCGCGCCTCGCGGAACTGTCCGGTGAAGGCCGCGCCGTCGAGCGCGATCACCGCCATGCCGTAATAGAGGTTCATCTGTGCCGCGGTGACGCCCTGCGCCTTGTATTCCCAGGCGCAGTGCACATGGGTCATCGGCGACAGCCCGGTCTCGACCTTTGCGAGGTCGGCGGCTTTCAGCTTGTGCTCCTGCATCAGTTCCGACAACGCGTCGAGCGCGCTGTGGATGCTGGTGACGCTGGCATGGGGCTTGTAGCCGACGTTGAGTGTCTCCCAGGTCTTGCCCAGTCCGTCGGTGAGGCGCGAGGGATTGGGTTTGTCGGAATAGGTCGACAGGTAACCGCCGTAGGGCGCCTCCAGCGCATCGAGGATGCCGGTGAAGCCGCGGCTTGCGAGCTGTGCCGCATAGACACCGCTCTGCGCGGCGCGGCCGCTGTGGAAACGCTTGACCATCGCGCCTTCCTGCGCCGCCATCAGCCCGCCGGCCTGGGAGCCGGCCATGCCCAGCGCGTGCTGGAACTGTGTCGCGTCGAGATTCAGCATGCGCGCCGCGGTGGCGGCGGCGACAAAGGCGCCCGAGGTGCCCTGCGGATGGAAGCCGCGGAAAAACAGGCTCATCGTTGCGGCATTGCCGACGCGATGGCCGATCTCGTAACCGGCGACCATCGCGGTCAGCAGGTCCTTGCCCGAAACCTTGCCGCCTTTCGCTTCCGCAAGGTTCAGCGCCACCGGTGTGGCAATCGAGCCGGCGTGCACGATGGATTCCTTGTGGATGTCATCGAGCTCGAAGGCATGGCCGGAGGTGCCGTTCACCAGCGCCGCCAGCGCGGGCGAGGTCTTGCGGGCCAGCCCGATCAGCGTCGCCACCGGCTTCGCCTGCTCGGCGTCAGCCAGTTCAGCGACCTTGCGTGTCCACGGCAGCGTCGCGCCGAACAGGCAGCAGCCGAGGCTGTCGAGCAGCGAGAGTTTCATTCGCGCGATCGCTTCTGCGGGAATGTCTTCATAACGCAGCGCTGCGCCGAAGCGGGCGAGGTCGCGGGTTGCGTCGGGGAGCAGGGGTGGTTTGGTGGAAGACAAATCAGAATTTCCTTGTCGGCAACAAATTAAGAATCGTCATTCCGGCCGCGCGTAGCGCGAGCCGGAATCCAGTGCCATGTTGCTGATGAACGCAAAGACTCAACCTTGCACCGCAGCCTTGCCCGCCGCGGTCCCGGCCAGTTTGCCGAACACCGCACCCGACACCAGGCCGGTGCCGCTGGGATAGTTGAAGTAGAACAGTCCGCCGACCATCTCGCCGGCGCAATAGAGGCCGGGGATCGGCAGCTGGTTCGAATCAAGCACCTGCCCGGATTCCTTGTCGATGCGCAGCCCGCCGAAGGTGAAGGTGATGCCGCAGGTCGTGGCATAGGCATCATAGGGCGGGGTGTCCAGCGCCTGCGCCCAGTTCGATTTCGGCGGCTCGATACCGACCGTGCCCTTGCCGTCCTTGATCACGTGGTTGAAGGGCACGTCCTTTTTCACTGCAGCGTTGTATTCGCGCACTGTTTTCAGGAACTGTTCACCGTTGACGCCTTCAAGCTTGGTGGCCAGTTCCTCCAGTGTGTTGGCGCTGACCTTGGTCATGAACTTGATGCGGTATTCCGAGCGCAGCAGCTTGCTGACCTTGGCATCGAACACCTGCCAGGCGAACTGCCCCGGCTGCTTCAGCACTTCACCACCGTACTTGGCGTAGGTGAAGGAGTGGAAATCGTAACCCTCGTCGACAAAACGTTTGCCTTCGGCATTGATCAGCAGGCCGAAGATGTAGCTGTGTTTCTGGAACTGGTCGCCGACACTGACGTCGCCGAACTCCGGCGCGTAACGGTCCCAGCCGGTGGCGTGGCAGCCCGACCAGTTGCCGTAGGGCGCGGCGCCGATGTCCAGCGCCATCTTCAGGCCGTCGCCGACGTTGAAACGCGAGCCGCGCACCTTTGCGAGTTCCCAGCCCGGACCGAGGTAACGCGCACGCATTTCCGGATTGGCTTCAAAGCCGCCGCAGGCCAGCACCACGGCCCCGGCCTTGATCTCGAAGGACTTGCCTTTCTGCCGCACCTGCACGCCGCCCACCGTGGCGCCGTCGTACAGCAGCTTGATCGCGCGGGTCTCGAAAAACACCGGGATGCCGGCGGCCTTCACCGCCTTGTCGAGGTACTGCACCAGGCCGGCGCCGCCGCCGTGGGCCTCGATCGGCATGTTTCCGAAGAAGCGGCGCTTGCCATCGACCACCGCCGACTGGCGGCCCCAGTTGGGCACGAACTTCACGCCTTTCGAGCGCAGCCAGATCATCGTCGGCAGGCTTTCGTTGACCAGGTATTCCGAGAGATCGGGGTCGGTGCGGTAACTGGTGAGCTGGTAGAGCTTGTCGAGGTATTCCTCGCGGGTGTTGGTGCCGAAGTCGGTCTCGGCGATTTCCTGCTCCGAGATGTCGGTGATCTTCAGCAGGTCCTCCACGGTTTCGTAGGCGAAGCGCATCACGCCGCCGGCAAAGCGGCTGTTGCCTCCGCCCTCGTCTTCGGTGGCGGCTTCGAGGATGGCGACCTTGGCACCCTGGTCATGGGCTGAGAGGGCGGCGCACATGGCGGCATTGCCCTTGCCGACGACGACGACGTCGAATTCCTGTTGCATATTGTGGAACCTTTCGCTGGCGGATATCAGGGAAGAGCCCGATTATCCGTCCCGGGCACTGTTGAGTAAAATGAGATTGTTGCAACAATTGTTCGTTATTGCGCATTAATAATTCGCAAGCGAATCTGCTTCTGCTCCCTCTCCCCGCTCAGCGGGGAGAGGGTCGGGGTCAAGGGAACACTTGAAGCGAAGCAGAGGGGTAATCACCAAAGCTCATTTAACCCGTGTAACCATGAACCTAGACGTCCACGGCCTCCAGGCCTTCGCCCGCATTGCGGAACTCGGCAGCTTCCAGAAGGCGGCGCAGGCGCTGCACCTGTCGCAGTCCGCATTGTCGCGGCGCATCAGCAAACTCGAGGCCGACCTCGGCGTACGACTGCTCGACCGCACCACGCGGCGGGTGCGCCTGACCGCGGTCGGCCGCGACTTCCTGCCGCAGGCGCGGCGCCTGATCGAGGAACTTGAGTCCTCGATCGCCGGCCTGCGCGACATGGCGAAACACGGCTCGGGCCAGGTCACGCTGGCCTGTGTGCCGACCGCGGCGATGCACATCCTGCCGCCGGTGATCCGCGACTACGGCGTCAAACACCCGGACAACCGCATCCGCATCCTCGACGTTCACGCCAACGAAGTGCTGCAGGCGGTGCTGCGCGGCGAAGCCGAGTTCGGGCTGACGCTGTCCGGCGCCGACGAACCGGAGATGGAAACCGAAGCCTTGTTTGATGACCCCTTCGTGCTGGCCTGCCACAAGGATCATCCGCTGGCGAAACGCCGCAGCGTGAAATGGGCCGAACTCGCAGCGTACCGCGTGATCACCGTCGGGCGCATGAGCGGCAACCGCGCGCTGCTCGATTTCGGCCTGCCCGGCAACCTGCCACAGCAGCGCTGGACCTACGAGGTGCAGCACTCCTTCTCGACCGGCCTCGGCCTGGTCGAAGCCGGTATCGGCGTGATCGCGGTGCCGCAACTGGCGCTGGCAGGCCGGAAGGATTCAAGGCTGGTGAGCCGGCCGCTGATTGAACCGAAACTCACGCGCACGCTGGCGGTGATCCGCCGTCGCGGCGTCACACTGTCGCCGGCGGCGCAGGAATTTCTGGCGATGCTGAAAAAACGCTGGACACAGCAAAGGCGCGAAGTGCGCACGCGCGGTCGAGGTTGATCGTACCGTCTCCTGTTGACGACCTGTCCAGTCAACTTCACCCCTGACATGCGCTCAACGAGGATTTTCCGGAGATAGCAGATCAATCTGCCCGCCGGCCCGGGCATGCCCGGGCCCGGGAACCCAGTCGGGTGGATTCCAGAACACCTGCGGGGTGATTTCTTCGACGTGGTTGAGTCCGAGTTGCGCCATGACCCGTTCCATCTCGGTCTGAAACACCTCGAGCGCACGGTAGGCGCCGGCTTCTCCGGCGGCAGCTGCGCCGTACAGCGTGGGCCGGCCCGACATGACCAGATCCGCTCCCATGGCCATCGCCTTCACGATGTCGGCGCCGCGCCGCGCGCCGCTGTCGATGATGATTTTAAGGCGGTTGCCGACGGCCCTGCGCACCTCCGGCACCACCTGCAGCGGCGCCGGCGCGCTGTCCAGGTAGCGACCGCCATGGTTCGAGAGGACGACGCCGTCCATGCCGTTGTCCGCGGCAAGCACCACGTCTTCCCAGCTCTGCAATCCCTTGACCAGCATGTGGCCCGGCCAGATGTCGCGGATGCGCCTGATATCGTCCCAGGTCTGGGTGTCCGGCTTGGTGAGCTCGTGGTCGGTGGGCTTGTCCGTGAGCTTGCTTGAGAGTTCCGCCGGGTAGTTCGCCTTCCGGAAGGGGCCGCGTTTCAGGTACTGCGGGGCCAGCACCCGCATGCACCAGCCGGGATTGGCGAGCACCCCCGCAATCAGCTTCGGGGTGTAGCGCAGTGGCATGCTGAAACCGTTCTTCCGGTCGTGCTCGCGATTGGCGCCGACCGAGCCGTCGACGGTGACGAGCAGGGTGTGGAAGCCGGCCGCCTTGATCCGCTCGACGAAGGCCATCCGCAGCCCCTTGTCCACCCACATGTAAAGCTGAAACCAGAGGTTGCCGCCGGCGGCCTCGACAATTTCTTCCATTGGAGTGAGCGAATTGGTGGCCACCGTGCATGGCACGCCCATCCGGGCTGCCGCCCTGGCGAGCGCCACTTCGCCGCCTTCGCACATCAGACCCGCCGATGCGGTTGGCGAAATGGCGAAGGGCATGGCGATTTTCCTGCCGAAGATCTCGATCGCGGTCGAGCGCTGCGATACATCCCGCAGGACCCGGTTCCTGAGGTTGAGCGACCGGTAGACCTCGCGGTTGTTCCGGTACGCTGTCCCATCCTCCGCCGCACCGTCGATGTACTCGAATATGGGGCGAGGCAGCCGCTTTCGGGCTATTTGCCGAAGATCCTCAATATTGCAGAGGCTCAGCTCTTCACTTGTCATGGCGGATTCCGTTTCGTTCGACCTGTCTTGATCGTCCCGCCACCGCTGGCTGGCGGAATGGCGATGATTTCCACCAGCACTTGCTGATGAAACCGGAAGATCAGGCGGCAACCCGCTTCGTCCCGCCCATCCCCGCCGCCAGCACTGCAACCTCCCGGACGTCTTTAGCGTTCTCGAAATCCTGGATCGCCGCATAAAGCCGCGCCACGTTGTCTGCTGACAGCGCGCGCGCGGCGCAGTTGTCGAACTTGGCCTTCAGCATCTCCGCCGGCAGCGGCTTGTCGACGCTGCGGCCCAGTGCCTGGTCGGTCCTGGTGCTGACCACGCGGCCGTCGGTCAGCGTGACCTTCACCTCGGCACCGAAGTGCTGGTCGGCGGGGAACTGTTCGGTGGTGTAGGGGGCGACGTGGATTTTCGGCAGGATTGCGCGCGTCGCGGGGTCCTGCCAGTTGGTGCCCTCGAAATGTTCGAGCTTGACTGTGCGGTCCTTCAGTGCGCGGGCCAGCGTGTATTGCACGCTGAACTTGGCGTCGAGGTCGGACTGCGGATCGGGGCGGTTGGTGTGTTCCAGTCGCCGCGCGTGGGTCCAGGAATCGATGCGTGCAACCTGTTCGGGCTTCAGCTTGTGCTTTTGCACCAGTTCCAGCATGCAGTCGATTGCCGGGTGGGTGCTGCCGCAGCAGGGGTAGGACTTGATCGCGATGGCGGGGCGGGTGATGTCGAGCGGATTGGCCCAGGCGGGGAGCGCTTTCGAGGCGTCGTAGTTGCCGGCGCCGTTGAAGACTTCGAAATAACCCTGCTTGTGTTCAAAGGCCAGCGCTCCCGCCGTAAAACCGTCCCGCGCGAGCAGCGCCGCGAAAAGACCGCTCCGGGCGCAGTGGCCGACATGCAGCGGCTTGGTCATGGTGCCGAAGTTGGATTTGACGCCGGCGGCGAGCGATGCGGCGATCGACAGCGCGGTGGCGGTCTGTTCCACCGACAGTTTCAGCAGGTGCGCGCAGGCCGCGGCGCCGCCGAAGACGCCGATGGTGGTCGTCGGGTGCCAGCCCTTGGTGTACTGGTGGAAGTTCACCACCATCGACAGCTTGCATTCGGTCTCGAAGCCGGCGACGTAGGCGGCGATGAAATCCTTGCCGGTCGCGCCGGTTTCGTCGGCCAGCGCGAACAGCGCGGGCAGGATCGGTGCCGAGGGATGGCCGCCGAGCGTGTTGTTGCAGTCATCGAAGTCGAGCGCGTGTGAAGCGGTGCCGTTGACGAGGGCTGCGTCGAGCGCGCCGATGCGCCGTGCGTGGCCGAAGACCAGCGAAGGACCGCTGGCGGAACCGGAGACGCCGAGCACGATGCGCGTTGCGGGTTCATGCGCGCCGGCGATGGTCACGCCGACGGTGTCGAGGATGCCAACCTTGGCCCAGTGCACGGCTTCGGCCGGCAATGAGGAGTATTGTAACTCATTGATTTTATTCGATATTTCAAGGGCGAAGCTCATCGCGCTGCTCCTCTGCGGCGCCGGCCGCTGCGTGGCGTGCCGGACGGAATAATGGCGGAAGAGAGTGGGAGTCGAACCCACACAGGACCGCTCGCGGCCCCTACCGGGTTTGAAGTCCGGCCGCCCCACCGGGAGCGATTCCCTTCCGTTTTGCCTTGCTGCGTGTGGTCATTGTAGTTCGCGGCGGCCCCAACGTAGGTTCCCCCTGAATTCTGGACCAGCGAAAGGTAGAGCTTTCTTGCATTGTAAATTAACTAACGGGAGGTTCAGGTGAGGAAACTGGAGATCACATCGAACGAACATGATCCTGCTTGTAAATATAATTGTACGAATTTTGAAAGGTACGTTTGCGAATTTCTACGGGTATATCATTGTAGGTATATGAGACACGATTAACATTTAAAACTGGATCGTTGGCTTTAATATTTAGTTGCTTTGCTATACATGCATTCGCTTTGCCCGCAGAAATTGTCTCATTCATATGAACAACTGTTACCCCGTATAGTTTTTGAAAGATAGCGTATAGATTTTCTTCTGTCTGCTTAAGACCTGACTTGCCAAATCGAGGAAAAATCCAAACTGGCAATATAACTGTCATAACCGCAGCAGGTTGCTTATCAACATTTAGAAGAGCTGATACTTTATATATGCTATTAGGTAGACGATCAAACAGTTGGAGGATTTTCATTGTTTCGGCATCTGGTCTGCATTTTTTTATGGTCAGTATTTGACGTGTTGAAAGAACTTTATTTCCTAGATGGTCATATAAATTCGAAAAACTATAACGGGATCGATCTAGGTCGTGGGCTGCAACAAAAGTTCCTCGCCCTTGATTACGAATAAGAATTCCTGACGTGACTAACTGACTTATAGCCGCCCTTACTGTAGAAATTGAAACTCTATATTGGTTAGCGAGCACAGGTTCGGGTGGTAACCGATCGCCCGGCATCCACCTGCCTTGTGCAAGACCCTCTATAAGCTTACGCCGTAAGTCTTTGTATAACGGTTCAGGATTCATTTTCTCCGAGTTCCCGCAATTCCAGTGGGGGCATGATGCATTCCTTACGCTCTAGTTATCAAGTTCGGCGTTCGTAAGCTTCCCCGTCAAGTGGACAGTTCATAAGTAGAGTTTTCGGCGTTTTTGATCCGATAGGCCGCTGGCGGAATGCCGCCCAAGGCATCATGCGGGCGCTGCTCGTTGTATTCGATCTGCCACCAGTAAATCGCCTCCCGCACGTCATCCAGACGCATGAACAGGCTGGCATCCAGCGGTTCCTCGCGCAGCGTGCGGTTGAACCGCTCAATGTAGGCATTCTGGTTCGGCTTGCCGTGCTGGATGTATTGGATCGCCATGCCCACCGTCTTGGCCCAGGTGATGAAGGTTTCTCCGAGGAACTCCGGGCCATTGTCGGTGCGCAGCACCTGCGGTAAACCCCTCTCCCGACGCAGCCGCTCAAATACCCGCACCAGCCGCTCCGAGGTGATCGAGGTGTCCACCTCGATATGCACCACCTCCCGGTTGAAGTCATCCACGATATTGAACAGGCGGAACCGCCGGCCACAAGCCAGCGCATCGGCCATGAAGTCTGCCGACCAGACTGAGTCCGGCAGCCGCGGCACATACAGTGGCACCCGCTCCCGTTTCGGCCGCCGCCGCCGGGCTGTCCGGCGCAAATTGAGTTTCATCGCTCGATACACCCGATAGATGCGTTTGTGATTCCAGCCACAACCTTCCAGCCGCAACCGCTGGCAGCATTTCCAGAAGCTCCGACTGGGGCGTTCTTCGACCAGCCGTGCCAGAGACGCCATGACCTCCGCGTCCCGCACCAGCCAGTTCACCGATTCTGTGTAATACGCCGAACGGGCAAGTCCTACACAGTCACAGGCCCGACGCACTGAAACCCGGTGCCTGTCCACCAGATATCGTGCCGCCTCCCGCCGCCCCTTCGGCTTCAGAGCTTTTTTGCGATCAGGTCCTTCATTGCCGCGTTCTCCAGCGCCATATCCGCAAACAGACGCTTCAACCGCGCATTCTCCGCCTCCAGCTCCTTCACCCGCTTCAGGTCCGACGCCTCCATCCCGCCATACTTCGATTTCCATTTGTAGTAGGTGGCATCGCTGATCCCGTGGCTCCGGCAAATCTCCTTCACCGGTTTGCCGGCATCCGCCTCTTTCAGTACCGCAACAATCTGGGTTTCCGTAAATCTCGACTTCTTCATCTGAACCTCCTGGCAGTTAAAACAATGCCAGAAAGCTCTACTTTTCGCTGGTCCGGAATTTACGGGAGCTTACGCCCACATTGGGGAGGTCATTAACATCGGATTTGACATGGTTTAAGAAATGGATTAAACATACTAATCATTCGAATGTTTATATGTAAGACGGCATTAATCGTCAGAAAGTTGAAAGCTGAGATGGCAGCCCGTAGTTCCGAATAACGGTTTGAGCGCAAATCCATTTTAATTGTTCGCGATAAAGGAGATTAAGTTATGACAACTGCTGTCATGGACGAAATTCATGTGATTCCCTCTGGCAAGGCACTCGGAGCGGATATTGAGAATGTAGATTTATCTAATCTTGAAAGTGATCAAGCAATCAAGAAAATAATGTCGAGTTGGCATGAGCATCTTGTATTGCGATTCAGGGCGCAGAACCTCACAGATGGGGAATATGTAAAGTTTGGGCGTCTGTTTGGAGAGCTAGATCTTCCCTTTACAAGCGCGAGGGGGAATCCGAGGCGACCTGAATATCCTGAAATGGCAGTCATGTCCAATATTGTTGAAAACGGGAAACCAATTGGTGGGCTTGGCAACTTTGAAGCGGCTTGGCATACAGACATGTCGTACATGGATGTCCCTCCTTCGGCCAGTATTCTTTATGCGATAGAGATCCCGCCGGTCGGAGGTAATACATGGTTCGCAAACATGTATGCAGCTTATGAAGCGCTACCTAATGGTCTTAAGCAAAAGATTGAGGGGCTAACCTGTAAGCATGATTATTCGTACAACAGTACCGGAGAGTTGCGTAAAGGGTTTTCTGAGGTAACCGACCCACGCACCTCTCCCGGAGCCGTGCATCCCATTGTCTGTACGCATCCCGAGACCAAGAAGAAATGTCTTTTCTTGGGGCGTAGGCTGAATGGATATATCCCTGGGATGGAGTTGGCTGAAAGTGAGGCTCTGCTAGATGACCTGTGGGCCCACTGCACTAAACCCGAATTTACGTGGACGCAAAACTGGAAAGTTGGAGACGTGATCGTGTGGGATAACAGATGCACAATTCATTATCGTGAATCCTTTGATAACAATACCCGCCGACTTTTAAATAGGTTACAGGTAAAGGGCGCGAAGCCATACTAATTGTTCTAGAGCCTAAGCGTGGCGCATGGTTTCCTCTTGACGTTGCACATAGTAATTTCAGAAAAGAGAGACGAGAAATGGAAGCGGCTTATCAGTCTCAAGCAGCCAAAAATGATCTCGTATTGCTTGAGTTCACAACTTATTGGCTATCAGTCCCATTAACCCGTCCTTATTACACGTCGAATAATCCGAAGGGCAGGGCAAAGCTTGACGTTTTATTGATACGGGCGGTTGATTCTGAAGGCAGAGTGGGTTGGGGGGAAGCGTGTCCTTCATGGGGGGGGTATTCACCAGAAACGCCCGAACGTGCTTGGAGTTTTATAACAGATTTTCTTCCTTTATTAATTGGGAAAGACGCGGCAGCACGCGCATGCCTAATTGCGGAAAACTTTAAGTCATACCCATTTTTGATGTCAGCCATAAACGAATGCACGCTCGACCTTTGTGATGACGCGTTGATTTCGCCTTTAAGCGAGGAGGGCTGGTTCGAGTTGGCGGCGACTGTTAACACTCTTGATGCAGCTGAAGCGGTACAAATAGCTAAAGAATACGTTGACTCGGGGTATTCCACTCTAAAGGTGAAAGTAGGAATTGAGGCGAAGTCCGACGCAGATCGGGTAACCCGGATTTATGAGGCTGTAAAAGGAAAAGCGAAGTTACGTGTGGATGCAAATCGGAATTTTAGTCCGGACGCAGCATATGAGTTTGCAGTTAGTGTGCCCATCGAGGCTATTGAGTATTTTGAACAGCCGTTTTCGTCTTCTAATTGGGCGGCCACGGAGTTGCTTGCAACACAGTCACCAATACCGCTAATGCTTGATGAATCAATATACGGCCCAGATGACATCAAGCGAGTAGCAAAAACTGGTTGTGCAAAAGCAGTGAAGCTAAAAATGTCAAAAGTAGGTGGCCCCAGAGCATTAAAAGAACAAGTCAAACTGGCTCATGGCCTAGGTTTGAACGTGATTGTTGGGAATGGAGTTGCAAGCGACTTTGCGTGCTATCGAGAGGCGTTGTGTTGCAGCCGAGCTGGGGTAATAACGGCCGGTGAAATGAATGGCTTCCTTAAGTTGGTGGCGCCCATACTTAGTGAGCCGCTTAGGATGAGGGGGGCACGGTTGATTCTTCCGGCTGGAGCCATACCTAAATTGAGCGAGGAAGCAATCAGTAAATTTTCCATTCATCAAGCTCGGTTTTCCTAGATAGTCGCCTGCTAAATCGAGATGCTTAATGCGCGTTTAGCACTTTAACAGTCTCGCTAGAATTTCCCCTTTAAGGTGTGCGCCGATCCACAAATAGGCCATTTGTCGTGCTATTGCTGGAGGAGAAGATGGAATCTAATATGTATGAAAAAGTTTTGATCACAAAAAAGTTCTCAAGCTTAATTTTTGCATCATTATTAATTTTATGGGCGGAGCTGACGTGGGCTGCTGCAAGTGCGTGGCGTCCCATCAAGGCTATAGAAGTTGTGGTGCCAGGAGGGGCGGGCGGTGGCATAGACAGCACTGCGCGAGCGATTCAGAGGGTGTTTCAAGAAAAAAAGCTGTTAGAAACACCTTTTACGATTGTAAACAAGCCAGGTGGCAGCGCTTCGGTCGGGCTCACTTACTTGTCGCAGTTGCCTTCTGATGGACACCACATTGCAATGGGGTCTGGGGCATTGCTGACTAATCACATTACAGGGCGAAGTGCGTTACACACTTCTGACTTTACGCCATTAGTGCAACTATTTTCAGAGTCCATTTCATTTGCCGTGCGCGCAGAATCTTCAATTAAATCTGGGCGCGATCTTCTCGCTCGCTTGAAGGTGGATCCCGGAAGCGTGAGGATTGGACTGCCAAGTGTTGCGAGTACAAATCACATTGCGTGTGCGCTAGTGCTGAAAAGTTTGGGTGTGGATCCTAAGACACTTAAGACGGTGATATTTAACTCATCTGCGGCGGGTATTACTGCACTGTTGGGCGGGCACATAGAACTTGTTGCTTCGCCTGCCGCAAACACAATTTCACATATACAAGCGGGCACTCTGCGCGTGGTTGCTATATCTTCAGAAAAGAGACTAGGCGGTGCATTTGCTGAGGTTCTGACGCTAAAAGAATTGGGGTCGAATGTAGTTATTGGCGCATTTCGCAGCGCGATCGGTCCGAAGGGAATGTCTAGGGAGGCTGTGGCGTATTGGGAGCGATTATTTTCAAGCGCTGTACAAACCAAGGAATGGCAGGATTACCTTACAAGGCAGTCCTTAGAAAATAACTTCATGGATTCTAAAGATAGCGCAATCTTTCTAAGTAACCAATACAAAGAGCTTTACGAGGCCTTGTCGGATCTGGGATTGGCTAGGACGTCAATGCCGTAATTAACAATAATTATATTTATATTTTTTCGAGGAGATTTTTATGAGAGCGGAAAGGTCATTTTTTATTTGTGGCTTTATTGTTTTGCTTTTAATTATTGGCTTCGGCAAAGCGCACGCATGGAAGCCCGAGCGCCCCATCGAATTTGTGGTTCCATCAGCTCCAGGTGGTGGCTTTGATAAGACGATGCGGCTAATTGAAAAAATATCGAGAGAAGAAAAACTCTTGGATGTGCCGGTTACAATTGTGAATCGGTCTGGTGGTGGGGGCAATGTTGCATTAACTTACTTGACAAGTCGACCTGGTGACGGCCACACGTTGATGGTGAGTTCTACTGCGTTACTTGCAAATCATATAGTTGGTCGAAGTAAGCTTACGCATCGTGACCTTACTCCTGTTGCGAATATGTTTAGTGATTACATTTCGGCGATTGTTGTTGCAAGTTCTCCAATTCGTGACTCTCGGGTATTTATAAATCAGTTAAAAAAATCGTCAGATTCCATAAGTTTTGGATTTTGTTGCGCGTTGGGAGGGGGCAATCATTTGGCGGCTGCCATGATTGTCAAAGCTCTTGGCGGAGACGTAAGAAAGATGAGGACTGTGGTCTTCAAGGGGGCTGGTGAAACCACATCAGCTGTCCTGGGAGGTCATATTGATGTCGCCTCTAATGCGGCCTCCAATGCCTTAGGGCCTATCTTAGATGGAAAAATGAAAGTAATAGGAGTCGCAGCACCAAAGCGGCTAGGAGGACCTTTGAAAGATGTCCCCACATGGCGGGAGCAAAATATAGATGCTGTGATGGCGCTCTGGAGAAATCTTGTTGCGCCAAAAGGGCTTTCCACTGAGCAAATAGCTTTCTGGGAACAGTTACTCTACAAAGTTAGTCAATCTAAGCAATGGCAAGAGGAACTTGAAAATAACCTTTGGAACGATACTTTCATGCGTAGTAGTGAAATGAGCCGTTACCTAGATGAGCAATATGAAATACTTTCTTCATTGCTTACAGATGTCGGTCTAAAGAAATAACCAAAACAAAAGGTAGTCTCATGAAAATCTTATTCTTTGACGATTTTAAACTAGGGGTGTTGCAGGGTGACAAGGTGGTTGATGTTACTAAAATTATCCTTGGTAGTTCTTCTAATGGTGACCCGCATGATCTAGTTAAAACTTTGATTGTTGATTTTAAAAAATATAAAAATCAGCTTGAGTTGGCTGCTAGAAACGAAAAAGGCGTCTCATTGGCAAATGTAAAAATTCGCCCTCCTTTGCCGGGGCCTCGTAATATCGATTGCATGGCAGTGAATTATATGGAGGATGGCACGCGTAAGGAGCCGGCTCCAATTAATGCTTTTCACAAGTCCCCAAGCGCCATTATTGGACAAGAAGATACGATGGAATTGCCTGACGTTCCCGCGACAATATTCGAGGGCGAGGCTGAGCTAGCACTTGTGATCGGGAGGCGTGCGTCGAAAGTGCAAGCTAAGGATGCGATGGATTATGTGTTTGGATACCTGAATTTTATTGATGGTTCTGCTCGAGGCCTTTTGCCTACGGGGAATACTTTTTTTCAGATGAAGTCACGTGATACGTTTGCACCAATTGGCCCCTATTTAGTTACTGCGGACGAAATTGAAAATCCACATCAACTGCAGGTAAAGCTGTGGGTAAACGGGGACTTAATGCAAGACTATAGCACTAGCGACATGGCGCACAACATTCCGCGATGCATTGAGTGGGTGACTTCAATACACACTCTTGAACCTGGCGATATTTTGGCAATGGGAACGAATCATCGAGGTTTAAATCCCTTCCAAGATGGAGATACGGTTGAGTTGGAAACAGAGGGGTTGGGGCGGCTTAGAATTAATATAAGAGACCCCTTGAAGCGGAAATGGGCTCGGGAAACTCGGTTGCAACGTCAGCAAAAAGGGCTCGAGGGGCAAACACCTCAATTATCGGGGAAGTATGCGAAAGTGTCGGATTGAATTGATTTGAGGGCATCCGGTCTTTTGACCTGACTGGCTTTTTCTGTGCCTAGTTGAATGTTGTATTTTTCAACTTGGATGAAGGAGTCGATAGATGGCGAACAAGCAATATAGCCCCGAGCAGGCGGTCGCAAAATTGCGGCAATTGACGTGCTGGTGGGCGAAGACAAGTCGATCCACCAGGCCTGCAAAGAGGCCGGCATCACGGATGTCACCTACTACTGCTGGCGCAAGGAGTATGGCGGCCTGAAGGGTGATCAGGCCCGCCGGCTGAAGGAGTTGGAGCGGGAGAACCAGCGGCTCAAACGCATTGTGGCCGATCTGTCCTTCGAGAAGGCCACTCTGAAAGATGCCACCGAGTTGAAACTTCTAAGTCCCGAGCGGTGGCGGAAGGAATACAACACCGTCTGGCCACACAGTTCTCTGGGTCGGCCGCGGGCCCCTGCAGTGATCAACCCGAAACCACACGCCTTGGAACAGGCGGTGACTATGCAGTAAGGTGCGTCAATGAACTTGGCGCAAAAAACCAGTTAGGCTAGCTTATATCGAACGCTACAATCACACCGTGCGTTACGACTGGCTCGGGGGGTATCTGTTCGATTCGATGGATTGGGTGCAGGCCTCGCCCGCTGGTTATGGACATACAATAACGGGCTGTCGAATATGGCGCTGGGCGGCATCATGCACATGCAGACATTGAAACTCGCTTCTTAACCCCATTTCTGGTCGATGCTAAAAATCGGGAGGATTGCCCGGGGGGGGGCTTATGGTTTCGATTTTACTACCGTTGTTCGGTCAGACTAGGCTAGCCTACAAGTTCCTGCAAGCCTCGGTTCAGGAAATTGAGCGACATTATTCTTAAAGGGGGTACCCGGATGTCAATTGAAGGTGTTAGGCTGTGCCGTCGTTGTTAGTTTTGTGGTTTGAAATCAAAAATAACACTCAAATAGGAGGAGTGATCGTGGCTGATCGCTGGCTTGCCGGATTCGTGCTCGCACTGTCCGCAGTTTATCTGGTTGCAACATCCCGGCTGCCGTCGCTGGACATCGGCGACCCGCTCGGGCCCAAGGCTTTTCCTTTCCTGGTTGGCGGGCTCGGATGTGTCACTGCCCTCTGGCTGATCGTCGAAACCCTGCGCAAGCGGCCGGCCGACGCCACCCCGGGCCTTGCCCAACCCCCTGCACAGCATCACGCGCTGGCCGTAATTGCGGTGATGGTGTGGATGTTCGTGTTCTATTTCCTGATCGAGCGCCTCGGTTTCCTGCTGTCCTGCGCGATTTTCCTCGCCGGCCTTACCGGCTATTTCAACCGCGGCCGCTGGATTATGAACGCCGTCGTGTACCTGGGTTTCCCGGTGGGCGTGTATCTCGCTTTCACCGAGATCCTCGGCATTTCGCTGCCTCGCGGCGTGTTGCCTTTCTGAGCGCGCAAGGGACGACCGGCCAATGGAGACGCTGAACGCCATATTGGGGGGCTTCGCGGTTGCCGCGCAGCCGATGAACCTGTTTTTCGTGTTTCTCGGTGCGATCATGGGCACCGTGATCGGCATGCTGCCCGGCATCGGGCCGGCGGCCGGGATTGCCCTGCTGCTGCCGGTGACTTTCGGCATGGAGCCGGTGTCGGCACTGATCATGCTCGCCGGCATTTATTACGGCGCCATGTACGGCAACACCGCCTCGGCGATCCTGATCAACACGCCGGGCACGGCATCCGCGGCGATGACCACCGTGGACGGTTATCCGCTGGCGAAGAGCGGCCGTGGCGGGGCGGCCCTCGCCATTGCGGCGATTGCCAGTTTCATTGCCGGCACCATGGGCATCATCATCCTGTCGCTGCTTGCCGTTCCGTTTGCGACCTTTGCGTTGCGCTTCGGTCCGGCTGAATATTTCATGCTGATGCTGTTTTCCCTGACTGCAGTCAGCGCGCTGACCGGCAAATCCCCGGCAAAAGGCGCGATGTCGGCCGTGTTCGGGCTGATGATTGCCACCATCGGCATCGATCTGCAAAGCGGGCAGGCCCGGTTCACGATGGGCGTTCCCGAGTTCCTCGACGGCGTCGGCCTGCTGGTGGTGATCGTCGGGCTTTTCGCGGTGGGGGAATGCCTGCGCAACGTTGAAAAATGGTTCGAGGGCACGCTGAAGCCGATTCCGATCAAGGGCAAGCTGTGGTTCACCAAGGAGGAGTGGAGCCGCTCGGTGGGGCCGATCACCCGGGGCGGCCTGATCGGTTTCGCCGTGGGTGTGTTGCCCGGGGCCGGCGGCACGATCGCCACCATCCTCGCCTATGCCACCGAGCAGAAACTGTCGAAACATCCGGAGAAATTCGGCACCGGGGCGGTGGAGGGTGTCGCGGCGCCGGAGGCCGCCAACAACGGTTCGACCTGCGGCGCTTTCGTGCCGCTGCTGACACTCGGCGTGCCCGGCTCCGGTGTCACCGCGGTGCTGCTCGGCGCCTTCATCATGTACGGCATCCAGCCCGGGCCCATGCTGTTCCAGAACAATCCCAACCTGGTGTGGGGCCTGATCAACAGCATGTACATCGGCAACATCATGCTGCTGGTGCTCAACCTGCCGATGATTCCGCTGTTCGCGAAAATGCTCTACGCCCCGCCCGGCGTGCTGCTGGCGGTCATTCTCGGCATTGCTTCGGTCGGCATTTACTCGGTCGGCGGCAGCACCGTCAGCCTCTACGCGCTGATCTTCTTTGGTGCCGTGGGTTACATGTTCCGGCGCCTGGAGATCCCGGCGCCGCCGCTGATCCTGGCGCTGGTGCTGGGCGGCATCATGGAGCAGTCTTTCCGCCAGGCCATGACCATTTCCGGTGCCAACCCGAAGATCTTTGTCGGCAGCCCGATCTGCATCATCCTGCTGGTGATGATCGTGATTGCCGTGCTGGCGCCGCTGGTGGTGTCCCGGCTGAAGTCCCTGCCGTCGCGCATTGCGGCGAAATCAGGGGCCGCCTGAGCCCCGGACTTATCGCGCAGCCCTGAGCACGACCGGCGCGATCTCCACCGTGCGCGCGCCGTCGGTGAGCCAGGCGGTGCCGTCCTGCACCGTGCACTGCAGCTGCATCGTGCGCTGCGCCAGAGCGGCGAGTGCCTGGGTGCCGTCCTGCGGCAGGTCGATGACCGCGAGGTTGTCCGGGCGCGCGAGTCCGGACTGAACGTCCTGCCACCAGCGTTCCGCGCCGCGGCCGTAAGCGTAGACCATCACCTGGCCGGAACGGCCGCAGGCGCGGCGCACGGATTTCTCGTCGGGCAGGCCGACGTCGATCCACAGCTGGATCGCGCCGGTGAGGTCTTTCTGCCACAGCGCGGGTTCGTCCTCGTCGCTGAGGCCCTTGCCGAAAACGAGCGCCTCGCCGGCGTTCAGCGCGAAGGCCAGCAGCCGCACCATCATGCGTTCATCGGTTTCGGAGGGGTGGCGCGCCAGCACCAGCGCATGGGTCGCGTAATGGCCGCGATCCATGTCGCTGATCGTGAGTTCGGCCTTGAAGATGGTTGCGCTGAGTGCCATGAACTGGTTACCGTACTGCGTTGAAAAGGAAGGACAGATGCAGGAATCGGATGACGAAGTGATCGCTGCAACGCAGGACTGGCTGGTGAAGGCCGTGATCGGCCTCAACCTCTGTCCTTTCGCGCGCGCAGTATACGCCGGCGGGCGCCTGCGCTGCGCGGTGAGCCGGGCGAGGACGCCGGAGGCGCTGCTGGAGGACCTGGCGGAGGAACTGCAGCGGCTGGCGGCGGCGGACGAAGCAGCGCTCGAGACCACCCTGCTGATCCATCCGCAGGTGCTCGGTGACTTTCTCGATTACAACGATTTTCTGGAGCTCGCCGATGCGCTGGTCGGGGATCTCGGTTACGAAGGCGTGCTGCAGGTGGCGAGTTTCCATCCGCAGTACCAGTTTGCGGAAACGGAAGCCGGTGACATCACCAACTTCACCAACCGCTCGCCCCACCCGACCCTGCACCTGCTGCGCGAATCCAGCGTCGAGCGCGCGGTCGAGTCACATCCGGACACCGAACGCATCTATCGCGACAACATCGAGACGCTGCGGCGTCTCGGGCACGAGGGCTGGGACCGGCTCAACGTCGGCCGGCCTCCGGGAAAATAGCCGCCCTTACTGCAGGCGCGCCGCCACGGCTTCCGCCGCGTGCTTGGCGTCCTGCATCGCATCTTCGAGGCTGCCACCGCAGCCGCTGCGCACGGCGCCCACTGCCCAGAGGCCGGGCAGGGCGGTTTCCAGTGTGTCGCCGGTGATCAGGCGGCCGGTCGCGTCGCGCTGGACGGCTTCGGGCACAAACGCCGCATTGGGTTCGAGGCCGATGTAGGCGAAGATGCCGGCGACCGCGATTTCTTCGCTGCCGCTGCCGGTGTTGACGCGGATTTTTTCGACCATCTGCCCGCCGAGTACGGCTTCGACGGTGCTTCCGAAGCGGACTTCGATTTTCGGATTGTTTTTGACCTGGTCGATGAAATGCGGCTGCGCGCGGAAGGCATTGCCGCGGTGGATCAGCAGCACCTTGCCGCAGTAATGGGTCAGCACCTGGGCCTCCTGCAGTGCCGAGTCGCCGCCGCCGATCACGGCCACGGTTTCGTTCTGGAACATCGGGCCGTCGCAGTCGGCGCATTTCGACACGCCGCGGCCTTCGAATTCGGCCTCGCCGGGAACACCCAGCGCCTTCAGTTTTGCGCCGCTGGCGACGATGACCTGGCGCGCGTGGTAGCTGCCTGTCGCCGTGGCGACCGTGTAGCCGCCGTCGGCCGGTGACAGGGCGGTGACCTCCTCCGGGAGGCTGGTGACGCCGGCGTCGGCATTGGCGCCGGTCATTTCGGACGCGAAGGCGGCGCCGCCCGCCTCGCCGCCGGCGGGCGCGGGATCAAGTTCATTGATGTTGAGGATCAGGCCGCCGAAGAGCTGCTGTTCGAAGCTGGCGGTGCGGAAGCCTTTTTTGGCGAGCAGGCCGGCGGCGGTGAGCCCGGCGACGCCTTCGCCGATGATGATGACGTCAAAGGATTGGGACATGGTCGACTTTCGCTTTCAGTAACGTTTGTTGCGGAACGGGGGGCGTTGCTGCGGTTTTCCAGCCGCCGGTTTCTGCGGCTGCGCCTGCGTTTTTGCCGCGGTTCCCGGCGGGGGAGGCGCTGCGGGGTCGGCGGCGCCGAGGATGGGCACAAAATCCTTGCGTGTCTTGCGCGCGTCGCCGATGCGCTGGGTGATGGCGAGGCCGTCGAGCGTTTCGAGGATTTCGATCGCCAGGGTGCGGCCGATGCCGGTGGCGTCGCGGTACTGCGCGGCGGTGAACAGCCCGTTGGGCTGCTTTTCCGCGACCGCTTTCGCGGTGGCGGCGAGCACCGCCATCGTTGTTTTCAGGTAGAAGCGGTCGTTGCCGACGCGGTAGACGTTGCCGGCCTTCATCTGGCGGTAGAGGAAATCCTTGAGGATCGCGTCCTTCAGTTTCAGCTGGGGCGCCAGCTCGCGCAGCGTCGGCGGGTTGAAACCGGTGGCGGCCAGTGCCGGCTGCACGGTTTCCCACAGCTGGGTGTCGGCGCTGTTGGCCGTGGTGTCATGGCCGGGTTTGCGCAGCAGCGAGCTGTGGATTTCGACGCGTTTCGCATCAGCGAGCGTGCGCAGCAGCTGGCCGAAGGCATCGGCATCCAGTTCCGGTGCGAGTTCGCCGCGCAGCGTTTCGGATTCGATGCCCGGCGCCTGCGGCTGTGCCTTGTGGAAGGCCTCTATTTTTGCGTTGATCGCGTCTTCGAGCGCCCGGATTCTTGCCGCGGTGACGCCGACGCGCCTGTCTTTGCCCAGCGCCACCAGCCCGGCGGCGGCGCAGGCCGCGGCCGCGACTTCGGGCAGCAGATTGAATGCCGCTTCGAAATGACCGAGATCCACCGGGCGCCTGGCGTCGGCGGCGAGTGCCGCGAGCGCGGCCTGGTGGTCGGCGGACTCGAGTGCGGCCAGTGTCGCCGTGCGCGCCTTGCTGCGGCGCGAGGCCGGCGGCAGCGGATCGATGACCAGGCCGCCGCCGAGGGTGCGCATCGCCGACTGGTCGCGCAGGATGAAGCGGTCGCCATGCAGCGCCGACACCGGTTCGTCGAGCAGCAGCTGGGCGATGCCGTTGCCGCCGGGCGGCAGGGCTTCGCCGCGGCGCAGCGATACGCGTGCGGTGACGTCGGCGGTGGCGAGATGCAGGTGCACCGGCGTCCAGTGCTTCAGCGGCCGGCTTTCGCCGGGCAGCACGGACAGGCGCACATCAAGGCGTTGTGTCGGACGGTGGATGGCCTCGGCCATCACCCAGTCGCCGCGGCGCACCGATTCGATGTCGGTGCCGGTGAGGTTCAACGCGCAGCGTTCGCCGGCCTGCGCCTGTTCGGCGGCCTTGCCGTGGATCTGGATGCCGCGCACGCGGACTTCGCGGCCCGCGGGGGAAATGAGCAGCCGGTCGCCGGTTCTGACGAAGCCGTTGAACACGGTGCCGGTGACCACGGTGCCGCTGCCGGCAATGCTGAAGGCGCGGTCGATGGCGTAACGCAGGTGCTGGCCGGCTGCGCTGCGCTGGCCACGGGCGGCCGCTTCGCGCAGCAGCAGGTCCTTCAGTTCGCCGATGCCGCTGCCGCTGACCGCCGATACCGGCAGCAGCGGCGCCTGCGCGAGCAGTGTCGGCGCCAGCAGCGCCTGCACCTGGGCGCGCACCTCCTCGATACGCGCCGCATCGACGCGGTCAGTCTTGGTGATGGCCACCGCACCGTGCGGAATGCGCAGCAGGTCGAGGATCTGCAGGTGTTCGACGGTCTGCGGCATCACGCCGTCATCGGCGGCGACGATCAGCAGCGCGTAGTCGATGCCGGAGACGCCGGCCAGCATGTTGCGGATGAAACGTTCGTGGCCGGGGACATCGACGAAACCGATCAGCCCGCCCTGCGGCAGCGGCAGGTAGGCGAAACCGAGGTCGATGGAAATGCCGCGCGCTTTCTCCTCCGGCAGCCGGTCGGTGTCGGTGCCGGTAAGGGTTTTGACCAGCAGCGTCTTGCCGTGGTCGATATGGCCTGCGGTGGCGACGATCATGGGTGAATGGTGAGCGGTAAACGGTAAGTGGCGGCTACTGCTTGCTGATCAGGCTCTTGCCACTTGTGGTGAGGTGTTTCAACTGTGCTACGAACCCGTCTTCGTGGTCGAGGCAGCGCAGATCGAGTTTCAGCGCGCCGTCGCGGATATGGCCGATCACCGGCACCGGCAGCGCGCGCAGCGCCGCCGCCAGTTTGTTGAGGTTGCCTTTTTTTGCGGCGGGCGTGATCGCGAGGCCGCTGCTCGGCATGGAGTCGACGGGCAGGGCGCCGCTGCCGATTTGCGATTTGCAGTCGCAGATCTCGACGCGCCAGTTTTCGCCGAGCGCCGCGGCCAGCGCCGGCAGCACACGCGCGGCCTGGGCCGCGATGTCTCCGGCGGTGCGCGTCAGCAGGCGCAGTGCCGGCAGTTCCTCGCGCAGCTTTTCCGGATGCAGGTAGAGCCGCAGCACGGCATCGAGCGCGGTCAGTGTCAGCTTGTCGAGGCGCAGCGCCCGCTTCATCGGGTTCTTTGCGATGCGCGCCATCAGGTCCCTGCGGCCGACCAGCAGTCCCGCCTGCGGCCCGCCGAGCAGCTTGTCGCCGCTGAAGGTGACGACGTCGGCGCCGTGGGCGAGTGTTTCGCGCGGCGTCGGCTCATGCGGCAGGCCGTAGTCCTCGAGATTGACCAGCGTGCCGCTGCCGAGGTCGACGATGAAGGGCAGCTGGTGTTCGCGGGCCAGTTTCGCGAGATCCGGCTCGGGCACCGCGGCGGTGAAACCCTGCACCACGTAGTTGCTGGTGTGCACTTTCATGATCGCCGCGGTGCGCGGAGTGATCGCCTCGGCGAAATCCCTGAGGTGGGTGCGGTTGGTGGTGCCGACTTCGACCAGCTTGACGCCGGCGCGCGCCATGATGTCGGGGATGCGGAAGGCGCCGCCGATTTCGATCAGTTCGCCGCGCGAGACCAGCACTTCGCGCCTGAGCGCCAGCGTGTTGAGCGCGAGATAGACCGCGGCGGCGTTGTTGTTGACGGCGACCGCCTTGTCGCCGCCGGTGAGTTCCTTCAGCCAGCGCTCGACATGGCTGTCGCGTTCGCCGCGGGCGCCGCCGTCGAGGTCAAACTCGAGGTTGACCGGACGCGTCATCGCTTCTGCCACCGCGCGTGCCGCGCTCTGCGGCATCACCGCACGGCCGAGATTGGTGTGCAGCACGGTGCCGGTGAGGTTGAACACCGGTTTCAGTGACGGCGCCGAGGATCGCCCAAGCGCGGCACCGAAGGACTGCAGGAAACGGTTTTCGTCGTAGGAAGGCGCTTCGGCGTCGGTCAGCCGTTCGCGTTCTGCATCAAGCGCCCGGCGCAGCATCTCGGTGACGCGGCTGCGGCCATGCGCGGCAATGAAGCCCGCAACTGCGGGGCTGCCGAGCAGGCGGTCGAGGGAGGGCAACGCGCGACGCGCGGCTGCGGCGGCATTCACCATCGCGGCGGTGCCGTGCGGCTGCGGTTGCGAATCATGCGAGGCATGGAAATTGTGGTGGACACGCGAAACTAATTGGAGCGGGCAATGAGTTTAGCGTAACTCGCCGGACGGGTGCCAATCCGGCGGCAGCCCGCAATATGGTCACGGCACCATCAAGTCCCGGTCTGTCCCCGTGTGCTGCAGTGCCGGGACAGTGGAGGAGGTTTCTGCGTTGGGTTATGACTGCATGCAGAACTGGGGTGGTCGATCGAGGGGGCTGAACACTTTCGGCAAAAAAACGGCGCCTTTAAGCGCCGTTTTTATAACTATTTGATTTTAAACGATTATTCCCAAAGCCGTTCCGGCAGCGGCAGACCTGCAAGCTGTTCCGGCGTCAGCGGCCGGTCAGGCGTGATGCCGATCCGCTCCAGCACTGCGGCGAGTTGCCGGCCGTGCTGCGCACTGTGCCAGGTCGAACGCTCGTAGAGCATGTGCAGCGGCTGCATGCCGAAGAAGGTCTTGACCTTCTGCTGGCAGGATTTGTCTTCGAGCCTGTTCCACCAGTTCTCGAGGCGCGCGATGACCGTATCGCCGTAACGCGCGATTTCTTCGCCGGTCATGAAAGTGCCGTCTTTCGGCGGCACGTTGGCGAGCTGCACCGCGTATTCGACGCCGTCCTCCATGGATTCAAGGAAGGCTTCGCCGATGCGGAAGATGTGGTGGCACATCAGGCGGATCGAGCGGTCGCGGTTGGGGATCACGCGTTCCTGCAGCTGCGCATCAGGCAGCTGGCGCATCAGCCGCTGCGCGGTACGCAGCACCATGACCCAGCGCTTGATCAGTTCTTCCGGCGGCAGCGGTTTGTGGCCGGTGCCCTGGAGGCCGACGAACTCGGCAACATCCTCGAGATTCTGGCCGAACACGAACTGTTCGCCCTTGGCGACGACCGGCACGTTGCGTACGCCGAGCTTGAGCAGGCGTTCACGGCCCTGCGGGTCGTTCAGTACGTCGATGGCGACGAAATCTATTTTTTTCCGCGAAAGAAACTCTTTCGCCCGGAGACAGCTGCTTCACCCGGGCTGGGTGAACAGGATGAACTGGTCGGTGGCGCCCATGATTGATCCTTTGCAGGCGGTTGAGGTGAGTGCCGAGACTAAGTCGCGAGTCGCCGGCCGTCAAGGTTTGCGGTGCTATAATCCGCGCGCTTTTCACCCCCGCAAGAAATCCACATGATGAAGCTGATCGGGACGACCACCAGTCCCTACACCCGCAAGGTGCGTGTCGTGCTGGCCGAGAAACGCATGGAATGCGAATTCGCCATCGATGCGCCGAACACCGAAGGCAGCACGGTCGCGCAGTACAACCCGCTGGGCAAGATCCCGGTGCTGGTGCTGGATGACGAGAGCACGCTCTTCGATTCGCGTGTGATCGTCGAATATCTCGACAATGCGAGCCCGGGCAACCGGCTGATTCCGGAGGAAAAGCGGCCGCGCATCCAGGTGCGGCGCTGGGAGGCGCTGGCCGACGGTTGCACCGATGCGGCGATTGCCGTGGTCATGGAGAAGCGTCGCCCCGCGGAACAGCAGTCCCCGGAGTGGATAACCCGCCAGCAGGCAAAGGTTGACCGCGCGCTGCAGATGATGGCCGACGAACTCGCGGCAAAAAACTGGTGCACGGGTGATTTTTTCACGCTCGCCGACATCGCGGTGGGTTGCTGCCTGGCGTGGATGGAACTCAGGCTGCCGGACCTGCCGTGGCGCCGCAATCATCCGAACCTGGCGCGGCTGGCGGACAAGCTGCTGCAGCGCCCGTCATTCAAGGACACGATTCCCGCCTGAGCGGGACCGGCGGGGTTTACCCGCCGCTGGCCTGGGCGCCCGGCGGGCAGCCGGCATCGCGCGGGCTGATCTGCGCGGGACGCGCCGATTCGATGATGCCGCCGCCGATGCAGACGCGGCTCTCGTAAATCACCAGTGACTGTCCGGGGGTGACTGCCCACTGGTTTTCGGCGAAATCGACAACGCACTGCGTATCCGTCGCCTTCGACAGCGAGCAGGCCGCGTCCTTCTGCCGGTAGCGGGTTTTCGCGCCGTAGACCCATTGCGTGTGCGGCGCTTCGCCGCTGATCCAGTTCAGATTGACGGCCGTCAGCCGGTCGGAGAGCAGCAGCGGATGTTCATGGCCCTGCACCACGACCAGCCGGTTGTTCGCCATGTCCTTGCGCGCGACATACCAGGCATCGCCGTCGCCGTTGCGGGTGCCGCCGATGCCGAGGCCCTGGCGCTGGCCCAGCGTGTAGAACATCAATCCCATGTGTTTGCCGACCCTGATGCCGTCCGTCGTGACGATGTCTCCGGGGTTGGCCGGCAGGTAGCGGTTGAGAAACTCGCGGAACGGGCGCTCGCCGATGAAGCAGATGCCGGTGGAGTCCTTCTTGTCGTGGTTGGCCAGACCCTCACGGCGCGCAATTTCGCGCACGTCGCGCTTGTAGAGCGTCCCCAGCGGGAACACGGTCTTCGCAAGCTGCTGCTGGTTGAGGCGGTAGAGGAAGTAACTCTGGTCCTTGCTGCCGTCCTCGGCTTTCAGCAGCTGGTGGAGTCCGTCGACCTCGCGTACCTGGGCGTAATGCCCGGTCGCGATGCGGTCGGCGCCGAGGTTCATCGCATGGTCGAGGAAGGACTTGAACTTGATCTCGGCGTTGCACAGCACGTCGGGATTGGGCGTGCGCCCGGCCTGGTACTCGCTGAGAAACTCGCTGAATACCCGATCCTTGTATTCGGCGCTGAAATTGACCGCCTCGATGTCGATGCCGATGCGGTCGGCGACGGCGACGGCATCGACCAGGTCCTGGCGCGAAGTGCAGTGTTCGTCCGTGTCGTCGTCCTCCCAGTTCTTCATGAACAGGCCGGTGACATCGAAGCCCTGCTGCTTGAGCAGCAGGGCGGCAACCGCTGAATCGACGCCGCCGGACAGCCCGACGACTATTTTCTGTTTGCGTGCCATGGTTTCACGAATGGTGGTGCAGCAGTTGCAGCGGGTAGCGCCGTCCCGCGATGTAGTCATCGACGCACTGCATCAGCAGCGGGCTGCGGTGCCGTTCGCGGCAGGCGCGGATGTCGGCCACGGGCATCCACAGCGCGCGCAGGATGCCGGTGTCGAGCGGGCGATCCTCGGGCGCGGAGACTTCGCCGGCGAAGGCAAAGCGCAGGTAGGTGATGGCCGAGCCAGGCTTGCGGTACTGGTAGACGCCGACCAAGCCGGTCGGGGTGAAACGATGGGCCGATTCCTCGAGGGTTTCGCGGACCACCGCCTCGAGCAGTGACTCGCCTTCTTCGAGATGGCCCGCCGGCTGGTTGTAGCGGATGCCGTCCTCGGCCTGTTCCTCGACCAGCAGAAAGTTGCCACGGCTTTCAACAACGGCGGCGACGGTCACATTGGGTTTCCACTGGTTTGTTTCATTTGCCATCCGCGTATTTTATCGCCGCTGCCGGCTGCCTGCCGCGGCGGCGGCAGGCGCAAAAAAAGCAGGGCCGAAGCCCTGCTTTCATTGGACGGAAAGACGGATTTTTACTTCTTGTCTTTCTTGTCGGCTTTCTTCTCTTTTTTCTCGGTCTTTTTTTCGTCTTTCTTTTCGGCCGAGTAGGCGGGTGCGACGGCTACCGAAGCAAACATTCCAGCCATGATCATTGCGAACAGCTTTTTCATGTTCCCCTCCCCTTGTTGGACAGAATCACGCCCCGATCCGGGTGCGCGGCTCGAAGCGAGCCGGACTACATTAGCGCATGCCCATGTCATTTACAACGGGGGGTGGGCGGTGCCCGGGCAATAAAAAAGGCAGGGCGCGAGCCCTGCCTTTTTGAGCAAAACCGAAGAATTACTTCTTGTCGGCTTTTTTCTCGTCTTTCTTGTCCGCCTTGGCGGGGGCTTTTTTCTCTTCTTTTTTCTCTTCTTTCTTGGCTTCAGCGGCGAAGGCCGGGGCAACCGAGACAGAGGCGAAAACGGCGGCGATGATGGCGGCGAACAGTTTGTTCATGATTTCCTCAATAAATTAGTGGTTGATCAACCAGGCCTTGCGGCCTTTGACCGAAACAGTCGGTCAAGCCGCAATAACGGGTGTGCCTGCCGCCGGTTGACAGTTTCACGAAAGATTTGTCGATAAAAAATAAATATAAAAACAAGGACCTGTGACAGGGCGCGGATAAATGTGAGGCTGCTGCAGTGCAAGCTATCGATGTCGCATTAAATTGACAACGATGCTTTCTTCCAGTGTCCCGGTTCTATGCCGGCAATGGTCCACGACCCGACGCTGAAGCGGATCAGACGCAGGGTCGGGAAACCCGCGGCGGCCGTCATCCGCCGTACCTGGCGGTTGCGGCCTTCGCGCAGGGTCAGGCGCAGCCAGGTGGTCGGAATGGCCTGGCGCGAACGGATTGGCGGCACCCGTGGCCACAGCCAGGCCGGTTCGGCGACCCGCTCGGCGTCCGCCGGTCGGGCACGGAAATCGTTCAGGCGTATGCCTTCGCGCAAGGGGGCCAGTGCCGCGTCATCCGGCGCCCCCTCGACCTGGGCGAAATAGGTTTTCGGAAGCTTGTGCCGCGGATCGGTGATGGCGTGTTGCAGGGCACCGTCGCCGGTCAGCACCACCAGCCCCTCGCTGTCGGTGTCCAGCCGGCCTGCCGGGTAGACGCCGGGTTCGTCGACGAAGTCTTTCAGCGTGGGGTGCCTGCCCGAGGGACTGAACTGGCAGATCACGCCATAGGGTTTGTTGAGCAGTATGACTTCCGGCATGTCCCGATTCTACGGGACCGCCGGAACCTGCTCCCGCGGCGCCTCAGGCGGTGACGCCGGACTCCGCGGCCTGTTCCAGCCGGTCGTAACCGGGCAGGGTCAGGAATTCGACGTAGTCGTCGCTGGTGGTGATCTCGTCGAACAGTGCGGCGGCTTCCTCGTAACGGCCGGCGTTCCAGGCCGTCTCGCCGAGTTCGCGGCGCACCCGGGCCAGTTCCTCCGGCAGCATCCGGCGGAACATGTCGCGGGTGACCTTGCGACCGTCGTCGAGCATCCCCTTCGGGCTGCGTATCCACTGCCAGATCTGCGAGCGCGAGATTTCCGCGGTGGCGGCGTCTTCCATCAGATTGTAGACCGGCACGCAGCCGTTGCCGGCGAGCCAGGCGCCGATGTACTGGATGCCGACGCTGATGTTGTTGCGCAGTCCCGCTTCGGTGATCGGCGCCTCGGGCCTGAAGTCGAGCAGGTCTTTGGCGCTGACACTGACGTCCGGGCGTTGCCGGCTGACCTGGTTGGGGCCCGGCATGTGCCTGTCGAAGATTTCCTTCGCGATGCCGACGAGGCCGGGATGGGCAACCCAGCTGCCGTCGCAGCCGTCGGTGGCTTCGCGCTCCTTGTCGGCACGCACCTTGGCGAGCGCGGCTTCATTGGCGGCGGGATCGTTCTTGATCGGGATCTGTGCCGCCATGCCGCCCATTGCGAAGGCCTTGCGCCGGTGGCAGGTCTTGACCAGCAGCAGCGCGTAGGCGCGCATGAACGGCGCGGTCATCGTCACCTGGCTGCGGTCAGCGAGGCAGAATTCCCGGTTCGAGCGGAATTTCTTGATGCAACTGAAGATGTAGTCCCAGCGTCCGATGTTGAGGCCGACGCAATGTTCACGCAGCTCGTGGAGGATTTCGTCCATTTCGAAGGCGGCGAGCACGGTTTCGATGAGCACCGTGGCCTTGATCGTGCCCTGCGGCACGCCGAGCTGCTGTTGCGCAGTGACGAATATGTCGTTCCACAGCCTCGCCTCAAGGTGGCTTTCCATTTTCGGCAGGTAGAAGTAAGGGCCGCTGCCGCGGGCGAGGGTTTCCCTGGCATTGTGGAAAAAATAAAGCGCGAA
>JAHCAG010000017.1 GCA_019635015.1 Burkholderiales bacterium | reverse complement strand
CGGCGGAGGCGCCCTTGGTGTTCATCACCACCGGCAGCGTCTGCACCGGCAGCAGGCGGAAACCCTCGGCCGCGGCGGCCCGCTGTACCAGCGGATCGATCATGCGGCCGATTTCCTCGCTGCCGTAGTCGTTGCAGGCGAGGTCGGTGGCGACCGCGGCGAGCAGGCCGCGATCGCCCCAGATGCGGCCGTGGCGCGCGTGCATTGCCCCGGCGGTGCGCGCCAGTGCCTGGCAGGCGGCGCGATGCAGGGTGTCGGCGGCATCGTGCGCGCCGGCTTCCCAGCGGCGGATCGCGCGCAGGTCGCGTGATTCCGTTTCCTCCGCCGCCGGCGGTGCAGGCCTGCCGGTGAGTTTTGCCCAGAAGCCGCCGCGGACCGGCGCTGCGGCTGGAGCATCCTGCATGCCGGACCCGATCAGCTGCATGACGGTATTGAACAGCGTCGTGCGCAGCGCCTCGTGCGCGGCGCGGATACCGCCCATGTGCGGGGCGATGTGGCGGCTCAGGATGGCGTCGGTGGTGCGGCGGAAGTTGATGCCGAGGTCTTCGGTCCTGCTGCCGTCCTCAATGCTGAAATCGGCGGTGACCCGCGCCAGCAGTTCGTGCACCACCAGCCGCTCCGGCTTGAACGCGACCAGATCCTCCATTGGCAGTCCGGTGAGGTCGGCAAGTTCGCGCACCTGGCGCAGTGACGAGGTGACGTTCTCCGGGCGGTGGATGGTGGCAAGGTGCAGCAGCGGCTCCGGGATCTGCGACTGCAGTCCGGGATTCCAGGGACCTTCGGGGCCTGCGCCCTGCGGCGGTTGGTGCATGTTCTCAGTCTACGCCGGCTTGCAGCAGTCCGTTGCGGGTGCCGGTGGCGGTGATCCGCGCGCACTGCGCCGGGGTCAAGCGCGTGTTGTCCGGCGTTGTTTCCTCCGCCATCAGGTTGCCGGGGGTGTTGTCGTGTTCGCCGCTGTCCATCAGCACATGGGCCAGTTCGTGGGCGATGACGATGCCGGGGTCGCGCGCGCCGTGGATGATCCACACGGTGTCGGCGAGTTCGGGCCGCGTGCGGCTGTTGCCGCGGCCGATGGCCTCGGCGTCGAAGGCCGGCCGCTGGCGGGTGCCGGCGGCGAAGTAGATGGCCGGTTTGCGCAATGGCAGCGCACGCGCGAGTTCGAGCGAGCGCGGTGTGTCGAAATCACGGTGGCTGGCGGGCACGCGGATGCGCAGCAGTTCGGCTTCGGCAAGGCGCAGACCGCATTGTGCAAGGATGCCGGCCGCCGTGGTGACGGCTGCGGTGATCCCGGTGTCGTTCCAGCCGCCGATGTTGGCGAGCGTCAGCGTCAGTGTGTGCTGACCGTTGGTCGCGGCCGTTGATGGCATCCGGAGAGTGCTGCGGTCCTCGACGCGGAAATCCGGAGTTGCCGCGATTGCATCGCAATAAATGCAGGCCAGTGCGGCCAGCAGCGCCGGCATGAGGCTGGTTGCCAAAAAAATAGGCAATCTAACCTTGTCCCGGGCGTGAGGCATTTTCGATAACGCTTTTTTGGCCTTGTTCACAGAGATATCCACAGAAATTGTGAATGATTTTTGACGGCGTGCACCGGAATGGTGAGCGTATGGGCCATGTCGGGCGGCGGATTGCCGGGATGCCGGCGTAAAAATTTTTTTGGGGCGGATTTCTGCACGGGGAAACTGGTGAAAATATCAATAAAAACAAATAGTTGTGATGTCGTTTGGCAAGTCCTCAAAAGCCTATGTTCGTCAATCACTTAGCGGCTGTTTGCCCCTGCCGCATGAAACCGCCGCTGCCCTGTTGACAAGCCTTGTCATCATTTTGTAAAGCGCGCCGTCGTGCCGTCCCCGCAGGAGATATCAACATGCGGGGTTTGCGAGGTGTCAAGGGGTTTCTCGGTGCCGGATGCGGACCGGCGGGGAGCGGGGGGGGGGCGTGCCTAGAGGCCGCGGACGAAGCTTTCGATGCCCTTCATCAGCATTTCGACCGCAATCGCGGTGAGGATCAGACCCATCAGCCGGTCGACGGCGGCCAGCCCGCGCAGGCCGAGCAGGCGGGCAATCGGGGCCGAGGCGAGCAGCAGCAGCAGGGTCACCGCGCTGGCGATGGCCAGTGCGAGGATCCAGTCGGCCATGCGTTCGGGGGCACGCGACACCAGCAGGATCACCGTGGCAATGGCCGAAGGGCCGGCGATCGAGGGGATCGCCAGCGGCACGATGAAGGGTTCGGCATCGAGCGCATCGGCGCCGAACACGCCTTCGGGATGCTTGAACACCAGGCGCAGCGCGATCAGGAACAGGATCACGCCGCCGGCGATGTTGAGCGAGGCGTCGGAGAGTCCGAGCAGGGCGAGTATCCAGCGGCCGAAAAACACGAAAAACAGCAGCAGCGCGAAGGCAATCGCGCATTCGCGCAGGATCACGCGGTTGCGCCGCTCCGGCGGGACATTCTTCAGCAGCGAGACGAACAGCGGGATGTTCCCGAGCGGGTCCATCACCAGCAGCAGGATGACGACGGCGGAGGCAAGGGAGACTTCCATGGCGGAAGTCTACTGCAGCACGGCTTAAAACCCGAACAGGTTGCGGCGCGCGTGCTGCAGGTGGGCGAGGATGGCGGCGCGGGCGCGGTCGGCGTCGCGCGCCTTCAGCGCATCGACGATCATGCGGTGTTCTTCCTGGTATTTCAGGCGGCGCTCCGGGGTCACCACGCGGTCTTTCAGCTTGCCCCACTCGGTCTGGTGGCGTACTGCAGTGGCCATGTCGAAGACGCGGGTGACGAAACGGTTGTGGGTGGCGGCCGCGAGCGCCTGGTGCAGCGCGGCGTCCCAGACTTCGAAGTCGTCCAGCGTCGCACCGCGTTCGGCGCGGTCGAGGCAGGTTTCCATGCGGTCGAAATCAGCCGGCGTGGCGTTGGTGACGATCAGTTCGGCCATTGCCGGTTCCAGCCGCATGCGCGCTTCCATCAATTCGGCCGGACTGGTGTGGGTGACGCTGTCGGCGGGGAAGCCGCCGGTGTCGGCGAGGAAGGTGCCGCGGCCGACATGGCGGGTGATCGTGCCCTCGGCTTCCAGCTGGGCCAGGGTCTTGCGCACGGTGTTGCGCGGCAGGTCGAAACGCGCCGCCAGTTCACGTTCGGTCGGCAGCTTGCCGCCGGGGCCGACGGCGCCCTGGGCCACGGCTTCGAGCAGGTAGGCGCGGATGTCCTGGGTGCTGTCGCGCCTGCCGTTGCGGCGGACCGGTGGGATGTTTGAGGGGCGGTTCGTGATCATGGCAGTCATGGCGTGCGGCGGATTGTGCATGGTCTTACCAATCGGGTCAATTGGTTCAATTGGTGGTCTCGACTTCCAACCATGGACTATGCCCCCTTGGGTGATCGTTGCGGATTTCTCCTCTTGTGCGCTGCGCAATCTACCGGCATCTGCCGAGTTGTCTGAATCAACCAATATGGCTAAATGATTGACTATTGGTTGAGCGGCGGCTAGGATGCCCGGCATCCGGTGGCCTTCGTCTGGCCGGTCGCCGCGACCTGAATACCCGCCAGCACGACACCGAAAAAATACCGAGCGAGGGGACATGTCCGCAGAAGCTTCGGCGCCGATCCGGCTGGCCGTCATCTCCGAAGGGGTCAATGCCTGGCCGCTGTACGTGGCCCAGGGCCGCAGGCTGTTCGAGCATGAAGGCGTCGCCGTCGAGGTCACGCTGACCGGTTCGTCGAATCACCAGCTCGAGCAACTGCGCAGCGGCGGTTACGACATCGGGTTCCAGCAGTCCGACCACGTGGTGCGCGCCGTCGAGACCGGCAGCGACCTTTGCATCGTGATGGCCCAGGGGCATGCGCCGGAGCTGTCGCTGGTGGTGGCCGCGGACATCAAGGGTTTTGCCGATCTGAAGGGCCGCGACATTGCCGTCGATGGCGCCAATACCGGTTATGCGCTGCTGCTGCGCCGGCTGCTCGCCGACAACGACCTGTCGAAGGCCGACTACCGCTTTGTCGAGATCGGCGGTTCGCAGGAACGTTTCGATGCCCTCAAGTCCGGGCAGTGCGTGGCGAGCTGGCTCAATCCGCCCTTCGACCGCAACCTGTTTGCGCTGGGTTTTGCTTCGCTCGGCGCGACGACGCAGTTTTTTCCGACCTATCCCGGCTCGGTGGCGGCCTGCCGCCGTGCCTGGGCGGAAAAAAACGGCGATCGCCTGACCGCTTTCATCCGCGCCTTCCGCGGCGCCTGCCACTGGCTGAAGGATGCGGCGAACAAGGAGGCGGCGATTGCGCTGCTGCCTCCGCGGCTCAACATCGCGCCGGCGCTGGCGAACAAGGCCTTCGATGCCTTTGTCGCCAAGCCGCTGCCGTCCATTGACGCCGCCGGCCTGCAGCAGGTGATCGATGTCTACTGGCAGGCCGAGGGCCTGCAGGTGCCGAAGGGCGCGCCCGCAAAATACATGGATCTGTCGTACCAGAACAAAGCGGGACTGTGATCCCGTTCCCATTGACCCGGCTACCGGAGGAGAAAGCATGAGTTCGCTGAAAATCGGAGTGCAAGGCATTGTGGTGGGCGCGGCGCTGCTGGCAATGCCCGCGTGGGCGGCGGAACCGGCGGACAAGTATCCGTCGAAGCCGATCCGCATCATGGGGCAGGGCGCGGGCAGCACCGCCGACTATCTGTCGCGTTATATCGGCCACCGCCTCTCCGAGCGCTGGGGCCAGCCCGTGGTGGTCGACAACCGCGCCGGCGCCGGCGGCACGCTTGCTGCGGAAGTGGTCGCGAAGGCGACGCCTGACGGTTATTCGCTGATGATGGGGCATGCCGGTCCGATGGTCAGCGCGGTATCCCTCTACAAAAACCTGCCCTATGATCCGCTGAAGGATTTTTCGCCGATCACCAAGACCGCCAGCGGCGTCACGGTGCTGGTGCTGCATCCCTCAGTGCCGGCGAAAAACGTTCCCGAACTGGTGGCACTGGCGAAGCAGAAACAGCTGTCCTATGCCTCGGCCGGCAACGGCACGGTGAGCCATCTGACCGGCGAGCTGTTCAAGCAGGTGGCCAAGGTCAATGTGCAGCACGTGCCGTACAAAAGCGCCGGCTTCGCGCTGACCTCGATACTGTCCGGCGAGACCCAGATTTCCTTCCTGTCGCCGGTCACCGCCTATGCGCAGTTAAAGTCGGGCAAGGTGCGCGCGCTGGCGGTATCGGGCAAGGACCGTTTCCCGGGCGCGCCCGACATTCCCAGCGCGACCGAAGCCGGCCTCGCCGGCATGGAAGCCGAACTGTGGTTCGGCTTGTTCACGACGGCGAAGGTACCGAAGCCGATCGTGGCCAAGCTGCACAAGGAGATCACCGGCATCCTCGCCTCGGAAGAGGTCAAGGCCTCGTTGCTGCAGCGGGGCGCGATTGCGTCGCCGACGACGCCGGAAGAACTGCAGGCCTATGTCAAAAGCGAGCTGGCGAAATGGACGCCGATCATCAAGGCTTCCGGCATCAAGGCAGACTGATTTATAAGTATTTGATTTTATTGGAGATTTTGTAATGGCCCGTAAACCGAAAAAGGTCGAGCCGAAGCTGGTCAAAGCTTCGGCGATCGACCCGAAGAAACGCGTCTCCTCGGCGCCCGACGGTCTGTTCGACCCCGCGAATCCGAATCACCGCTGGGACCGTCCGCTGCAGGCGCCGGGCCGCATGCAGGTGGATTTCGAGGAGCGCGTCGATTTCCGGCGGCTCCACGAGTACCGACTTGCGCGCACGCGCAACGCGCTGAAGAAGTCGAAGCTCGGCGCGCTGCTGGTGTTCGACCAGATCAACATGCGTTACATCTCGAGCACGGTGATCGGCGAGTGGGCGCGCGACAAGCTGACGCGCTGGTGCCTGCTGACCGGCAACGGCGAGCCCTGGGTCTGGGACTTCGGTTCGGCAGTGCGCCACCACAAGCTCTACGCGCCCTGGCTGCCGACCAACCACTGCATCCCCGGCCTCGCCGGCCTGCGTGGCGCGGTGTCGCCGAAGGTCGGGCTGTTCGAGCAGGCGGCGAAGGAGATTTACGACATCCTGAAGCAGGAAGGCGTCGCCGACATGCCGATCGGCATCGATGTCGTCGAGCCGCCCTTCCTGTTCGCGCTGCAGAAGCTCGGCCTGAAGGTCATGGACGGCCAGCAGGTCATGCTCGATGCGCGCGAGATCAAGAGTTACGACGAGATCACGCTGCTCAACATGGCGGCGGCGATGGGCGACGGCGTCTACCAGGACATCTACGAAATGCTGAAGCCGGGCATCCGCGAGAGCGAGATCGTGGCCCACGCGACCAAGCGTTTCTACGAAATGGGTTCGGACTGCGTGGAGGCGGTGAATGCGATTGCCGGCGAGCGCTGCAGCCCGCATCCGCACAACTTCACCGACCGGCTGATCCGCCCCGGCGACCAGGCCTATTTCGACCTGATCCAGTCGTACATGGGCTACAAGACCTGTTATTACCGCACCTTCACCGTCGGCAGCGCGACGCCGGCGCAGCACGACGCCTACAAGCGCGCGCGGCGCTGGATGGATGATGCGATCGCGATGCTGAAGCCGGGGGTGTCGACCGACGAGGTCGCGCGCGCCTTCCCGAAATGCACCGACATCGGTTTCGAAACCGAGATGGCGGCCTTCGGCCTCAACTTCTGCCACGGCCTCGGCCTCGGCCTGCACGAGCGGCCGCTGATCTCGCGGCTCAATTCCTTCAAGGACCCGTACGAACTCAAGGCCGGCATGGTGTTCGCGGTGGAAACCTTCTGTCCCGCGAAGGACGGCGTATCCGCGGCGCGCATTGAGGAGGAGGTAGTGCTGACCCCCGACGGCGCGAAAGTCATCACGCTGTTCCCGGCGCAGGAACTGCCGATCGCCAACAAATACTGAAATGGACGCCACAGTGAAACCGAAAAAATCCGCCGCTTCCGCGGACGACGACATCGGCAGCGACATCCGGCTGCAGCTATTCCGCATGCAGCTCGAACTGCGGCTGTGCGAAAAACGCGCCTACGACCTGTTCCTGCAGAACCTGATCAAGGGCACCAGCCATTTGTCACTGGGGCAGGAGGCGATCGCCGCTGCCTTCGGCGTGGCGATGCGTCCGGACGACTACACCTTCTGCACCTACCGCGGCCATGCCCACACGCTGGCGCGCGGCGCATCGATGAGCGGCGTGCTCGGCGAGTTGATGGGGCGCGAATGCGGACTGCTGGGCGGCAAGGGCGGTTCGATGCACCTGACCGACGTGTCCAAGGGCGCGATGGGTTCCTACGCGATCATCGGCGCCCATCTTCCGGTGGCTGCCGGCGCGGCCTGGAGTGCGCAGTACCGCGGCACCGAACAGGTGTCGGTGTGTTTCTTCGGCGACGGCACCACCAATATCGGCGCCTTCCACGAGGCGCTCAACTTCGCGGTGATCTGGAAGCTGCCGGTGATCTTCGTCTGCGAAAACAATCTCTACATGGAATACACGCCGATCAGCGCGGTGACCGCGGTCGAGCATCCGGCAGCCGACCGTGCATCCGCGTATGGCCTGGAGAAGATCGTCGTCGACGGCAACGATGCCGACGCGGTCTACCGCACGGCAACGAAATACATGGCCCGCGCGCGCAAGGGCGGCGGGCCTGCGCTGATCGAGTGCATGACCTACCGTCATTCCGGCCATTCGCGCGCCGATCCGGCCAAATACCGGCCGGAGGGCGAGCTGGAGAAATGGCTGGAACGCGACCCGATCAAGATCTACCGCGAGCGGCTGCTCGGCCTCGGTATGGTCGAGGCCACTCTGAAAGACATCGAGGATGAAGTGATGCAGCAGGTGAACGAGGCGACCGAGGTGGCCAAGGCTTCGGCGCCGCCGTCGCTGGACGGCATCTTCGAGCATGTCTGGGCCGACGGAGGTGCGTCATGGCGGAACTGACCTACCGCGACGCGGTGGCTGCAGGCATCGCCCAGGAAATGGCGCGCGACGAGCGCGTAGTGTTTCTCGGCGAGGACGTGGCGCATGCCGGAGGCGTGTTCAAGGCCACGGTCGGCCTGCTCGATAAATTCGGGCCGAAACGCGTACGCGACACGCCGATTTCGGAGCAGGCGATCCTCGGCGCGGCCATGGGCGCGGCGATGACGGGTCTGCGGCCGATTGCCGAAATCATGTTTTCCGATTTTCTGGCGGTGTGCTGGGATATCGTGGCCAACGAGATCGCCAAGTCGCGCTACATGACCAACGGCCAGGTGCAGATGCCGCTGGTGATCCGCACCGCCAACGGCGCGGGCTCGCGTTTTGGTGCCCAGCATTCCCAGTCGGTGGAGAACTGGGCGATGATGATTCCGGGCATCAAGGTCGTTGCGCCGGCGTTCCCCGCCGACGTCAAGGGGTTGATCGCCGCAGCGGTGCGCGATGAGGACCCGGTGATCGTGTTCGAGCAGAAGTCGCTGTATCCGATGAAGGGCGAGGTGCCCGACGGCGAACATGTCGACGAGCTGGGCAAGGCGCGCGTGCTGCGCCGGGGCAGGGACTGCACCATCGTGGCACTCGCCCTGATGGTGCACCGCGCGCTGGCCGCCGCGGAGATTCTCGAGAAGGAACACGGCATTTCCTGCACCGTGGTCGATGTGCGTTCGCTGGTGCCGCTGGACACGGTGACCATCCTCGCCGAAGTCGCGGCGACCGGCCGCCTGGTCACCGTCGAGGAAAACCCGCGGCTCTGCGGCTGGGGCGCGGAAATTGCCTCGATCATCGCCGACGAGTGTTTCTGGGAACTCGACGGCCCGATCATCCGCATCACCACGCCGCACATCCCGTTGCCCTCGGCCGACCGGCTGGAGGACAACACCATTCCGTCG
Organism: Burkholderiales bacterium; assembly: GCA_019635015.1. GTDB lineage: Bacteria > Pseudomonadota > Gammaproteobacteria > Burkholderiales > SG8-41. The sequence goes on along the minus strand of JAHCAG010000017.1, from coordinate 64,809 downwards.
GTCGAGCGCATCGTGCGCGAGATCGTGGAAAAGATTGACTGAGCAGGGGCGGACGATGGACATCATCATGCCGCAGCTCGGCGAAACGGTTGCCGAAGGCACAGTCACCAAGTGGTACAAGAAGGTCGGCGACAGCGTGAAGGCCGACGAGACGCTGTTCGACGTCGAAACCGACAAGGTCAGCACCGAGATTCCGTCGCCGGTGGCCGGCGTGATTGCAGAGATCGTCGTCGCCGAAGGTGTCGTGGCCAAGGTTGGCAGCACGCTGGCGGTGATCCGCGAGGCGGGTGCCGTGCAGTCTGCGTCTGCTGCTGCGGCAAAATCTGCGGCGCCGGCAACGGCTCCTGCAGCGACGGCGGCAGCGGCATCAACGCAGCCCCGTCGTTCGCGGGTCGATCCGGCCGAGCGGCTGTCGCCGGTGGTGCGGCGACTGGTTGCCGAGCACCATCTGAATCCCGCCGACATCCGCGGCACCGGCCGCGACGGCCGCATCACCCGCGAGGACGTCATCGGATATATCGCGGGCCGAGGCGCGCAGCCGGCTGCTGTGGCAGCGCCGTCGGCGCGTCCGGCTCCGGCACCTGCCCCGGTGCAGTCCGGCCAGACCCTGGCCTTCAACAGCGTCCGCAAACGCGTCGCCGAGAACATGGCGAAGTCCTGGCAGACCTCGCCGCATGTGCTGCAGGTGGTCGAGGCCGATTTCCTGAAGGTCGACCAGGCGCGCGCCGCCCATGGCGCGGCGTGGAAGGCGCGCGAGGGTTTTTCGCTGACCTACCTGCCGTTCATCGTGCGCGCGGTGTCGATTGCGCTGGGCAAGTTTCCGAAGCTCAATGCCAGCCTGTCGGGTGACGGCCTTACCCTTCACCGCCGGATCAACATCGGCATCGCGGTCGACCTCAACTTCGACGGACTGGTGGTGCCGGTGCTGAAGGACGTGCCGTCGAAGTCGCTGCCGCAGATCGCGAAAGAGATCAACGATCTGGCGTCGCGTGCGCGTGCCGGCAAGCTGCGTCCCGACGAGATGACCGAGGGCACTTACACGATCACCAACAACGGCGCCTTCGGCACGGTGATCACTGCGCCGATCATCAACCAGCCGCAGGTGGCGATCCTGTCCGCCGATGGCATCCGCAAGAAGCCGGTGGTGGTCGAATCCGAAGGCGGCGACTCGATCGCCATCCGCCCGGTCGGCGTGCTGGCGCAGAGTTTTGACCACCGCGCGGTGGACGGCTCTTACTCGGCGGCCTTCCTCGCCGAGGTGAAAAACGCACTCGAAACCCGCAACTGGGTGCAGGCGCTGGAAGCCTGAATCCCGCAATTTTCAATCTCAAGGAATCATCGACATGGCAGACATGAAAAAACACAAACTGGGCTGGATCGGCATCGGACGCATGGGTTACGCGATGGCGGAGCGGCTGGCAAAGGCCGGCTGTGATATCACCGTCTGGAACCGCACGAAGTCGAAGGCCGAGCCGCTGGCGAAATCCGGCGCCAAGGTGGCCGACAAGCTGACCGATCTTGCCGGTTGTGACATCGTGTTCACGATGGTATCGACCGGCAAGGACGTCAAGGAAGTGCTGTTCGGACCGAATGGCGTGATGTCTGCCGGCGGCAAGCCGAAGATCATCGTCGACAGCACCTCGATCTCGCTGGAGGAATCGGCGGAGATCCGCGCCAAGCTGGCCGAGAAGGGCATCAAATTGCTGGCGGCACCGGTGTCGGGCAATGCCAAGGTGATCAAGGCCGGCAAGCTGACCGTGGTTGCCTCGGGCCCGCAGGATGCCTTTGACACGGTGACGCCGTACCTGGAAGCCATCGGCCGCGGCGTGTCCTATGTCGGCGACGGCGAGCTGTCGCGCATCGCCAAGATCTGCCACAACGTGATGCTCGGCGTGGTGATCCAGAACCTGTGCGAAATCACAGTGCTGGCCGAGAAGACCGGCATGCAGCGTCACGCCTTCCTCGACTTCCTCAACAAGAGCGTGATGGGTTCGATGTTCACCACCTACAAGACCCCGGCGCTGTCGAACCTCGATTTCCACGTGACCTTCACCCCGGAGCTGCTGCGCAAGGACATCGATCTCGGGCTGGCCGCCGGCCGCACCCACGGGGTGCCGATGCCGACGACCGCCGTCACGCGCGATCTGGTGCAAACCCTCATCGGGCACGGGTATGATCAGGACTTCTCGCAACTGCTGCTGCTGCAGGCGAAGGCTTCAGGCATCGAGCTCAAGCCGGAAAACGTGAATATCGGCGACGGGCTCTGAACGAGGGTTTCAAAAACTCAATTACCCAGGAGGAGGGGAACATGAAGACAGTGGCAAAGTGGTCAATCGCCGCGCTGGCCGTCTGCGCGACGCAGGCGTTTGCAGCGGATTTTCCGACCAAGCCGGTGCGTTTCATCGTGGCATTTCCGCCGGGCAGCGCCACCGACATCGTCGGCCGGCTTTATACCCAGAAGTGGACGGAGATGTGGGGTCAGACCGTGCTGGCGGACAACCGTCCGGGCGCGGGTGGCTCCATCGCCGGCGCCATCGCCGCCAAGGCCAATCCCGACGGCTACACGCTGCTGATGCATTCCTCGGGCCACACGGTCAATCCTTCTCTCTATGCCAAGCTGCCGTACGACACCCTCAAGGACTTCGTCGACATCGGCCCGCTGGCGCAGCAGCCCAATGTGATGGTGACCCACCCGAGCACGGCCTTCAAATCGGTGCAGGACCTGATCAATGCCGCCAAGGCCAAGCCGGGCACGCTGAATTTTGCCTCGGCAGGCGTCGGCAGCGGCACACACCTGAACCTCGAGAAACTGAAGCTGATGGCGAAAATCGACCTGAACCACGTGCCGTACAAGGGTTCGGCGGAGGCGCTTGGCGACGTGCTCGGCAACCGCGTGGATTTCTACTTCGCGCCAATATCGACCGCGATTCCGCATGTGCAGTCGAACCGGGTGCGGGCGCTGGCGGTGAGCACGGGCAAGCGCAGCAGCAACCTGCCCAATGTGCCGACCATCGCCGAATCCGGCGTTCCGGGCTTCGAGTTCTCGCTGTGGTTCGGCATCTGGGCGCCGACCGGCGTGCCGCAGCCGATCATCACCAAGATCGCCAATTCGATCCGTGAGGCCGGCAACGATCCCGGCCTGAAGGGCAAGCTGGCCGCGCTCGGCAACGAGCCGATGGAAATGACGCCGGCACAGTTCGCCAAGTTCGTGCGCAGCGAGATCGCGACCGGCGCCACGGTGCTGAAGGCGGCGGGCATCAAACCGCAATAGGCATTCTGTTCACGGCATCGCGGGCGGTCTGATTCCAGGGCCGCCCGTTTTTTTGGAGGGCTGAATATTGAACACCCCGGCACCCCGGGTTCCGCCGGCACTGGAGCCGCGGCTGCAGGCGATCCTGCAGCAGGAATATCCGCGCTTTTCCGAAGCCGAATACGCGCGCCGCCACGCGGCGCTGGCCGGCCTGATGGACAAACACGGTTGCGACCATCTGCTGGTGGTGACCGATCACCGCGCCGGCAACGCGCCGCAGTGGGTCACCGGCTGGCCCGGCACGGCGGAAGCCTACGTGCTGTTCAGGCCCGGCGAGCCGATGCTGATGCACATGGAGTGGCATAACCATGTGCCGCTGGCGCGCCGGCTGGCGCGCGGCGTCGATGTGCGCTGGGGGCAGCACCACGGAATCGCGCTGACGGTGGAAGCGCTCAGGCAGCGTGGCGCGAAACGTGTCGGACTCATCGGTCCGCTGGTGGTTTCCAAATACCGCCAGCTCGAAGCGGCTTTCGACATGGTGTTGCTGGATGCCGGGTACACGCAGTTGCGCATGCGCAAGTCGGAGGAGGAAATCGACTGGCTGCGCATCGGCGCCGCGCTGTCCGATGCCGGCATGCGGGCGCTGGTTGCCGGCACGCGTCCGGGAATGGATGAGCGCGAACTGGCGGCGCTGGTGGAGAGCGCCTATGTCGGCATCGGCGGCACAACGATGATCCACTACATCGGCGTCACCGCGATGGACGCGCCGCATCTTTTCGTGCCGCCGCAGCTGCCGTCAACGCGCAGGGTGCGCGCCGGGGACATCGTGACCTGCGAGCTGTCGGCGTACTGGTGGGACTATCCGGGCCAGGTGCTGCGCAGTTTCACGGTCGGGGCCGAAGCGACGCCGCGTTACCGCGAGCTGCACGCGACCGCGGAGGCGACTTTCGACGCGGTGACCGCGGTGCTGCGCCATGGCGCGACGATGGAGGATATCCTTGATGCGACAGCGCTGATCGAACGCAACGGCTACAGCATCTGCGATGACCTGGTACACGGTTTCGGCGGCGGTTATTTCCAGCCGATCATCGGCAGCAGGAGCCGCATGGCCGGCCGCGCGCTGCCGCAGATGATACTGGAGGAGAACATGACAATCGTCGTGCAGCCCAATCCGGTGACCACCGAGGCCGATGAGTCCAAGCGTTCCGGCGTGCAGACCGGCGAGCTGCTGCGCATCACGCGCGACGGATTTGAGCGCATGCACGGCCTGCCGCGCGGGCTGTTCCGAGCGGGGCAGGTCATCTGAGTTTTATGCGCTGTTAGAATCGGCGCATGGCAATGCCGAAGAAAAATGCCGCCGCCGGCAAAGATGCCGCCGCCGGCAAGGCGCGCTGCGACATCGTCCTGCTGGTCGATGCCGAAGCCGGCGAGCGCAGGAGCAATGGCCGTTTTGTGCCGGAACGCAGCAGCGTCGAGGCCTATCTTCTTGACGAGTTGCGCGCGCAGCGGCTGCAGGTCACCGTCGTGCCTTTCGATGCCGAGGTGGATCCGGTGATCGCCGAGCTGCGCGCGCTGAAGCCGCGGCTGGTGTTCAACCTGACCGAATGCGTCGACGGCGACCGCCGCCAGGATGCCGCGATCGCCGGCCTGCTCGATCTGCTGAACATTCGCTACACCGGCACCGGCCTGTCCGGCCTGAGGCTCGCCCGAGACAAGGCGCTGTCCAAGCACATCGCCGCCGATCTCGGCGTCGGCGTGCCGCGGCATTTCGTGATTCCGCCGAAAGGCCCGATCCGCAATCCGCGCGTGCCGTATCCGCTGATCGTCAAGCCGCAGTTCGGCGACGGTTCCGACGAGGTGCGCGGCAATTCTCTGGTGAAAAACGAAAGGGAACTGGCGCAGCGCGTGCGTGTATTGCGCAAACGCGTGGCGGCGCCGCTGATCTGCGAGGAGTTCATCGAGGGCCGCGACCTCTACGTCGCGCTGCTCGGCAACGAACCCGAGGTGATGCCGGCGGTGGAACTGGTGATCGGCCGTCGCGGGCGCGGCGCGCCGACCTTCGCCTCGTACAAGCTGAAGAACGACGGCGCCTATCGCAGCCGCTGGCGTGTTCGCTGGCGCGTGGCGAAGCTGTCGCGCAACCTGCAGCGCGATGTCGAAGCCGCGAGCCGCGCGATATTCCATGCGCTGAAGCTGCGCGACTACGGCCGTGTCGATTACCGGCTGACGCCGGACGGACGCATCGTGTTCCTTGAGGCGAATGCCAATCCCGACCTGCATCCGCATGCGATGGGCAACAATCTCTGTTTCGCCGGGGTGTCTTATGGCGATGCGCTGAAACGCATCGTTGCTGCGGCGCTTCTGCGGGCGCAGCGTAAAAATACCAATAAAAACAAATAGTTATTACTATTTTCATTCCGGCGCGCGCTGCGCTTGGCCGGAATGACAGATGTGGTGATGGGCCGTGCGTCAGTCCCGCGCCCGCAGCAGCGGCGCCGTCAGCGCCGACAGGCTCGTCTTCTGTCGTCCCCGGGCATCGAAGTTTTCCGGCGCCAGCCAGCGTTCATGCGCGGCGCGGATCGCCGGCCACTCACGGTCGGTGATCGAGAACCAGGCGGTGTCGCGGTTGCGGTTCTTGTAGATCACGGCCTGCAGGAAAATGCCCTCGAAGGAAAAACCGAAGCGCTGCGCGGCCGCGCGCGAGGGCAGGTTCAGCGCATCGCATTTCCATTCGTAGCGGCGGTAACCGAGAGCGAAGGCGTTTTTCATCATCAGGTGCATGGCCTCGGTCATCGCCGGCTTGCGCGAGACCAGCGGTGTCAGCTTGATGCCGCCGACCTCGATGCAGCCGTTGGCGGGGTCGATGCGCATGTAGGAGGCCATGCCGCCGGCCTTGCCGCTGCTGCGGTCGATGATCGCGTAGAAGCGCGGATCGTCGCGTCCGGACTGCGCCTCGACCCAGGTGCGGTAGTCGGCTTCCGTCGCGAAAGGCCCGTAACCCATGTAGGTCCAGCCACGACTGTCGGGTTCCAGGCTGTTGGCCTCGTGCAACTGCACGGCATGGCGGCCGGCATCCAGCGGTTCGAGCTGGCAGTAACGTCCCTCCAGAACCGTGCGCGGCGGCAGCGGCGGCGGTGTCCAACCGTCAACCGGAAAACCGACCGGCTGGCCGTATTCGTTGAGCCGCTGCGTCAAACCGCGCCTGCCCGGCGTTTTTCCTGCCAGTCCTTCAACCAGCCGGCGTTGCCGCCGAGCTCGACGATTTCCATCAGCGCGTCGGGTACCGGCGGATATTCGCGGCGGAAGTCTTTCGTGTGGTTGATGAAAAAGCCGTCACGGAAATTGACTTCCAGCTCATCGCCGGTCTCGCACAGGTCGAGCACGTTGACGCAGTCGGTCATCACTCGCACGCCGCAGCCGATCGCCGCGCGGTAGGCGAGGAAGGGCATCGATTCGCAGACCAGGCCCAGCCCCAGCGCCTGCATCGCGATGTAGCCGTTCATTTTCGGGCCCATGCCGAAGTTCTTCCCGGTGACGATGATGTCGCCGGGTTTGCAGCGGGTGTGGAAGCCGGGGTCGGTTTCCTCGAACAGGTGCGGGATGATGTCCTTGGGGTCGAAATGCCGGCCGGTGATGACCCAGTTCGGTACCACGCCGCCGGCGTGCCAGACGTCATGGCCGAGCTTGTAGCAGCGGCCTTTGAGGATCCATTGGAATTCGCTCATTTCGTGTTGCTCCGTGTCATGCCAGCGTGCGGGCATCAGTGATCTTGCCCGTCACCGCCGAAGCGGCGACAGTCGCCGGGCTGCCCAGGTACAGTTTCGCGTCCTTCGCACCGAAGCGCCCGGCGTTGTTGTTGGTCGCGGTGGAGATCGAGACTTCACCGGAATGCACCGGGCCGACCACCGCGTCGTTGCAGGGGCCGCAGCCCGGCGGCAGCATCACCACGCCGGCCTCGATGAAGATGCCGAGCAGGCCTTCGGCCGCGAGCCGGCGGTTGGTCTCCTCGGAACCCGGCGCGACGAACAGCCGCACGTTGGGCGCGAGGCGGCGGCCCTTGAGGATGTTCGCCGCGGCGACCAGGTCTTCCCACATGCCCGAGCCGCAGGAGCCGATGAAGGCGTGGTCGACGGGCAGGCCCTCGATTTCCGAAACGTCCACCGCATTCTCGACGCTGCCCGGCAGCGACACCTGCGGTTCCAGTGCGGAGATGTCCATCTTCAGGTCGGCGTCGTACTGCGCGTCCGGGTCGGAATACACCGGCGCGAAGGGCCGCTGCGCCTTTGAGCGCGCGTGTTCGAGGATGGCTTCCGAGGGCGGCACGAACACGCCGTAGGCGCGGATCTCGGTCGGGGTCGAGCACAGTGCTGCGCGAGAGGCGAGGTCGAACTGTTCGAGGTCGCCGGCGTATTCGAGTACGCGGTAGTCGAGGTCGGCCGCCAGTCCGCCCTGTTTCAGCAGTGCGGCGAAACGGAAGCCGATGTCGCGCGCGTGCACGCCGGGCTTCAGTTGCCCGCGCAGCGTGAGCCGTACGGTTTTCGGCACCATCACCCAGTTGGTGCCCGTGGCAAGCACGCGGCTGATCTCGCTGCCGATGCGGAAGCCGAAGGCGCCGATCGCGCCGGCGTTGGTGGCGTGGCGGTCGTTGTCGAAATAGAACATGCCCGGCAGCAGGATGCCCGATTCCATCGGGAAGATGTGGCCGTGGCCGCCGCGGCCGACATCAAAAAAGTTCTTCACACCCCAGGCCGCCGCGGCCTTGCGGTTGAAGGCGCCGCGTTCGGCCGCGCGGGCACTGCCGTAGATCACGTCGTGGTCGGTGACCATCAGCACCTTGTCGGGTGCGGCGAGCGTGGTGATGCCGAGGCCGTCCAGCTCGCGCTTGGCGCCCATGACGACGCCGTCGTGGATCATGATGAAATCCGGATCGGGCGACACCACGTCGCCCGGTTTCACCGAGGTGCGGCCGCTTTTTGCGGCGAGCACCTTTTCAACCGCGGTCATTCCCATGCGTGTTTCCACCGGCAAAAGGCGTCGAGCGTAATCAGGTGGTCTTCCATGGTCAACTAGGCCGGCAGGAATTCCCGCGGGTCGGTGATGCGCCCGGTCACCGCGGAGGCGGCCACGGTGGCGGGGCTGCCGAGGTAGAGCTGCGCGTCCTTCGCACCAAAACGTCCGGTGCCGTTGGCAACTGCGGTGGAGATCGAGGTTTCACCGGCATCGATCAGTCCGGTGCGGCCGCTGGCGCAGGGACCGCAGCCGGCCGGAATCACCATCGCGCCGGCGTCGTGGAAAATGTCGAGCAGGCCTTCGCGCGTCATTCGCCGCGTCGAATCCTCGGAGCCGGGCACCACGATCATGCGCACGCCGTAGGCGAGCTTTTTGCCTTTGAGGATCGAGGCCGCGATTTCCAGGTCTTCGTACATGCCCGAGCCGCAGGAGCCGATGTAGGTATGGCTCACCGGCGTGCCTGCGACGCTGGCGAGATCGGCGGCCTTGTGCGGGCCGCCGGGCAGGGCGACCTGCGGTTTCAGCGTGCTGACGTCGAGCTCGACACTGGCGTCGTAAACGGCGTCGGCATCCGGATAGACCGGCGTGAACGGCCGCCGTGCGCGCTGTTTCGCGTAGTCGAGTATCTCCGCCGACGGCGGGAAAAACACGCCGATGGCGCGCATCTCGGTCGGCGTGCTGCACAGGGAAATGCGGGCGGCGAGGCTGAACTGGTCAAGTTCGCCGGCGAATTCCAGCACCCGGTAGTCGATGTCGACGCCGAAGGCACCGTCCGGCGCGAGATGTTTGCCGATCACGAAACCGAGGTCGCGCGCGAACACGCCGGGCTGCATTTTGCCCTTGATCGTCAGCTTCACCGACTTCGGCACCGGCGTCCAGTTGGTGCCGGTGGCCAGCACGCGGTTGATTTCCGTGCCCATGCGGATCGCCAGCGCGCCGATGCCGCCGGCATTGGTGCAGTGGCGGTCGTTGTCGAAGTAGAGCGTGCCGGGCAGCACCCAGCCGCGTTCGGTGGGGAAGATGTGGCCGTGGCCGCCGCGTCCGGCATCGAAGAAATGTTTGATACCCCAGGCTTTCGCGGCCTCGCGGTTGAAGGCGCCGCGCGCTGCGGCGCGGTCATTGACATAAACAACGTCGTGGTCGGTGACCATCAGCACGCGTTCGGGATCGAAGACGCGGTCGATGCCCAGCGCATCGAGTTCCTCCTTCGCGCCGCGCACCACGCCATCGTGGATCATCACGAAATCGGGTTTCGGGTAAACGATGTCACCCGCCCTGACCGCGGATTTGCCGCTGGTTCTGGCGAGTATTTTTTCGGCGGCGGTCATGCCCATGCTGAAGGTCCGTATCGTGGCTGTCGTGGCGTGATCTGCGGAGATGGAGTTTTCCGCTCTGCTGCAGGATGCGCGACGAGTATAGCTGGAATGTGTTTTGCTTCCGGCATACTATATTTCAAACACACTCTGATAAAGGAGAGGTTCATGATACGGATTCCGGCGGTTCGCAATGTCGCGGCGGTTCTGGCCTGCGCGGTGATGGCAGCGGCGGGCGGGGAGGCGTCGGCCCAGTGGAAACCGGAGCGTGGCATCGAGATCATCGCGCCCTCCGGGCCCGGCGGCACGACTGACCGCACGGCCCGCGTGGTGGCGAAGATACTGACCCAGCACAAGCTGGTCGATGTGCCGGTCAATGTCGTCAACAAGCCGGGCGGCAGCGGCACCATCGGCCTGAACTACCTCAACCAGCATCCGGGCGACGGCCATTACATGATCGTGGCCACCACCGGCTCGATCAGCAACAACATCCTCGGACTGATACCGTACAACCACACCGCCTTCTCGCCGCTGGCGATGCTGTTCGAGGAATACCTCGGTGTCAACGTGCGCACGGAGTCACACATCAAGACCGGCAAGGATCTCGTCGACATCCTGAAAAAGGCGCCGGATGCAGTCAGCTTCGGCATTTCCACCAGCCTCGGCGGCGCCAACCACACCACGCTGATCACGCCGCTGCGCGTCGCGGGCGTCGATATCAGGCGCATGAAGACCGTGGTTTTCCCCGGCGGCGCGGCGACGACCACCGCGGTGCTCGGCGGGCACGTCGATGTCGTCAACACGGGGCTCGGCAACATGGTCACGCACCTGCGCAGCGGCAAGCTGCGCACGATCGCGATTTCCGCGCCGAAGCGCATGTGGGGCGACTTTGCCTCGATCCCGACCTGGCGCGACCAGGGCATCCCGGCCGATTCGTCCAGCTGGCGCGGTCTGATGGGGCCGCGCGGCATGACGCCGCAGCAGATCGCCTACTGGGACAAGGTTCTGGCGGCGATGGCGGCGACCGATGACTGGAAAAGGGAAATGGAGGAAAACTTCTGGGTCAACGGCTACGTCAATGCCCAGGCTGCCAGGAAGCGCCTTGACGAGGAGTTCGCCGAGTACAAGCTGATCCTGACCGAAGTCGGCCTGGCCAAGATCAAGTAAGGCCGCCGGGACTGCCCCGCGGCGGTGCATGCCGCGCGGGCGGTGGACAGTGCCGGTGCGCGGGTGCACACTGGGCCGGAAATGGACTCCGCGCCGGCCACCTTCATTTTCCGCGGCACCTGCTTCTGGCTGCTGCTCGCTGTGGCCTGGTCTGCGGCGGCCCAGCAGTCCGAAGTCGCGCAGTTCGAGAACCTCGCCGCCAGCCCCTGGGTCCACTGTGCGTTTTATCGCCAGTATGAAATCGACCCCGGCACCGGAAACCGGCTGCTGGTCGAAGGTGCATCCAATTCCCTGACCCATTACCAGCGCCAGTACGGGCGTCTGCGTTCCATCGATACCCGGCGTTCAGGTGCGCGCGACGCGCAGATGCTGCGCGGCAAAAAATACCTGCATTTCATCGAACGCAGCGCCGGGCTCTACACGGTGACGACGATCTACGCCTGCCTCGAGCGCGACGCGCGGAGCGACATGTGCATCAGCTACGGTGCAGTGAACGCGCGGCACTTCGATTCGCGCGTGCTGCGCGACCCCGACGCGGTGTTCGAGGAACTGCAGGCGCATGCGGAACCGGGATTCTGCGACCACAGTTTCCTGCACCTGCAGGAGGCGGCGCGGAAGCCGCAGCAGCGCTAGGGCAGCGTTCAGGCTGCGAGCCGGCCCGCCCGGCAATCCTCGATCTTCTTCCTCAGGTAATCCGCCGCCCAGTCGATTTCCTCGGCGGTGTTGAAACGGCCGACGGTGATGCGGATCGAGTTGCCGGCAATGCCGCTGTCCGAGCCCAGCGCCTGCAGCACATGCGACACGCCGCCGGTGGAGCAGGCGGAGGTCGAGGACACGGCGATGTCGGAGAGCGTGGTGACCAGCGAGTCGCAGTTGGGGATGTCGAGGCTGATGTTGAGGTTGTTGGCGATGCGCTGTTCGAGGTCGCCGTTCAGCAGCACGCCGGGCAGATCTTTCAGTTTTGACCAGAAGCGGTCGCGAAGCAGCCTCAGCTGCGGCACTTCGCTCGCCATCAGTTCGCCGGCGATGCGGAAGGCTGCGCCCATGCCGACGATCTGGTGGGTGGCCAGCGTGCCCGAACGCAGCCCGCGTTCGTGGCCGCCGCCGTGCATCTGGCATTCGAGGCGGACCTGCGGCGAGCGCCGCACATAGAGCGCGCCGATGCCCTTGGGGCCGTAGGTCTTGTGCGCGGTCAGCGACATGATGTCCACCGGCCACTGCGCGAGGTTGATCGCGACCTTGCCGGTGGCCTGGGCGGCGTCGACATGGAAGAGCGTGCCGTTGGCGCGGCACATCGTGCCGAGCGCGGCGACGTCCTGGATCACGCCGATCTCGTTGTTGACCAGCATCACCGAGGCGAGCACGGTGTCGGGCCGCAAAGCGGCGCGGAAGGCTTCGGTGTCAAGCAGGCCGTTTCTCAGCGGCGCGAGGTAGCTGACCTCGAAACCCTGTTTCTCCAGCCAGGCCATGGTGTCGAGCACGGCCTTGTGTTCGGTCTGTACGGTGATGAGGTGTTTGCCGCGTTTCTGCGCCGCCAGGGCTGCGCCCTTGATTGCGAGGTTGTTGGATTCGGTGGCGCCGGAGGTCCAGACGATGTCGCGCGACTCGGCGCCGATCAGCCCTGCCACTTCCGCGCGCGCCTGTTCGACGGCGCGGCTGGCATTGCGGCCGAAGGCATGGGTGCTGCTGGCTGGATTGCCGAACTGCCCGCGCAGGTACGGCAGCATCGCGTCGAGCACGGCGGGATCGAGCAGGGTGGTCGCGGAATTGTCGAGGTAGATCGGTGTCTGCATCGTCGTCTCAGTGTTTCGGCGGTTCCTGCTGCGCCTGCTGTTCTTTCATCAGCGCGGCAATAACGCGCTGGCGTTTTTCCTCGACTTCCTTCGCGAAGCCGGGGTGGCGCTGCTCGACAAGGCCGGTGGCCATGCCGAGCTTCAGGAAGGCGGCGGCGAACACCGCGGAGAGGTCGTCGAGGTCGGGGCTGATCGTGGCCAACTGCATTGCCTCGGCGGTTTCGTCATAGAGCTGTTGCATCGCGGCCTGCAGTTCTTCGTCAAACAGTTTGGGTTTTTCCATGGGGGAGGTCTGCGGGAAAGGGTGCGGAAATGTTGCACCGATTGTACGCGATCCGCCCGCCCGGCGATTAGAATGACCTGATGAATCCTGCCCTGCGCGTGTTTGTCCGGATGCTCGCCTGTGCCACGGTGGCCGGCGGCATCGCGGCCGGTGCGGTGCAGGCGCAGAATTACCCTGGCCGGACCGTGCGCATGGTCGTTCCGGTCAGTGCCGGCGGTGCCACAGACGTGTTCGCGCGGTCACTGGCCCAGGGTTTCACCGAAATCTGGGGGCAGCAGGTCATCGTCGATAACCGGCCGGGCGCCGGCGGCATGATCGGCAGCGAACTGGTGGCGCGGGCCGTTCCCGACGGCTACACGCTGCTGATGGCCTACACCGCCCATGTCACCAATCCCTCGCTGTGGACACGTCTGCCCTATGACACGCTGCACGATTTTGCGCCGGTGGCGATGGTGGCCACCGCGCCCAATGTGCTGATCGTGCATCCGTCGCTGCCGGTGCGCTCGGTCGGCGAACTGGTGGCCTTCGCCAGGCGGCGGCCGCATGAACTCGACTATGCGTCATCCGGCATCGGTACGGCGGCCCATCTTGCCGCGGTGCTGTTTGCGCAGCGCACCGGACTGTTCCTGACCCATGTGCCGTACAAGGGTGGTATGCCGGCAATCTACGAACTCGCCGGTGGCCAGGTGTCGATCATGTTCGGCAGTCTGGGCACGGCGCAACCGCACATGCGCAGCGGCCGCGTGCGTCCGCTGGCAGTGACCAGCCTGCGGCGGGTTGCGGCCGCATCGCAGGTGCCGACCATGGGCGAGGCGGGGATTGCGGATTACGAGGCCTTGTCCTGGTTTGCGCTGTTCGCCCCGGCGCAGACGCCGGGAGCAGTGATCAACAAGATCAATTCCGAGGTGGTCGCGATGCTGACCCGTTCCGACATCCGCCAGCGTTTCCTCGGCCAGGGCGCCGAGGCCTCGCCTTCGACGCCCGGAGAACTGGGCGACCGCGTGCGCTCGGAAATCGTCAAGTGGGCGGCGGTGATCAAGGGCGCCGGCATCGAGCCGGTGAAAAACTGAAACTCAGGGTTCGATCACCGCGATCCGCTTGACGTCGATTTCCGGGTCACGCATGAAGTCCTTCTCGATTTCGCCGTAAATCTCGATCACGCTTGTTTCGGAAACCCTGATGCCGCGGAGCAGGTCGTCGTCGATCTCCACGCGGATTTCACCGGTGCCGTCGCTGAACAGGTATTTGTCACTGGAAACCTTTTTCAGCAGCTTGCCGCGCAACAGTACTTTCCGGTCATCCACCGGATCTTTCAGCACTTCGGCAACGCTGCCCGGCATTGCCGTGGCGCCGGGGCCGGTGTATTGCGCGCCGGCGCTGCCAATGATGATCAGGGACAGCAGAAGGGGAAAAAACAGGGTGGACAACTTCATGACCGGTTCTCCTGGATTGCGGGGCCTGCTGTTCTGGCAGCAGGCCCGCGCAAAGGTTCCGCCGGCCTATTTGCGGTTGATCGCGAACTTGCCCGGCCCGATCATCGCGACGACCAGCGCCGTGAACAGGAAGAAGCCCTGCAGTTCCAGAGCCCAGCCGCCAGTCTTGCCCAAGGCGAACAGTTCATTGGGGTGCGCCAGCGCAATGGCCACCACCATGTTGAAGGCCATGATCACGCCGCCGATGCGCGCGTAGAAGCCGAGGATCACCAGCAGCGGCGCGAACACCTCGCCGACAAACACGCCGTACGCGAAAAACCAGGGCAGGCCGTGGTTCTCCAGCATGTTCTCGATGCCGCTGACACCGTAACGCATCTTGGCGATGCCGTGCAGCAGCATGAATATGCCCAACGTCAGTCGCAGGACCAGTTTGCCGAGGTCGTCGTTCATTAAGTGCTCCCTTGCCAGGTGAGATTACGGGGTGATTCTGGCGCGAGTGTAGCGCGGGCATGATGCTTTTGCCGCACCAAGAAAAACGCCCCCCTTGAGCGGAGGGCGTCCGTGATCCTGCGGTCGTTCAATGATCCCAGCCGGTGGTCTTCGCACCTTCGGTGGCGAGCAGCACATAGGCCATGATGCAGGGCTCCTTGCCGCGGTTTTCCCAGTTGTGCATGGTCTGGCGCTGGATGATCACGGTGCCCGGAGTCAGGTGCACTTCCTCGCCGCCGTCGAGCTGCATCCACAGTTCGCCGGCGAGGCAGATCGCGTAGTCGACGGAATCGGTGACGTGCCAGCGCTTGGCGACGCCCGGATCGTACTTGGCCAGCCGGAACACGCTGCCGCCGGCAAGGCTGGTGCCCAGTTCCCAGGTGTTCGGATCTTCAGTGGTCATCTCCGCCGGCAGTTTTTTGGTCGCCCACATCGGGATGTTGTGGAAGCCCGGGCGCATCGGGATCGGCTCGATGATGCTGTCCGATTTGACGTAGGCCTTGCCTTCCTTGTTGGTGTCAGTGACGACTCTGCGGAATTTCATGATTGCTGCATTCTCCAGTAAAACGGCTGTGCTGCCGCATCAAAAAAGCCGGAATCCCGGCGAAATCGGTATTGGCCTGATTTTATTTGAAAACAAAAACGGGGGGCGGACCACCTGTGCGGCCCGCCCCCCGTTTGTACCACAATCAGCTGGAGACCCTGATATTGGCGGCCTTGACCACCTTCCTCCATTTTTCGACATCGCGGGCGATGGCCTTCAAAAACTGCTCGGGCGGCCCTCCGGCCGGTTCGACACCGTCGCCGGCGAGCCGTTTTTGCATTTCCGCCGTCTGCAGGATGCGCGCGACGCCCTCGTTCCAGCGGGCAATGATCGGCTTCGGCAGGCCCCTGGGTCCCCACAGCCCGTACCACAGCACGGCTTCGTAATCCTTCACGAACTCGCCGATTGCCGGCACGTCGGGCAGCGGCCCGGCGCGTTTCGCCGTGGTGACGCCGATGCCGCGCAGCTTGCCCGTCCTTGCGTGCGGAATTGTTGCCGGCATCGAGCCGAAGATCAGCTGTACCTGGCCGCCGAGCAGGTCGGACAGCGCCGGTCCCGTGCCCTTGTACGGGATGTGGGTCATTTTGGTGCCGGCCAGCAGGTCAAACAGTTCGGATGTCAGGTGGGTGATGCCGCCGGTTCCGGTGGAGGCGTAGTTGAGTTTGCCGGGATTGGCCTTCGCGTGGGCAATCAACTCCGGTACGGTCTTCGCGGGCACGGAGGGATGCAGCGCCAGTACGAAACCGCTCTCGCCGATCATGACGATGGTCTGGATGTCCTTCACCGGATCGTAGGGCAGCTTGTGGAGCGCGGCGTTGGTGCCGTAGCTGCCGGAGACCATGATGATGGTGTAGCCGTCGGGTGCTGCACGCACCGCGGTTTCGGCGCCGATCGTCCCGCCACCGCCGGCGCGGTTGTCGACGATGACCTGCTGGCCGAGGGCGGCTGACATGTTGGCGGCGATCAGCCGCGCCATGATGTCGGTGCCGCCGCCGGGTGCAAAGGGCACCAGCATGCGGATGGACTTGTTCGGATAAGTGTCGGCTGCCGTTGCCTGCAGGGGCAGGAATCCGGCGGCCGTTGCGAGCAGCAGAACGACGAGTTTCTTTTTCATGCGATGCTCCTCCGTGGGGTGATGTTCACATGCGTTTGTTCCCGGTTCGGTCTCAGTCTGCAGTGATTCCGGCTTCGCGGATGACCTTCGCCCACTTGGTCATTTCCGAGCGTAGGTATTTGTTCGATTCGTCGAGGCCGCCGCCGATCAGGTCGATGCCGGCACCGGCAAAACGTTTCGCGGTTTCGGCGTCGCGCAGCGCCGTGTTGGCATCGGTGTTGATTTTGACGAGCGTCGCGCGCGGCGTTTTCGATGACGCAAAGACGCCGTACCAGACGTCGAAGGCGTAACCCGGCAGGCCGTTCTCGGCGACCGTCGGCAGTTCCGGTGCGGCGGGGCTGCGCTTGGCGCCGGTGACTGCCAGCGCGCGCACCTTGCCCGATTTCGCATGGGGCATCAGGGTGCCGACGCCGGCGATGACCATCTGTACCTCGCCGGTGAGCAGCGCCGTGGTGCCGGGGCCGGTGCCCTTGTACGGGATGTGCACCATGTTCACACCCGCGGTGACGCGGAAGAGTTCGGAGCCGAGATGTGATGCGCCGCTGACGCCGCCCGAGGCGAAGCGGATGTCGCCCGGCTTCGACTTGGCGAGCTGCACCAGTTCGGCCACCGATTTCGCCGGCAGCGAGGGATGCACGGCGACGACGAAGGGTTGCGAGCCGACGATGGTCACCGCGCTGATGTCGCGCTGCACGTCGAAGGGCAGTTTCTTGTACAGTGCCGGTGCATAGGAAATGCCCACGCTCTGCAGCAGCAGCGTGTAGCCGTCTGGCACCGCCTTGGCGGTGATGTCGGTGGCGATCACGCCGCCGCCGCCCGGGCGGTTGTCGACGATCGCCTGCTGGCCCCAGATATCGGTCAGTTTGTGCGCAAGCAGCCGCGCAATGATGTCGGTGCCGCCGCCGGCGGCGGAAGCTGCGACCATGCGCACCGGGCGCTCAGGGAAACCCGCGGCCACGGCGCCGCCTGCCGTGCAGCAGGCGGCGAGCGTGATGACGATTATTTTTTTGTGCATGTTGTCCTCCTCGGTTGAAGCGTCACATTCTGCCGCAACTCAGGCCTGCGTTGTGCCGACCTGCTGCCGGAGCAGCGCATAATTATCCGCCGACATCGTGATTTCCCCGCGGTTGATGCGGCGGTCGAGGGCGGTTACCGCGTCGTTGGCCGGCGTGGCGATGCCCAGTTCGCGGCCCTTGCGCGCCACCAGCCCGCTGATGAACCCGATTTCGCTGGTGCGACCCTTCAGGTGGTCGTGGATCGGTGCGGTGCGCCCGCCGCCGACATGCGACATCAGGGTTTTCATGGTGGTGATCAGGTTCTCGTCGCTGGATCCGGCGAATTCGTCGGCACGCAGCCCGAACAGCGGCTCCATGCGGTAGCCCAGCGCGGCGCCGACGGCGAGCGACTCGCGGCCGAGCTGCACGGAGATGTCGAACATGCCGGGCAGGGCGCAGGCTTCGAAATTGCGCAGTCCGAGCAGGCTGAACGGGCCCATGGTCATCGTGTTGGCGATCAGCTTGGTCCACTTCGCGCCGTAGATGTTGTTGGTGACCTCGCAGCGGCCGACTTTGCCCATGATCGCGGCGATTTCCTTGACCCGCGGGGTGTAGCTGCCGTCGAGTTCGCCGACGGTGAACCAGGAGCCCTTGCGCGTGGTGTTGCGCTGGATCTGGCCCGGCGTGAACAGCTCCGCCTGCAGCTCGACCACGCAGCCGACCACCCGCTCGCGGCCGAGGATGGAGGCTATGGCGTCATCGTTCATGCCGTTCTGGGTGCCGACGACGACACTGTCGGTTTTCAGGTAAGGCTTGATGAATTCGGCGAGCCAGCGCGTGTCATTCGATTTTGCGGCGAGAAACACGATGTCGAATTCAGTCTGCGCCGAAGACAGGTCGCAGAGGTTCAGCGCCTTCACCGGAACCTGGAACTGCGAATCCTTGAACTGCACCTGCAGGCCATTGTTCTTCATCGCCTTGACGTGAGCCGGCCACTGGTCGATCAGCGTGACGTCGAGGCCGGCCTGGGTGAGGTCGGCGCCGATGCTGCTGCCGATGGCGCCGGTGCCGAGGACTGCGATTTTTTTGTTTTTCATGGGCTTGATGGTTTTGTCATTCAACGGTTGTGATGCATTTGTTCCGTCATTGCTTCTGCGCCGCCAGTGCCAGCAGTTCGCGCACCGAATGGTTCTCGATGTCGAGCGCGATTTTGGCAATGGCATCGACCGGCGCGTCGGGCAGGATGCCGCGGATCTTTGCGGTGACGCCGGCGGCATCGACCGGGTTGTCGATGGAGCCGGTGGGGTTGAGGATGTCTTCGCGCACCCACTGGCCGTCCTTTTCCGCGGCGACCCAGCCGGCGAAATGTTTCGGATAGAGCTTGTCGAGTTCGGGGTCATGTTCGCAGTCGAGCTGCGCGGCCAGTTTGACCAGTGCCGGATCGGCCATGCGCCCGGCGGTGAACTGCGGCGGCAGCACCTGGCCGTCCATCAGTGCCGCGGCGATCACGTAGCGCAGGCTCATCTGCGCGTTGAGCACGCTGCCCGGTGCATAGTCGAATCCGCACTGCACATCGACCACGTTGGACAGCCCGACCTTGACGCGGCGCTTCGCGTCCCAGGGGGCGCCGATTCTGCGCCGCACCGCCAGTGCGGCGTCAATATAGGCATGGGTGCTGCCGCAACAGGAGTAGGGCTTGATCGAGTTCTTCTCGGTGTGCCAGACGCGCCCTAGGTCGCGGGTGAGCTGCGTCACGTCGCTGTCGTCGGAATGCGCCTTCAGCACGCCGCCGTCCCCGTATTCGTAGATCTGCGTCGGTCCGGTGTAGCCCATCGCCGCGAGTTCGGCGGCGAGCACGCCGGAATGCACCGCCTTGCCGGCGTGGAAACGCTTGCTCATGGTGCCGTCGGCGTTGAAGGCCCAGGTGCCGGCGCCCTGGGTGCCGGCGAGGCCCAGCGCCCAGGCCGTGCGTTCGGCGTCGAGTTTCAGCAGCGAGGCGCAGGTCGCGGCGGCGGCGAAGGGACCGTAGATGCCGGTGATGTGCCAGCCGCGCAGCCGTGTCGCCGAAGGGTTCGAGGCGAGGCTGGAGCGGATCATGGTTTCGTAACCGGCCGCAATCGCGGTGACCACGGCCTTGCCGCCGGAGTCCAGTTTTTCCGCCATCGCCAGCGCCGTCGGCACGGCGATCGCGCCGGCATGCAGCTTGGCGTTGTGATAATCGTCGAGTTCGAAGGCGTGCGCCGCCGAGCCGTTGACCATCGCCGCATCGGCGACACGAAGCGACGGGCCTTTGTCGCCCCAGACCGTGGCATCACCCTTGCCGGAGCCGCCGGCGCGGGCCCATTGCAGCAGCATCTGCGCCCAGGGCGTGCCGAAACCGTAGATGCCGCAGCCGAAGGTGTCGAGGATGGCGATCCGCACCACTTCGCGGGTGCGCGCGGGGATGTCTTCGTATTTGAGGCCGCTGATCCAGGCGGCGAGTTCGCGGGTGGGTGCGCCAATGGCGCGGCGGTCGTCATTCATGGCGGGTTTCTCCTCTGTGGCGGCTGGCAGTGTAAACCAGCCTAACCCGATCACGCCGTCGCGGCATCTGCAAGTCCACATCGAGGAAGGCACCACCGCGTTTCTTGACGCCTGTTCCGCCGCCGCTCCATACTGGAATCGCCCATGCGGCAGTGCCGCGGCCGCTGCGCCGCCCGCCGGCCGCGGCGAATCGCAACCCGGATCATTCAACAGGAGTCCAAGCAATGGATTACGACGTCATCGTCGTCGGCGGCGGCAACGCAGCCTGCGCCGCGGCCGTTTCAGCCCGCGAGAACGGTGCGAAAAAAGTGCTGCTGCTGGAGAAGGCACCGAAGGCTCAGCGCGGCGGCAACACCCATTTCAGCGGCGCGATTTTCCGCTTCGTGTTCAACCATGCCGACGAGATCGACCGCTTCGTGCCCGACGTGGAGGAGGAATATCCGGGTTTCCATGCCGGTGTGCCGGTGTATCCGAAGGAGGCCTTCACCGAGGACCTGATGAAGGTCACCGACGGCCGCAGCGATCCTGAGCTGGCGGAACTGCTGATCGACGAGTCCTACGACACCACCTGCTGGCTGCAGGACACCGGCAAGCACCATTTCGAGCTGGCGAAATCGGTGATGGGCATCAAGGTCGGCGACAAGATCAAGTGGCCGCGGGGTGCGATCGTGCGCACCGTGCATGAGGGCGTCGGCCTGTCGGCGCAGTGGTTCAAGACCTGCGAGGCGATGGGTGTCGAGATCCGCTATGAGGCGCATGTGCTGGACCTCGTGATGAACGGGCAGGGGGCGGTGCGCGGCGTGGTGGTGCGCGGTGAAAAAGGCCTGCAGACGCTGAAGGCCGGCGCGGTGATCCTCGCCAGCGGCGGTTTCGAAACCAACCCCGCCTGGCGCACGCATTACCTCGGCCAGGAATGGGGCCACGCCAAGGTGCGCGGCTCCAACTTCAATTACGGCGACGGCCTGCGCATGGCGATTGAGGCCGGCGCGATGCCCTGGGGCCACTGGGGCGGCTGCCACGCGACGCCTATCGTTGCCAGCGCACCGGATTACGGCAAGAAGGAGCTGACCGACAAGACCAACCGCCTGTCCTATCCCTACGGTGTGATGATCAACATCGAAGGCAAGCGCTGGATCGACGAAGCGGTCGATTTCCAGGCCTTCACCTACGCGAAGTACGGCGGCCTGATCCTCAAGCAGCCGAAGAGCCTCGTCTACCAGATCTTCGATGCCAAGACGATGCACCTGCTGGAGCCGCGTTATTCGACCAGCGAGCCCTACAAGTCCGACACGCTCGAAGGACTGGTGAAGCAATTAAACGTCGATCACGCCGAAGCGATCAAGACGCTGAAGGCCTACAACGAGGCCTGCGGCCGCGGCGGTCCTTTCAATGCCGCAGTGCTCGACGGCCTGCACACCGAGGGCATTGACCCGCCGAAGTCGAACTGGGCGCAGAAACTCGACACGCCGCCGTATGTCTCGTGGCCGGTCACCGGCGGCATCACCTTCACCTTCGGCGGCCTCAAGATCAACAAGCAGGCACAGGTCATCTCCACCGGCTGGAAACCCATCCCCGGCCTCTACACCGCCGGCGAAATGGTCGGCGGGCTGTTCCATTACAACTACCCGCTGGGCACGGGGCTGATGTCGGGCGCGGTGTTCGGAAGGATTGCCGGGCGCGAGGCGGCGAGGGAGGCTGCGGGCGGGAAGGCCAGAGGCAAGGCTCCGAAAAAAGCAGCAGTGAAAAAAAAGGTTCCGGCGAAAAAAGCGGTGAAGAAAAAGTAAGTTGCTGCTTTTGATATGAAAAAACCGGGGTGCCAGCCCGGTTTTTTCATGGATTGACCTGAGCATGTGATTTATTGCTTGTGGGTATCCTGAGTCCCTCGTTAAAGTCCGGAGATTCCGGCAAAAAGCGGCGCGCTCAAGGATGCCATGAAAAAAATACCTTTTCGGAAATCGCTCCTGGCTGCGCTGTTGTTTCCCCTGTGGACATCAGCATCTGCGGCGGACCTGGTTTTTTCAGGCGGCTTTAATCCCGTTTCGGTAGCGTCATTGCCGTCGCCGCCGGACGCGACGGTCATCACTGGCGTCGGGACGACGGTCGAGATCAACAACTTCACTGGCGGATATGTCAACGTGCTGTCGAGCATCTACAACGACAGCATACTCAATATCAATAACAGCAACGCGATCGGACTTGGCGATATTTCCGGCAGCGGTCGATTGACGAAATCCAGTGGAGGATTCCTGTTTGTCAACGGGGACTGGACGTACAGCGGCACGACAACCGTTGTCGGGGGGGGGCTGAGCACTTCGCTGGGCTCGATCAACAGCACCGGGCGCCTGATAATGGTCGGGGGGACTTTCACTAACAACAGCAACAATCATTTCGGTTCGCTGGAAGGCACGGGCGGCACGATCGACATCAACTTCGGCTCCCTGACCGTGGGTGGCGACAACAGCAGCACGACCTTTGCCGGCTCGCTGACAGGTTTGAGCATGGATGGTTTGACGAAGACCGGCACCGGCACGCTGATCCTGACGCAGCTTCCGGGGTATTTCGGGACGACAACCATCAGCGGCGGCGCGCTGCAGATCGGCAATGGCGCCGCGCTGAGCGGCGGCATGGGCAGTCACATCGCCAACAACGCTACGCTGATTATCGACACCAGCGGCAACATTTCCCTCAATTCCCTGGGCGGCACCGGCAGCCTGATCAAGAACGGCACGGGCGAGCTGGGTGCCCTGGGGGGAGCCTGGACACATGCCGGCAACAGCACGATCAATGACGGTCTGGTGTCGGCGGCGATCAACAGCGCGGGGCGGCTGATCCTGAATGGCGGCCAACTGGACACCACGGGCAGCACCTTTGGCTCCATTCAAGGCAGCGGCGGCAATGTCAATATCAACGGCGCGGGCTCCCTGACCGTGGGCGGCGACAACAGCAGCACAACCTTTGCCGGCGGTATCGGTGGCGACGGCACGCTGGTCAAGAACGGCAGCGGCACGCTGACCCTCAGCGGGACCAGCGCTTCCACCGGCGCGATTGCCGTGAACAGCGGCATGGTGGTGGTGAACGGCAGCACCACGGCCGCAGTCACCGTCAATGGCGGCGGCATGCTGGGCGGCTCGGGCAGCGTCGGCGGGCTGACGGCGGCCACCGGCGCGGTCATCGCCCCCGGCAATTCCATCGGCACGCTGACCGTCAACGGTGCGCTGACCTTCAACGCCGGTTCCACGTACCGGGTGGAAGCCGATGCCGCCGGCGCCGCCGACCGCATCAATGTCACCGGTGCACCCGGCACCGCGACCCTCAACGGCGGCACGGTCGACGTGCAGGCGGGGGCCGGCACCTACAACCCGACGACAACCTACACCATCCTCAATGCCACGGGCGGTGTGACCGGCACGTTCGACACGGTGACCTCCAATCTGGCCTTCCTGACGCCCTCGCTGACCTATGATCCGGACAATGTATTCCTGACGCTGACGCGCAATGCTGCGACATTCCAGAGTGTTGCAGCCACGCCCAACCAGTCGGCGGTATCGTCCATGCTCGAAGCGGCGTCTGCTGCCGCGCCCGGCGGTGACATGGACGCGGTGCTCACTGCGGTTACCGCGTTATCGGCGGAACAGGCGCGTGCGGCCTTCGACGCGATCGCCGGTGCGACCATCGTCGGGCTGCAGCGTGTGACAGGGTCCTATACACGCCGTTTCGGCAACATGCTGGACGCGCGCATCCGCCAGCCCGCCGCAACACGGGTGGTGGTGGCCGGTCCGGCAATGCTGCCGTCGCCGGAGAGCGAACGCGGCTTCTGGATCCGCGCCGGCGCCGAAGGCCGCAAAGCCGATGGCGACAGCAATGCCCCGGGGAACACCCTGCGCGGCGGCAGCTTGGCCCTCGGCGTGGACAGGATGTTGTCGGCCAATGTTCTTGCCGGCGTGGCCGGCAGTTACGGCAAGTCCGAACTTCGTGTCGATGGCAGCGGTGACAGGGGGCGGACACGGAATGCCGCCGTCGGTGTCTATGCCCGTTACGCCGAGGGGCCCTGGTCGTTCAAGGGCATTGCGGGTTATGCCGTCGGCGACAGCGAGATGAACCGCCAGGTGTCCTTCGGCGCCGTCTCGCGGGTGGCCACCGGCAGTTTCGACAGCCGTGCGGCCACTGTTCACGGCGAGGTTTCGTATGACATCCCGATGACCGGCTACGGTCTGCGGCCGCTGGCGGGTCTGTCCTGGGCGCATGCCCGGCAGGATGCCTATTCCGAAAGTGGCGCCGGCGCCCTGAACCTCAACGTCGCCGGCAGCAAGACCGAGTCGCTGCGTTCAACGGCCGGTTTCAGTACTTTGCACGACAGCGGTGCGCTGCGCATCGAGCCGCGCCTGGTGTGGTCGCATGAATTCGGCGACATCAACACGCCGCTGCAGGCGCAGCTTTCGGGTGCCGGCGCCGCCGGCAGCTTCACGGCGTCCGGCGCAAGGCAGAAGCGCGACTCGCTGGCCGCCGGGCTGACCCTGTCAGGCCGCATCGGCCGCGGCGCCGAGTTGTTCGTTGATGTGCAGGCCGAAGGCAATTCGCGGGAGGCGGCGTATGCGGCGTACGTCGGTATCAGGGGGCAATGGTGATCATGGGACACCCGGGAAAGCAGTGCAGGTACTCGTGCATTAACATGCCTGGACAAGATTTAATGTCCTGACTGTGGGGAACAGGTACAAATTTTCGCGCAGGCGGATTTATCTGCTGTTCGCAGCAGCCGGATTCCTTCTCGCCGCCGCCTGGGTCCTGCACGCCGTCTTCACCTCGACCAGCTCCACCGCAGCGATCGGGCTGATTTTTGTGCCTTTCTACGGCCTCGGCGGGGCGATACTCGGCTGCGCGGTGGCCTATGTCGGGTTCGCGCTGGCGGACGTGTTTGCCGGCCGCAGGGCCTGGCACAGTTCCCCGGTTCTTTTTTCAGGCCTGCTGCTCGCGGCGGCGGCGCTGTTCGGCAGTACGCTGCTGCTGGAGCGCAATGCGCTGGCGGTGGCGTTAGATCCGCGGGCGCCGCCGGAGATGCTGGAAGAAATCAGCCGTTCCTGGATTCCGCTGGGGCGCAGGAATGTCGACATCGCGTTGATGAAGAACCCGGCGACGCCGGCCGCACTGCTGACGGCAGTGGTGGAGGACGGACGCGACGGGTATCTGGTGTCGCTTGCCGGCGCGCATGTGAACACGCCCCTGCCGGTGCTGGAGAAGATCGCGGCCGGCCCCATCGGCTATGAACGCATGGGCGGGCTGGCGACCCATCCGCGCCTCACGCCGGCGATGGCGGAGCGGCTGGCGAATGTGGGTCCCGGTGATTTCGGGTCCGGCGTTGAATACAAGCTGTACCAGACTTATGTCCTGGCAGCGCTGGTGCGCAATCCGGCGACGCCGCAGGCCGTGTTTGACCGTCTGGCTGCGCGCGAGGCACCGGAATACTTCCTCGCGCTGGCGGTGCTGCGCTCGCCGCGCGCGAGTTGCCGGCAGCTGGCGCAGACGGGTTCCACCGGCGGCGAAGTGCTGCACAGCACCGCGATGTCGGAGCTCAAACGCCGGGGCTGCTGAGGCTGCGGCTTCCGTTGTGGAAAAAGCCCCGGCAGGATCGTGCGCGACCTGGCCGCAGGTTGCCTGATTTCCCGATCTGCTGCACTCTCCGGCAGGTAATCCGCCGAACGGCGCGGCAGTCCCATTTCGGTTGCGATGCCTTTTTTTGCCCAGTTCGCTGACAGGACCATGACCCCGGAGACCGCACACGCCGCCCCCTTCGCAGAAATCGCGCTGCTGCTGTGCATTGCGGCCGCTGCGGGGCTCATCGCGGTGCGCCTGCACCAGCCGGTGCTGATCGCCTACATCGTTGTCGGCATCGTGGCCGGGCCGGCGGTGCTGGGCCTTGTCGAGGCGCATGACCAGATCAACCTGCTGGCGCAGACCGGCGTCGCGGTGCTGCTGTTCCTGGTCGGCCTGCGGCTGGACCTGCACCACCTGCGCCATATCGGCCCGGTGGCGCTCGCCACCGGGCTGGGGCAGCTCGCGTTCACCATCCTCTTCGGTTTCCTGATCATCTTCGGCATGGGGCGCGAGGTGATGGAGGCGCTTTACGTGGCGGTGGCGCTGACTTTCTCCAGCACCATCATCATCGTCAAGCTGCTCTCGGACAAGCGCGAGCTTGATTCCCTGCATGGGCGCATTGCAGTTGGTTTCCTGATCGTGCAGGACATCGCCGTGGTGCTGGCCATGATGGTGATGAGCACGCTGCGCGGCGCCGGCGAATCGGCGATCGCGGAACTGGGGCTGTCGATTCTCGGCCGGGTGTCGGTGGCGGCGCTGCTGATGTATGTCCTGATGCGTTATGTGTTGCCGGCGGTGGTGCGCGCGATGGCGCGTTCGCAGGAGCTGCTGCTGGTGTTTGCCATCGCCTGGGGCACCGGGCTGGCTGCACTGGGGGAGTGGGCCGGTTTCTCGAAGGAGGCGGGCGCCTTCCTCGCCGGTTTTTCGCTGGCCTCGACTGCTTACCGCGACGCCATCGGCGCCCGCCTGTCGAGCATCCGCGATTTCCTGCTGCTGTTCTTTTTCATCGATCTCGGATCGAAGCTCGATTTCTCGACCCTGGGCGATGAGCTGTTGCCTGCGGCGGTCCTCTCCGCCTTCGTGCTGATCGGCAACCCGCTGATCGTGATGGCGATCATGGGCTACATGGGATACCGCAGGCGCACCGGTTTCCTTGCCGGGCTGACGGTGGCGCAGATCAGCGAGTTCTCCATCGTCTTCGTGGCGATGGGCATCAGCCTCGGCCATATCGGCGTGCAGGCGCTGGGGCTGACCACGCTGGTCGGCGTGGTGACGATTGCCCTGTCCACCTACATGATCATGTATTCGCAGGCCCTGTTTGCGCGGCTGGGGCCCTGGCTGGGCCTGTTCGAGCGGAAACGGCCGCACCGCGAACTCGCGGTCGAGCAGCAGGCCGGCGGCCCGACTGTGCCGGACGTGGTGGTTTTCGGGATGGGGCGTTACGGCGAGCGTTTTGCAGCGAAGCTGGCTGAGGCGGGCTTCAGCGTGCTCGGTGTCGAGCATGATCCGGAGCGGGTGGATGCGCTGCGCGCGCGCGGCATCCGTGTCAGTTTCGGGGACGCCCAGGACCCCGAATACCTCGAAAGCCTGCCGCTGGATGGCGCGCCCTGGGTCGTCAGCTCGCTGCCGGACCTCGATTCCAACCGTGCACTGCTGCACGCGCTGCGGCTGCGGAAATACTCCGGGGACATCGCTGTCGTGGCCCGCGATGATGCGCAGGGCATCGCGCTCAAGCAGGTCGGCGTGCCGACCGTGCTCTATCCGTTCCGCGATGCGGTGGACTTTGCCGTCGAACACCTCGGAACGCTGATCCGTTCGGAGAAGGCGTCATGAAGCTCGCGCTGGCGAATGCCGGTCACGGTCATTTTTGTTTCGACCCGGAGTGCCCGCTATGCCGGACCCACTCGCTGGCCGTTCAGGCTGCCGCAGCGAGGCGGGTGCGGCGGTAGGTTTCCTGGATTGCCCAGGCATCGTGGCTCGCGCGATGGCGCCGGCCGGCCATATCCTCGATCACGCGCTGGCGGGTGGGGTGCCAGTGCTCCATCTGGAATTCGGAGAGGATTAGCTCCAGCGGGCTGACGCGGAAAGCCATGTCCATCCGCGCGGCATGGAACAGCGTGGTCAGCCACGGGCGGTCGACCACCCAGCCGTCGGAGTAGAGCGTTTTCCCCGCAAGCAGGGTGTTGAGCTGCGCGGCGACCTCGCGCACCGGCTTGCCATGGGCTTCAAGCATGTCGCGGGTGATGCCGTGGATTGTTTCGGCCCTGCTGTCCCAGTGGGTCCAGCCGGGCGCGGGGCGGATCAGCGCGCAGTACTTGACGATGTCATCAAGCGCGACGCCGATCTCGATCGGATAGCTGGACGGACCAAATCCCGAGGCTTCGATGTCGATGATCGGCGGGTTGCAGACGGGAGTCATGGCGCGGTCGTTGCGGGCGGATGCGGAGATGATAACCGCGCGCGGTGTCCGCATCGTGTGCATGCGCTTGACGCGTGTGCCCTGCATGGGCGAGTGTAGCCCGGCACGCTGCGCAGGGGGTGTGGAATGCTGTTGCCACCCTCTGCGACATTAAATAAGTATTTGATTATAAACATATTTTTATGAATCCGACACTAGGCGCAATGGCAGGCGAAGAAGCACTTGCCGCTGTTTTTGCGCAGTCCGATGCCAGCTTGTCCGATCGCGAGGCGGCAATCGCGCGCGGCGAGTCGTTGCCGCTGACCGAAACCGTGGATGCCGTGATTGCGCTGACGCAGGGGCTGGTTGCCGCCTATGTCGCTGCCGCCGGCATCAAGGCGCCGCCCGCCGCGGATGCCGACATCCTTGAAGCTTTCAAGGTGCTGGTGAAGGGTGACCCGGCGTGGAATGCGATCCGCGACAACTGCCGGGAACTTGTGTACTACCGCAACTGTATTAATATGGGGCGCAGGGACGCGTTGCCGAATGTCCCGGAGAAAATGGCCGTGCGCACGGCACGGCATGTTTACCTCTACATCAAGACCCGTTGCATCCGTGAAGGGCGCCTGGCGGATTAGCCGGTGGCCGCGTTTTTGTTCGCAGGATTGAACTGACTCTGGAGCGTTGATGAAGACAGCAGCAAGCCGCGCGCGCGGCGTGGAACACGATATCGTGCAGGCGCCGCAGGTCGGCGAGGTCATTCCGTATTACGAACCGCAGGGCAACGAGGTGGCGATTTTCGAGGCGGCCTACAAGCGCCGCCTGCCGGTGATGCTGAAGGGCCCGACCGGCTGCGGCAAGACGCGTTTTCTCGAATTCATGGCCGTCCAGCTGAAACGCCCGCTGGTCACGGTGTCCTGCCACGAGGACCTGACCAGTTCCGATCTTGTCGGACGTTTCCTGCTTGAAGGTTCCGACACGGTATGGCATGACGGCCCGCTGACCCGCTCGGTGAAGGCCGGCGCGATCTGCTACCTTGATGAAATCGTCGAGGCGCGCACTGATTCCACCGTCGTGATCCATTCGCTGACCGACCACCGGCGCAAGCTGGCGATCGAGAAGAAGGGGGTCGAGATCGACGCGCACGAGGATTTCATGCTGGTGATTTCCTACAACCCCGGTTACCAGACCGTGCTGAAGGACCTCAAGCCCTCGACCAAGCAGCGCTTCATCGCGATCAACTTCGATTTCCCGTCGGAAGAGGTCGAGCGCAAGATTCTGGTGAAGGAGGTGCCGGGCACAAAACCGGAGATCGCGCAGCAGCTGGTGGCGATCGGCCGCAAGGCGCGGCTGCTGAAGGATCACGGCCTCGAGGAGTCAACCTCGACCCGCGCGCTGGTCTATGCCGCGAGCATGATCTCCGCCGGGCTCGACCCGGTCACCGCCTGCCAGGTGGCGATGGTCAATCCGATCACCGACGATGCCGAACTGGCCGATGCGCTGATGGAAATCGTCAACGCGCATTTCGCCTGACTGACGCTCAACCGTCATTCCGGTGTAAGCCGGAGTGACGGTTGATCGTCAACGTTTTTCCGCCACAACCCGATGAAATACTCTCCCGCCGTCGACCAGGCTTTTGCCAGAATCCAGGACCTCAGTGCCGTTGCGCACCGCGAGGTGGAGCAGGTGCTGCCGGCGATTGCGCGGCATGGTGATGAGGTCGCCCTGCAATGGCTGGCCGCCTGCAGCGCGCTGTTCAGTTTCGAGCGTGACGCCGGCAAGGCTTTCATCCGCGGCAGCCTTGAAGCCGAGAAGGTGTCGGAGGAGGTGCTGCCCTGGACCGGGCAGGCGATGGCTTTCATGCAGTGGCGGGCCTCGTGGCGCGCGCTGGAAGGCTTCATGGCCAACGTCGCGAGGGCCTACGGTTCGCTCGGCCATGCCGGAGAAAAACGCTGGGCGGAGATCGGCTTCTGCTGGTGCACGCGGCAGATCGAAAGCGGCGCCACGTATTTTTCGACACCGGTGCTGGATCTGGCTGGCCGTCATGGCGGCATCGCCGCGATCGAGCAGATCGCGGTGCCGGCCGAGGAGCTGTTCGAATCGCGCAAGCTGATGCTGTCGACCTACCTGCCGGGCGCAATCCGCGTGCGCAATCTGCTCGGCGCACAGGCGATCCTGCCCTGGGCCTCGCGCGGCGCTGACATCCTGCAGTCGGGACGCGCCCGCGGTGAGGCCTATTTCCGGCTGGAGTCCGAGGAAAGCCTGTCGCTGCTGCTGGAGCACCTGCCGGGTTACCGGCTGACCGACCGCAACCGGCTGTTGGGTATGCTGCTTGATGTCTGGTTCGGCGGCGAGTTCGATCTGAAGGAGAGCACCTGGTCGCCGGAGAAGGGGCGGCCCTTCATCGAAACCGACGGCCGCAGCATCTATTTCCCGGCGGTGATGGCCGACCGCGAGGAGGCGATTCTTGCGCTGCTGCATACCGCCGGCCATCTGCGCGGGCGCACTTTCGACCGCGGCGCAATGCAGGAGATGTTCGCCGAAGCGAAAATCGATTTTCCGAAAACCGGCGTGGTGTCCTGGGCGCCGCTGTTCCTGCGTTTCGGCGAGGATGCGCTGCGTTTCCAGCTGCTGTTCGATCTCTGCGAGGACCTGCGTGTCGACGTCGGCGTGCAGCGCAGCGTGCCGAACTATCTGAGGCGCCTGCAGCGGGCCGCGCGGGGCATCGGTGTGCGTCATCCGGAAACGGCGGCTTATTACGACCTCGCGCTGGAGAGCATTGAGGCGGCGCTGGCACAGCTCGGCGGCGCCGCGGCCGATCCGCGTTTTGCCGCGCTGCTGCAGCCGGGGGCGACGGTGGCCGATGCCTGGCGTGCCGCGGTGAAACTGCATGCGGGGTCGGCGCTGCCGCCGGTGACCGAGCTGGAGGCTTTCCTCGGTGCCTACCTGCCGGGCCGCAGTCCCAATGCCGCGCGCATGGCGCATCCCCAGGAAAGCGACGATCAGTCGCAGCAGACCCAGGCCGGTTCCGAACAGCAGAGCGAGCAGCAGGACGAGGGCGGGCGGGAAACCGAAGCGCCGCAGAATGCGGAGTCCGGCGACCAGCGCGACGACGGCGAAAAAAAGGAAATGCCGAGCTACGGCGATTCCTCGGGCCAGTCGGCGCGGGCATCGAGCGAAAGCGACAAGCCGGGCGCCGGCCAGGGCAGCAGTGACAAGGGCATTCCCTACCCCGAGTGGGACTATCGCGAGTCGCGTTACAAGCGCAACTGGAGCTGGGTGCAGGAGAAGCGGCTCGCCGAATCGAACATGGGCGAGACCAACCGCCTGATGAAGCAGTACGAACTCGCGCTGAAGCGGCTGAAGAAGGCGATCCAGTCGCAGAAACCGACACGCATGGCGCCGCTGACCCAGCAGCTCGACGGCGACGACATGGACCTCAACGCGGTGGTGGCCTTTGTTGCGGAAAAACGCGCGGGACAGTCGCCGAGGCCGGCGATCTACAAGCGCCGCGAGATCCGCCAGCGCGAGGTTGCGGTGACGCTGCTCGCCGACATGTCGACCTCGATCATGCAGCACCTGCCCGAAGGCGGCGGGCGGCTGGTCGACCGCATCCGCGCAGGGGTGCTGCTGTTCGCCGAGAGCATGGAGGAAGTGGGTGATGCCTATTCGATCGCCGGCTTCTGCTCCAAGTACCGCGACAATGTCAGTTATTACACGCTCAAGGGTTTCGACGAAACACTGACCGACGAGGTGCGCGCGCAGATCGGCGGCATGTCGGGGCGGCTGGCGACACGCATGGGCGCGGCGATCCGCCACGCCACCGCGCGTTTCGATGGCGTGGAGAGCCGGCGGCGCCTGCTGCTGCTGCTGTCCGACGGCCGTCCGGAAGACTATGACGACGGCGGCGACCGGCGTTACCTGCACGAGGACACTCGTATGGCGGTGAAGGAAGCGGTGGCCAAGGGCGTACATCCCTTCTGCGTGACGGTGGATACGATGGCCAACCAGTACCTGCCGCAGATTTTCGGTCCCGGGCACTACCTCGTGCTCGACCACATCAACAGCCTGCCCAACAAGCTGCCGGAAATCTACCTGCGGCTGCGGCGCTAGGGCCTTGCGATGATTCCGGGCAGCGCGACCCGGGCCGGCACCGAGGCGCTGGCGCGCCATGCCGCCTGTGCGCCTGGACACTACAGCGATTTCCTCAACCAGCATCTGAAGCTGTCTTCGCTGGGCGTCGGCACTTTCCCGGGTGCGGCGACGGATGCGGTGGACGTGGCCTACACGGGCATCGTTGCGCGTGCGCTGCTGTCCGGCATCAACGTCATCGACACCGCCGCGCATTACCGTTACGGGCGTTCGGCGCGCGCGGTCGGTGAGGGCCTGCGTCGCGCTTTTGCGGCGGGTGTCACACGCGAGCAGGTGTATGTCATTGCCAAG
This sequence comes from Burkholderiales bacterium, assembly GCA_019635015.1. Classification (GTDB taxonomy): domain Bacteria; phylum Pseudomonadota; class Gammaproteobacteria; order Burkholderiales; family SG8-41. The sequence continues at coordinate 32,465 of JAHCAG010000017.1, read as the reverse complement.
GGCGGCTTCCTGTGTTTCGACGACGGCCCGCCGGACAATCTCGATGCCTGGTTCGAAACACGGGTCGCGCGCAAGGGCCTCGGCACACGCGAGGACCTGGGCGGCATGCACTGCCTCGCGCCCGGCTACATCGCGGCGCAGATAGACGAGCTGCGCGAGGCGACGGGACTCGAAACACTGGATGCCTTCCTGATCGACCAGCCCGAGGTGCATGTTCCGCGGCTGGGCAAGGAGGAGCTGAACCGCCGGCTGCAGACCGTGTTCGCTGTCTGCGAGCAGGCCGTGCGTCAGGACAAGATCCGCAGTTACGGCATCGCAACCTTCGACGCGTTCCGGGTCGAGACCGACCACGCGCTGTTCCAGTCGCTGCCGTCGCTGCTGGGTCTGGCGGAAAACGCGGCACGGCTGGTGCAGCGCGACGGGCAGGCACGCCACCATTTCCGCGTGATCCAGCTGCCCTTCAACCAGGCGATGAACGAAGGGTTCACGCGTTTCAGCCAGGCCACCGGGCAGGGCAACGTGGCCTCGACGCTGCAGGCGGCGCACCAGCTGAAGCTGTTCGTGATCGGCAGCCACGGTCTCGCCAAGGGGGTTCTGGCGACGCAGTGCGCCGATGTGCTGCGCGGGGCGTTGCCGGATCTCGCCAACGATGCGCAGCGCGCCCTGCAGTTCAACCGTTCGACGCCGGGACTCGGCGTGAGCCTGACCGGCATCAGCGCCGCGGCGCACCTTGACGACCTGCTGGCCGTCGCAGCCCGTCCGCCATTGGTGCGCGAAACCTACCTCGGCCTTTACCGCCGTGCCGACGACGCCGGCTGAGCCGGAGTCCGCGATGCGAGACAAAATCCATGCAATCCCTGCCGCGGTTGATCAGGATCAAGGCCGCCACTTTCCATGTGGCCGGTGATTGCGGCAGAATGAAACAGTCGCTTCATCATTCGAGAGGAGAATCCGATGGGACACACGCTGGAACAGTTTGCCGCGCAATGCCACGACTACATCAAGGCCGAGCCCGGTCCGGCCGGACGCAAGAAAGTCGCCGCGCTGCTGCAGGAAGTGCTGAAGGACAAGGCCTTCGTCGACAAGCATGTCGACGCCAATGTCGGCGAACGCAAGATCCTCTATGAAGATCCGGAGTTCGGCTTCTGCATCCTTGCGCACGATTACAAGGACGCCAAGACCAGCCCGCCGCATGATCATGCCCATTCCTGGGCGATCTACGGCCAGGCGCGCGGCGAAACCCACATGCGCGACTACCAGTTGCTGGAGCCGGCGAGCGCCGACAAGCCCGGCAAGGTGAAGGAGACGCGTTCCTACAAGCTGACGCCGGGTGTCGCCCACGTCTACAACGAAGGCGACCTGCATTCGCCGAAGCGCGAGGGCCCGACCAGCCTGATCCGCATTGAAGGCACCAACATGTCGAAGGTCAAGCGTTTCAAGTACGAGCCCGTGTGACGGTTCTGCACGGCATTAAAAAAGCGGCCTGCGGGCCGCTTTTTTAATGCGCCTCTGCGGCCGCCTAGGACAGGTTCCGTCGTAACTGCGCGCGCTCGAAGGCCACCACGATGGGCAGCGAGATGGCCAGCGGGATCAGCAGGTACATCAGGCGCCAGACCAGCAGCGCGGCGATGACGTCCGACGGCGGCATGGTGTGGACGATCGCGAGGAAGACGGCTTCCATGACGCCGATGCCGCCGGGCGTCTGCGACAGCAGGCCGGCGGAGAAGGAGAGGAGGAAGGCGCCGAGCACGATCATGAATCCCGGATTGCCGGCTTCGGGCAGGGCGAAATAGATGATGCCGGCGGCAGCGACGATTTCGAGCGGCGCGGCGATCAGCTGGCGCGCGACGATCGGCAGCTTCGGATAAAACACATAGAACGAGCGGATGCGCAGCGGTTTGAAGCTGCGCCAGGAGCCGACGACGTAGAGGGCGCACAGGGCCAGCATGCCGGCGCCGATCAGCTGTACCAGGGGCGCCGGCAGGTTGAGCCGCGGAATGACATCGACCAGCGACTGCACGATCTGCGGTTCGGCGATGAAGACGATGCCCATCAGGATGATCGTGCCGTAGCCGAAGGTGAACGAACACAGTCCGACCAGGACCGCCACTTCGCCCGGGCTGAGCCCTTTGGCGCAGTAGGCGCGCAGGCGGACCAGTCCTCCGGAGAGCACCGAGGCGCCAAGGTTGTGGCCCAGCGCGTAGGTGACGAAGGAGCAGGTGGCGATATAGGGCCAGGAGATGCTGCGGTGGCGGTTCAGATGGATCAGCGCGATGCGGTCGTACCAGGCCAGTGCGGCATAGGCTGCGAGTGCGGAGAGCGCGGCGAGCAGGTAGGCCTGCAGCGACACCGCCGCGACGCTGCGCACGATCATGTCGAAAATCACGGCGAGGTTGGTCTGCAGGGATCCGCTTTCGATCAGCGCCCGGGCCACCGGATCGGTGGCGACCTCGGCCAGCAGCTTCGAATAAAGCAGCCACAGCGACCACAGGACAACTGCACCGACGCACGACAGCCAGAGCATTCTCTTGGCGTTCTGCATCCAGGGATGGCGTGATCTTGCGGCTGTCATTCGGTGAAAGTGCCGCGCTGCCTGCGCGGCAATATGGAGCGGGGGCCGATGGCCGCAGTTGAGGGCGGCCGCAGTTGGGACCGCGGCTTTATACCATAGTTCATCAGGGGTTATTGCGGTTCCCGCCGCCGGATCCCGCGGATTTTTCCGCCAGTGCGCGCAGCAGTTTTTCCTGTTCGGCGAAGCCCGGCACCCGGGCCGGTGTGTGCTGCGCGCCTTCCGCGGGTATCCTGCCTCGGAAATCCGCGGGGGCACCGGCCCCGGGGGACAGATACGCGGCCATCCGCCGGCGCTTGTTGAATGCTGCAATGCGATTGTCGAGGCCGGCAATGTCGATCACCAGCAGCAGGAACAGCGCCGGCAGGGACAGCAGCAGCCAGGACCATCCGGCAAACCAGCCGGCGGCAGCGGCCAGCGTCAGCACCAGATAGGCGAGGGCCCAGCCTTTTTCATGCAGGTACCAGCGGTGCGCGCCGAGCGGGAACAGCGGCAGCAGGGCCCAGGCGGTACCACGGCGGCGCAGCGTGCGCGCCAGGCGCAGGTTCATTGCCTGCAGCCCGCCGCCTTCCAGATCGAGTTTCTGCCATTTCGGGTTCATGCCGCGTCCTAGCTGATGCCGGCAACGATAACATGCGGCAAACGTCGGCCCGCCGCCGCTTTGTCGCGGTGGCGTGAACGGGTAGTATCGCCTTTTCCGACTGCCGGATATGTTCAAGCAATGGCCGATCGCCGACTCCAGGTATTTCATGCCGTCGCCCGCCAGCTTTCGTTCACGAAGGCCGCGGAGCAGCTGTTCATGACCCAGCCCGCCGTGACGTTCCAGATCAAGCAGCTGGAGGAGCATCTCAACACGCGATTGTTCGAGCGCAGCCACGGCCGCATCGCCCTGACGCCGGCGGGGGAGCTGGTGCTCGGCTATGCCGAAAAAATCCTGACGCTGTCGGAAGAGCTGGAAACCCGCGTCAGCGAGCTGACCGGGGAAATCAGCGGACTGCTGCTGCTCGGGGCGAGCACCACGATCGCCGAATTTTTCCTGCCGCAGATCCTCGGCGAGTTCAAGGCGAAGCATCCTCTGGTGCGGGCGCGCATGACCGTGGGCAACTCGGAGACCATCGTCTCCCGCGTGGCCGAGCATGCCCTTGATCTGGGGCTGATCGAGTCACCCTCGCAGAACCACGGCGTGCAGACCGAGGTTTGCTGCGATGACGTGATGGTGATGATCTGCGCGCCGCGCTACAAGCTTGCGAAAGCGAAGAAGGCCTCGGCGGCCGAAGTCGCGGCGGAACCCTTCATCAGCCGCGAGCCCGGATCCGGCACCCGCGAGGTCGCCGACCAGTATTTCCAGCAGAACGGGGTGTCCCCGGATGCGATCAATGTGGTGATGGAACTGGGCAGCCCCGAGGCGATCAAGGGCGTGGTCGAAACCGGGCTGGGCGTGTCCATCCTGTCACGCTCCACGGTGGCCAAGGAACTGAAGCTCGGTGTGCTGGTGGCGGTGCCGCTGGATCCGCCGCTGATCCGCGGCCTGTCGGTGGTCACGCCGAAGGACCGTTTTCGTTCGCGCCTGCTCGCCACCTTCGTCGAGTTCGCGAAGGCGCGGATGAAGGACATGGCCGCCGCGCAATGAAGCGTTTCATCGCGGTCCAGCACAGTTATTCCGAGTTTCTCGGCAGCGTCGAGAAACAGCTGGAGAACCGCGGCATCGGTTTCACCTATTTCCGTCCCTTCACCGGCCAGGCATTGCCGGCGAGTGCCCTGCAGTACGATGCCTTGTGGCTGCTCGGCGGCGCCCACGCTCCGGCGGACCGTGTGCATGTCCCCTGGCTTGACGAGGAACTGCGCCTGCTGCGCTCCTTCGCGGCGGCGCGCCGTCCGGTGATCGGACTCGGCTTCGGCGCGCTGCTGCTGGCGCAGGCCGCCGGCGGTGTGCCCCGGCCGGATGACAGCCCCTATGCCTACTGGACGACCGCGCATGCGACGGCCGCCGGTGCTGCCGACGCGGTGGCGCAGGCGATTGACGGTCGCCGGGTGCTGGTGGCCGCCAGCGGCCGGGTGACGCTGCCCGATGCGGTTCCGGCGCTTGCGACCGATGACGAGGGACGCTGGATACTGCTGCGCCACGGAGAGACCTGCGGGCTGCTGTTCCGGCCCGAGATGACGCCGGGCATGATCGAGGACACCATCATGGAGGAAGGGCGCCCGCTGCCTGATGACATCGGCGAGGTGCTGGCGCAGGCCCGCGAGCTGTGGCCGGAGTTCCGCGACACCACCGACCGCGTGATCGCGGCGCTGGTGTCGGGGCTGGACCTGATGCAGGAGCGGCGCAAGCCGCCGGTGTTCCGCATCCATGCGGTGTCCGGAGACCAGTGACCATGGCCGCTGAAGGTGAGGGCACTCTGCTGGACATTTACCGCGCGCTTGATGCGCGGCGTCAGGATGAACTGCTGGAGTTTGCGCGGGCACTGGCGGCTCCGGCGGCGGATCCGCGCCCGGAGCCGCGTCCGGCAGGGGAATCGGTGGCGCTGGCGATACGCCGCCTGAGGCGCAGCTATCCGATGCTCGACCGGCGCCGGCTGATGGGTCCGGCTTCGGCGCTGTTGGCGCAGCATGCGCTGCAGGGCCGTGACGCGGCCGGAGTCATTGATGAACTGGAACTGGTGTTCGAGCACCATTACCGTGAGAGCCGGAGCGCGGACTGAGTCCCGCTTGGGCTGAACCGACATGCCGAGACCGATCACCGCAACCCTCGATCTGGCCGCGCTGGCGCATAATCTGGACGTGGCACGCGCGCACGCGCCGCATGCAAAGGTGTTCGCGGTGATCAAGGCCAATGCCTACGGCCATGGCCTGTTGCGCGCGGCGCAGGCGCTGCGCGCGGCGGACGGTTTTGCGGTGGTCGAGTTCGATGCCGCGGTGCGCCTGCGTGATGCGGGTTTTGCCCAGCGCATCCTGCTGCTTGAAGGATTTTTTGACGAACGCGAGGTGCTCGAGGGCGCTGCAAAAAAAATTGCCGCCGTGGTGCACCAGCGGGAACAGATCGCGTTGCTGGGCGGACTGCCCGCGGGTTCTCGGCTGGATGTGCTGCTGAAAATCAACAGTGGCATGAACCGGCTCGGTTTTGCGTCCGGGGACGCGCACGGCGCCCATGCCGCGCTGCAGGACTGTGCCGGTACCGGCAAGCTGACGCTGATGACCCACTTCGCCAATGCCGACGATGCCCGCGGCGTGGCCTGGCAGATGGAGATCTTCGAGCGTGCCGCGGCCGGCATCGTGGCGCCGCGCAGCCTTGCCAATTCCGCGGCGACGCTGCGTTATCCGGAAACCCATTTTGACTGGGTGCGTCCGGGCATCATGCTCTACGGCTCTTCGCCCTTTGGCGAATTGCCGGCGGCGGCGCTGGGACTCAAGCCGGTGATGACATTGCGCTCGGCGATCATCGGTACCTGCGATCTGAAACCCGGTGACAGCGTCGGTTACGGCGGCATGTTCCGTGCCGAGCGGCCGATGCGCATCGGCATCGTTGCCTGCGGTTATGCCGACGGTTATCCACGCCATGCGCCCAACGGCACACCGGTGCGCGTCGGCGACGCGATGAGCGGCACCGTCGGCCGGGTATCGATGGACAAACTCTGCATCGACATCAGCGCGATGCCCGCGGCCGGCGTCGGCACCCCGGTGGTGCTGTGGGGCGACGGTAATCCGGTGGATGACGTGGCGCAGGCCGCGGGCACCGTCAGTTATGAGCTGCTGTGCGCGCTGGCGGCACGGGTGCCCGTGATCGAGCGGTCCTGAGTTTTTCCCGGTAACCTAGCGCGCATGGCAAAAGCAAAAACCGTTTACGTCTGCACCGAATGCGGGGGCCAGGCGCTCAAGTGGCAGGGCCAGTGTCCGCACTGCCAGGCCTGGAACACGCTGGTCGAATCGGTGGCCGACAATGCGGCGCCGTCGGCGAACCGCTTTTCGCTGATCGCGGAGACCGGCAAGCTGCAGAAACTGTCGGAGGTCGAGGCGCGTGAGGAATCCCGCCTGTCCAGCGGCATCCCCGAGTTCGACCGCGTCCTGGGCGGCGGACTGGTGCCGGGTGCGGTGATCCTGATCGGCGGTGATCCCGGCATTGGCAAGTCGACGCTGCTGCTGCAGTCGCTGGCCACCATCGGCGCCGGCCGCAAGGTCATTTATGTCTCGGGCGAGGAGTCGCCGCAGCAGATCGCGCTGCGCGCGAAACGGCTCAACGTCGAGGCCGAACATGTGCAGGTGCTGCCGGAGACCGGGCTCGCGAAAATCCAGGCGGTGATCCAGTCGGAGAAGCCGGAAATCGCGGTCATCGATTCGATCCAGACCCTGTATTCCGATGCGCTGACCTCGGCACCGGGTTCGGTGGCGCAGGTGCGTGAATGTGCGGCTCAGTTGACAAGGCTGGCCAAGTCCGGCGGCACCACCATCGTGTTCGTTGGCCATGTTACCAAGGAGGGCACGCTGGCAGGGCCGCGTGTGCTCGAGCACATGGTCGACACCGTGCTCTACTTCGAGGGCGACACCCATTCGAGCTTCCGCCTGATCCGCGCCTTCAAGAACCGCTACGGCGCGGTCAACGAACTCGGCGTGTTCGCAATGACCGACAAGGGGCTGAAGGGCGTGGCCAATCCCTCCGCGCTGTTCCTGTCGCAGCATGACACGGAGGTCGCGGGTTCCTGTGTGCTGGTGACCCAGGAGGGCACGCGGCCGCTGCTGGTCGAGGTTCAGGCGCTGGTCGACGAGGCGCATGCGCCGAATCCGCGGCGACTGTCGGTCGGCCTCGAGCAGAACCGCCTGGCATTGCTGCTGGCGGTACTTCATCGCCACTCCGGCATCGCCTGCTTTGACCAGGACGTGTTTGTCAACGCCGTGGGCGGCGTGCGCATCACCGAACCCGCGGCCGACCTCGCGGTGCTGATGGCGGTGGTGAGTTCGCTGAAAAACAAGCCCTTGCCGAAGAAGCTGGTGGTGTTCGGCGAAGTCGGCCTTGCCGGCGAAGTGCGCCCGGTGCAAAGAGGCCAGGAGCGCCTGAAGGAGGCGGCCAAGCTCGGTTTCACTCATGCGCTGGTGCCGCAAGCCAATCAGCCGCGGCAGCCAATCGCCGGACTCAAGGTCATCGCCGTGCGCCGGATCGAGGATGCCGTCGTGCATTTCCGCGACGGATTCTGAAATATCAAATAAAAACAAATACTTGCAAAAATTTCCGGATTCGTCATGATGATTCGGTCGAGTTTTCCCGGGGTGATCGCGCTGCTGTTCATGCTCAGCGCAGTGCCGGTTGCAGCGGCCCAGATCGAAGAACGCATCCTGGCCGTGCCGGTCAGTGTGCAGGGACCGGATGGGCAGACATTGGCGCAGGACATCGTGGTCACGGTGTTTGAGGAGGCGGGGCGTTCCGGCTATCCCTTGCTGGTGCTGAATCACGGCCGTCATGCGGTTGATCGTTCCCGCCTGCGCCGTGCGCGCTACTCGCAGGCTGCGCGTTTCTTTGCCGAGTCCGGTTTTTCCGTCTGGGTGCCGACCCGCATCGGTTATGGCGCCAGCGGCACTGCCATCGATGCTGAATACGCGGGACCCTGCAGCAACCGCAACTTCGCGCGTTCCTTCGGTGTTGCCGCGGACCAGGTCGAGCAGGTGATAAACGCCGCGCGGCGTGAACCGCGCATCGATGCGCGGCGCATTGTGATTGCCGGACAGTCCTACGGCGGAGCAACCAGTATCGCGGTGGCGGCGCGCAGGCTGCCGGGCGTCGTCGCGGCGATCAACTTTGCCGGCGGCGGCGGGGGCAATCCGGAAACGCGGCCGGGAGAACCCTGTTCGGCGTCGATTTCAACGGCGACATTCGGCGGCTACGGACACAACACGCGGGTGCCGACGCTGTGGGTCTATACCGAGAATGACCGCTACTTCGGACCGCGCCACAGCCAGGCCTGGTTTGCCGCGTTCCAGGCCAACGGCGGCAAGGGCGAGTTCCTGCTGCTGCCGCCTTTCGGCGACGACGGCCACCGGCTCTTTGTCCGCGGTTTCGACATATGGGCGCCGCTGGTGCAGCGTTTCCTGGCGCAGCAGGGTTTCAGCAGGTAATCGCGCTCCGTGGCATGCCCATAGTATGGGCGGCAGAGGTTTCGCCGATGGGTCGCTTGCGTTAAAATCCGGCCTTTTCCGGGACCTCGCAGCAGTTCGGCCCGGCAGCCACTCCATCTTTCCATCTCCGGAGTACCCATGAAGGTTCTAGTGACAGTCAAACGCGTCATCGACCCGTACGTGAAGGTGCGCGTGAAGTCCGACGGCACGGGCGTCGAGACCGCCAACGTCAAGATGGCGATGAATCCGTTCTGCGAAATCGCCGTCGAGCAGGCGGTGCGCATGAAGGAAGCCGGCATCGTCACCGAGATCGTCGCGGTTTCGATCGGCGCGCCGCAGTGCCAGGAAACACTGCGCACCGCAATGGCAATGGGCGCCGACCGCGGCATCCTGGTCGAGACCGGCGCGGCTGATGTGCAGCCGCTGGCGGTGGCCAAGCTGGTGAAGGCGATCATCGACAAGGAGCAGCCGAAGCTGGTGATCATGGGCAAGCAGGCGATCGACGATGACTCCAACCAGGCCGGCCAGATGGTTTCGGCGCTGCTCGGCTGGCCGCAGTCGGCCTTCACTTCGGCGATTGCCGTCAACGGTGACAGCGCCGATGTGACCCGCGAGATCGACGGCGGCCTCGAGAAGCTGACGATCAGGCTGCCGGCGGTGGTGACCACCGACCTGCGCCTGAACGAGCCGCGTTATGTCACGCTGCCCAACATCATGAAGGCGAAGAAAAAGCCGCTGGAAGTGCTCAAGCCCGAGGCGCTGGGTGTTGATGTCGCGCCGCGGCTGAAGACGCTGAAGGTCGAGGAGCCGCCGAAACGCAGCGCCGGCGTCAAGGTCGCCGATGTCGCGGAACTGGTCGCCAAACTCAGGAACGAAGCGAGGGTCATCTGATGTCCGTACTCGTCATTGCCGAACACGACGGCAAACAACTCAAGCCCGGCACCACCAACACCGTCACCGCCGCGGCAAAAATCGGCGGCGACATCACCGTGCTGGTGGCCGGTCACCAGTGCGCCGAAGCGGCGCAGGCCGCGTCAAAAATCGCCGGCGTGAAGAAGGTGCTGCTGGCCGACGCGCCACAGTATGCCGGCGCAGTCGCCGAAAACATGGCGGCGCTGGTGCTGACCATTGCCGGGCAGTACGGGCACATCCTGGCGCCGGCCACCGGCTTCGGCAAGAACTTCATGCCGCGCCTGGCCGCGCTGCTGGATGTCCAGCAGATTTCGGACATCAGCGCCGTCGTTTCCGCCGACACCTTCGTGCGGCCGATCTATGCCGGCAACGTGATGGCCACCGTGCAGTCCGCGGACAAGGTCAAGGTCATCACCGTGCGCGCCACCGGTTTTGATGCGGCGGCGGAAGGCGGCAGTGCGGCGGTCGAAAACCTTGCAGCAGCACCGGATGCCGGGCTGTCGAAATTCAACGGGCAGGAATTGTCCAAATCCGACCGGCCCGAGCTGACTGCAGCGCGCATCATCGTTTCCGGCGGCCGCGGCATGGGCAGCGGCGAGAACTTCAAGATCCTCGAAGCGCTGGCTGACAAGCTCGGCGCCGCCGTCGGCGCGTCGCGCGCCGCGGTGGATTCCGGTTTTGTGCCCAATGACTACCAGGTCGGCCAGACCGGAAAGATCGTCGCCCCGGAGCTCTACATCGCCATCGGCATTTCCGGCGCGATCCAGCACCTCGCGGGGATGAAGGACAGCAAGGTGATCATCGCCGTCAACAAGGATCCGGAAGCGCCGATCTTTGCCGTCGCCGACTACTGGCTGGTGGAAGACCTGTTCAAGGCGGTTCCGGAGCTGACCCAGGCGCTGTCCTGACCGGCCTGCGGCTGCGGTAACATGAAGGGCGCTCCCTGAGCGCCCTTTTTGTTTGCCGGGATTGTTCAGGAAACCTGCAGGGGATACACCATGTCGACCTATGCCGCGCCACTGAAGGACATGCAGTTCGCCATCGCCGGGTTCGCGGGGCTCGAAGGCATTACCGCGCTGCCCGGCTGCGGCGAGGTCAGTGCCGAACTGGTCGAGGCTGTGCTGACGGAGGCGGGAAAATTCGCGCAGGGTGTGCTGGATCCGCTGAACCACAGCGGTGACCGGCAGGGCGCGCAATGGCGCGACGGCGGGGTCAGCGCGCCGGCCGGATTCAAGGAGGCGTACGCGCAGTTTGCCGCCGCCGGCTGGAACGGGCTTGCGGCATCCACCGACTACGGCGGCCAGGGCCTGCCGCACTGCATTGCGCTGCCGCTGCAGGAGATGTGGAACAGCGCCAACATGGCGTTCTGCCTGTGCCCGATGCTGACCACCGGGGTGCAGGAGGCGCTGACCCATCACGGTTCGCAGTCGCTGCTCGATACTTTCATGCCGAAACTGGTGTCCGGCGAGTGGACCGGCACCATGAACCTGACCGAGCCGCAGGCCGGATCCGACCTGTCGGCGGTGCGCAGCCGCGCGGTGCCCGAGGGCAATCATTACCGCATCCAGGGCACCAAGATTTTCATCACCTGGGGTGAACACGACATGGCGGAGAACATCGTGCACCTGGTGCTGGCGCGGCTGCCCGATGCACCGGAGGGCGTGAAGGGCATTTCGATGTTCGTGGTGCCGAAGTTCCTTGTCAATGCCGATGGCAGCCGCGGCGCGCGCAATGACATCCGCTGCGTATCGATTGAGCACAAGCTGGGCATCCACGGCAGCCCGACCTGTGTGCTGGCCTATGGCGACAATGGCGGTGCCATCGGTTACCTCGTCGGCGAGGCGAATCGCGGCCTCGAGTACATGTTCACGATGATGAATCATGCCCGTCTCGGCGTCGGCATGGAGGGTGTCGGGATCGCCGAGCGGGCTTACCAGCACGCGCTGGGGTATGCGAGGACCCGGGTGCAGGGGCGGGCGATCGGCCAGCGGAGCGGTGACCGCGTGACGATCATCCACCACCCCGACGTGCGGCGCATGCTGATGACCATGCGCGCGCAGACCGAGGCGATGCGCGCGCTGGGTTATCTGGCGGCCGGCGAGCTGGACCGCGCGAGGCGCCACCCCGACGCGGACATCCGCGCCCGCCACCAGGCGCGGCTCGACCTGCTGACGCCGGTGGTCAAGGGCTGGTGCACGGAGCTGGCGGTGGAAATCGCCTCGCTCGGTGTGCAGATCCACGGCGGCATGGGTTTTGTCGAGGAAACCGGTGCCGCGCAGTACCTGCGCGATGCGCGCATCACCACCATCTACGAGGGCACCACCGGCATCCAGGCCAATGATCTGATCGGGCGCAAGGTCGGCGCCGAGAAGGGTGCTGCCGCGCTGGGGCTGGTTGCCGAGATGCGCGCGCTGGATGCCGCGTTGGCGGCGGCTGGCACGCCGCTGGCGCCGGCACGCGCCGTGTTTACAGAGGCTGTGGATGGCCTTGAAGCCGCGACGCGCTGGCTGGTTGACCACTATCGTGCGCAACCCGAAGCGGCGGCGGCTGTGGCGGTGCCGTACCTGAAACTGTTCGGCACGGTCGCCGGTGGCTGGCTGATGGCGCGCGCGGCGCTGATTGCACGGGAGCGCCGCGATGCCCCGGGCGCGGATCGCGCGTTTCTGGACGCCAAACTGGCAACGGCCTGTTTTTACCTGGAACACCTGCTGCCGCAGGCCGGCGCGCTGTCGCGCACGGTGACCCTGGGCGCGGCGAGCACGCTGGCGCTGGAGCCGGATGCGTTCTGAATGACACTTGTCCTGCCGCGCCTGCTGATTGTGCTGCTGTGCCTGTTGCCGGCGCTGCCGGCGGCGGCGCAGTTGAGCTGCGAACAGCTGGTCGCCACTGCGCAGGCCGGCATCAAGCTGCGCGACCAGGGGGCGAGCCTTGGCCAGGTGCTGGCCGAAACTGAAAAAAGCGGGCTGCGCGAGCGTTTCCGTCCGGATGAGCTGGCACTGATCCGCCGCGCGCTGCAACTCACCTTCACCGGCGAGGTGTCGCTCTACGAACTGGCCGAGACCTGCGCTGCCGGCCAGGGCGGCGCCCGCCGCTGAGCGGCGTGAATGCGTTATATTGTCGCGCGCAAACCCGGCCGCATCGGCCGGTACCGGAGGAAACGCAGATGAAGTCGAGCAGGCAGTGGCTGGCAGTGGTGATGGCGGGTGTTTTCCTGGCGGCGGGCGCGGCAGTCGCGCAGAAGCAGCCGAAAGTGCCTCCCGAGTACGAGCGCGAGGGCGGGCCGTATGTGCCCACCCCCAACGTGGTGGTTGACCAGATGCTGAAAATGGCCAACGTGACGGAACGCGACCATGTCATCGATCTCGGCTCCGGCGACGGCGTCATCGTATTGACCGCGGGCCAGCAGCTGAAGGCAAGCGGCTACGGCGTCGACATCGACGAGGAACTGGTGCGCAAGAGCAACGAACGGGCGAAGAACCTCGGCATCGACGGCCGTGTGCGCTTCGAGGCGAGGGACATTTTCAAGACCGACGTCAGCAAGGCCACCGTGGTGACGCTCTACCTGCTGCCGGAATTCATGCAGCGGCTGCGCCCCAAGCTGTTCAGCGAACTGCGTCCGGGCACACGCATCGTGTCGCATGATTATCATTTCGAGCAGTGGCAGCATGACGCCGATATCAGTTTCGACGTGCCGGAGAAGGAATTCATTTCCGGCGTGCCGCGCGCGACGCTGTACCTGTGGATCGTGCCGGCCAGGGTGGCGGGCGGCTGGAACCTCAAGGTCGAAGGCGACGGTGATTACGGCCTGACGCTGAAGCAACATTACCAGAATGTCGAGGGCACCGTGGACGGGCATGGCCGCAAGACCGGACTCACCCTGCTTGATCCGAGGGTCAGCGGCACCGACATCAGCTTCGTGATCCTTCACGGCAACAACCGCGGGCGTTTCACGGGACGCGTCGACGGTGACCGCATGGAAGGAACGGCTGTGTTCGGCGACGGCAAGTCCGTGCGCTGGCAGGCGGTGCGCGGCAAGGCCTAGGCCGGGTTTCGGAGGCTTCGCCCCCGCTTGCTTCAATTCATCAGCAGTGCCGGCGGCGCGGTTTCGAGCACGCTCTGGCGGAATGCGGCCTGGTTGGCTGCCATGTCCAGCGCCGCCGCGTTCCATGCATCGCGGATGATTTTTCCGCCGGCGAGAAGTTCGCCTTCCACCATGCGCGGCTTCGCCAGCATGTCCCACAGTGTGCCGGCATGGCGCTCCGGCACGCCGCCCAGGGTCACCCGCTGGGTTGCCGGCAGCGGCGCCGGCGCGGCAACCAGAAAACTGTTGGTGTAACGCGCGCCGGGCCAGTCCGGCCGGTAGAGCACGGCGTGGGGCAGTTCGCTGGTCAGCGTCGCCAGCAGGTGGGCGTAGGCGCGCGGGTCCTTCAGGTTGGCGAAGGTGTTGAATACCGCGACGCCGTCCGGTTTCAGGCAGCGCTTCAGGTCGCGGAAGAATTCGCGGGTGATCAGGTAGTCGGGCGTGCCGTCACCGTGGAAAAGATCGACCAGCACCACGTCGTGGCGGCCGTCACAGGCGGCGACGAAGGTGCGGGCATCGGCCTCGTGCGTGGTCACGCGACGGGGGTCGAAGTCGAAGTAGCGCCGGGCAACTTCCACGGAGGACGGGTCGATCTCGACCACTTCGACGCGCGCGCCGCCGCCGGCCAGGCGCGCAGGCACGATGCCGGCGCCCAGCCCGAGCATCAGCACGTCCTGCAACTGCGGCCGGTAGGCGCGCGCCAGGGCTTCCAGCGCCCAGGTGTAGAAAGAGACCGACTGCTGGTTCGAGTCGACGGTGTTCTGGATCAGGCCGTCATGGAAATACATGCGCAGGAACCGGCCTTCGGCATCGGCGCTGCTGCGCAGGATTTTCACCGTGCCGAACAGCGAACTGTGGGTGCCCTCGATCTGCCACTGCGCACCGCTGAAGGCCACCGGTCCCTGGCGTCCGGTGTAACGGTCCGCCTGCCAGGCCAGCAGGGCTGCCCCGAGGATCGCCGCCACGGCGCAGGCGGTGACGCTGCCGCGGCCCGACATCGGCAGCTTCGGCGAGGCTGCGGCGACCAGCGACAGGATGCCCAGAATGCCGGCGACCAGCAGTGTGCCGGTGTAGTTGCTGATGTTGGGGATCAGCAGGAAGGCCGTGATCAGCACGCCGGCGACGGAGCCGAGGGTGCTGACGAAAAACACCAGGCCGGCACCGGCATCCCCCTTGTGCGTGGCCTGCCTGCGCAGCAGCAGGGCGACCAGCAGCGGATTCATGGCTGAAGTCGCCACCAGCGGCAGCAGCAGCAGGATCAGGCAGGCAACGAAGGCGCCGCCGCTGAGGCTCCAGCGTGCCAGCGGATGGAACAGCAGCGGGTAGGCAAGGCAGGCAATGACGATGGCGATGCCTGCGAGCGCCGGCATGATGCCGAACAGGAAGCCGATTTTCCTGTCGGAGGGGGTTTGCGATCCGCCGGCCAGCCGGCCGCCCCACCAGTAACCCAGCGCAAGGGAGACCAGGGTGATCGAGAGGATGCCGGTCCAGATGTAGAGGCTGACGCCGAAATAGGGCGTCATGATGCGGGAGGCGAGCAGTTCAAGCGCGAGTATGGCGCCGCCGGAGATGAAGATCAGGGCGAAGGGCATGTGCAGGGAACGGTGGCAGGGAAAGGGTGTCGGTTATAATGCGCCGCCAATCTACCACAGGCATGGTCAATGCCATTTGACCCCGCCGTGGCGCGGCATCCCGTGTCAAATCCAACCGGCAGGTGCACTCGCTGCAGCGGCAGCGCGGCCCGGGCCGGCAGTCTGCGGAGGCGATCATGCAGCTTGCATTGCAGGTGTTGAAAAAGGTTCTGCCGGCGGCGGCTTGCACCGCTTTGCTGTGTTCCTCTCCGGTGCTTGCTGCAGGCGACCAGCCCAGCGTGCCCTATGTGCCGACGCCGCAGGCGGTGGTCGAGCGCATGCTGGCGATGGCGAAGGTGACTGCGGGCGACTACCTGATTGACCTTGGCTCCGGCGATGGCCGCATCGTAGTCACTGCGGCGAGCAAATACGGCGCGCGTGGATTCGGGGTTGACCTCAATCCGGAGCGCATTGATGAGGCCAACGACAACGCGCGCAGGAACCGCGTCACCGACAAGGTGGCGTTCTACCAGCGCAACCTGTTCGACACCGACCTCTCGCAGGCGACAGTGATCACCATGTACCTGCTGCCCCGGGTCAACCTGCAGTTGCGGCCCAAGCTGCTTGACCTGAAACCCGGGACCCGGCTGGTGTCGCACGATTTCGACATGGGCGACTGGAAGGCCGACGAGCATGTGCGCATGGGCGCCAATGACAAGTTCTCCGGTGCGGGCGGTGAAAGTGATGTTTACCTGTGGATCGTGCCGGCGAAGGTAGCCGGCACCTGGCGTTCGCGGTTGACCGCGGCCGGCAAACCTCAGACCTACGAGATCCGGCTGGAGCAGAAATACCAGTCCGTCGGCGGCAGCGTGCGCGTCAACGGCAAGCCGGCACTGATCCAGGGGGCGAAGCTGAGCGGCGCGGAACTGACCCTCTCCTTCACCGCCGAAATCAACGGCGCGCCGGTCAAGCATGAGTTCAGCGGCCGCGTCGACGGCGGCCGCATGGCGGGGGAGGCGGCGCTGTCCGGAAAACAACTGGCTTCCCGCGTGGAATGGATTGCGGAACGGACGGAGGCTGCGCGCTGATGCGGATCAGGACAATGGCCGGCGCCCTGCTGCTGGCGCTGGCAGCAGTGGTGCAGGCCCAGGACTTTGGTGATACCCCGTATGTGCAGACGCCGCAGAACGTCGTTGATGCCATGCTTGAAACGGCGAAGGTGACGGCGAAGGATTACGTCATCGACCTCGGTTCCGGCGACGGCAGGATGATCATCACCGCGGCGAAAAAGCGCGGCGCCCGCGGTTTCGGCGTCGACCTCGACAAACGCCTGGTGAGGCTGGCCAACGACAATGCGCGCAAGGCCGGCGTCGCCGACCGCGCGAAATTCTACGACCGCGACCTCTTCGTCACCGACCTGTCGCCGGCCACGGTGATCACCATCTACCTGCTGCCCGAGGTGAACCTGATGGCGCGCAGCCGGATACTGGCGCTGGCGCCGGGCACGCGCATCGTGTCCCACGACTACGGCTTCGGTGACTGGCCGCCGGACATCGAGTATGAAATGGACGCGCCAGGCAAGACGGTGGGCCGATCACAGCGGAGCAAGGTGCTGTACTGGGTGGTGCCCGACCAGGTTGCGGGGCGTTGGCAGTGGACGGCGGAGGCCGGCGGCAAGCCGCGGCAGATCGAACTGTCGCTGAACCAGAACTACCAGAAGCTTGAGGCCACCGCGAAACTTGACGGCAATCTGCTGCCGGTGGAACTTGCGACGCTGACCGGGCGCAATCTCGAAGTGGTGCTGACCTTGCCGGAGCGCGGCCGTGTGACCTTCAGCGGCACGCGCATCAACCAGGCGATCGAGGGCACCTTGCGTGATGCCGCCGGCAAAACCGCGCCGTGGAGCGCGGTACGGGTGGAGCTGCGTGATGCCGCCCACGTGATTGCGCCGCCCCCGGTCATACGTGAATTCAATCCGGATGCGCGGTAATGCATAAGTATTTGTTTATAAACGTATTTTTAGTATTTTCTGCGCTGCTGGGCACTTCTGCCGCGCGGGCGCAGACCCATTGGCAGTTTGATGTGCCCTTTGTGCCTACACCCCATGTGGTGATCGAGGAAATGCTGCGTCTCGCCAAAGTCACACCGCAGGATTTCGTGATGGACCTCGGCTCCGGCGACGGACGGGTGCTGATTTCCGCTGCGCAGAAATTCGGCGCGCGCGGCATTGGTGTCGATCTCGATGGTGAACTCATTGCCGAGAGCATCGAGTCGGCGAAGGTGGCCGGCGTCTCCGACCGCGTGCAGTTCCTGCAGCAGGATCTGTTCAAGACCGATCTCGGCCAGGCGACCGTGATCACCATGTACCTGCTGCCGGGGGTGATGGCGCGGCTGCAGCCGCGGCTGCTTGAACTGAAACCCGGCACCCGGCTGGTGTCCCACGATTTCCGTATCGGCGACTGGAAGCCCGACGTCACCACGCAGATCCGCAAGAATGCCTTCCTGTGGATCGTGCCGGCGAAGGTGGAGGGGCGCTGGCAACTGACAATGGCGCTGCCCGGGGGCGAACACCGGATGGACCTTGAGCTGCGGCAGAAGTACCAGGAGATTGACGGTTTTGGCCAGTTCGGAGATCGCCCTTCGCAGATCTGGGAGCCGCGCCTGTCCGGCGACCGGCTGAGCTTCGTGATCGTCGATGACCGCGACCGCGACAATGAGGCCGCGCTCTATTTCGAAGGGCAGATCAAGGGCGATGTCATCGAAGGGCAGTTGCGCCGCGGTGCCGGCAAGGCCCAGACCGTGCACGGCTGGCGCGCGCAACGCGTTTCCGCCGTGAAGCCGTGATTCGCGCCGCCGCCACGCTGCTGATGCTTGCCGTCGCGGCGCCGCTTTCCGCTTCGGACGCGCCCTACGTGCCGACGCCCATGAGCGTGGTTGATGCGATGCTCGAGATCGCGAAGGTCGGTCCGCAGGATTACCTGATCGACCTCGGTTCCGGCGATGGCCGCATTCCGCTGCGCGCCGCGACGCGTTTCGGCGCGCGCGGTTTTGGCGTCGAGATCGAGTCGCATCTGGTGCGCGATGCCAATGCCGCTGCGCGCAGGCAGGGCGTCGCCGACAGGGTGCGCTTCGAGACACGCGATCTGTTCGACACCGATGTCAGCGGCGCCACGGTGCTCACCACCTACCTGTTCCAGTCCCTGAACCTGCGGCTGCGGCCGTACCTGCTGGCGAAACTGAAGCCGGGAACGCGCGTGGTCACCCACGAGTTCCACTTCGGCAACTGGCAGCCGGATCGCAGGATTACCGTGCACGTGCCTGACAAGCCCTACGGCGATCCCAAAAGCGACGTGATGCTGTGGATCGTGCCTGCCGATTTCTCCGGCCTGTGGCGGGTCAGCCTGCCTGGCGAGCCGGAGCGCGAACTGCGGCTCACGCAGCGTTTCCAGATGCTTTCCGGTACGCTCGGCGCACAGCCGCTGGCCGAGGGGCGCGTCAGCGGCAGCACGCTGCGCCTGCTGCCTGCCGGGAGTGCGCAGATCTACACCGGCACGCTCGACGGCGATACCATCAGCGGCGAAATGAGCCGCGCCGGTGCGGCACCGCAGTTGTGGCGCGCCCAGCGCGTCCAGCGCGGGCGCATGGACATCGACGCCGGCAGCGAATTACCGTTCACATCAGGCAGTCCCACGGGAGAATCGAGATGAGCATGACAAGGAAAGTGTTGCGATGGGCCGGGCTGGTTTCCGTCCTGGGGACGCTGGCCGCGGCGCCAGCGGCGGCGCAGGAAGGCCGTGGTGACGTGGTGTACGTGCCGACCCCGCAGATCGTGGTCGATACCATGCTGGAAATGGCCAAGGTCGGTTCCAGGGACTACCTGATAGACCTCGGCTCGGGCGACGGCCGCATCGTGATCACCGCCGCAAGCAAGTACGGCGCCAGCGGCTTCGGCGTCGATCTCGACACCTACCTGCTGAAACTCGCCAACCAGAACGCGCAGAAGGCGGGCGTCACGGACAAGGTTCATTTTGTCGAGGAGAACCTGTTCACGACCGACCTGTCGCGGGCGACGGTGATCACCAGCTACCTGTTGCCGGAAATGAACCTCAAGCTGCGGCCGAAGCTGATGTCCCTGAAACCCGGGACGCGCATCGTCGCCCATGACTACCACCTCGGAGAATGGGATCCGGACGAACAGCGCGAACTGGTGGTGCCGGAGAAGAAGGTGGGCACGCCGGGCATCAGCTACGTGTTCTCCTATGTGGTGCCGGCGCGGGTGCCGGGCAGGTGGCAGTCGCTGGTCAGCATCGGCGGGCGCGAGACGCCGATGGAGTTCAGCCTGCAGCAGGAATTCCAGGAAATCGAGGGCAAGGTCGAAATCCGCGACCGCAGCGCCGATCTGCGCGGACGCATTCTCGGCGAACGCATCCGCCTGGTTGCCGGCGGACGCGGCGGCTTGCCGCGTTACGAATTCACCGGCCAGATCGGCGACGGCAGCATCACCGGCACCGTGGTGATCGGCGAAGGCGCATCGCGCCAGCAGGCGGTGTGGACCGCGAAGCAGGTCCAGCGCGGTGAACTGAAACGGGCGTCGGACGAGAAGTAATTCCGAGCCATCAGCAACGGGCGCCGGGCGCGCCCGATCCGGAGGACAGCACATGAGCAACCAGAACGCGGCCGCGCCGCGCCAGACCCTGTCGTTGACCGATGCCTGCGCGATGATCGTGGGCCTGATCGTTGGCGCCGGCATCTTCGGCACGCCGTCGATCGTCGCCGGCGCCGTCGGCGACGAGTCCACGCTTTACGCCGTGTGGATCATTGGCGGCGTGTTTTCGATCATCGGCGCGTTGTGCTACGCCGAACTGGCAACGGCCTTCCCGTCGGCCGGCGGCGAATACCATTTCATCCAGCGCGCCTTCGGCCGCTCGCTGGCCTTTCTCTACGGCTGGGCACGGATGACGGTGATCGTCGCCGGCTCGATCGCGGTGTTCGCCTACCTCTTCGGCGACTACATGTCGCGTGTGGTCAACTTCGGCGCGCATTCCTCGGCGATCTGGGCGACGCTGGTGGTGGTGATCCTGACCTACGTGAACTACCGCGGCATCCGCGAAGGCAAGACCACGCAGAACGTGTTCACGGCGCTCGAGGTCGGCGGCCTGGTGCTGATCGTCATTGCCGGCCTGCTCCTCGCGACGCCGCCGCAGGCCGCGGCGCCCGCAGCAGCAGCAGCGGGCCAGCCCTGGTACATGGGCGCTGGTATCGGTTCGGCAATGATCTTCGTGCTGTTCACCTATGGCGGCTGGAACGATGCCGCCTACATTTCCGCCGAGGTGCGTGACCGCGAACGCAACATGGTGCGCGCCCTGCTGATCGCGATCAGCCTGGTCGCGCTGCTCTACGTGCTGGTCAACGCCGCCTTCCTGAAGGGTCTCGGTTATGACGCGATGGCGCGTTCAAATGCGGTGGCCGCCGACTTGCTGAAGGCGGTCTGGGGCACCGCGGGCGAGAAGCTGATCGCGGTGATGATCGCGATCGCCGCGCTGACTTCGGTCAATGGTTCGATGATCGTCGGCGCGCGCTCCAACTATGCGCTGGGCCGCGACTGGCCGATGTTGTCCTACATCGGGCGCTGGGACGATGCGAGCGGTTCGCCGCGCAATGCGATGCTGGTGCAGGGCGGTATTGCGCTGGCGCTGGTCGGCCTGGGCGCGATTCAGAATTCCGGCTTCAAGGGCCTGGTTGAATATTCACTGCCGGTGTTCTGGGGCTTTTTCCTGCTCACCGGGGTGGCGCTGTTCGTGCTGCGCGCGAAGGAACCGGATGCGCCGCGGCCGTTCCGGGTGCCGCTCTACCCGGTGTTGCCGGCGCTGTTCGTGCTGATGTGCGGCTACCTGCTGTACTCGAGCCTGACCTATCACGGCAGCAATGCGCTGGTCGGGCTGGCCGTGCTGGCAGTGGGGGGCGTGGTCCTGCTTGTTGCCCGGATTTCAAAAAAAGTATAATAATCAAATAGTTATATTAACTCCGGCGGCGGCGCTGTGCCGCTGCCGCCGCACTCCCGCTTGAAACTGCCTGCGGTTATCCCCATCTCCGGGGCACCGCAGTCCTGTTCATTTTTCACCCCCCGACATTTCCGGAGCCGCCATGTCCGAGACCACCCAAAAAGAGACGCTGGGCTTTCAGGCCGAGGTCAAACAGCTGCTGCAGCTGATGATCCACTCGCTGTACAGCAACAAGGAAATTTTCCTGCGCGAACTGGTATCCAATGCCTCGGATGCCTGCGACAAGCTGCGCTTCGAGGCGCTGACCGACAAGGCGCTGCTGGAGGGCGACGGCGAGCTGAAAATCCGCGTCGCCTTCGACCCGAAAGCGCGCACGGTGACCGTGTCCGACAACGGCATCGGCATGTCGCGCGAGGAGGTGATCGCCAATGTCGGCACCATCGCCCGCTCCGGCACCCGCGAGTTCCTGTCGAAGCTGACCGGCGATGCGGCGAAGGACGCCAACCTGATCGGCCAGTTCGGCGTCGGTTTCTACTCTTCCTTCGTGGTGGCTGACCGGGTGACGCTGGTGACCCGTCGCGCCGGGCTGACCGCGGCGCACGGCGTGCGCTGGGAATCCGACGGCAGCGGCGAATACACGCTGGAAGTTGTGGAGAAGGCCGATCGCGGCACCACGGTCACCCTGCATCTGCGGGAGGGCGAGGACGAATTTGCCGACGGCACGCGCCTGCGCACGATCCTGCGCAAGTATTCCGACCACATCACGTTGCCGATCCTGATGCAGGAAGAGGAGTGGGACAAGGACTCCGGCAAGTACCGCACGACGGGCAAGGACGAAACCGTCAACCAGGCCAGCGCGCTGTGGGCGCGGTCGAAGTCCGAAATCAGCGACGAGCAGTACGCCGAGTTTTACAAGCATGTTGCGCATGACTTCGAGGCGCCGCTGGCCTGGTCGCACAACCGGGTTGAAGGCCGCAAGGAATACACCCAGCTGCTCTATATTCCGGCGCGCGCGCCTTTCGACCTGTGGGACCGCGAGCACCGCCGCGGCATCAAGCTTTATGTGCGGCGCGTCTTCATCATGGACGATGCCGAGCATCTGATGCCGCATTATCTGCGCTTCGTACGCGGGGTCATCGATTCGGCGGATCTGCCGCTGAATGTCTCCCGCGAAATCCTGCAGGAGTCGAAGGACATCGAAACCATCCGCGCGGCCTCGGTGAAACGCGTGTTGTCGATGGTCGAGGATCTGGCGGAGAACCAGAAGGAGAAATTCGCGACGTTCTGGAAGGAGTTCGGCCGGGTATTCAAGGAGGGCGTCGGTGAGGACCATGCCAACCGCGAGCGCATCGCCAGGCTGCTGCGTTTCGCCTCCACCCAAAAGGACACGCCTGAGGAGGAAGTGTCGCTGGCCGACTACCTGTCGCGGATGAAGCCGGAGCAGGAGAAGATCTATTACATCACCGCCGAATCCTTTTCCGCGGCCAAGGCCAGTCCACACCTCGAGGTGCTGCGCAAGAAGGGGGTCGAGGTGCTGCTGCTGTCGGAGCGTGTCGACGAATGGATGATGTCCTTTCTCACCGAATTCGAGGGCAGGAAGCTGCAGTCGGTCGCCAAGGGCGTACTCGACCTCGGCAAGTTGGAGGACGATGCCGAAAAAAAGGCGCAGGAGGAGGCGGCCAGCGAACACAAGGCGCTGGTCGAACGCATCAAAAAGGTGCTCGAGGACCGGGTCAAGGACGTGCGGGTGACGCTGCGCCTGACCGAGTCGCCGGCCTGCCTGGTGGCCGATGAGCAGGACATGACCGCGAGCCTGCAGCGCATGCTGAAGGCGGCGGGGCAGAAGGTGCCCTTATCGAAGCCGATCATGGAAATCAACGCCGGCCATCCGCTGCTGCAGCGCCTGCAGGCGGAAACCGACGAGGCGCGTTTCGGCGACCTGGCGGCAGTGCTGTTCGACCAGTCGCTGCTCGCCGAGGGCGGCCAGCTTGAGGACCCGGCCGGTTTCGTCAGGCGGCTGAACCAGCTGATGCTGTCGCTGGGCCGCTGAGCCGGTTCCGGTTAAACCGACAGCGGCCGTCCGGCGAGGTCGCGGAATTCCGCTGCGGTGACCGGCTTGCCGAAGAAATAACCCTGCGCTTCGTCGCAGCCGGCTTCGACCAGGAATTCCCGCTGCGCGCCGGTCTCGACACCCTCGGCCAGCACCCGGATGCCGAGGTTGTGCGCCAGCGCGATGATGGAGCGGGTCAATGCAGCGTCGCTGGCATCGGTGGTGATGTCGCGGATGAATGACTGGTCGATTTTCAGGCGGTCGATCGGGAACCGTTTCAGGTAGGACAGGCTCGAGTAGCCGGTGCCGAAATCGTCCATCGCGATACGCACCCCGAGGCCCTTGATGGCCTTGAGTATTTCGGCCGATCTCGAGATGTCGCTCATCACCATGCTTTCGGTGATCTCCAGCTCCAGCCGCGCCGCCGGCAATCCCGTTTCTTCGAGTGTCCTGCGGATCAGGCGGACCAGGTTCTCGTCGCGCATCTGGCGCGCCGACAGGTTGACCGACATCGTCAGCGGTGGCAGCCCGGCGGCGGTGAAAGCCATTGCCTGTTCGCAGGCGGCGCGCAGCACCCATTCGCCGACCTGCACGATCTGCCCGGACTGCTCCGCCAGCGGAATGAACTGGGCCGGTGATACGAGGCCGTACTGCGGATGCTGCCAGCGGATCAGCGCTTCAGCGCCGAGCAGTGCGCCGGAGCCGAGGTCCACCTGCGGCTGGTAGTGGAGCTGGAATTCCTGGCGTTCCAGTGCGCGCCGCAGGTTGTTGGTGAGAGTGACCTTGCGGACGATGGCGTCGTTCATGCCGCGGGTGTAGAAGCGCGAAGTGTTTTTTCCCTCTTCCTTGGCCTTGTACATCGCGATGTCGGCAAACTTGAGCAGTTCGTCCGGATCCTCGCTGTCGTCGGGGCAGACGCTGATGCCGATGCTGCAGGTGAGGGTGATTTCCTGCTGCCGGATCGGGATCGGGCGCAGCACCGCATCCATGATGCGCTGCACCGCATCCGAAATATCCTCGACGCGCTCCTGGTCGTTGAGCACGATCACGAACTCGTCGCCGCCGAGCCGGGCCGCGGTGTCGCCCTGGCGGATGTTGGCGGCAAGACGGTTGCCCGTCAGCTTCAGCACCTGGTCGCCGGTGCCGTGGCCGAAGCCGTCATTGATGTTCTTGAAACCGTCGAGGTCGATGAACAGAACGGCAACCTTCTGCGTGCGCCGCTTCGCCTGCATCACCGCCAGCTGGATGCGGTCCATCAGCAACCCGCGGTTGGCGAGTCCGGTCAGCAGGTCGTGGGTGGCGCGGCGCTCGAGCTCGAGCTGGTATTTCTTGCTGTCGGTGATGTCGCTGAGCACACCGACGTAATGGGTGATCCGATCCCTGTCGTCGCGCACCGGCGCGAGGTAGAGCTCGTTCCAGAACAGATCGCCGTTTTTGCGGTAGTTGCGCATTACGACGCGGCCTTCCTCGCCGTCCTTGAGCAGCGCGCGCAGCTTTTCGAGGTCGACCTGGTTGCGGTCGCTGCCCTGGAGGAAGCGGCAGTTGCGGCCGATGGCCTCGTCCGCCGTGTATCCGGTGATGCGCTCGAACGCCGGGTTTACGTAGATGATCGGCTGGTCCGGCTGCAGCTGGTCGGTGATGATGATGGCGTTGGCGCTGGCCTCGAGCGCGCGCTCCCGCAGGCGCAGGGCTTCTTCCCGGGCGCGGCGGTGATTGACGTTGCGGAAAAACACCGACAGTCCCTGGTCATGGGGGCAGGCGGTGACCTCGAACCAGGTTTGCAGCGGCGGGTAATACTCGACGAAGCGGACCGATTCCTGGCGTGCCCGGGCCTGCTGGAACTGGCGGTGGAATTCGCCGCCGACCGCCTCCGGAAATTCCTCCCACAGGTTTTTCTGCAGCAGCTCACCGTCAGGACGATGCAGCAGTTTTTCCGCCTGCGGATTGAGGTAGGTGAAACGCCAGTCGCCGTCAACGGCGTAGAAGGCGTCGTCTATGCTCTCGAGGATGCGCTGGGTTTCCTGGCGCGCGGCGGCCAGCGCGGTCGTGCGTTCCCGGCTGATTGATGAGGCAAGTGCGGCGAAGGTGGCGAGCAGCGTGACCAGCAGGCCGCCCCAGAGCACGGCGGCCGGCGTACGGTTGTTGACCTGCTGCTCGATGCCCGGCAGCGAGGCGGTACGCAGCGTCCATGTCTGTCCGTAGAGATCGATGGCCTGCATGCGCTGGAACAGCGGCTGTTCGTTCCTTGGAACAGTGCCGGCCGACCGGCTGCTGTAGAGCAGCGCATCCGCTGCCGGTTCCGCACCGTCAAAAATCTCCAGTTCGATTTCGCCGGATTTTTCCTGCAGATCCTGCAGGGCTGCCGAGACGAACTCCTGCACCCGGATGGGGAAGTAGATGTAGCCAGCGAGCGCATCGCGCCTCGCCCCGGGCGTGTCCGTTGGCATGCCGCTTTTGTAATGGGGGAGATACATCAGCAGCCCGGGCTGGGCTGTGGTCTCGGTGTCCCGCAGCAGGGCGATCTTGCGCGAGAGCACCGCCTGGCCGTTGTCCCTTGCTGCGGCCATCGCCGGTTGCCGCGAGGGGCTGGCGAACATGTCATGGCCGAGCGCGCCGCGCGTGCGTTCGTTGAGGGGTTCGAGATAGAGGATTGCGGTGTATTCCTCTCGGGGGCCGGGTGGCCAGACACGGTAGTCGGGGAAACCTTCCCTGCGCACGGCCTCGACGTGCGCCTGCAGTTCGGCGGGTTGCAGGCGCACTGCGTAACCCAGCCCGTGGATTCCCGGAAACCGATCCTTCAGCTGCAGCATGTCGGCGTAGGCCCGCCATTCGCCGCGCGACACGGTTTCCGATGCATGCATGAATGCGGCCGTGGCGCGCAACACCTGCTCGTAATCGGCCAGCTGTGACTTGATGCGCAGCTCGACTTCGGACACCCGCGCGTTGAACCGCTCGGCGACGGATTCCCGTTCGAGGCTGCCGACGATATGCCAGCCGAACAGGGTCAGTGCCAGGCAGGAGAGCGCGATCAGGATGACGCCTGATCGCAGCCTGAGTATCTGTACGGGACTGCTTCGCGGATGCTTGCCGGACATGCGGTCAGTATCGGTGATTATTCTTTGTTCAACGGTTTGCGGACGTGCCTGTATGCCTACAGGCGCAGTCCGATATCGAATGATGCGGCATAACTGCCGTCCCGCGCCGATGGCGCCGTGGTCAGCAGGTGCCCCCCGTTGCGGTAGAGGCGGTCTTCATCGTTGCGCACACGGCGGGGACCGCGCGCCGCGTAAGGCGGCTGTGACATGACTCTGTCATTCACCTTTTCGTCGAAATAGAGCTGGGAAGTGAATTCGACAGTTTGCCCGGCGGTGTTTCTGGCCAGTACCTTGAAATGAATGTGAATTGCCCGCCCCGGATACCAGCCGGGATAAACCGTAAGGAATCGCGCCTCGCCGCCGGAGCCGGTGGCCTGGTGGCCGCGCAGGAAGCGTTTGCCCATCGCAGCGGTGGTGCCTGAATACACGCCCGCCGCATCACAGTGCCAGACCTCAATCAGGGCGCCGGGAAGCGGGGTACACATCGCAGCGGTGACCGCGGATACGCGCAGTGACAGGGTCAGCGGCAGGCCGATGGACATCCCGCCGCCGGGTTCGCTGCGGATGTCGCTGCGGTTCAGGCCGGTGTCGATGAAAAAGGGGCCTTCGGTCTGCGCGGGCGTGACAATGCAGTCGGGTTGTGCCGTGGCGGGCCACGCCAGCAGGCCGGCACCGGCGGCGCCGAGCAGGGCCAGTATGCGGCGCCGCGGCTTTGGCATGAAACCGTCATCCATGCCGGGTATTGTCCCTGTACCGGGGTGTTCCGGCCAGTATGCCGGAGTTACAAGAGGCTTTAAATTATCAAGCCAAGCCATTGAAGTTATGCTTTAATCCGATCAAGTCAAAAAGGGGCGAACAGGCGTGACCAGGTTTACTGGCGCCAGCGGCAAGCCCCGGGATCAGCCGTATCGGGAGAATCTCTTGGGGAGTGTGGTGATCAACGGAGCTGAACCTGCCGGCAGTGTGGATCTGCGGGATCAGGATGCCGATGCCTCTTTCGGGCGCAGCATGCCGCGGCAGCGTGGAAATACGCGTTTTCGCGAACTGGAGGAACTGATCCGGATCCTCGAGGAACGCTCGGTGACACCGGTGTTCCAGCCGATACTCGCCTTCGGCACCGGCGAAATCCTGGCCTATGAAGGTTTGATCCGCGGCCCGGAGAGCAGCCAGCTGCATACCCCCACCAAGCTGTTCGACGCCGCCACCCATGCCGGATTCCTGACCGAGCTGAACATGCTGTGCGCGCGCAAGGTGGTGCGCCAGTTCGCGCGGCTCGGACTGAAGCGGCAACTGTTCCTCAACGTGACCCCGCAGACGGTTCTTGAGGTCAAGGATGACGTGCAGCGCATCACCCGCTTCATCCGCGACTGTGGCCTCGACATCGCGCAGGTCACCATCGAACTCACCGAAAACCAGTACATCTCCGACCGCTCGATTTTCCGCCAGGCGCTGATGCTGTTCCGCGGCGCGGGTTTCCGCGTGGCGCTGGACGACCTTGGCGAAGGTTTTTCGAGCCTGCGCCTGTGGTCCGAGCTGCAGCCGGATTTCGTCAAGATCGACATGCATTTCGTGCAGGGCGTCAGCGAGGACTCGGTCAAATACCATTTCCTGCGCTCGCTGCAGCACATCGCCGAGGGCTGCGGCTCCTCGCTGGTGGCTGAAGGTGTCGAAACCGCGGCGGACTTCTGCATCCTGCGCGACCTGGGCATCAACAACGCCCAGGGATTCTTCATCGGCCGCGCCGCAAAGAGCCCCAGCGACCTGATCCCAGACCAGGTATCGGAGCTTATGGGGTCGAGTGCGCCGCTGTTCGCGGGCGCGGCGCCGGTTTTGCGCTGAATGCACCGGCCGCGGTCCGGGCCGGGATTGCCGGAAACAAAGTCAGGATATCCTGTCTCCCGCTCCGCCCAGGCGTGCCCCGGGAAACGCTCCCTTGCGGGAGCGATGCGGGCCGGAATGACAGACATCATGGAGGAGCCGACCATTGAAATTCGGTGACTACGTCAAGCTGAAATCCCTGGCCACGCCGGCGGGTTTCCGGGAAAACCTGCGGCGCATGGGCCTGCCTATGCCCTGCGATGAAATGCTGGAGGCGGCGCCGGCATCGCCGATGGCGCGGCCGCTCACGGTCGATGGCATGACCATCGGCAACCGCTACACCGTGCATCCGATGGAGGGCTGGGACGCCGAGGCCGACGGCCGGCCCTCGGACAACACCCGCCGCCGCTGGCAGCGTTTCGGTGCTTCCGGCGCGAAGCTGGTCTGGGGTGGCGAGGCGGTGGCGGTGCGGCCCGACGGCCGCGCCAATCCGAACCAGTTGCTGCTCAACGATTCGACCGAATCCGCGATCGGCGCGATGCGCGAGGCGCTGATCGCCGAACACCGCACGGTGATGGGTGGTGATGACGGACTGGTGGTCGGCCTGCAGTTGACGCACTCCGGCCGCTTTTGCAAACCCAATGACCACCACAAACAGGAGCCGATGATCCTCTACCGGCATCCGATCCTCGACCGCAAGTTCAGACTGGCGGCCGATTACCCGTTGATGAGCGACGGTGACATCCGCGCTCTGATCGATTGTTATGTGCAGAACGCGAAGCGCGCCTGGAAGCTCGGTTTCCAGTTTGTCGATGTCAAGGCCTGCCACGGTTACCTCGGCCATGAATTTCTTTCCGCGAAAACGCGCGCCGGAGAATTCGGCGGCTCGCTGGAAAACCGCACGCGTTTCCTGCGCGAGATCGTGTCCGGCATCAGGGCGGAAGCGCCCGGACTGAAACTCGGCATGCGCATTTCTGCCGCCGACCTCGTGCCTTTCCGGCCCGATCCGGCGCTGACCACGGCAGAAGCGATGGGGCCGGGCACGCCGGAAGACTATGCCGGGCTGCTGCCTTACCGCTACGGTTTTGGCCACAGCGAGGCCGACCCGATGGCGATCGATCTCGCTGAAACCAGGGCGGTGATCGCCATCGCGCGCGACCTGGGCATCAAACTCTTCAACATCACGCTCGGCAGCCCGTACTACAACCCGCATCTGACCCGTCCGGCGCTGTATCCGCCCTCCGACGGCTACCATCCGCCGGAAGACCCGCTGATCGGGGTGATGCGGCATCTGAATGTTGTGCGCGAACTGAAACAGGCTTTCCCCGGACTCGCCTTCGTCGGCAGCGGTTACACCTATCTGCAGGAATTTCTGCCTTATGTCGCGCAGGCGGTGGTGCGCGAAGGCTGGACCGACAGCGTTGGTCTCGGCCGCATGGTGCTTGCCTATCCCGAACTCCCCGCCGATGTCCTTGCCGGGCGACCGTTGCAGAGGAAGCGCCTGTGCCGCACTTTCAGCGATTGCACCACCGCGCCGCGCCACGGCCTGGTTTCAGGCTGCTACCCGCTCGATGCGCATTACAAGAAGTCACCCGGTATGGTGAAGGTGGCGGCGATCAAGAAGGCGGCGAATATTTCCTGAGTCCGGTTTGTGCCGGAGTGAATGTGAGCCCGTGTATCACTCCAGCCTGATTCCCGCCACCTGCCGCGCGTGACCACCGACCAGTTCCTGATCGTTGCCGCCGGGGAGCCGGCCCGAAACGGGCCGTGCTTAATCGAGCTTGATATCGGCGGTCTTGATGATTTTTGCAATCAGTGCGCGGTCATCGGCCATGTATTTGCCGAAAGCTTCGGGAGACTGGGTGCGCACGTCGAAGCCGACGGTGGTCAGCCGCTCCTTCAGGTCGGTGTTGGTCACCGCGTTGACGATTTCCCGGTTCAGGCTGCCGATCACCGCGCGCGGGGTGCCGCCGCGGGTGACGATTCCGAACCAGGTGCCGGCCTCGTAGTTCCCGAGGCCCGCCTCGCCGGTGGATGGAATGTCCGGCCAGTTGGGATGGCGTTTTTCGGCGGCGAAGGCGATGACCCTGGTGCGGCCGGCCTTGGCGTGCGGAATCACGGTTGCCGCACCGGTGATGATCAGGTTGACCTGGCCGCCGAGCACGGCATTCATCGCCGGGCCCGAGCCCTTGAACGGCACATGCAGCAGCTTGATGCCAGCGAGATTCTCCAGCAGGGCGCCGCCAAGGTGATTGGTCGACGCTGTGCCCGGCGTGCCGTAGGTCAGGGTGCCGGGTTTGGCCTTGGCATGGGCAATCATGTCCTTCATGCCAGTGAACGGCACCGAGGGGTGGGCGGCGATCACATATGGGAAATACACCACCTGGGTTACCGGGGCGAGGTCGCGCACGGTGTCGTAAGGCAGCTTTTTGACCACGTTGGGATTGATCGACATCGTGGTCTGGGTGATCAGGCCGATGGTGTAGCCGTCGGGCGCGGATTTTGCCATCAGATCTGTCCCGATGATGGTGCTTGCACCACCGCGGTTGTCCACGACGAACTGCTGACCATAGCGCGTACTGATCTTGTCGGCGATGCCGCGGGCGACGAGGTCGGTGGTGCCGCCCGGCGGATAGGGCACGATGAAACGGACCGGGCGCACCGGCCAGGCGTCGGCAGCCATCGCGGCGGTGGTGGTGCAGAACTGCAGGCCCGCAGCCGTGGCGGCGACGAGCAGTGCGGTGTTTCGCTTCATGGAATCTCCTCCCTTTTTATGAAGTCAGCCGGTCTGTTCCAAGCCTTTTTCGGAATATACGGCACGGTGTTCCGGCTGCGCAAAAAAATCGAGCATGGCACGCGCGGCATCGGCATGGGGTGATGCTGCGGCAATGCCGGAGGCGGTTTCCAGCGTCTTCTGCACCGCGTCGGGGATCGGACCGACCAGTTCCAGGCCTTCGACCGCGAGCAGTTCCGGCAACTGCTGCAGCGCGAGGTCGGCTTCACCGGCAACAACCACGCTGCCGATGTAGCCGCCGGGGCGGGTCACGGTTTTGGCCTTCATCTGCTCCGCGATGCCGAGTTTTTCAAACAGCAGCGGAATGTACATGCCGCTCGCGCCGTGCACGGTGTGGGCGACGGATCGGGCTGCGAGCAGGGACTGACGCAAGGCATCCACTGAGCTGATGTCGGGCTTGGGAAAACCGCGGCGCACGCCGACGCCGACCCGCGCGCGGGCGAAGGGCCGGCGGCTTGCATCGATGACGACGCCGGCTGCGGCGAGTTCCTGCAGCGCGCCGCTGCCGAGGATGACGGCGTCGCCAGTCTCGCCGGACTTGATGCGGGCGACCATGGCCTTTGCCGAGTCGGCGGTCATGGTCACCCGGTTGCCGGTGGTCTTTTCCCAGACGGGCGCGAGGGCGTCGAGGATGGTACGTGTGCTGTTGGAGGTGAGGATTTTCAGCGTGATGCCCATGGTCATTCCTTTCCGGTCAACGCGACGCGCTTGAATTCGGCCATGACCTGCTGCTCGTGCCCGATCAGTTTTTGCACGCTGGGCCGCTGCCCGATGCGCGCGTAATGGGCCATGCAGTTCGGGAAGCCGGACAGGTCCAGCCCGAAGCTCAACGTGCGCCGCAGGCACCAGAAGAAATAGGCGTCGGGCGTGGTGAAGTGGTCGAAGAAATGGTCGCGGCCGGCGAGCAGGTTCTCGGCGATGCGGAATTCCTCGAACAGCAGCTTGTTGGCGACGCGTTTGACCGATTCCGCCGAGTCCGGCAGATCGCAGTAGTTCTCGGGGCGGGCATTGGGCGTCATCTTCGGGTGGATGCCCGAAGCAAACCAGCACATCAGCGAAATCGCCTGGATTTCCTGCCAGGGATCGGCAGGCAGCAGCTTGGCCTGCGGGAAGTTGCGGTGGATCCAGATCTGGATCGCGGGGTTTTCGGTGAGCGCTTTGCCGTCGACGACCAGCACCGGCACCTTGTGCTTGGGATTGAGCTTCAGGTATTCCGGCGTCTTCAGCTGGCCTGAGCGTGAATTCATGTTGTGCACCGTGAATTCGGCGCCGGCTTCGGTCAGTGCGACATAGGGCACCAGCGCGCAGGTCCGGGGCGAGTAATACAGTTCCAGTTTCATGGACACTTTACTCCGGTGTTGCAGCCCGGATGGAGCGTAGCGTAATCCGGGGGAATGGATATCCAGCTTGTTCCCCCGGATTACGGCCTGCGGCCTCCATCCGGGCCACGGATTACAGCGTATTTTCCGAA
>JAHCAG010000016.1 GCA_019635015.1 Burkholderiales bacterium | reverse complement strand
GATGAGCGTCGCCGCCGACGGCGTGCCGGTGCGCATCGTGCTCGCCTCGCAGATTGCCGAAGCGCAGATCGTCGTGCCTGCGGGTTCGCCGATCAAGACGGTCGCCGACCTGAAGGGCAAGAAAATCGGCATGTCGCCGCCGGGCAGCGCCACCCACGCCATCGCGAGCTCGATCCTGCAGGGCGTCTACGGGCTCAAGGCCGGCGACTACAGCGTCGTGCCCGGCAATGAAGGCCGCCTCGCCCAGTTCCTGCTGCAGAAGGAAGTCGATGCCGCGGTGATCCGCTCGGTGACCATCGCCCAGATGAGCGACGACGTGAAGCTGACCCATCTCGGCAGCATCGTCGATGACTGGAAAAAACTGACCAAGGGCACTGCGGCTCCGATACTCGCGGTGACCATCGTCCACAGCGACTATGTCGGCAAGAACCCGGAGGCCGTCGCCAAATTCCTCGCTGCCATGCGCAAGGGTCTCGAATTCGGTTCGAAGAACAAGGACCGCGTCGCCGAAATCCTGCAGAAGGCCGCCAACATGAAGCCTGATGATGCCAAGGCCTATGCCGCGCAGTGGGACGGCGCCTACATGGCGAGTTTCGAAGCCGCAGACGTTGCCTCGCTCAAACGCATGCAGGAGATCGTCAAGGCGGCAGGCGCCGCCAAGAAGGATCCGCCGGACAGCGCGTTCATGACCGAGCCTTTCCAGCGCTCGAAGCAGATCAAGTAAGCGGCATGGCTGCAAATAAACTGCGCCTCCACATCGAGAACTCGCGCAAGAAAAACAGCATCTTCCATACGCTGCCCGCGCACTGGGACGCCGCCTGCCGGCGGCACCGGACGCTGGCCCGGCACATCGGCAAGGTCAGCTTCGGCTGGGATGGCGACATCCTGGAAGCGGCGCTGGCCGATACCGAACTGGTCATCGGCGTGCCGGCGGATCGCAGCAATCTCGCCACCCGCGCACCCCGCCTGAAATGGGTCCATTCGACCTCGGCCGGCGTCGATGGCGTGCTGCCGCTCGACTGGCTGCCGCGCGGCACCGCCTTCACCAACAACAGCGGCGCGCATGGCCACAAGGCCGAACAGTACATGACCATGGCCTACCATCTGCTCAACTCGCGGATGGCTGCGATCATGGCCAACCAGCAGGCACGCGACTGGGAGGCGCTGTTCTCCCCCAGCATCAGCGGCAAGACCGCGGTGGTGGTCGGGCTCGGCGATCTCGGCGAAGCGGCAGCCCGCGCGGCGAAAAAGATCGGCCTCAAGGTCATCGGCGTGCGGCGCAGTGCACAGAAAAACCGCCATGCCGACCGGGTGGTGACTTACCGCCAGCTCGACCGCGTGCTGCCGCTGGCCGATTTCCTCGTGCTCGCGGTGCCGCTGACCGCGGAAACCCGCAAGCTGCTGAACGCTGCCCGCATGGACCTGCTGAAACCCTCGGCCGGCGTCATCAACATCGCGCGCGGTCCGGTGATCGACCAGGACGCGCTGGAAAAACGCCTGCGCAGCGGCCGTCTCGCCGGCGCGGTGCTTGATGTCGTCGAGCCGGAACCGCTGCCCGCCGATGCCACGCTGTGGACAGCACCGAATCTGATCATCACGCCGCATGTGTCCTGCGACGACGGCGAGCACTACATCGACATCTCGCTCGACCTCTGGTTCGAGAATCTCGCGCTGTTCCTCGCCGGCAAAAAACTGAAACGGCGCATTGATCCGAAACTGGGGTACTGATGGCCGCGAACACGATCCCGGCCGCACAGCCGCCCTCCCCGGGCAAACTCAACATCGACCACATCGCGCATTTCGTGCCGCACATCGACGCGGCCAGCGCGGCGCTGGAGCAGGCCGGTTTCACGCTGACGCCCTTTTCCGCGCAATCGCACCGCCTCGAACCCGGCGGCCCGCTGGTTTCCGCCGGCGCCGGCAACCGCTGCGTGATGCTGCGCGAGGGTTATCTCGAATTCCTGACCCCGACCGGCGACACGCCGATCGCCGAACAACTGCGCACGGCCATCCAGCGTTACACCGGGGTGCACCTGATCGCCTTCGGCAGCAGAGATGCCGGCGCCGATCATGCGCGCCTGGAGAAGAACGGCTTCGCGCCGCTGCCGGCGGTCGCCCTGCAACGTGAGATCGGGACTGTCGACGGCAGCGGCACCGCGCGTTTCACCGTGGTGCGGGTGCCGCCGGGCACGATGGCCGAAGGCCGCATACAGTACTGCCAGCAGCACACGCCGGAACTGCTGTGGCAGCCGCGCTGGACCACACATGCCAATCACGCGCGCGGGCTCGCCGCGGTGATCCTCTGCGTTGAAAATCCGCAGGAAGCCGCACAGCGTTATGCGCGTTACACCGGCCTGCTGGCCCAGGTCAGCGGATCACAGTGGCGCATCGACACCCAGCGCGGCGCGCTGCTGTTCGTCACGCCCGAAACACTGCAACGCAGGCTGGACATGGCAGCGCCCTCGCTGCCATGGATCGCGGGCTACGTGCTGAGCAGCGACGATCCCGCGGAAACCCGCCGCCATCTCGAACAGGCAAAATGTGACTTGCAACCAATGCCCGACGGCCGCCTGCTGCTGCAATGGCCGGGTGCGCTAGGCGGCTTTGTGCTGTTCCAGGCGCCCGGCAGCGCCCTGCCCGCCTTTGACTGAACATCCTCAACACAATACTGAAAACATCATGAAATTCACGGAAACATACGACGTCGTCGTTGCCGGCTTCGGCCACGGCGGCGGCATTGCGGCCCTCAACGCAGCACAGGCCGGCGCCAAAACCCTGCTGATCGAAAAATCCACGGTCCCCGGCGGCCTGTCGATCTGTTCCTACGGGGCGGTGCGCAGTGCACACGATCCGGAGCAGGCCTTCGCCTACCTGAAAGCCACCAATGGCGGCCGCACGCCGGATGACGTGATCCGCGTGCTGGCCGAAGGCATGTGCGGGCTCGAGGCCTATGTCCGCGAACTGGCAACGATCTGCGATGCGCGGGTGATCACCTCGGTCGAGGAGAACGAGGAACGCGCGAAGGCCGGCGACCCCTACCGGCGCCAGATCCGCGGCAACTACCCGCTGCCCGGCACCGACACCTTCTATCACACCTCCGTCGTCGACATCCCCGGCTTCAAGGCACGCGAGGCCTATCCCTGGGCCAATGGCGCGCCGAACGGCCCCAAGCTGTTCAAGGTAGTCCATGACAATGTGCTGAAGGCCGGCGTCGAAGTCCGCCTCGGCGTCGCCGCGCAGCGGCTGATCACCGACCCCGCGTCGCGCGAAGTGATCGGCATTACAGTCATCCAGGACGGCGAGACCCGGCACATCCGCGCACGCCGCGGCGTGGTGCTCGCCACCGGCGGCTTCGAAGGCAATGCCGAGATGAAGGCGCAGTTCCTCGAGGCCTACCCGGTGTTCAACGCCGCCGCCCGCAGCAACACCGGCGACGGCATCCGCATGGCGCAGGACCTCGGCGCCGCCCTGTGGCACATGTGGCATGTGCACGGCGCCTACGGTTTCCGCCACAGCGACCCGGCCTATCCCTACGGCATCCGCGTCAAACGTTTCCCCGACTGGTTTCCGGGCGACCACGACCAGGTCAAGCTGAAAATGGCCTGGGTGCTGCTCGACCAGTCCGGCAAACGCTTCATGTCCGAGTACCAGCCCTACACCCAGGACACCGGCGTGCGCCCGCTGTCCCATTTCGATCCGGTGACCCAGCGCGCGCCGCGCAACCCCGCCGTCCTGATCTGCGACGACGACGGCCGCAGGCTGTACCCGCTGGGCAAAGCCGCCTCCAACGACGAGGGCCTGCGTTACGAGTGGAGCGACGACAACCTGAAGGAAGTCGAAAACGGCATCCTCAAACGCGCCGACAGCATCGAGGAACTGGCGAAGCAGCTCGGCATCGACCCCGCAGCAGCGGCGGCCTCGGTCGCGCGCTGGAACGCACTGTGCGCCAAGGGCCATGACGATGACTTCCAGCGCCCCGCCAACAGCATGCTGCCCATCGTCAAGCCGCCGTTCTACGGCGCGCCGGTGTACGCAGTGATTTCCAACACCCAGGGCGGCCCGGTGCACGACAGCCAGTCACGCATCATCGATGCCTACGGCCAGCCGATCCCGCGGCTCTACGCCGCCGGCGAACTCGGCAGCTCCTTCGGCCATATCTACATGTCGGGCGGCAACATCGCGGAATGTTTTGTCACCGGCCGCATTGCGGGACGCGGCGCGGCGGCGCTGGGTTGAATTACCAGTCCGGGCGGACATGCCCGGATCGCAAATCCTTGAGTTGCGAATTGTCCCGCCGGTTGAGCCACGGCGGGGGCTGGCCTATGATGGCACCAGACAGGTGCCAAACGTCATCTAAAAATGGCGCCTCAATTTGGCAAATATAAACGTCAGTCAATACAAGTCGGGTATCACTGTGAAGCAATAAGCAGTCAACTTAAGGGGATACTGATGGCAGCTCTTCCATATGTCACCGCGACAGGAAACGTGGAGAAGGCACTAAAAGGCATCAAATCTGCGGCCACTCCCGAGGCTGTGAGCCAAGACTTTGTAAAGACAATTCTAGGAATCAAGGGCGGCTCAGGAAACCAGATGACCGCTTACCTCAAGAAAATTGGGTTCGCCACTGCCGACGGCAGTCCGACCGACTTCTACAAAAAATTTAGAAACACTACGACGGAAGGCTGGGCGGCCGCTCAAGCACTTAAGACGGGATACGCGCCGCTTTATGTGCGCAATGAATATATGCACAAACTTTCAGATGAAGAGCTAAAGGGTCTTGTGCTTGAGGAAACCGGCGCTGAGCAGGATTCGGCAACAGTTCCACTGATCATTGCATGCATCAAGCAACTGAAGAAATTTGCCAAGTGGGATACACCACCGGAAGAAGAGAAAACGGAAAAACTCCATAAAGACATTCCCACCTTGGACACTCATCCCCTGAAGCCAACAGGTAATTCCGGTCAGCTCGGATTGAATCTCGGCTACACAATCAATCTGAATCTCCCCGCTACGTCGGACCCAGCAGTCTTTAATGCAATCTTCAGAGCACTCAAAGAACATCTACTGAAGCCCACAAATGAATAATCCACACGACGCCGTTCGTTCGTTCGGAATGTCCGGTTTCTTGATATCTGACGAGTTGCGACAACTTGAGCAAAAATTTGGGATCGAATTGTGGCATATGCCAAAGCCCGCTGTCGAGAGCGCTATTGCCTTCTATCCGCAATTTGAGCAAGCAGTCCGCCTAGAAGCAGCAGAGATGTCAGACCACTACGAGGTCTTCTATTGCCTTGAGCAAGCAATTCGAAAACTGATTACAGAGACGCTTGAAGATGCCGAAGGAGCAGATTGGTGGAACGGAACGCGGATAGCACCTGATATAAAGTCGGATGTTTCAGCCTTGGTAAAAAAAGAAAAAGACAATGGAGTTACACCACGGTCAGACCACATGATTGATTACACAACCTTTGGCCAGCTGTCCGGAATTATCACGTCAAACTGGGACTTGTTTGAACCAACACTAAAGAGTAAGCGTGGCGTTGAGCGGGTAATGGCAAACCTAAATCTGCTCAGAGGTCCTATCGCTCATTGCTGCCCAATGCAAGAAGACGAAATCGATAGACTTCGTTTAGCCGTCAAAGACTGGTTTCGAATGATCGGATAACGGCACCCGTAGTAGGATACCGAATAACATCCAAAGATTAGTCTATAAATGCAGACACCGGCGCCATCACCACTCGATGACAGCGCCGGGGTAGCTCCCGAATCAAAGCTCCGACTTGATCCCCGCCGTCTTGACGATCTTCGCGTACTTGGCGATGTCGGATTTGATCGTCGCCGCGAACTGTTCGGCGCTGCCGCCCAGCGGCTCGTAACCCAGCCCGCCCAGGCGCTGGATCACGTCCTGCGATTTCAGGCTGGCGGCGATGGTGCCGTTGAGCCGGCCCACGATGTCCTTCGGCACACCCGCGGGGGCCACCACGCCGAACCACGGCGACAGTTCGTAACCCGGCAGGCCCGATTCGGCGATCGTCGGCACGTCGGCGGCGGCGGCCGAGCGCTTGAGCCCGGTGACGCCAATCATGCGCAGCCGCCCGGTGTCGGCATGGCGCTTGATCAGCGCCAGGTCGGCCAGCATCATGTCGATCTGCCCGCTGACGACATCGGTCAGCGCCGGCGCCGTGCCCTTGTACGGCACGTGCACGATGTCGGTCTTCGACATCGACTTCAGCATTTCGGCGGCGAGGCTGGACATGCTGCCGACGCCCGAGGAGCCGTAGCTGAGGTAACCCGCCTTGCGGCTGGCGACCGCGATCAGTTCCTTGACGTTTTTCGCCGGCACCGTGGGATTGACCGCCAGTGCGTAGGGCACCACAGCGACGTTGATGACCGGCGTGAAATCCTTCACCGAATCGTAGGCCAGCTTCGCATAGAGGCTGGGCGCCAGCGCGAGGTTGCTGGTGCCGCCCATCGCGACGGTGTAACCGTCACCCGGCATCCGCGAAGCCGCTTCAAGGCCGACGGTGCCACCGGCGCCACCGCGGTTGTCGACCACCACCGGCTGCCCCCAGGCTTCGGTGAGTTTCTGTCCGATCAGCCGGCCGAGGATGTCATTGGGACCGCCGGGTGCAAAAGGCACCACCATGCGCAGAGGTTTGGACGGGTAATTCTGTGCCGCGGCAAGCGCGGGAGACAACACCAGCGCAGCGAGGACTGCGCTGCGCAAAACCGATGTAAACGTTTTCATGCTGCACCTTTCTGTCAGGAAAAATTTCCCCCCTGCAGGATTTAGCAAGTGTCGTACCCGACTCATCCTGCGGATATCGCGAAAAAATGCCAGCAATGCGTGCACAGCGGACTTTGCACGCACCGGGGCAGTGCCCCGCCGCCGCATTGTCCGCGGCAGTTTTTTATCCGCGCCCCATCATGCGATGTGCCGCCCAGATGCAGCATAGCCCGGCGGCAGCCGGCACCGCCAGCAACGCGAAGGTCAGCGTGTAGTCGCCGGTCAGCAGGAACACGTTGGCGCAGGCGATCGGGCCGATCGCCTTGCCGGTGTTGACATAGACAAGAGAGCCGCCGGTCAGCGGGCTGATCTGGTCAGGCGGCGCCAGCCGCGCAACCTCGCCGAGGAAGGCGCCGTTCCAGCCGCTGGCGGTGGAACCCATCACGAAAAACAGCGCGCAGGCCGCCAGCATCGGCCAGCCGGGTGTCAGCAGGTAACAGAGGCCCGACGAGATCACCATCACGCCGCCGAGGATCAGCATCGAGGAGAAGGCATTGCCCATGCGGTCGGCCAGCCAGCCCCAGAAGATGCGCCCCGCCACGCCGCCCACCTGCGCCGCGGTCAGCACCAGCCCCGCCTCGATCAGCCCCCAGCCGAGTTCCTCGTTGAACAGGATCACCGTGAAGGTGGTGATGCCGAACTGCACCACGACAAAACAGCCACCCGACAGCGACAGCAGCCGCAATGCGGGATGGCGCCAGATGTCGATCACGCCGCTGAAGGGATTGCCGCCGATGGCCGCCTTCGGATCGCGGTCGGTATCCCAGTGCGGGCGGCCGCGGCCGAGCACGAACACCAGCGTGTAGAGGATCAGCGAATTGCAGGCGATGGCCCACTGCCAGCCGAAATGCACGGCCACCGCCGGGCCGATCAGCGCGGCGCCGATGCCGCCCAGCGGCACGCCGGTCTGCTTGATCGAGAAAATCAGGTTGCGCCGTTTCGCCGGCGTGAAACGCAGCAGCAGGTTGGAGGCCGAGGGCGTCAGCATGCCGTAACCGAGCCCCAGCGCGACCGAAGCGAGGAAAAAGAACGCGACATGCGGCAGGATTGCGACCAGGCCTCCGCTCGCGACCAGCGTGAGCCCGATCTGCTGCATGCGGGTCGAGCCCCAGCGGCGGTTGAACTTGCTGCCGAAGGCCAGCGCCATGATCATCGCCACCGCAATCATGCTGATCTGGTAGCCGACCAGCGCCGAGGGTATGCCGTAGGTCTCCGCGACCTTGGGCGCCACCGAGGGAATGATCGTGGTGCCCATGGTGCCGATGGTCTGGCCCGCCAGCAGCGTGACCATCAGGAAGGTGAATGTAGGCCGGCCGGCTGCCGGCGCCGTGCTCACTTCTTTGTCCTGTCCGGCACCGTCCACAGGTGTACGGTCGATGACCAGGAACCGGTGATGTCGTATTTCTCGTCGAGTTCGAGGTTGACCGTGCGTTCGGGCTGCCAGTCACCGAAATCGAAATCGTGGGACACGATGCGCGTGCCCGGCTTCAGTTCGCGCATCAGCTTGGCGCGCAGTTCGAGCATCATCGCCGGCAGCAGGTAGAGCGTGATCACCGTCGCGCCGCTGAGATCGGCCTGCAGCACATCGCGTTTTTCGAAGCTGACACGGTCAGCCAGTTTCAGCTTGGCCGCGGCAGCAGTGCTCCGCTCGACCAGTTCGCCATCGATGTCGTAGCCCTTGCCCCGCGCGCCGAATTTCTGCGCCGCGGTGATGACGATGCGGCCGTCGCCGGAGCCAAGGTCGATCACGTAATCGCGATCCGAAACATTCGCCACTGCCAGCATCGCATCGACCACACGCTGCGGCGTCGGCACATAAGGCCCGCCGCTCAACACCAGGTCTCCGGCGGCATGTGCGCCGCTTGCAGCGACCAGCAGACCGGACAGCAGCAGGCTCCGGAACAATCCGGCCATTTTACAAAAAATCATTTATAATCAAGTAGTTATGTTATTTTCCCGGGGGAGCTCCGTCGGTCTTGTCATCCAGGCCGACATCCGCCCGCCAGTCCCTGCTCTTGAATAGCACCGGTTTGAGGGCCAGCGCAAGCAGCAGCAGCGCAAGCCCGAACATGGTCACCGCAATCGGGCGCTCAAGGAAAATGGCATAGGTGCCGCCGCTCATCGCCAGCGACTGGCGCAGCGACAGTTCCAGCATCGGACCCAGCACCAGCCCCAGCGCCACCGGCGCCAGATCGAAACCGAACTTGCGCAGTCCGTAACCGATTGCACCCATGCCGAGCATGATCCAGACATCGGTGACACTGTTGCTGACGGAGTAGCAGCCGAGGATGCAGAAGGCGAGGATGCAGGGATACAGATAGGCGTACGGAATGCGCAGCAGGTTGACGAACAGGCCGACCATCGGCAGGTTGAGGATCAGCAGCACCATGTTGCCGACATACATGCTGGCCACGAAGCCCCAGAACAGCTCGGGCTGCTGCTCGATCAGCATCGGGCCGGGCAGGATGCCGTGCACCATGATCGCCGCGATCATCACCGCCGTCACCGGCCCGGTCGGAATGCCCAGCGCCAGCATCGGCACGAAGGCGCCGGTCGCCGCGGAATTGTTTGCCGATTCGGGGCCGGCAACGCCTTCGATCGCCCCCTTGCCGAAACGCTCCGGATGTTTCGACAGCCGGCGCTCGACGCCGTAGGACACGAAGGACGAAATCACGTGCGCCGAGCCCGGAATGATGCCGATGGCGAAGCCGAGCAGGCTGCCGCGGATGATCGGCCCCACGGACAGGCGGAACTCCTCGCGCGAGGGAATCAGCTCGCGCAGTTTCGGTTTCTGCACCTTCGGCGGCTCGGCCTGGCCCGCGGTCATCAGGATTTCGGAAATGCCGAACAGGCCCACCGCCACCGGCACGATGCCGACACCATCGCCAAGTTCGACCAGGCCGAAGCTGAAGCGGGTGTAGCCGGTCATCACGTCAATGCCGATCATGCCGAGCAGCAGGCCGAAAAAGGCCATTGCCAGCGTCTTCAGCATCGAGCCGCCGCTCATGTAGGCCAGCACGAACAGCCCCATCAGCAGCAGCGCCGTGTATTCCGGCGGACCGAAACGCAGCGCGAAAGACGCCAGCGTCGGTGCCATCAGCATCAGCCCGATGACGCCGACGGTGCCGGCAAAAAACGAACCGATCGCGGCAATCGCCAGTGCCGGCCCCGCCCTGCCGTTCTGGGTCATCGCATAACCATCGACGCAGGTCATCACCGAGGCCGCCTCGCCGGGGATGCGCATCAGGATCGAGGTTGTCGAGCCGCCGTACATCGCGCCGTAGTAGACGCCGGAGAGCAGCACGATGGCGATGATCGGATTGAGGCCGAAGGTTGCCGGCAGCAGCAGGCTGATGCCGGCGAGCGGCCCCAGCCCCGGCATCATGCCGACCAGCGTGCCGATGATGCAGCCGGCGACCGCGTACATGAACACCTTGGGCTCGAAGGCCACCGCGAAGCCCATCATCAGGCTGTTGAAGGTTTCAAGCATCAGAAGCCCCAGGGACCGCGCGGCAGCGGCACGCCGAGCATGACAGCGACCACGTGGAAAGACACGATGCTGAAACCGGCCGCCACCGCGAGCACCGCCAGCGGATGCTTGCGTTCGATCACGCCGAGGAAAAACACCAGGAAGGCGAACACCGACAGGCGGTAGCCGATCCGCTCCAGGGCGAAAGTCAGCGCCGCGCAGGCGACGAGGATCACCAGCGCGCGCCGCGCCTCGGTCCAGCGGATCCCGCGCAGCGGCTCGGACCCGCCGCCAAACAAGGCCACCAGCAGGCCGATCACGCCGAGACCCACCGCCAGCAGCAGCGGCACGTAACCGGGCCCGGGATCGGCGAGCGTGCCGAGCGGGAATTCGAGATTGAGCCAGGCGATCCAGCAGGCCAGCGCGATCAGCACCGCGCCCGAGAAACGATCACTTTTCAGGCCGCGGCTGTCTTCCTGCAGCGGTGATTCGGGTGATTCAGGCATGCCGCCGGCCTAGTTGCCGATCTTGCCGACCACCTTGACCACGGCGGCAAGGCGTTTGGCATCGGCATCCACGTACTTGGCGAAGTCCGGCGCATCAAGGTAGTTCACCGGCGAGTTCACCTTCGCCATCTGGCTCTTGAAATCAGGATCGGCGACCGCCTGGCGCACGGCATCACGCAGCACCTTGATCACCGGCTCCGGCGTCGCCACCGGCACGAACATGCCGGCCCAGATGTAATAGACGATATCCAGCCCCTGCTCCTTGAAGGTCGGCACCTCCTTGTAGTTGGGATGGCGTTCGGCGCCCCAGGTCACGATCGGCCGCAGCTTGCCGGCCTTGACGTGGGAGGTGATCGCCGCCGGACCGCCGGCGGTCATGGTCACGTGGCCGCCGAGCAACTGGGTGATCGCCGGGCCGCCGCCGGTGGTGGGCACATGGCGCATTTTCA
Organism: Burkholderiales bacterium; assembly: GCA_019635015.1. Classification (GTDB taxonomy): domain Bacteria; phylum Pseudomonadota; class Gammaproteobacteria; order Burkholderiales; family SG8-41. Next base: position 66,690 of record JAHCAG010000016.1, on the reverse strand, counting down.
GTTTCGCCGCGTGCAGGAACATTTCCATCGGCATGTGCAGCGCGCCGTAGACGCCGGAGGACGAGTACGACAGCTCGCCCGGCTGCTTGCGCGCGAGCGCGATGACTTCCTTCACCGTCTTCACCGGCAGCGAGGGATGCACCACCAGGATCACCGGGTCGGCGGAAACCAGCGCCACCGGCGCGAACTGGTCGAGCGTGTAGGCCGGCTTGCGGTTGAACAGCTTGTCGGCCTCGGGAATCACCGTGATGCTCGACAGCGCCATCAGCACCGTGTAACCGTCGGGCTTGGCATTGGCCACCGCCGCATTGCCGACAGCGCCGCCGGCGCCCGGACGGTTGGTCACCGCCACCGGCTGCTTCAGCGCCTTCTCCAGCGCAGCCGCGGTCGGTCGCCCGGTGACGTCGGCGACGCCGCCCGGCGGGAAAGGCACGATCATGGTGATCGAACGGCTGGGAAAAACATCCTGCGCCTGCGCCACGCCGCAGGCCAGCAGCAACACGGACAACAGATGACGGGTTTTCATGGTTTCTCCTCCGGTTTTTTTAGTGCGACAAAAAACAATTTACAGGATTAAAACCTTGCAAGCGTGCATGCCGGGCTGTTTATCCTGTATATCCTGTTAATTCGCTTTTTTTAACCTGTCTCAGCCAGCAACCACCCGGTTGACCAGGCGACCGACCCCTTCGATCTCGCACACCACCTCGTCGCCCGGCCGGAGGTAGCCGCCGGCGGCGGCCACATCCTTGCGCATCGGCTTTTTCCCGCCCAGTTCGGCATCGCTGCCCCAGGCCGTGCCACCCGGTGTGCCGGTCGAGATCACCACGCCCGGCTGCAGCGTGACGAAGGTCGAGAAAAACTCGACCAGTTGCGCGCAGGTCCAGATCATCTTGGCGGTGGTATTGCTTTGACGCAGTTCGCCGTTGACGGAGGTGCGCAGTTCGAGTTTCTGCGGATCGCGCACCTCGTCCGCGCTGACGAGCGCCGGACCGATCGGCGCACAGGTATCGAAATTCTTGCCGGGACCGAGGTTGTAGACCGAGGACCCGTCAGGCCGCAGCGTGACCTGGCGGTCGCGCGCGGTGACGTCGTTCATCACGGTGTAGCCCCAGATGTGCTCATGCGCCCGTGCCGCCGGGATGTGTCGGCCGGGTTTGCCGATGACGATCAGCAGCTCGGTTTCGTAGTCGAGCTTCTTCGTCACCGCCGGATCGAGCCGGACATCGTCACCGGGGCCGATGACACCGAGTCCGGTCTTCAGGAAAAACTCCGGATCCTTGCGCGTGACTTCCGGTTTCTCCTCGCGGTGGTCCCAGTAGTTCTCGCCGCTGCAGAGGATCAGCGAGGGCGTGATCGGGGCGAGAAGCCGGGTTTTTGCCAGCGGCGTGCGCGCCGCCGGCCCCGCTTTTTTCACCGCCCGCTTCGCCGCCTGCAGGCCGGCATCGCCGCCGGCGATCAGCCGAGTCATGTCGGAGAAGGCGGCCAGCATGCCGGGCGCGATGCCCGGCAAAGCCGCATCCAGCAGATCGACCACGCTGTCGCCGTCCAGCGCGCCGAGCCGGGTTGCCCCGCCGCGCAGGTAGCGTACGAGTCGCATGCTCAGGCCACCGGATTTTCCAGCGTGCCGATCGGCTCGATGGTGATGGCGACGTGATCGCCCGGCTTCAGGTATTTCGGCGGATTGAAGCCGATGCCGACGCCGGCGCAGGTGCCGGTGGCGATCAGGTCGCCCGGCTCCAGCGTCATCACCTTCGACAGGTCGGCGATCAGCCGCGGAATGTCGAAAATCAGCTGGCTGACATAGGCATCCTGGCGCAGTTCGCCGTTGACCTTGGTGATCAGGCGCAGCTGGGTGACATCCTTGATCTCGTCGCTGGTGACGATGCACGGCCCCATCGGGCAGAAGCCGTCCGGGCTCTTGCCGAGGAACCACTGCTTGTGGCGGTTCTGCAGCGTGCGCGCGGTGACGTCGTTGATAATGGTGTAGCCGTAGACATGTTTGTAGGCGTCCTTCTGCGAGATGTTGCGCCCGCCCTCGCCCATCACCACGGTCAGCTCGCCCTCGTAATCCACCGAGTTGGTGTAGTCATTGGCGCTGGGAATCGCATCACCGGGGCCGATCACCGAATTCGGCCACTTGGTGAACATGATCGGCACATCCGGAATCGCATTGGCGCCGGCGCTGGCATCGAAACCGCTGTTGTGGAATTCCCGCGCATGGTCGTGGTAGTTCTTGCCGACGCAGAGGATGTTCTTCGCCGGCCGCGGGAACGGCGCCAGCAGCTTCACCGCCGACAGCGGCAGCCGGCCCTCCCCGCCCTTCACCGCCTTGCGCGCGCGCGACAACCCCTTCTTGCCGAGCGCGACGAAGGCATTCATGTCCTTCGGCAGGCGGGTCGATGCCGACAGGTCGACGATCGTGTGGGTCTCCGGATCATGCACGCCGACGCGTGCACCCTTGGCATCGGAAAAGGTCACCAGACGCATTCACAGACTCCTCGTTATATTGAAACAGGACAACATTGAAGAAAATGTCGTTTGCAGCGCAACGCAGGACGCGATCACTGTGCCGTGCCTCACCACATCGGCAATACGCATGGGACCTCCCGGACTGGGTGTGACGGATCCACAGGGCGCCCGCTGCGGACAGAGCCGGCGAACGATCATTTTTCACATATTGTAACCCAGGGACTTTCATCCGGCGGCGTCAAAGGCTGGCGGACCCGCGGCTGCAGGCTGCGTTTATACTCGGTTCCATCCCGCCTCCACCGGACTTCCGCGCCAACACGATGAATGCATCCCCGACGCTGACTGAACGCTGGCTTGCGCGTGTGGCCCCGGTGAAACCGGGCGAAACCCGGGCGCTGTTGTGGTCCTTCGCCTATTTCTTCTTCCTGCTTGCCGCCTACTACGTGCTGCGGCCGGTGCGCGACGAGATGGGCCTCGCCGGCGGCATCAGGAACCTGCCCTGGCTGTTCACCGCGACATTTTTCGTGATGCTGGCCGCGGTGCCGCTGTTCGGCGCCCTCGTCGCCCGTGTGCCGCGGCGCCGCTTCATTCCGCTGGTCTACCATTTCTTCGCCGCCAACATCCTGATCTTCTGGCTGCTGCTGACCTTCAGGGTGGGGATGGCCGAAACCGCACGCGTGTTCTTCGTCTGGATCAGCGTCTTCAACCTGTTCGCTGTGTCGGTGTTCTGGTCTTTCATGGCGGACCTCTACCGCTCGGAACAGGGCAAGCGCCTGTTCGGCTTCATTGCCGCCGGCGGCTCCGCCGGCGCGCTGCTCGGCCCGCTGATCGCCGTCACGCTGGCCGAATCGCTGGGCCGCGCCAACCTGCTGCTGATCGCCCTAGTGCTGCTGGAAGCCGCGGTGTTTTGCGCGATGCGTCTTGAAGCAGCCGCGCCATCACTGAAGGCCGGCGAAGGCGAGGCGCCGCAAGCCGCGGGCGCACCGCCGGAAGCCGGACTGGGCGGCGGCTGGATTTCCGGCCTGATGATGGTGCTGCGCTCCCCCTACCTCGCCGGCATCGCGTTGTGGGTGGCGCTGCTGTCGATGGCCGGGACCTTCCTCTATTTCCAGCAACTGGGCATCGTGGCAGCCCTCAGCGACGACCCCAACCACCGCACCGCGATATTCGCGCGCATCGACCTCGCGGTGAGCCTGCTCACCATCCTTGTGCAATTTCTCGCAACCGGCAGGCTGATCCGGCGTTTCGGTGCCGGACCCGCCGCGGCTTTCCTGCCGCTGGTCTTCGCCGCCGGTTTCCTCGCGCTGGCGCTGACGCCGATGCTGTGGGTGGTGATTGCCTTCCAGGCATTGCAGCGCGCGGCAAACTTCGCCATTTCGAATCCAGCGCGCGAAGTGCTGTTCACCGTGCTCGGGCGGGAGGAAAAGTACAAGGCCAAGTACGTGATCGACAACGTCGTGTTCCGCGGCGGCGACGCTGCCAGCGGCTGGCTCTATCACGCGCTGCGCGGCAGCGGCATGGAACCCTCGACGATTTCGCTGGCCACAGTACCGGTGGCTGCAGGCTGGCTCGCGCTCGCCCTGCTGCTCGGCCGCGAACACGAACGACGCTCGCCCAAGGATTCTTCATCCACCTCTGCGGAGAAGTAATTTTATGAATAAAATCAATAACTTATATACACGCCGTGCCGTGCTTGCAATGGGCGCCGGACTGACCGCCGCCGCAGCACTGCCCGGCCTGTCGCTGGCCCAGGCCGCGGCCAAACCCCTGCTCAGCCGCAAGATCCCGAAAAGCGGCGAAATGCTGCCGGTGATCGGGCTCGGCACCGCGATCATTTTCGACATCGGCAACGACACTGAAAAACGCGCCGAACGCACCCAGGTGATCCGCACCATGCTCGACGGCGGCGCGAAACTCATCGACACAGCGCCGTCCTACGGCACGGCGGAAAGCGTGGTCGGCGATCTGCTCGCCGCGGCGAAACTGCGCGACCGGGTTTTCCTCGCGACCAAGGTCCGTTCCAACGACAACGACGCCTTTGCCGCGCAGATGAAACAGTCGCAGCAGCGCCTGCAGTCGCCGAAAATCGACCTGATGCTGATGCACAACGTCGGTTTCCTCGACCGCGGCATGGTTGCCTCGCAGCTGGCGATGGTGCGCGAATGGAAGCAGCAGGGCATTTTCCGCTACATCGGCGTGACCCATTCGCAGCGGCAGGCGGACGCCAATGCGCGGCTGATCGAAATCATGCAGCAGGACAAGCTCGATTTCATCCAGGTCAACTACTCGATGGCCGAACGCAGCGTCGAGGACCGGCTTCTCGCCGCCGCGGCCGACACCGGAACAGCCTTGATGTGCAACCTGCCCTTCGGTCGCGCCCAGCTCTTCCGCGCTGTGAAGGGCAAGCCGGTGCCGGACTGGGCCGCCGAATTCGACGCCACGACCTGGGGCCAGTTCTTCCTGAAGTACCTGCTGGCCAATCCCGCCGTCAACATCGTGATCCCCGGCACCGACAAGGTCGAATACATGGTCGACAACCTGAACGCGGGACGCGGCCGGCTGCCGGATGCGGCGATGCGCAAGCGGATGACGGCGTTTATCGACCCGCTGCTGTAAGAGCAGCGATGAACGATGGGTGTTGAACGCGGAGCGCAGGCGCTGCAGCGCTCCGCCGTTCCGCTCATCACTGCAATTTGACCGGCCTTACCGCCACGCGGTCATCACTGATCCGCTTGTTGAGCAGTTTGACGCAGGCCGCGACCACGTCCAGCGACGGCGTCGCGACGCCGGTCATCTGTCCGAGTTCGAGCACCGCGTTGACGATGGCGTCCATTTCCAGCGGCCGCCCGGCGCGCACATCCTGCAGCGTCGAGGTCGGCAGCGACACGCGCTTCGCCGCACCGTCAACCAGCGCCTCGGCATTGGCGTCCAGCGTCGTGCCGACGGCCGCGGCGACCGCAATCACTTCCCGCATCAGCGCCACAGCCAGCGGCCGGGTGCCCGGAAATTCCGCACACTCGCGCGCCGTTGACTGGGTGATTGCGCCCAGCGGATTCCATACCGCGTTGGACAGCAGCTTGTTCCATTTCACCTTGCGCACATCATCCGACACGCGCCCGGTCCAGCCGGCGCGGGTCGCCATGTCGGCGATGGCCTGCACCCGCGGTGTCACGCGGTGGTTGATCTCGCCGATCACCAACGCATCGGTCTCGGCATCCGGCAGGCGGATGCGGCCCGGCTCGACCAGGTCGGCGGGCTTGATCGAGGTGCCGCCGATGATCATCTCCGGCGCAAAGGTCCTCGACAGCGTGCCGTCCGGATCCACGGACTTCAGCTGCGCGCCCTTGAACTTCGAGTCGATGCCCTGGAAGTACCACCAGGGAATGCCGTTCTGCGGGAACACGAATACGCCGTCCTTCGCCACCAGCCCGCGCAGATGCTGCGCCGCCGCGGCGATCTGCTGCGACTTGAGCGTCACGAACACCACGTCGTAAGGCCCTTTTTCTTCGCCGGGTTTGCACACACGCACCTTCACCGGATCGGGCAGCCCGCTGCGCGGCCCCTCCAGGATCACGCCACGGTTCGCCAGCGCCTCGTACTGCGCACCGCGCGCCACCAGCGTCACGTCCTCGCCGGCATGTGTCAGCCGCGCGCCCAGGAATCCGCCGATCGCGCCGGCGCCATATACCAGTATCCTCATGGTCTGTTCTGTCCCTCTGCTGATTTTTTGAGTTGTCTTCGACGAAAATAACCGCGATGCGGACCCGCACTGAACCCGGCCGGCGGGGTGCTACTCTAACAGCAATATGAAACGCCACTGCACACTGGTCGTCACCGCAGCCCTGCTGCTTCCGGGCTGCGCGATGCTGGAATGGCACAAGGACGGCGGCACCGCCGAAACCCGCGACCGCGATCTCGCCGCCTGCGCCGCGAAGGCGCAGGCCGAAGCCCTGCGCTTCGATGTGTTGCCGCCGCCGCAGGTGACCGTCGATGCGCAGGGACGCGTGATCGCGGTGCAGCCGCCGCGCCAGGACAACCAGCGTTTCCTGGCCGAACAGGACCTGCTGCGCGCCTGCATGCGGGAACGCGGCTACGTGCTGCGCGAAAGCGCGGCGAAATGACATTGAGACCCCCGATGAGGCATCACCATGAAACCCATGACCCCGGAAAACCCGCAGCGCCGCGCGCTGCTGAAAACCGCCGGCGCCGCCGCGCTGCTCGCCGCCATGCCTGAGGGCATCGCCGCTCCCGCCGACCTGATCACGCGCGCGATCCCGCGCAGCGGCGAACGCCTGCCCGCGATCGGCATCGGCACCTGGCAGGTCTTCGACGTGCCGCCCGCGCGGCTCGCCGAAACCGAGTTGCCGGCGGTGATGAAACGTTTTGTCGAGCTCGGCGGCAAGGTCGTCGACTCTTCACCGATGTACGGCAATGCCGAAGCCGCCGTCGGCGCCCTGTCCGCCGCGCAGAAAAGCCGCGCCGCGCTGTTCCTCGCCACCAAGGTCTGGACCAGCGGCCGAGAGGCCGGCATCCGGCAGATGGAAACCTCGGCGAAACTGATGCAGGCCGGCAAGACCATCGACCTGATGCAGGTGCACAACCTGCTCGACCTGAAGACCCATCTGCCGGTGCTGCGCGAGTGGAAAAAATCCGGGCGCATCCGTTACCTCGGCATCACCCACCACACCCAGGGCTCGCACGCCGAACTGGAACGGCTGGTCAAAACCGGTGATTTCGATTTTGTGCAGATCAACTACTCGCTCGACGAACCCGAGGCCGACGCGCGGCTGCTGCCGGCCTGTGCCGATTCCGGCACCGCGGTGCTGATCAACAAGCCCTTCTCACAGGCGGGGATGTTCAGCCGTGTCCGCGGCAAAACCCTGCCGCCCTGGTGCGCCGACATCGACTGCACAAGCTGGGCACAGTTTTTCCTGAAATGGATCATCGGCCATCCCGCGGTGACCGCGGCGATTCCCGGCACAAGCACGGTTCGCCATATCGAGGACAACATGGCGGCCTGCCGCGGCCGGCTGCCGGACGCGGCGCTGCGCAAAAAGATGGCCGCCCATTTCGCGGCGATCTGAGATGCCGGTCCGCCTCCGCCTGCTGCTCTGTGCCCTGCTGCTGTCCCTCGCGGCCGGCTGCAGCATGGTGCGACTCGGTTACGGCCAGCTCGACACCCTCGCGAGCTGGCGGGCGCAGGACTATTTCGACCTCGACCCCGCGCAGCGCGACAGTTTCAATCATCGCTTCGTCCGCCTGCACGCCTGGCACCGCAGCGAACAATTGCCCGACTATGCGCGCTTCCTCGCCGAAACCCGCAAGCGCGCCGAACGCGGCTTGCAGGCGGATGATTACCTGTGGCTGATCGACGGCATCAAGGCGCGTTACGGGGTCATCGCCGCCCGTGCCGCACCCGATGCCGCGGAGTTGCTGGCCGGACTGACGCCTGCACAAATCGACCACCTCCGGAAAGAACTGGACAAGGGCAACCGCAAATTCCTGCGTGACAACCGCAGCAATGAATCGGCGGAAAACCGCCGCCAGGCGCAGAACCGGCGCACCTTGAACCAGTTGCGCGACTGGGTCGGCACGCTGACGGCCGAGCAGGAGCAGCGCATCACCGCGCTGCTGCGCGAAGTGCCGCTGACCGACCGCCTGCGCCACGAGGACCGGCTGCGCCGCCAGAAAGAGTTCCTCGCGCTGCTCGAAACCCGCGACGGCGACCGCAAGGCCTTCACCACAAGAATGCGCGACTGGCTGGTCAACTGGGAACAGGGCCGCCCCCCGGCGCTGGCCAAAGCCTTCGAGGAGTCCTGGCGCAAACGCGCCGAGTTTCATGCCGCAGTCGATGCCCTGCTGACGCCGGCGCAGCGCAGCCACCTGCTGCGGCGGCTGCAGAACTACAGCGAGGATTTCATCGCGCTGGCCGGCGAAGGCCAGACCGTGGCGAAAAGCGGACAAGGCGACTGCGCTAAAATCGCCGCCTGCTGAATCCGCAGGCGTCGCCATGCCCACCTACACCGGAACCATCGAGTCCAAGCTGCCGCGCGTCGGCACCACCATCTTCACCGTGATGTCGCGGCTTGCCACCGAGCACCAGGCGATCAACCTGTCGCAGGGTTTCCCCGACTTCGACTGCGCGCCGGAACTGAAAGCGCTGCTGACGAAGTACATCAACGCCGGCGTCAACCAGTACCCGCCGATGGCCGGTATCCCCGCGCTGCGCGAGGCCATCGCCGAAAAAATCGAAACCCTCTACGGCGCGCACTACGACGTCGAGCACGAAGTCACCGTGGTGCCCGGTGCCACCTACGCCATCTACACCGCCTGCGCCGCGCTGATCCGCCCCGGCGACGAAGTGATCCTGTTCGAGCCCGCCTATGACAGCTACGCGCCCGCGGTCGAAGTCCACGGCGGCGTGCCGGTCTATGTGCAACTGCGTTATCCCGACTACAGCATCGACTGGGCCGCGGTGCAGGCGGCGATCACGCCGAAAACCAGGCTCTTGATCATCAACACCCCCAACAACCCGACCGCCACCGTGCTCTCGGCCGAAGACCTGCGCCTGCTCGAGGGCCTGCTGCGCAACACTGGCATCGTGGTCATCAGCGACGAGGTCTACGAACACATCGTCTTCGACGGCCACCAGCACCAGAGCGTCGCGCGTTTCCCGGGCCTGGCCGACCGCAGCTTCGTCGTGTCCTCCTTCGGCAAGACCTACAGCGTCACCGGCTGGAAAACCGGCTACGTCGCCGCGCCCAAGGAACTGATGGCCGAATTCCGCAAGGTCCACCAGTTCAACGCCTTCGTCGCCAACGGCCCGCTGCAGTACGCCTTTGCCGATTACATGAAAAACCGGGACGCCTACCTTGAACTGTCGGTGTTCTATCAGAAGAAGCGGGATTTCTTTCTGGAAGGATTAAAAGGCTCACGCTTCAAACCCCTGCCCTCGCGTGGCACCTTCTTCCAGAACTTGGCCTATGACGCGATCAGCGACGAAAAGGACACCGACCTCGCGGTGCGACTGACGAAGGAAAAAGGCATCGCCTCGATCCCGGTGTCGGTGTTCTACCGCCAGCCGCCGGCGCATCGCGTGCTGCGTTTCTGCTTTGCCAAGTCGGAGGCGACGCTGGCGAAGGGGGCGGAGATACTCAGCAGACTTTAATTAAAAAAATTAATACATATACTTATAATTAATTCACTGACGGGGTAATCCCCCCGTAAAAGAGTATCAGGCAGAAGTGGAATTTTCTCGTAATCTACGCCGAGGAGGTTCCCTTGAAGAAATCGCGTTTTACCGACAGCCAGATCCTGGCGGTTCTCAAACAGGCTGAGGCCGGCTGGAGTTCCCAGGATTCAGTGGACACGCTTTCGATCCCGTTTAGCCGCCGCTTCGAACTCCTCAGGGCTGACACCGCCTAGGTAGCTGTGGCGACGCTTTCGATTGTAGAACGATTCGATATAGTCGGAGATATCCACTCGTGCAATCTCCCGGTTTTTATAGATTCGTTTTTTGATGCGCTCTTTCTTCAGGCTCCCGAAAAAAGACTCGGCAACTGCATTGTCCCAGCAATTCCCCCGTCGACTCATGCTGGGTTCCAAGTGATTGGTTCGGCAAAATCGTCGCCAGTCGTCGCTAGCGTATTGCGAACCTTGGTCAGAGTGAATGATGGTCTGATCTGGACGTCTTTGTCGCACAGCCATCATGACGGCATCAAGGACGAGCTCACGACCTATCGTCGGCTTCGTAGACCACCCAATGATCATGCGAGAGAAGAGATTCATAACGACAGCAAGGTACAGCCATCCCTGCCACGTTCGAATATAGGTAATGTCCGTCACCCAAGATTTATTGGGGCCAGAGACATTAAAGTTTCTCTCCAGAACATTTGGCATTAGCGCCGAGGGCTTCGTTGCATTTGAGGATCTGGTTCGATATCCGTACCGTGCGCGGATGTTATTGACGCGCATGAGTCGCGCAACGCGATGCTTGCTGCAAGTTTCTCCGGCTTCACGCAAGTCGAGGAAAACACGCGGAGCACCGTAAACCCCGTGACTTGACACGAATGACGCACGGATCAACCGAAGGAGTCTGGCATCCTCCTGCGCGCGAAGGGAAGCCGGTGTCCGCAGCCATTCGTAATATCCGCTGCGGGCCACTCCAAGCAATCGGCACATCGACTCAATGCTATGGAGATGCTGGTTCGCCTTGATGAACTCATAAACACGACGAACTTTCCTGGTAGCAGCACGTTTAGTAGCCATGGACGTTCCTTATGAATTGTTCAATTCATGCTAACGTATGTCCACTGAATCCTGGGAACTCCATACATCGCATCTGCGCTTCCGCTATTTCTTGGATTTATTTGGGTTGGCATAGATAAGCGTAAGCAAGGCTGGCATGACAAACTGGCCGGCACAGTAGTTATACGCAATACAAGCAAAGAGCCCGTTCAATTTGACTCTCGCGTTTAGGGCCGTAGGGCGGATAAGCCACTCCAGCGGCGCCATCCGCCGAATGACGCCGTCACCTGACCATGCCGCAACCGGAAGTGCAACCATCCCATGAGAAGAGTAAACTTAATCCATGGAGGCCATCATGGATAAATCACTGGTCAGCCGCAATCCCGAAATCATGAGCGGTGCGCTCTGTTTTACGGGGACACGTGTGCCCGTGCAGAATCTTTTTGATTACCTTGAAGGCGGCTCTTCGCTCGAAGAATTCCTCGACGACTTCCCGTCGGTGCCACGACAAACCGCTGTTTCCGTGCTGGAAGCCGCTCGCGAACGGCTCTTTGCCGATGCGCCTACTGCTTGACGAATCAGTTCCCAGACGCCTGAGCCGAGCCCTGCCTGGCCATGAAGTAAAAACCGTTGTCGAAATGGGCTGGAGCGGAATCAAGAACGGCGAGCTTTTGGCGCTGGCAGCATCCGGTTTTGATGCTCTGATCACCGTTGACAAGAATCTGCCCTACCAGCAAAACCTGACCAAGCTGGCGTTAGCGGTGGTTGTGCTGGATGCACCCTCCAACGAAATCAACCACCTGCTGCCGCTTGTTCCAAAGCTGGAGAAAACCCTGAAAGTTCTTTCCCCGTGCACATTTGTCAGAGTTGGCGATCAACCCTTTCAGTTCAATCAATGAAATCAAGATCCTCTCCCGCCACACCCAATCACAAACGACATCGATTTCGCGTGAACCTCAAGAATGTCAATCGAAAAACATTCGTTGCGGCCCTCAATAAAATGATGAAAACAATTCGAAAAACAGAAAGAAATATCGGCTTGGAAATCCTCGAAGGAATCCGGAAAATCAAACGCGGCGAGCTTGGTCGCGTGCGCACCCTGTCCACGAATACAAAGCCGTTGAGTGCCGCCGAATTGAAAGCGATGGAAACCAAACGTGACCTCGCAACGGAGTTGTTGAAATCCGTAAAACAGATGAAATCCAGAAAAATACGCAGGGTTTTGACGCCTCGATCAAAGCAAACAAAACTTGAAGCGATATAGGGCAGATCAGCCGCGCCAGCAGCGTCACCCGCCGGCCGTCACCGCCACATAGACATGAATGATGGCGATGCAGATCGCCGTTACCTTCATGCTGAACACCCGGTTCAGCTTCAGCAGTTCCCCGAAGGGCAGTCCGTAGCGCCCCGCCATCGCCAGCATGGTGTTTGACATCGGGCAGGCGGTCAGTCCGACGCCCCAGCTCATCAGGAACACCATTGCCAGCAGCGTCTGGTCGGGCTGCAGCGGGACGACCCAGGGACCGAGCACCGAAACGAGAATGATCGGATGCAGGCCGAGCCAGGCGGCAACGTTCATGACCACCAGCACCAGGCTCGCCTCCAGCGCACCGAATTTCGAGAACGGCAGACCGAGGTCGAGCACGTCGATGGCGCCGTTCATGCCGGCCGAGAGGATGCCGGCGGCGAGAAACAATGTCAGTTCGCCGTTCATCGCCGGCAGCCGCGCGCGGCCGTGGCGCAGCAGGATGTCGCCGGTGCGGCGACCGCTGCGCACCAGCAGCGTGATGACGGTGACGAGGAAGGACATCGCCGCGATCACCGCCAGCACCGACCACGCCGACTTCCACTCATGGATCGCCAGCACACTCACCGCCAGTACTGCAGGCACCCACAGCGCCTCGAGATGCAGCGGGTAGCCGGTGAAATCGCGGGCACGGTTGTATTTCGCCGAGCTCAGCGTCAGGCCGGTGACGACCATGCCGGCTGCCGCCACCGGCATGCCCCAGAAAATCAGCTGGGTCAGGCTGGCGCCGGGCGCCGCCGTCAGCGCCGCCGCCATCGCACCGTAGAACGGTGACCAGGCCGCGCCGACGATGAAGGCCTGCGACAGGCCCATCGCCTGCTCCATCGTCAGCTTTGTTTTCGCGCTGAGGCGATCGGCAAAAATCGCCACCGCGGAGAAATTGATCACCGCGCCGAAGAGGTGCACGCCGAGCATGGTCTTGAACAGCGCACCCCGCCCCTGCTCCAGCGGCTCGCCCGCCTTCTCGCGGCCGACGGCGATCAGCTGCAGGAAGGACACCGCGATCAGCATGCCGGCCAGCGGCACGTTCTGGGTCAGCGCGATTTCGATCAGGCCGCTGCCGCCGTTCGCCATGCTCCAGCCTATGCCCAGCGCACCGAGGCCGGCCAGCGCCAGCACCATCTTCAGCTGGTGTCGCGGCAGTTTCGGCAGCAGCAGCAGGCAGGCGGCCCAGGCAATGATGCCGGTGATCCACGCGGGATAGCCGGGCAGCCAGACGGCTGCAATCACCAGCACGACGACGGCGAAGTAAAGCCAGGCCGCGAGGGAGTCGCGGGTTGCGGCGAAGGGATTCAAAGGGAAACGACTACACGGTGGCCGTCATTCCGGAACACGCCTTGCGCGCCCGGAATGACGGCAAAACCAGACCGGGGTGATCGCGGCAATGATCACCCCCGGACATCACAACACGCCGGACAATCCGCCGTCGACGTTGATGCAGCAGCCGGTGACATAACTCGCGGCATCCGACGCGAGGAAGGCAATGACGTTGGCAACCTCGGCCGCCTCACCCATGCGTTTGATCGGCACGGTCTTGCCGGTATCGGCGTAATGCTGCTCCACCGTCTTGTTGTTGCGCGCGGCGCCGCGCTCCTGCTGCTTCGACTTGATCTTGCCCACCGCAACGACGTTGACCAGGATATTGTCGGCCGCCAGTTCCTTGGACAGGCCCTTGGACAGGGCCAGGCCCGCGGCGCGGCTGACAGTGGTCGGGAACATTGCCGCGCCCGGCTGCTTGGCGCCGACCATGTTGAGGCTGATGATGCGGCCGCCGCCGACCTTTTTCATGTGCGGAATCGCCGCGCGCGCAGTGCGCACCTGCGCCATGACCTTGATTTCCATGTCGAGGTCCCAGAAGCTGTCCTCGACCTTGTCGAAAGCGATCTGGCCCGAGCCGCCGGCGTTGTTGACGACAATGTCGAGGCGACCGAAGTGTTTCGCGGTTTCCTCGATGAAACGTTCCATGTCGCCTTCCTTGGAGGCGTCGGCGACGATACCCAGCACATCACCGCCCTGCTTCTTCAGTTCGGCGGCAAAGGCGTCGATCAGTTCCTTGCGGCGCGCGCAGAACGCGACTTTCGCGCCCTCGGCGACCAGACGCCGCACGACGGCCTCGCCGATGCCTTCGGTACCGCCGGTGACAGCGGCGACTTTGCCTTTTAATCCAAGTTCCATGATGCGAATCCTTTCCGTGCTTCTGCAGGGGTTTTGCGGGAGCCGCGATTGTGACATATCCGCGCCTTGCAGTGACCCTCTGGCCCGCGCGGCAAAGCCGCGGTAGACTCGCCGCCCATGATCATCGCCATCCCCGACGACTACCACAATCTGGTCCGCACACTCGACTGCCTGAAGACGCTGGAAGGGCACGAGGTGCGCATTTTCAACGATGTGGCGCCTGCCGAGGACAAGCTGCTGGCCAACCTGCGCGATGCCGACATCATCGTGCCGATCCGCGAGCGCACGCGTTTCACCCGCGGCATCATCGAACAACTGCCGAAACTGAAGCTGTTCAGCCAGACCGGCCGCAGTTTCCACCACATCGACGTCGAGGCCTGCAACGACCGCGGCGTCGCGATCCTCTCCGGCGGTCACCCCTCCCCCTACACGGTGGCGGAGCACACCTGGGCGCTGATCATGGCGAGCTGGCGTGACGTCGCACGCGAATGCGATGGCATGCGCAAAGGCATCTGGCGCTCCCGCTTCAACATCGGCCTGCGCGGCAGGACGCTGGCGATCCTGGGCCTGGGCACCATCGGCGCCCTGATCGCGCAGACCGGCGCCAGCTTCGGCATGCGCGTGCTGGTCTGGGGCCGGGAAAATTCGCTCAATGCCGCAAAAGCCGCGGGTTACGAAACCGCCGCGAGCCAGGACGACCTGTTTGCGCAGGCCGACGTGCTGGTGATCATGGCCCGGCTGTCCAAGGACACACGCGGCCTGGTGAAAGCGGCGCACCTCGCACTGATGAAACCCTCCGCCCTGCTGATCAACACAGCGCGCGCCGAACTGATCGAACCCGGTGCACTGGTGGCCGCGCTGAAGGCCGGCCGTCCCGGCATGGCGGCGACCGATGTCTACGAAAACGAACCGGTGCAGCACGGCGACCATCCGCTGCTGAAACTCGACAATGCCTTGTGCAGCAATCACAGCGCCTGGCTGGAACAAGGTACTTACGAG
This sequence comes from Burkholderiales bacterium, assembly GCA_019635015.1. Classification (GTDB taxonomy): domain Bacteria; phylum Pseudomonadota; class Gammaproteobacteria; order Burkholderiales; family SG8-41. The sequence goes on along the minus strand of JAHCAG010000016.1, from coordinate 51,494 downwards.
GCCTACTTCGGCGAAGCCTTCACCAATGCAGCGGCCTTCGCCACCGGAAAAGTCACGCAGTTCGCAAACTCTCCAAAAATAAAATAAAAACATGTAGTTACAGACCCTCTTGCCGGCAATCGCCCAATCCGGGGCATTGCCGCAAAGGCAGGCGCACTTGGCTTGCACCGCTTATCAGGGTATAAGGACTTCAACCACCGCGGCCCGCAAGGGCCGCGGTTTTTTTCTGGCGGCCCCGGCCGCCAGTTTCTTTTTTGAGCCCTGATGAGAACTGCCATGTCAAAAAAATCACCCATCACCGTCTCCTCGCTGGACCTGGAGCGGCTTGAAACCCTGATCGAATCCACGCCCGACGCGGTCTTCCCGGGCAAGGCCGCGCTGCTCGATGAACTCGGCCGCGCCACCGTGCTCGAGCCCGGGGAAATGCCGCCCGATGTCGTCACCATGAATTCCACGGTGCGTTTCTCGGTCGCGGACTCCGGCAGGGAATTCGAACTGACCCTGGCCTATCCGAAGGATGCCGGCGGCGAAGGCCGCATTTCGGTGCTCGCTCCGGTGGGCAGCGCCTTGCTCGGACTGTCGGTCGGTTCCGCACTGGACTGGACACTGCCGGACGGCCATGTCACCACGGTGCGGGTCAGTGAGATCACCTTCCAGCCGGAACGCGCCGGAGAACTCCACCGCTAGGCCATGCGGCCGGTATCGGTCTCGACGCGGTTGCGCCCCGATTCCTTCGCCCGGTAGAGCGCGCGGTCGGCGCGCAGCAACGCGGCATCGGCGCCATCATCCTCCCTGGACAGCGCCGAAACACCGATGCTGACCGTGACGCCGATCTCCAGGCCCCCATTCGATGCGGGAGAGGCGGCGATCCCGCGGCGCAGCCGCTCGGCAAACTCCGCCGCTGCTGCCGGTGTGGCGCCCGTCAGCAGCACCGCGAACTCCTCCCCGCCGAGCCGGCCGCAGGCGTCGACCTCGCGGATCCCCCTGCGGATCAGTTCCGCCACATGGCGCAGGACGGTGTCGCCGACGGCATGGCCATGCGTGTCGTTGACCCGCTTGAAATCGTCGACGTCGAGCATCAGCACCGCGGCCTGCTGCTCCGGAAAACGCCGGATGCGGGCATGTTCCTCCTCCAGCCAGGCGATGAACGCGCGGCGGTTGGGCATGCCGGTCAGCATGTCGGTGGTTGCCATTTCACGCAGCTCGTTCTCGAGCCGCTTGCGCTCGGTGATGTCTTCGACGATGCGCAGGAAATACAGCGGCTGCCCCTCGGCATCGCGCACCAGTGACACCGTGCGGTTGACCCACAGCAGGCTGCCGTCCTTGCGCACGTAACGTTTTTCCGCGGACAGGCTGTCGGCCTCGCCGGCCAGCAGCCGCTGGCGGTCATGGGTGGCGGAACCGCGGTCTTCCGGATGGGTGAAGTCCGTCGCGGCCTTGCCCATCAGTTCCTCGCGGGTGTAACCCAGCATGTCGCAGAAACGCTGGTTGACCTGGAGAAAACGGCGATCCATCGAGGTGTGGGCCATGCCGATCGCCGCCTGCTCGAAGGCGCCGCGGAAACGCGCCTCGCTGTTCGCCAGCGCTTCGCGCGCGCGCCGCTGCCGCGCCAGCGTCACCTTCAGCATCACGGCAAATGCGACGATGACCAGGCTGACCAGCAGCGCCATCCCATAGTCCCGGTTGCGGTTGCGCAGTGATTCACGCAGCACCTCCTGCTCCGCCGCGCCGACGGCGACGATCAGCGGGTATTCGCGCAAGGTGCGGTAACTGAGCAGGCGCCGAACGTCATCGAAGCCGCCGAGACTGAGGAACTGGCCGTGCTCCAGCTTCGCGCGCTGGCGCAGCAGGCTGCTTCCGGTCATGTCGATATCGAAGCTGAGCTCGCTGCCAACGCGGCGCACACGGGCGATGCCATCGATCCCCACCAGCGTCACCAGCCCCTTGGTGCCGATGTCCGCCTTCTGGTAGAAACGCGCAAAGTAACCGGGATCGACCGACAGCACGACGACGCCGCCGAAGGATCCGTCGGCCTTGCTGATCCGCCGCGACATCGGCACCTGCCAGGTGCCCGACACGCGGCCGAGCACCGGACGGTTGATGTAGAGCACGTCGCCGCCGCCCCGCTGGTGGACGCGGAAAAACTCGCGGTCGGCGTAATTCGTCGGCTCGAATGCCCGGCTGCTGAGCACAACATCACCGCGTTCGTCGACCACGCTGAGGATGCTGAACAGCTGGCTGTCGACAACCCCGTCCTCGACGTAACGGGCGATGTCCAGCGCGCGGCCGGCGCGGCGGTACTCATGGCGCACGAACAGCAGTGCGCTGTCGAAACCCTTCAGCGTGCGCACGATGTGTTCTTCGTAGGCCACTGCGAGATTGGAGTTCTGCCGGAATGCGGCTTCCACCGTTTCGCGGTATTCGCCCTCGTGCTTGGTGATCATGTAGAACCAGAGCCCGCCGATCAGCAGCGCGCTGAATACGCCGATCAGCAGGTTGACGTCGGCGAACCGGCGCGACCCGCGCGCCGGCGCCGTATTCATCGGGCCCGCCATGTGCCGGCGGCGTTCGCCGCACGTCCGTTGCGCTCAAGCCGCAGCAGATGGGCGTGCAATGAGCGCATCGCCACCGGATGAATGCGCTCGGGCACGTCGTCATAGGCATGGCGCACCAGCGTTTCCAGCGTGCCCGGCCCCTGCGCCGCGAGCGCGGCGTGGATCTTTTCCTCGCGTTTGAGGCGGTGCGCGATCAGCCGCCGCACCTCCTCGACCGGCGTGGTGATCAGGTGGCCGTGGCCCGGCGCGAAAGCGCTGACCGGCAGGTCCAGCAGGCGCTGCAGCGAATCGAGGTAGGCCTGCATGTCGCCGTCCGGCGGCGAAATCACCACTGTCGAGCCCTGCATCACATGATCACCGGTGAACAGCAGGCCGCTGCCTTCGAGCAGGTAGCAGAAATGGTTGGAGGCATGGCCGGGGGTGTGCACAACACGCAGCCGCGCACCGGCGCAGTCGACGACCTCGCCGTCGCGCAGCACACGGTCGGGTTGGAAGGCCTCGTCCTGGCGACCATCAGCAGGCGTTACACCGTGGCCCAGCACTTCGGCGCCCGTGGCCTGCTTCAGTGCGCGCGCCAGCGGCGAATGGTCGCGATGGGTATGCGTGCAGAGTATCCAGCGCAGGCGGTCGCCGACGGCGGCGAGCAGCGCATCGCGGTGGGCATCGAGTTCCGGCCCCGGATCAATCAGCGCCAGATCCGAATCGCCGATCAGATAGCTGTTGGTGCCGGGCCCCGTCATCACGCCGGGGTTGGGCGCGGTGATGCGCCGCACCCCGGGCGCGACGGTGACCACTTCCCCGGGCACGATGGGCGCGTTCATCGTTCCGCGGCCCCCGCTTCCTCGTAACCGGGCTCGCCCGGCATGATGCGCCGGCCGTCGGGACCGATGCGCGGCAGCTGCACGCGCACATCGCGGCGCGCGGCGAGGCCGCGGCGCAGGCTCGCGACGCTGTCGTAATCCGCAAAGTCCTCCAGCGTGCGCACGGTCGGCGTGCGCATTTCGAAATCGCCGCTGCGGTGGCGCGTCAGCGCTTCGCCGGGACGCACCCAGGCGGCGGCGATGGTTTCCTGCTCGTCCTGCAGCGGTTCCTGTCCTTCCGGCGCCTGCGCCATGAAAAACCGCGTGTCGTAACGCCGCGGCAGGCCCACCGGCGTAATCCAGTGTGCAAAGTACGTCAGCTGGTCGGCAGCGAGTTGCAGTTCCTCGGCCTGCAACAGATCCGGGAAGGCCAGCGCGCCGGAATTGAGGCGGCGGCGGTGTTCGGCAAAACGGCGCGCGGTTTCGGCATCACTCAGCGACAGCGTTTCGCCGCTGCGCCTGCGCGCCAGCAGCAACCCCGATTCCTCGAAGGCTTCGCGGATCGCAGCGGCCCAGTACGCCAGCCCGTCGCAGGCCAGGCCCAGTGTGCCGCTCGCGGCACTGTCATTGAGACATTTACATAACTCATTGTTTTTAAAACAAAAATCTGTTTCGTCCACACCGCCACCGGGAAACACGTGCATGCCCGGCACAAATCCCGACTTCAGATTGCGGCGCATCATCAGCACCTCGATGCCGCCCGGCGCATCGCGCACGATGGTCACCGTCGCCGACGGCATCGGCACCACCGGCTCTGCGCCGCGCTTCCCGCTTTTCATCCGTTCACTGCTCACCGTTCACCCTTCACTGTTCCACCAGCAACTTGATCAGACTCGAAGTATCCAGCCGGCCGCCGCCCTCGCGCTGCACCCGCGCATAAAACTGGTCGATCAGCGCAGTCGCCGGCAACTGTGCGCCGTTGGCGCGCGCCGCCTCCATCGCGATGCGCAGATCCTTGCGCATCAGGTCGACTGCAAAACCGAAGTCGAACTTGCCGTCGACCATGGTCTTGCCGCGATTCTCCATCTGCCATGAGCTTGCCGCGCCTTTCGAGATGACGTCGACGACACGTTTGGCATCCAGTCCCGCATGCAATGCAAACGCCAGCCCTTCGGCGAGGCCCTGCACCACGCCGGCGACACAGATCTGGTTGACCATCTTCGTTTTCTGACCGGCGCCGGCAGGCCCCATCAGGGTCACCGCGCGCGCGTAATGCGCGATCACCGGCTCGGCCCGTGCATGGGGTTCGGCATCGCCGCCGACCATGACGGTGAGGATGCCCTGCTCCGCGCCGGACTGTCCGCCGGACACGGGGGCATCAAGGAAATGCAGGCCGCGCGCAGCGGCAGTCGCATGCAGTTCTTCCGCCACGGCTGCCGACGCCGTTGTGTGATCGACAAAAATCGCACCGGGGCGCATCGCCGCGAAGGCGCCACGTTCACCGATCGTGACCTCGCGCACGTCGTCGTCGTTGCCAACGCAGCTGAACACGATGTCCGCATCCTTGGCCGCGACCGCCGGCGATTCGGCGGCCTTGCCGGCATGACGCTGCAGCCAGACCTGTACGCGTGCCGGCGAGCGGTTGTAGACGCTGACGCTGTGGCCGGCCTTGGCGAGATGCCCCGCCATCGGGCCGCCCATGACGCCGAGGCCGATGAATGCAAGTTTCATGGTCTGGGTATTTCCTGCAAAAACAGGGACTGCCGAATATATCGGCAAACCGCGCGGCAAGACATGACTAGTCCGCGTTGGCTGCATTCTGTTGCAAATAATAATGAGAACAATTATCATTACATCTCATCAAAAAGCTCTTCCCCCTTTGCCTTCAATATGTTCCCGCAACGCAACATCGCAGGGTCTGTGCCGGTCTACGGCGGCATGAAGTCCCGGCTGCCAGGCATTGCCGTCACCATCGGCCTCCATGCCGCAGTCGTCCTCGCCCTGCTGAGTTACGCGCCGGCACGGCAGACACTGGCGGAACTGGCACCGATCATGGTCAGCCTGGTGCAGCCCAAACCCGCCGAACCGCCCAAGGAACTGCCCAAACCCAGACCGGTGGTGAAACAGCCGGTCAAACGCATCGAACCGAAACCGCTGCCCCTGCTGACCGCAACGGCGCCGGAAGTGCCGGCCCCGGCCGCGATCCAGCCTCCGCCGCCGGCACCCCAGCCGCCGCCCGAACCGGTCGCGGCCGAGGCCGCGCCGGCACCGGTGATCCCGCCGCAGTTCAACGCCGGCTACCTCAACAACCCGGCACCGGTTTACCCGGCAGTGTCGCGCCGGCTCGGCGAGGAAGGCCGTGTCGTGCTGCGGGTGTTCGTCGATGAACGCGGCCTCCCGGCACGGGTGGAACTGCGCACTTCGAGCGGACACGAGCGCCTCGACGGCATTGCCATGCAAACCGTGCGTCAGTGGAAATTCGTGCCCGCGCGCCGCGGCGACCAGGCGGTCAGCGCCTGGGTGCTCGTCCCCATTTCATTCAGCCTCAGGAGTTGATTTCTTGGAACCGCAACAGACACTGGGCCTCGCCCATTTCCTCGCCCAGACCGACGCCGTCGGCAAAACCCTGCTCGTCGTCATGCTGCTGATGAGTGCAATCACCTGGTACCTGATCGTCACCAAGACCATCGTCGCGCTGACCGCGCGTCGCCGCAGCCGGCGCTTTCTCGACCGCTTCTGGAACGCGCCCTCGCTGCAGGCGGTCGCCACCCAGCTTGAGCAGGACCATCCGGACGAACCCTTCTCGCACCTGACCTGGCATGCCATCGTCGCCGCGCGCCATCACCAGCGCCACGGCGCCAACAGGCTCGACGAAGCCGGTTCCGGCGCGGATTTCATCACCCGCGCGATGCGCCGCGTGATCGATGAGGAAACCGCGCGCTTCGAATCCGGGCTGACGGTGCTCGCCTCGATCGGCAGCACCGCACCCTTCATCGGCCTCTTCGGCACGGTGTGGGGTGTCTACCACGCGCTGGTCAACATCGGCATGAGCGGCCAGGGCACGCTGGACAAGGTTGCCGGCCCCGTCGGCGAAGCACTGATCATGACCGCACTCGGGCTCGCCGTGGCGATTCCCGCCGTGCTGGCCTACAACTTCGCGGTGCGCAGCAACCGCATCGTGCTGGCGCAGCTCGACTCCTTCGCCCACGACCTCTACGCCTTCCTGACCACCGGCTCGCACGTCAACGACGTTGCCGCGGTGACGCCGCTGCGCCCCGCCACTGCCGCCGGTGCGGGAGCCTGAGATGGCTTTCGGCGGATTCAACAAGACCGGCGACAGCACGCCGATGGCGGAAATCAACATGGTGCCGCTGATCGACGTGATGCTGGTGCTGCTGGTGATTTTCATCATCACCGCGCCGCTGCTGACCCACGCGGTGAAGATCGACCTGCCGCGCGCCTCCAGCCAGCCCAACCCTACGAAGCCGGACAACATCCAGCTCGGCATCCGCGCCGAGGGCGACGTCTACTGGAACGGCGAAAAGGTGGACATGGCAACGCTGGAGGCGCGCATGACCGCCGCCGCTGCCATCGAGCCGCAGCCGGAGGTGCACATCCGCGCCGACCGCATCACCGAATACCGGCACGTCGCCCGCGTGATGGCGGCCGCCGGGCGCACCGGGTTGGCGAAGATCGGTTTCGTCACCGAGCCGGGAACGGATTTCCAGTGAACCTCCGCGCCACGCCGGAACAGGCCGCAAACAGGGCATAACACCGGACAAGCAGCGTCGCCAGCCTGCGCGTCGTGCGCCAGCCAGCCCCGGTCATTTGCAGCAATCACCAGGGAGAACCACGATGCCAGACCAGCCATCAGCACCTCACTGCACCGCAACGCTTTACACCGCGGCGCTATATCTCGCCACCCGTTATGCACAAAGCGGCTGCCCCCGGATATGCCGCCTGGTGGCGCAGCACTTTGAACTGATCGCAAACTACCCCGACCCGTCGCTGACCGGGGGCCTGCGCGAAACCTGCCGCAGGCTGCGGGCCGACTGGGAACGCATCGGCGCGGAGCGTGAACAGCTCATGCGCAAAGCAATGATCTCCGGTGCGCCGGAGGTCGCCGCCGGTCCGCTGCACTGAAACCACTGCAAACCAGAAACCAGGAATCCATGCCATGCGTTATACCGGTCCCCGCCTCAAAGTCATGCGCGCCCTCGGCACCGAACTGCCGGGACTGTCGCGCAAGTCGATCGAAAACCGCCCCAATCCGCCGGGGCAGCACGGCGCGAAGCTGTTCGCAACGCGCAAGTCGGAATTCGGCAAGCAGCTCCGGGAGAAACAGAAACTCAAATACAACTACGGGCTCTCCGAACGGCAGATGCGTCGTCTCATGGCCGAAGCCCGCAGCACCAAGGGCAACACCGGCGAGACGATGCTCGAACTGCTCGAACGCAGGCTCGACAACTTCGTATTCCGCGCCGGCTTCGCGCCAACGCTGATCGCGGCGCGCCAGCTGGTGAACCACAGCCATGTTCTGCTCAACGGTCGCGCCGCCAACATCGCCTCGATCCGCATCCGCGCCGGCGATGAGATAACGATCAGGGACCGGGCGCGCAAAATCCCGTCGGTGATCGAAGCGCTGGCGGCTCCGGCACTGGAAAGGCCGGAATGGCTTAGCTTTGACGAAACGAAACAGAGCGCCCGCATGACCCGGCTGCCGATGCCCGACGAAGTGCCCTTCCCTGTCGAGATCCAGCAGGTCATCGAGTACTACACCCAGCGCATGTGACTCCACAAACTTCCAGGAGGACTTGGCCATGCCACCCGCCAGACACACGCCCCACCCCGACTATTCGAAGAATCCGGATTACGCCATCGCGGCCCTGCTGCAGATGCTGGTGCGGTTCCCGATGGTCGATTGCCGGACCATGGCCGACTCCATCGCCGCGCACCTGCGATTAGTCGCTGCGGATGCGCGTTTCCCGGATGTCGTCCGCGACGCCGCCGGCCGCTCGGCGGCGGAATGGAGCGCGATGGTCGAGATGCGCACCGCGCTCGGCCGCCAGCAGCAGCTCCGTCACTGACGGGGTGCCGGTGCGGGATCTCAGGTCACTGCCCAGCGCCGCAGCAGGTTGTGATAAATCCCGGTCAATCGGAGCAGATTGCGGTCTCCGTCAGGCACCGACGGGGTCAGCGACTGGATGGTCCGGTCCAGTTCGAACAAAAGCGCGCGCCGCCCTTCGTCGCCGACCAGGCTTTCGATCCAGAAAAACGAGGCGATCCGCGCCCCGCGGGTCACCGGCGCGACACGGTGCAGGCTGGTGGACGGATAAAGCACCATGTCGCCGGCGTGAAGTTTTATGGTCTGCCGCCCTGATGCGCTGTCGATCTCCAGTTCTCCGCCGTCATACTCATCCGGCTCCGACAGGAACAGGGTTGCCGACAGGTCGCTGCGTACCGTGATGCCGGTGCCCGGAATCTGCATCACCGCGCTGTCGATATGGGCGCCATAGGTACCGCCGCCGGTATAACAGTTGAACTTCGGCGGATAAATCCGGCTTGGCAGTGCAGCAGAAACAAACAGCGGCGTGTCGCCCAGCCTGCGCAGGACATGGTTCCCCAGGCTCACTGCCAGTTCGGAATCATCATCAAGCTGCAGATTCCGTTTCGCACCGCGGGCCAGCGTACCGGCCGTCTTCAGTCCATCCTGCCAGTCCGCAACATCAAGGCGCGCGCGAAACTGCCGCACCTCGTCCTTGCCCAGCACCTGCGCAATGACCATCGGCATCACGGACTTCCTTCCGGGGTTGGTGATTCTGAAACCCGCAGCAGTGAGGACCGGTGTATATCGGCCAGCGTGGCGCAGCCCGCCAGCGCCATGCAAACCTCCAGTTCCTCAAGCAGCAGTTTGAGCATGTGTGCCACACCGAGTGCACCGGCCACACCCAGGGCATAGACCTGCAGACGCCCGACTAGGACGGCATCGGCCCCCAGCGCCAGCGCCTTGAACACGTCGCTTCCGGAACGGATGCCGCCGTCCAGCAGCAGCGGATAATCGGGCCCCACTGCGGCGCGGACTGCCGCGATGGCATCGAGGCTTGCCGGCGCGCCATCGAGTCCGCGACCGCCGTGATTCGATACCACCAGCCCCGCGACTCCCCGCGCCTTCAGTGCACGGGCATCCTCCGGGTGCAATACGCCCTTGATCCACACCGGCAAGGTGGTTTGCGACAACAGCCATTCCAGGTCCCCCCAGGTTGGCGCGTCACGCATTGCACCCTGGAATACCCTGCTTTGCACTGCGTCGGGCCGGCGCTGGCCGGGCCGCGGATAATCCTTCAGGTTGGCGGGCACGACATCGTCAGGCATGCGGAATCCCGCGCGCAGCGCGCGCAGGCTCGCCACCTGGATGACCGCATCCAGCGTCAGCACAACAGCGTCATAACCGGCCGCCTCGGCCCGCCTCACCAGATCCAGCGTGGATTCGCGTTGCGGCTGCAGATAAAGCTGGAACCATTTCGCCGGTCCGGCAGACCGTGCAATCTCCTCCAGGCTGAACGAGGAAAGCGTGCTGCCGATCATGCAACTCCCGGCGGCTTCCGCCGCACGCGCCGTTTCCAGCTCGCCCAGCGGATGCACCAGTTTCTGCAATGCCACCGGCGCCAGCAGCAATGGATGCGGCAATTCCGCGCCGGACAGAGTCACCTTCGTATGCCCTGCCGCCACATCGCGCAGCAAACGGGGATACACCGCCCAGCCGGCAAAAGCGGCAGCATTGGCCGCCGCCGTGCCGCCCTGTCCGCTGCCGCCCGCGATGTATTCGAAAACCGGGCCGGGAATGAATTGCGGCGCCATGACTGCATAATCGAGGGCGCAATGAATTCCCGGCGGGATCACGCTTGAAAGGTGCGGCGGCGACAGCGGCTGATTCATCATTGAAAATGCCGGGCACTTGACCCGGCATCACATCCAGTTGGAAATTATCCGTGCAACAATCGGTCAGAACTCATAATTCAGCGTCACCCGCACGGCACGGGCATCACCCTTGTAGAGGAAAGCCCCCGACTGGTACCCGGCAAGGTAGAAATCCTTGTCGGCCACGTTCAGCACGTTGACCCGCGCCTCCAGCTTTTTGTCGAAGCGGTAGGTCGCGAACAAATCGAACACCGTGTACGAGGGAATGGGCTGGGTATAGGCGCCGGCGGCATTCAGGCCGGGCGCCGTATCGGGCTGTCCGGCATATTTTCCGCTCTCGTATCTTGCCGCGCCGCCAAAAGAAAACTCGGGGGTGAATTGGTACTTGAGCTGCGCCGTGGCCGACCGGTCGGCAAAGTTGCTGAGCGTCTTGCCGACCCTTGCAGGTGTCGCCGACTGGAGAACCCTGGCTTTCATGAAGGTCGCGCCGGCCTGCGCCGTCAGCTTCGGCGTCAGATTGCCGGTCAGCCCGAATTCGACGCCCCTCACCTGGTTCTTGGCCGAATTGAAGGTGCCTGTGGCGGTATAACCGTTGCCCTCCATCACATCGGACTTGGTCACCTCGAACACCGCCGCAGTCGCGAGCAGCTTGTCGTCGAACATGTTCCATTTGGTGCCCAGTTCCAGGGACTGCGATTTTTCAGGCTTCGCGCCGGCAACCTGGCCGTTGAGGATGATCACGCCGCCGTAGCCGCTGTTGGTGCCGACGTCGGACTCGCCACCGTTGATGTCGCTGGAAGTGGCGTAACTGAAATAAATCATGCCGGCCGGGCTGACCTTGTAACTGATGCCGGCATGACCATCGACGAGGGTGTCGCTGTAGCCGTATGACGCAATCGCGCCGGCGTTGCTGCGGGTCAGCAGGCTGAAGTCAAAGCGGTCGGCACGCAGCCCGCCGAACAGGGTCCAGTGCCTGGTCAGATCGACGGTATCCATGACATAGGCGGATACTGTCTTGACCTGCCAGTCCTGGTCCCAGAAACCCTTGGTGATATTGCGGTTCATGAGGGTGTTCAGCCCGTTCACCGGGGCGCCATTGGGGCCTCTCGTACACCAGGCGTTCAGTGTCACGCCGCCGCCGGTAATGCAGTTCTGCCCGGAATTGGCCACGTTGTACACGCCGTTGAGAACCCTGTGGTCGGTGTATTCAAGGCCGAAGATGAGCTGGTGCAACTTGCCGAACAGGCTGGCATCCCAGTGCAGGTTCGTCTGGTTGGCAAAATACTGCACTTCCTGCCAGCCCTGATGGGTGCTGAGCGTGCTCGTGGGATAGACGCCGCCGGGGTTGTTGACGCCTGTCGTCGCGCCATTGGTGCCGGTCACCACGTAGCCGTTGTCGGATGTGCCGTAACGGGTTGCATTGGTCAACCGCAGGTCGGGAGCAATCCTGAATTTGATGCGCCCGGTCACGGTATCCACATCGGAATTCTGGAAGTCCTGCTTCTGCGCAAAAACCGGCACGTTCTTCGCCGGCACCCGGTTCGGCAGGGCGCCTGTCAGATAACTGCCGAGATCAGGATTGTCCTTCGCACGCAAGCCGTAATAATCCAGAACGACGCTCAGATCGCTGTTCACCTGGTAGAGCCCGGACAGCGCCAGGCCGTTCCGCCGGCGATTCGTCGGCGCGCGGTCCGGTATGCCTTCATCGCCGTACAGGGCGTTCACGCGCAACGCGAACTGCTCGCTCAGCACCTTGTTCGCATCGCCCGTCAGCCGGACATGCTTGTCGGTGCCGAATGCAGTTGAAAACCGGGTGAAGTCGTAATCCAGCGTCGCCGCCTTGGTGATCGCGTTGATCGCGCCGCCGGCGGTACCGCGGCCGGCAAAACTGGAGTTCGGCCCCTTGGAAATTTCCAGCTGCTCGATGGCGAAACTCTCGCGCGTGGTCATGCCGGGATCACGCAGACCATCGACGAAGACGTCGCTGCGCGCCTCCTGGCCGCGGATGATGTAGCGGTCACCGAAGGCGTTGCCGTTTTCACCGGTGCCCAGCGTGATACCCGGCTGCGCGCTGAGGATCTGGCGCAGGTCGGTCCTGCCGGAATCATCGATCGCCGTCTTGGTGATGACCGTGATGTTCTGCGGTGTTTCCGCCAGCGGACGCTTGTGGCGTTCGTCACCGGAGGTTTTAGCCTTGTACGGCACGCCAGGCTCGGCATTGGGGTTGGGATCAATGGCCGTGGCCTGCACCCTGACCGCCGGCAATTCCTGCTCCTTGGGCACGACATCCGCCTTTTCCTGCGCCATCAGGTGCAGCGGCATAAAAACAGCCATGGCAGCCGATACGCTCAGCGCGATGCGGCTTTTCTTCAGTGCGGGCGCCGCGCCGGCCAATGCGTCGAAAGGTACAGAACGATTACTGCCGGAATCCTTGAACCAGGTCATGCCAACATCTCCCTTTTTTAATTGCTGGACAGTGGCTGGCTGGGACAATGATCCGTAGCTTGCTTTTATTTTTCCTTTTAAATCAACTAATTAACTAAATTTTAGAATTATTTAATAGGAATCATTCTCAAATTATATCCAAATGCCGCTACATTTGGCAACGACCGTCGCAACTTCATGGACTGTCGCAGGAGTCCGAGATGACGCCGACGAAGACTGCGCGAGCGCGCAGGAAAGGAAACGCCGGCCTGACGCGCCGGCCGTGAACCTCAGGAAGGACTGCCCTCACCCATCTGCGACTGCATGTAGTTCTGGATGCCAACCTTGCCGATCAGGTCGAGCTGGGTCTCGATCCAGTCAATGTGCTCTTCCTCGGATTCGAGGATGTCTTCGAACAGTTCGCGGCTGATGTAGTCGCCGACCTCCTCGCAGCAGGCGATGGCGTCCTTCAGCATCGGATGGCCGTGCATCTCCGCCTTGAGATCGCACTCCAGGCATTCCTTGACGTTCTCGCCGATCATCAGCTTGTTCAGCTGCTGCAGGTTGGGCAGGCCTTCAAGAAACAGGATGCGTTCAATCAGTTTGTCGGCGTGTTTCATCTCGTCGATCGACTCGTGATACTCGTGGTCGCCGAGTTTCTTCAGCCCCCAGTTTTTGAACATGCGTGCATGCAGGAAATACTGGTTGATCGCCGTGAGTTCGTTGGTCAGGATCTTGTTGAGATGGGTGATGACTTTTTTATCGCCTTTCATCGCAGCCTCCGGCATGAGTGATGTTGATCGAGGCTAGCACAGCGATGCGGCGCGACCAAGACCGGCCGCAGGAATGCAACTGCTTCCCGTTCGCAACGATCAGTTGCAGGATTGCTAAGCAGCAGAACCGGGAGCAACCTCAGGCCGGCTGCAGCTGTGCGCCGAACGCGCAGTCACGGTGCGATTCGCGCAGCAGGCATTGCGCCTCCCCGGCACACTGACCGCAACCGGAGGCTACACCGAGCTCACGCTGCAGGTCGCCCAGGGTACGGGCGCCGGCATCCACCGCACTGCGGATATCGCGCTCGTTGATGCCGTTGCAGACACAGATATACATGACGGGGACAATGACTCCTTGCTAACAGGAATCATTATCATTCAATCCACCATCACCCGCAAGAAATTATATAACTAGTTGTTTTTATTGATATTTTTATTCCACAGCACAACCCGCGGTGGTCGCCTTCGGCGGCTGCACGAATGTGGCGATATCGACGCCGTTGCGGATCGCGGTCATCTCGGCCAGGATCGCCACCGCGATTTCGGGCGGCGTCTTGCTGCCGATCTTCAGTCCCACCGGACCGTGCAGGCGCGCGATCTCCGCCTGCGACAGGTCGAATTCCGCAAGCCGCTCACGCCGCGCATCGTTGTTTTTCTTCGAACCGATGGCGCCGATGTAGAAGGCCGGTGACTTCAGCGCTTCAAGCAGCGCCATGTCGTCGAGTTTCGGATCGTGGGTCAGCGTCACCACCGCGCTGTGGCCGTCGAGGTTCATCTCCGTGACCACGTCATCGGGCATGCCGCGTTTCAGTTCCACGCCGGGCACGTCAAAGGTGGTGCTGTATTCCTCGCGCGGGTCGCAGATCGTGACCTGGTAGTCGAGCGCCTGCGCCATCTGCGCGAGATAGGTCGACAACTGGCCGGCGCCGATGATCAGCAGCCGCCAGCGCGGGCCGTAGACGGTTTGCAGCGTGGTGTCGTCGAAGACCAGCTGGTCCTGCCATTTCGCCGGCCCGGTGCTTGCCTGGCCGGTTTTCATGTCGAGCCGGCGCAGCACCAGTTCGTGACGCTCGATGCGTGCGAGCAGTTCGTCGAGTCCGCTTTTCGCCGTCAACGGCTCCAGCACCAGTTCCAGTGTGCCGCCGCAGGGCAGGCCGAAGCGCTGCGCTTCCTCGGCTGATACACCATATTTGGTAGTAGTCGGCAAGCTTTCGGCAAGCCTGCCCTCCTTCACGCGCAGGATCATGTCATCCTCGACGCAGCCGCCCGACACCGAACCGACGACCATGCCGTCGCCGCGGATCGCCGACAGCGCGCCGATCGGGCGCGGCGCCGAACCCCAGGTACGGATGACGGTGGCCAGCACCACGCGATGGCCGCCGGCCACCCAGTCGCGCGCCGTCCTGATTACCTGCAGATCAACACTGTCCATGAAAATTTCTCCGTCCAATCATTGCCGGGCACCTGAGATGGCTATTGTAGCGCGCCGCATGCGGTAACATCGGGAGCTGGACACACGGAGAAACGCAACAATGGAAATGACCGGCGAACAGCTGATCGCCCTGCCCCAGCAGGCCACCTGGGATGCACTGAACGACACCGCCGTGCTGATGGACTGCATCCCCGGCTGCGACTCGATCGAAAAACAGTCCGACAACGAATACCTGCTGACCATGACCGCCAGAGTCGGCCCGGTCAGCGCGAAGTTCAAGGGCAAAATGACGCTGCTTGACGTGCAGGCGCCGGATTCCTACACGCTGCAGTTCGAAGGCCAGGGCGGCGTCGCCGGATTCGCCAAGGGCGAGGCCCAGGTCAGGCTCGCGCCGGAGGCGGATGCCACGCGGCTGAGCTACAGCGTCAAGGCGAACATCGGCGGCAAGCTGGCGCAGGTCGGCGCGCGCCTGATCGACGGCGTCGCCAAAAAAACCGCGGAGCAGTTCTTCACCGCGTTCAACAAGCGCGCCAGCGGCGGCACGGCCTGAGCCGCCCTGTTCCGCGGCAATAAAAAAGCCGGCGCGAACGCCGGCTTTTTTTACGCCCGCACAGTTACCCGACGTGTTTGCGCAGGAAGGCCAGCGTGCGCTCGCGCGCCAGTTTGGCGCTGGCCGCATCGTAGGATCCGCGCTGGTCGCAGTTGAAACCGTGGCCCGCGGGATAGACATGGTGCTCGAACTGCGGGTGCGCGGCCTTGACCTTGGCCACCGCATCCATCGGGATGCCTTGGTCCTTTTCGCCCCAGTGGAACATCACCGGGCATTTCGGCTGCAGGCCGGCATGGTTGGGAATGCCGCCGCCGTAATGCGGGGACGAACAGGCCAGGCCGTCAACTTCCGCGGCCGCTTTCCAGGCCACGGTGCCGCCCCAGCAATAACCGACAATGCCGATTTTCCCGGCGCCCTGCAGCGCCTGCACCGAGACGCGGACGTCCTTGATCGCGTCATCCAGGCTCGCCTTCTGCATCAGGCCGCGGCTGACCTCGATTTCCGGCTGGGTGTAGCCGCATTCGTAACCACGCTGCACGCGGTCAAACATCGCCGGCGCAATCACCAGGTAACCGTCGGCGGCGTAACCGTCGGCCACCGAGCGGATGTGGCTGTTGACGCCGAAAATCTCCATGACCACGACCAGGCCGCCGCGCGGCTTGCCCGCCGGCTCCGCCTTGTAGGCGCCGAATTTGTGGCCGTCGGCCGCGGTGAGTTCGATCATGCTGCCCATGCTGTTCCTCCGTGCTGTGGGTAAACTGCGGACGATTATAGCCCGCGCTCATCCTGCGCTAGACTACGGTCCACCGAGTGGAACCCGAACAACAACAAGGAACGGCCATGCTGAAAATCTGGGGACGCACGAACTCGATCAACGTGCAGAAAGTGCTGTGGACCTGCGCCGAACTGGAGCTGCCCTTCGAGCGCATCGACGCCGGCATGCAGTTCGGCATCAACAACACGCCGGAATACCGGGCGAAGAATCCCAACGGCCTGGTGCCGTTGATCGACGACGACGGTTTCCTGCTGTGGGAATCCCATGCCATCGTGCGCTACCTCGCGCGCAAACACGGCACCGGCAGCCTGTGCCCGGCCGATCCGCGGACCGCCGCCGACGCCGACCGCTGGATGGAGTGGTACAGCACGACGCTGTGGAACCACATGAAGCCGGTGTTCTGGATCCTGATCCGCACCCCGCCGGAAAAACGCAACCTGGCCGAGGTCGAGGACAACCGGCAGAAACTCGCCACCTATCTGGCAATGGCCGATGCGCATCTCGCGAAAAACGAACATTTCGCCGGCGCCGCCTTCACGATGGCCGACATCCCGCATGCGGTGCTCGCGCACCGCTGGTTCAACGTGCCGATCGAAAGGCCGGCGCTGCCGCACTACGAGCGCTGGTTCAAGGCGGTATCGGCAAGACCGGGATTCCGGAAACACTGCGCCGCGCCGTTGACGTAAAAAGTCAAAATCATGGCCACAGAAATCACAGAGGAAAAGCGGAAAATCCGCCTTTGAATCCTTGGTTTTCTCTGTGTTCTCTGTGACCTCTGTGGCTAAAGGTTTTCAAAGCCCATGACCACCCAGCGCAACTACCGCTATTACGAATTCGTGATGGCGGCCTTCGTCACGGTGCTGATCTGCGCCAACCTGATCGGTCCGGCGAAAATCGCACAGCTCGACCTGCCGCTGCTGGGCATCGTCACCTTCGGCGCCGGGGTGCTGTTTTTTCCCATTTCCTATGTCTTCGGCGACATCCTCACCGAAGTTTACGGCTACGCCCGCGCGCGGCGGGTGATCTGGGCGGGATTCGCGGGTCTGGGATTCGCCTCATTCATGACCACCGTGGTGGTCGCACTGCCGCCGGCGCCGTTCTGGACGCACCAGGCCGCCTACGAGATTGCCTTCGGCAACACCCCGCGCATCGTCGCCGCCTCGATGATCGCCTACTTCTGCGGCGAATTCGTCAATTCCTACGTGCTGGCGAAAATGAAGCTGGCCACCCGCGGCCGCTGGTTGTGGACACGCACGATAGGCTCGACCATCGCCGGCGAGGCGGTGGATTCGGCGCTGTTCTACCCGCTGGCCTTCTACGGCGCCGGCATCATTCCCGACGACAAGTTGCCGATGGTGATGGCCGCGCAGTTCGTGGCCAAGGTGGGCGTGGAAGTGGTGCTGACGCCGGTGACCTACAAGGTTGTCAACTTCCTCAAGCGCGCCGAGCAGGTCGACCACTACGACCGCAATACCGACTTCAACCCCTTCGCAATGAAGCCCTGAACAGGCCTCAGGCGCGCAGGTAACGCCCGAAAGCCAGCAGCGCGCCGCCGAAGATCATGCCGAACACGATCAGCTGCAATGCATAGCTGATCCAGGCATAACCGGTGTCCTCGCCGCGTTCGGCCAGGTTGTGGCAGTACATCAGGAACGGCGACGTCGAATTGAACAGCGGCATTTTCTCGTAACGCACATCGAGCATCGCCTTCAGCGACAGCAGGACGAGCAGCAGGAGAAATGCGGCGGACACGGGCATCGGCATGAAGCCGAGTATCGCCCCGGCGAGCAGTGCAAACAGCATGGGACCGGTTCCAACAAAAGGAATTGACGGATTCAAGGAATTTGCTGGTCAGGGAGGTGGGATTCGAACCCACGACCTCCTGCGCCCAAGGCAGGCGCGCTACCGGGCTGCGCTACACCCTGATTCGCAATGCGGAATTCTACCGGAAAACGCGCGCCCCCCGGATGCAGCCGGCGCCATTCCGCTAGAATCCGGGCTTTCCCCGGCCGGACCGCGATGAGCAAACCCAACTGGCGCACCCCCGCGATGGTGCTGTTCTGCGGCGGCATGATCCTCACCGTCGCCCTCGGCGTCCGCCACAACTTCGGCCTCTATCTGCAGCCGATGACCGCCGACCTCGGCATAGGCCGTGAAACCTTCGCCTTCGCCATCGCGATCCAGAACCTGCTCTACGGCATCTCGCAGCCGATCACCGGGCTGATCGCCGACAAGTTCGGCACGGCGCGCGTGCTGATCGGCGGCGCCCTGCTCTACGCGCTGGGCCTCTACCTGATGTCGGTGTCGAGCACCGGCATCGAACTGACGCTGAGCGCCGGCCTGCTGATCGGCGCTTCGCTGGGCTGCAGCGGATTCTCGATCGTGTTCGGCGTCATCGGCCGCGCCTTCCCGCCGGAAAAACGCAGTGTCGCGCTGGGCATTGCCGGCGCCGCCGGCTCCTTCGGCCAGTTCGCGATGCTGCCTTACGGCCAGTGGCTGATCAACCAGGTCGGCTGGCACCAGGCGCTGGTGATCCTCGCCCTCACCGTGCTGGTCATCATCCCGCTGTCCTCGGCGCTGGTCGAGGACAAGAGCGCGCAGGCCGCGAGCCTGTTCAAACAGTCCGCCGGAGAAGCGCTGCGCGAAGCTTTCGCCCACCGCGGCTTCCTGCTGCTGTGCACCGCCTACACGGTCTGCGGTTTCCAGCTGCTGTTCATCGCGGTGCATTTCCCGGCCTATCTCGTCGACCAGAAGATGACACCCGAGACCGGCATGGCGGGCCTCGCGCTGATCGGCTTCTTCAACATGATCGGCAGCTACGCCTGGGGCTGGCTCGGCGGGCGCCACACCAAGAAATACCTGCTGTCACTGCTCTATTTCACGCGCTCCGTCGTCATCACCATATTCATCCTGCTGCCGGTGACGCCGCTGACGGTTTACCTGTTTTCAGCCGCCATCGGTTTCCTGTGGCTGGGCACGGTGCCGCTGACCGGCGGCCTGATCGCGCATGTCTTCGGCGTCAAATACCTGTCGACGCTGACCGGCATCGCCTTCTTCTTCCACCAGGTCGGCAGTTTCGCGGGGGTGTGGATCGGCGGTTACGTGTTCGACGCCACGGGGTCGTACATGGTGATGTGGGTGTTGACCATCGGCATGGGCATCGTCGCCGCCCTGCTCAACCTGCCCATAGACGACCGCCAGATCGACCGCGGCTCATCAGCAAAACCGGCTTAGCCCGCAGCAGCAGGAGCGGCCGAAGGGCCGGTGATCGCGGCGTCCTTGGCGGCTTCGGCGATCAGCCAGTCGCGGAAAGCCGCGACCGAGGGCCGTGTTTTCGCATGGGGTTCGCAGACCAGGTAATAGGCCGACTGCAGCGGCACCCGCAACTCAAACGGCATCACCAGCCGGCCCGCGGCAAGATCCTCGGCCGCCAGCGCCGGCATCGAAGCCACAACGCCCACCGCATCCATTGCCGCCTCGAAGGCCAGCACCGCGTGGCTGAAACGCGCGCCGCGCTTGGCATCGACGCTCTTGACGTTCGCCGCCTTCAGCCAGACATCCCAGAACGATTCGCCGTCATACATCTCGCCGGTGTCGTCGTGCAGCAGCATGTGGTGCTTCAGATCCTCGGGCGTGCGCAGTGGGTGTTCGCCGGTCAGCGCCTGCGGGCTGCAGATCGGCGTCACCGTCAGCGGCAACAGCTTGTGCACGTCGAGGTCGGGATAGTGGCCATGACCGTAGAGAATGGCCACGTCCGAATCGTCGAGCCAGGTTTCGATGGTGGCGCGCTCCGCCACATCGGCCTTGCCGTCGACACTGGCCCGGCGCATGCGCGCGGATATCCGCACATCGATTTCATGATGCGCGGCAATGAAACGGTGCAGCCGCGGCATCAGCCAGCGCGCGGCAAAAGACGGCGCTGCACTGACGGTCAGCATGCCGCCGCTGGTATGTGTGCGCAGCCGGTCCACCGCCTGGGCCAGGCAATCAAAACCTTCGCGCAGCTTGGGCAGGCAGGCCCGGGCGGCATCCGTCAATTCCAGGGCACGGTTGTAGCGGTGGAACAACTGGACATTGAGGTATTCCTCCAGCGTCCGGATCTGGTGACTGACCGCGGCCGGGGTCACATTGAGCTCGACTGCGGCTTTTTTCACGCTCAGATGGCGTGCAGCGGCCTCAAAGGCCTTCAATGCGTTGAGTGGTGGCAGACGTTGCGACATGATGTCACTCAGCTTAGCATAACTTAATCGATTCTTGACAATATATCAGGTGTTGCAATGCAACATCCGGGGTGCCTGCGGGTCTATACTTCAGTCCGAACTCATTGACTTAAAGGGCAGTGAGGCCTCAACGCCGGGACGGCGAACTACTGGAAAGGTCAGGGTACACACGATGAAAAGCAATATCGAAAGCAAATTTGGCTCAGTCATTTATGACAAGATCAACACGGTGCGCATGAGCGAGACCGAGCGTCAGGCCGCGATCAACGCGATGCACGACGCCGACGCGATTGTGGACGGCATTCTGTGGGTGGCGCACAAGATCGAACAACTCGGCGCCCTGCTGTTCATGAGGCCCAGCGTCAAGCACTGATACTGATACGCCGGCACGGCGTATCCGGAACCCACGCCGGAAGGCCCCTCCTCCTCCTTCCGGCAGTTGCAGCACCCGTCCGTGGTGCGCAGGGTAAACGCGGCGGCTGGGCCCGCCGCGTTTTTTTTGCCTCCTGCGGCGGCATTGCACCGCGCCAGTCGCTGCGTGGCGACCTTGAATATTCATTAAAAACAAAAGCTTGCACCTCAAGCTTCAGGGCTCGTCTCCCCCCGGCGACGGCCGCCGGGCTGATTCAGGCTTCTGTCGTCGCGGAACAATCATAACTATTTGTTTTTAAACAGTTTTTTTATCTGGTCCCGATGTTGCTAAAGAATGCTGCGCCACACCGGCGCCCCATTCACCGCGTCCCCATGGTCGCATCCACTCCGGAGGTCACATGCTCAATCGAGATGCATTCTTCAAAAAGCGCGAGGACGCTGCACCCCGCAACAACGTCAACGTCACTCCCGCCCTGGGATCCTCCGGCACACCGGCCACTGACGCCGCGGCAAGGAATCCGGCGACCGCAACCCCGCAGCTGCGCACCGAAACGCCGGTTGCGACGGACCGCGCCAAATCCGGCGGCAGCAAGCTGATCGTCGGACCGGACATCAAGCTGAAGGGTGTCGAGATTACCGACTGCGACACGCTGGTCGTTGAAGGCACCGTCGAGGCCTCAATGGACAGCCGCGTGGTGCAGATCGCGGAACACGGCGTGTTCAACGGCACCGTCAGCATCGACATCGCCGAGATCCACGGCTGCTTCTCCGGCGAACTGACGGCGCGCGAGCAACTGATCATCCACGCCAGCGGCCGCGTATCCGGAAAAATCCGCTACGGCAAGATCAAGATCGAGGAAGGCGGTGAACTCTCGGGCGACATCGCGAGAGCCGAAGGACGCCCGCTGCGCAATGGCCAGTCGCCCCTGAAAACAGCCAGTGCCTCAGTGAACTGAGGGTAAAACCTTACTGCGGCAAAGGCGCCATAAACGCGGTCAGCATCAGGTCATTGAGCTCACGCGGGATCGGCGCCACCCGCGACTGCAGCAGTTGCAGCATCTGGTCACGCTCCTCGGGACGCAGGCGCTCGTATTCGGCGCGGGCATCGGCCACGATCGCGCGTTTCTGGGCATCGCTCAGCAAGGCCAGCTGTTCGTGGGCACCGCGCACCGCGGAGGCCTGCTGCGCCAGTTGTTCGATGATCAGCGGTCGCGCCAGGGCATTCTTGGGATCAGCCAGCATGTTGGTCAGGCTGGCATAAACCTCCGCCCGCTGCGCCGGCGTCAGGTGCACAAAACCGGTATCGATCAGCCCGCGCAACTGCGCTTCATCCACGCCGTGCACGCCAGCCAGCGCCGGCGCAATCACCGGCGGCGCGGCAGGCCGCGAGGCTGCATTCACTGCCGACTCGATCGCTGCAGTGGCAATCTGGTCGCGCAACATCTTCAGCAGGAACAGGGTCAGCGGCTCGGCAGCGTACGCAGGTGCCGATGTCACCGCGAACAACAGGGTGACAAAGACACCTCGCCTGACGCGCTGCAAATTCGACATTGAGGGTGGCCCGGAGGGGCGGAAATACCGCAGGGAGGGTCATCAGACCGCCGTACCACGCATGCTGTCAAGGCAGCGCGGGTGGCGGGCTCGGGCACAACACCGCAACAGCTCTCGGCGTTAATTCATAAGCATTTGTTTTTAAACAACTATTTATGTCGATTCGAGGCGCCACTCGCTGTTGCATTTTTTACACGAGACACGGATCCACTGCGGCTGTTCGTCATCATCGACGCGCCCCGCCTCCAGCACGCGGATCACCCCGTAACTCGCACAATCCGGACACACACACTGTTCGGCCAGCGATTCGGCGCGGCCGAGCATGCGGATGTAGCGGCGCAGTGCCACGGCGCCGGTCAGCGCCGCCACCACGATCATCGCCAGCGAGCTCAGCGACAGCGGCCCCGGCCCGCGCAGGTTGAGTTCTTCCATCAGCGCCATGATCAGCACGGCACAGAGAAAAGCCGTGACGAACCAGACATGGCCTTCGATCAGCTGGCGCTCGTACCAGATGCGGAAGCCCAGACGGGCAATCCCTTGTGCGGGCGTTGCCATGCACGTCTGAGCCGGTGGCGCAGCCGGATATTCCCGGTCAGCGCCGCCGGAAATCCTCCACCGATTTCGCCAGCCTGCCGTCGGCGGTCTTCAGCGCGCGGGTGACGGGCTGGGTTGCGCCGAAGGTCGGCACGCAGGCCGAATGTTTGCCGGCACCGCCGATCACCGCGAGCAGCAGGTCCTCCGGACGCTGCACGGCATACACGACGTCGTCCGGCTTCGGCTCGGGCAGCCGGTCCTTCCAGGTCACCTTCACCCGGCGCTCGATGTTGTCCTTCGACAGCCGGCCCACCGGCAGCGTCGCATGCTGCTGCAGGAACCGTTTGGCCTCGGCCTTGGAAAACTTCGCCGCCACGGCCTTGGCATGTTCGGGCCCCATGATCACCAGCGGCTGCGCCTTGTAGTAGATGTCGTTCGACCCCGCCGTGCACATGGTGCCGGCAATGGTCGTCAGCACGCCCTCGGCATCGAGGCTTTCGTGGTCGTTGACGTTGTGCAGGCATTCCGCACCGATCACCGTCACCGCGCTTGCCTCCCGCGGCAGTCCGCGCTCGACATGCAGCGGCTCCCAGGGACTCTCGGCCTCGTTCTCCGCCACCAAGTACGAGTACTTGGCCGGAGAGCCGAAGGTCGACATGTCGCCCAGCGCCGGAATCGCGCCGCCGATGTTGAGCAGTGCCAGCCGGATCGCGCGGCCGATGCTCGCATTGGCGCGATGGCCCGGACCAAAGGCGTTGTGGCCCGAATTGATGTTCAGTTCCTTCGCCACCGGCCCGTTGACAATGACCAGCGGCGCGCAGAGATGCGTCGTCGCCTGCACGCCGTAGAGGTTCAGCGGCTCCTCGCACATCGCCTCGATCGCCAGCAGGTAGAGCGGGAAATAACGCGGCTCGCAGCCGGCCATCACCGCATTGGCGGCCAGCCGCAGCGGCGTCGCCTCGCCCCAGCGCGGCGGAATCTTCGCCACCGGCTGGTCCCAGGGACGGTCGCAGTACTGCAGCATCGCGGCAACGCGCGCCTCGGTCGGCGGCACCACCGGCAGGCCGTCGCCCCAGCCCTTCTCCATCACCAGCGCGTTGAC
Source organism: Burkholderiales bacterium (assembly GCA_019635015.1). GTDB lineage: Bacteria > Pseudomonadota > Gammaproteobacteria > Burkholderiales > SG8-41. The sequence continues at coordinate 27,488 of JAHCAG010000016.1, read as the reverse complement.
CGCATCGAAATCGTCATCCGCCTCGATGCCGGCACCGGGCGCCTGCAGCAGTTGCGCAAGGTCGCTCATTGCGCCTTCTCCTTCAGCAATTTCACGAACTGCGGCACCGCATGGTCGGCGCGCGCCTTGACACCCTCGATCGACTGCCCGCCGAGCGGATGCTGGATCACCAGCAGCGGCAGGTCAGGCACGCCGAAGGTGCGTGCCTGCGCCTGCCCCAGTTTGAGGAAAGGATCGGAACAGATCACCGCGGTGGTCAGGCCGCGCTTCCGGAGGTTCGCCATGTCGTGGACACTCCACGACGTGCACGACCCTCAATCAGCCATTGCGGTGATGACGTAATCCGATTCCGCAGCCAGTTGGTCGAGTATCGCGCCGGGCGCCGGCAGGCTGACGCTGTCCTTGCGCAGCGACACCACCGAGGCCACCGGCAGCAGCGCCTTGACACCCTCGACGATGAAACGCAGCAGGTGGTCGGCGTTGCCCTTGCTATTGTCGAGCACGCCGAGACGGATGCCGCCCTTGGCCACGGCACGGGTTTCCGTGGCGGCGACCACCTGCGGCGACGGCGCTTCCGGAACAACCAGACGGATTTTCTGACTCATGATGAGACTCCCGCTTTTGTTTTCGATGGACACGATGCGCACGCGGCGCACGTCACCCGCCGACTCTAGCGCATGCCCCGCGGGGTCGCAATGCAGGGCGCGACGCGGCAGCGCTCATTCATCCTGCGGCATTGCGGCAACTCAAAACACAAACACCAAAAGAAAAAGCCGCCTTGCGGCGGCTTTTCCAACTGCTGGCGTCCCCACGGGGATTCGAACCCCGGTTACCGCCGTGAAAGGGCGATGTCCTAGGCCTCTAGACGATAGGGACTGCGTCTGGTTTACAGCGAGGTGTTCTGCTGGTGGAGGTAAGCGGGATCGAACCGCTGACCTCTTGCATGCCATGCAAGCGCTCTCCCAGCTGAGCTATACCCCCACGAGAGCGGCGAATTATACCGATGCGTTCCGGGGCTGTAAACCGGGAAATCAGCCCGGAAACAGCGCCAGTTCCCGCTTCATGCGCGCCAGCACCTGCTCGCGCCCGATCAGCTCCAGCGTCGCATCCACCGAGGGCGTTTGCGGCTCGCCGGTGACCATCACCCGCAGCGGCATCGCCAGTTTCGGGAACTTGAGGCCGTGCTCCGCCACGACAGCTTTCATCGCCGCAGCGATGCTCGCGCGATCCCAGGCCACGCTGCCGAGCCGCCGGCTGAGGTCCTCCAGTGCCGGCCGCGCATCCGCCGCGTAATGCTGTCCACGCAGTTCGGCGGAAGGCTCCAGCGCACGGTAAAAATACACCGCGGCATCAGCCAGTTCCTCGACCGTGCTGACGCGCTCCTTCAGCAGCGCGGCGACACGCTGCGGCGCCGGACCGTTGGCAATGTCGCAGCCGTCGCGCTCGAGAAAAGGCTGCATCAGGCCGGCCAGCCGGCCGTCGTCGGCCTCTTTCAGATACTGCTGGTTGAGCCAGCCCAGCTTCTCGGGATCAAAACGCGCCGGCGACCGGCTGACATGGGCCAGGTCGAACCACTCGACCAGCTGCGCCATCGAGAACTTCTCGTCGTCACCATGCGACCAGCCGAGCCGTGCCAGATAGTTGTTCAGCGCCTCGGGCAGGTAACCGTCTTCAAAGTACTGCATCACGCTGACCGCACCGTGGCGCTTCGACAGCCGCTCGCCGTCGGCGCCGAGGATCATCGGCAGATGCGCGAACAGCGGCAGCTTCGCGCCCAGCGCGCGGTAGATGTTGATCTGCCGCGGCGTATTGTTGACATGGTCGTCGCCACGCACGACATGGGTGATGTCCATGTCGATGTCGTCGATCACTACGCCGAAGTTGTAGGTCGGGATGCCGTCGGCGCGCATGATCACCAGGTCGTCGAGTTCAGCATTGGCGACGGTGATCGGCCCCTTGACCAGGTCATTGAAGGTCACCTCGCCGCTGTCCGGCGTGCGGAAACGGATCACCGGCTGCGCGCCCGCCGGCGGTTTCAGGCCGAGGCGTTTCGCATTCTCCGGCCGCCAGCGGCCGTCGTAACGCGGCTTCTCGCCGCGCGCGCGCTGCTGCTCGCGCAGTGCGTCGATTTCCTCGCGCGTCGCATAACAGTGATAGGCATGGCCCTGCGCCAGCAACGTGTCGACCGCGGCACGGTAACGCTCCAGGCGCTGCATCTGGAAGTACGGCCCCTCGTAATCGAGACCCAGCCATTTCATGCCGTCGAGGATCGCCTGCACCGAGGCATCGGTCGAACGCTCGCGGTCGGTGTCCTCGACGCGGAGGATGAAAGTGCCGCCCTGCTGTTTCGCATAGGCCCAGCAGAACAGCGCGGTGCGCGCGCCGCCGATGTGCAGATACCCGGTGGGACTGGGCGCGAATCTTGTGCGGACCATGGAATTGCCGTCGGAAAAAGGCGCTATTTTACGCCACGCCGCAGCGTGGCCGCGGCCGCTTCAGCGGGAAAAACGCCCGGGACTGTAAGGCGCCAGGTCGATGCGCGGCGGCCGGCCGGCGATCATGTCCGCCACCAGCCGCGCAGTCGGCGCACTGCCGACCAGCCCGACATGGCCGTGGCCGAAGGCGTAAAACACATTGCCGAAACGGCTGGCCGGGCCGATCACCGGTGTCGAATCCGGCATCGACGGCCGGCGGCCCATCCATTTCGTCGCATCGACATTACTGATGCCGGGGAACATGCGCTGCATCAGCTGGCCCAGCACATCGGCACGCGCGTAATTCGGTTCGGCGTTGACGCCGGCGAATTCGCTCTGCCCGGCAATGCGCAACCCCATTTCCATCGGCGTCACAAAACATTTCTGCTCCGGCACCATCAGCGGCATCGGCAACTGGAAACGCGGATCGGAATAGGTGATGTGATAACCCCGCTCCGCCTCCAGCGGCAGCTGATCGCCCAGCTGCGAGGAGAATTCATTGGAATGCGCACCGGCACAGATCACCAGGTGCTCCACCGGCAGCTCACCGGCATCGGTGCGCAGTGCGCGCGGCCCGTCCGGACCGACGTCGATGCCCAGCACCTTGCGTTGCAGGATTTTGCCGCCGTCGCGCTCGAACTGCGCCGCCAGCGATTTGGTCAGGCGCTCCGGGTTGGCGCACCAGCCGTGATCATGCAGGAACAGGCCGACTTCGTAATCCCCGCTCAATCCGGGCAGACGGCGCTTGACCTCGGCGGCATCCAGTTCATCGATCACCACACCACGGTCGCGCCGCAGTTTCCAGCCCAGCGCATCGGCCTGATAAGCCTTGCGGGTCGAATACACCACCATGTAACCGCTTTTATGGATCAGGTCCTCGACCCCGGCGTTTTTGACCAGCGGCGCATAGGCGTCGAAGGTCTGGCTCAGCAGCGCGCGCAGTCCGTCGGCGATTTTTTCCACCCGTTTGACGTCGGCCGCCGCGACGAATTTCAGCAGCCAGGGCAGCGCCTTCGGCAGGTATGACCAGCGCAGCGCCAGCGGTCCCAGCGGATCGAGCAGGTAGCCGGGCACCTGGGACAGGATGCCGGGCATCGCGATCGGCACGCAGGAACCGGGGCTGAGGATGCCGGCATTGCCGAAGGAACAGTATTCCCCGGGCGGACGCTGGTCGACGACCGTGACCTGGTGGCCGTCGCGGCGCAGGTAGCTGGCGGTGGTGATGCCGACGATGCCGGCACCGATGACGGTGATGTTTTTGGTTTGCATGGCTGGCCGGATTATAGCCAGCGGCCAGCCGTTTGGCGGTCGTCCCGAGCGGTGGTAAAATCCGCGCCGGCTCGGGCGGTTAACTCAGCGGTAGAGTGCCACCTTCACACGGTGGAAGCCACTGGTTCGATCCCAGTACCGCCCACCACTCCAATCTGTCCCCTTCAGGTTCCGCGGCTCCAGGCTTGGCAAGCTGCAAATCGCTATACTCGCAGCCTGCAACAGCGCGATCCTGTCATGCCTGAACAACAATACACACCCTTGGTCACACCGCCGCCGGTCCAGGAAACTCCGGCGCTCTGGTTCGCCTTCCAGCGCGGCTCGATCTTGGTCTGTAGCGCGGAATCCGCGACGCTGCCCTGCTGCTGCACGTTGGAGGAACATGGCGTGGCCACGGTGCGCCGACACTACCTCGGCCTGCTGGGTGATCAGCATTGTTACGCCGCCGAAATCGATGAAGCGCAGCCACTGCCCGCCGGCTGGGCACCACTGGGCCTGCGTGACCTCTTCGGCATGGTCGACAGCACGCTCGCCGCATTGTCGGGCCGCGCACTGCAACTCCTCGACTGGGAGCGCAATGTCCAGTTCTGCAGCCGCTGCGGCACGCCGATGCGCGCGCGCACCGACGAACGCGCGCGCGCCTGCCCGTCCTGCCGTTTCACCAGTTATCCGCCGGTGTCGCCCGCGGTGATGGTGCTGATCACCCGCGGCCGCGAGCTGCTGCTGGCACGAAAGAGCGTGTGGCCGGCGGGGCGTTATTCCGCGATCGCCGGTTTCGTCGAACCCGGTGAAATGCTGGAAGACACCGTCGTGCGCGAGACGCGCGAGGAAGTCGGCGTCGAGGTCGGCGAACTGCGTTATTTCGGCAGCCAGCCCTGGCCCTTCCCGCATTCGCTGATGGTGGCCTTCACCGCCGAATACGCCGGCGGCCCGGTCAAACCGGATGGCGTCGAGATCGAGGAAGCGGCCTGGTTCGATGCCGAAGCACTGCCGCGGCTGCCGCCCAGTGTCAGCATTTCGCGGCGCCTGATCACCACCGTCGCCGCCGAACTGGCACGGCAGTATCCGCGCTGAACCCTCCGCTCCAACACGACGCCTCAACACGAACCGGAATCACCATGCCCGAAACCACCCCCAATCCCCTGCTCCGTCTGCATGCCCTCGGCCAGCGCATCTGGCTCGACAACCTGTCGCGCACGCTGCTGCAGGAAGGCACGCTGAAAAAACTGGTGACTGAAGACCGCATCGCCGGGGTCACCTCGAATCCGACGATTTTTTTCAAGGCCATCAGCGAAAGCCCGCACTACCGCGAAGAGCTGCAGAAGCTGAAGGCCGACGCCTCGCTGACCGCGGAGCAGCGTTACGAAACACTGGCCGTCGCCGACATCCGCGCCGCCTGCGACATCCTGCTGCCGCTGCACAAATCGAGCAGGGGCGATGACGGTTATGTCAGCCTCGAGGTGTCGCCGGCACTGGCGCATGATGCCGAGGGCACGCTGGCGGCCGGGCTGCGCCTGAAAGACGCGGTGGCCCGCGACAACCTGCTGATCAAGGTGCCGGCCACGGCAGCCGGCCTGAAGGCCATCGAAGACCTGGTGGCCAAAGGCTGCTCGGTCAACGTCACGCTGATGTTTTCACTGCGCCATGTGCGCGATGTGGCCCAGGCCTATGTGCGCGGCATCCGCCGCCATGTCGAAACCGGCGGAGATGCGCGCAAGGTCAAATCGGTGGCCAGCCTGTTCCTGAGCCGCGTCGATACGCTGATCGACAAACAACTCGAAACCATCGGCGGTGATGCGCTGGCCCTGCGCGGACGTTCAGCGGTGGCGCTGGCAAAAATGGCCTACCAGGATTACCGCGCCACGTTCTCCGATACGGCGTTCGGCGCACTCGCCAAACGCGGCGCGCGGCCGCAGGCGATGCTGTGGGCCAGCACCGGCACCAAGAACCCGGCCTACAGCGACGTGTTGTACATCGAATCGCTGATCGGCCCGCAGACCGTCAACACCGTGCCTGATGCCACGCTGGCGGCGTTCCGCGATCACGGCAGGGCGGAGTCGACACTGGAAGAGAACATCGACGCCGCACAGAAACAGTTCGCGGCGCTGGATTCCTTAGGCATCGACATGGATGCCGCCGGGGAGGTCTTGCAGGCCGAGGGTTTGAAGCAGTTCGAGGATTCGTTCCGCCAGTTGCTGGCGCTGACCGCCTGAAGCTGAAAACTACAAATTATTTAATATAATCAAATACTTATATTAAGTTTTCCAGTGCGGCGATTGCGTTCTGCGCTCATCGCTGCTTCGCTTCAAGTGTGCCTTTGTCCGCGCTCATCGCTGTCCACACCGCCCCGCCGCTGGCCTTGTCGATCTCGGCAAGCTGCGCTTCATGCGCCGCGACTTCCTCCGCGCTCGCCCGCAGCACCGTCAATTTCAGTTCTCCGCGGCTGAATCCCGCGGCCTGCTGCCCGGTGCCCGCGGTTTCGCTTTCGATGATCAGGCTGTCCTGGCCGCGGGTCATCGCGAGGTAGACGTCGGCCAGCAGCTCGGCATCGAGCAACGCGCCGTGCAGCGTGCGCGCCGAATTGTCGATCTGGTAACGGTCGCACAGCGCATCGAGGCCGTTGCGTTTGCCCGGATGCAGCTCCCTCGCCATGCGCAGGGTGTCGGTCACCTCGGGACAATAGGCCTTCAGCTTCTTGCGCCGCGCAAGGGCGAGTTCGTTGTCGAGGAATCCGGTGTCGAAGGGCGCGTTGTGGATGATCAGTTCGGCGCCGGTGATGTATTCGAGGAACTCGTCGACGACCTCGGCGAACTTCGGCTTGTCGCTGAGGAATTCCGTGGTCAGGCCGTGCACCTGCAGCGCGCCCTCGTCGCTGTCGCGCCCCGGGTTGAGGTAGCGGTGGAAATGGCGGCCGGTCAGGCGCCGGTTGACCAGTTCCACCCCGGCCACTTCGATGACCCGGTGCCCCAGCTTCGGATCAAGGCCGGTGGTCTCGGTGTCGAGCACGATCTGCCGTTTCGCCATCAGGCCGCCGCTCCCGGCTTGATGCCGCCGTTCACGCTGTCGACGCCGCGGTTGGCCAGCGCGTCGGCGCGCTCGTTGCCGTCATGCCCGGCATGGCCCTTGACCCACAGCCAGTCGATGTCGTGCTGCGCCGCGAGTTCGTCGAGGCGGCGCCAGAGATCTTCGTTCTTGACCGGTTTCTTGTCGGCCGTCTTCCAGCCGCGTTTTTTCCAGGAATGAATCCATTCCGTGATGCCCTGCTGCACGTATTTCGAATCGGTGTGCAGGCGCACGCGGCAGCGCCGCTTCAGCGCTTCGAGCGCGCGGATCACCGCGGTGAGTTCCATGCGGTTGTTGGTGGTCAGGGTTTCACCTCCGAACAGCTCGCGGGTCCTGCCGCCGGCGCTGAGCAGCGCCCCCCAGCCGCCGACGCCCGGATTGCCCTTGCAGGCGCCGTCGGTGTAAATGTCGATCACTTCGCCGGCTTCGCCCTGTGTGTCTTCGCTCATCTTCCCTTTACCTTGCCCTGACGCGCGCCGCGGCCGCGTCCTCGTCACGCACCCGCTCCGGCAGCGCCGCCAGGTTTTTCCTGGGTGCCGCGCGGTCGCTCCATTTCGGCACGATCAGGCGGATGCCGCGCACGCGCTTGATCGCCTGCAGGAAAAACACGCCGCCGGCAATCGGCCACCAGCGGTCTCCCGCCTTTTCCATGAATCCGAAACGGTCCAGCCACTTCTGCTCGGCGCAGGGCGGCGCATAACAGGCCATCGAGCCGGCGACGATCTCGAGGCCGACCAACGCAAACCAGTCCTTGACCCGCGCGAGATGGATGAAACGGCCGGTCCACGGAAAATCACCGCGGCGGCCGATGCTGCGACGCAGGCCCCAGAGGCTCAGCGGATTGAAGCCGGCGATCACCACATGCCCCTCGGGGCGCAGCACGCGGGCGACTTCGCGCACGACCTGGTGCGGATGTTCGGAAAATTCCAGCGTGTGCGGCAGCACCATCAGGTCCACCGAATTCGAGTCGACCGGCAGGTCGCGGAAATCGGCGCGCAGCCCGACCGCGCCGCGCGGCGCGACCTGCACACGCAGCGGAATGCGGCTCGAACGCAGCAGGTCGACCTGCTCCAGCCCCAGCTGCAGCGCGTGATAACCGAAGATGTCGGCCACGGCGGCGTCGAAGTACGCCTGCTCCCTGGCAAACAGGTAACTGCCCGGCGGGCTCGCCAGCCATTCATCCACGGTAAGGCCGCCACCTGCAATTGACATGGCCCGAGTTTAAATCATAATCGGCCGCTGATCAGGAACGGAGTTCGAGATGCCCGCTTACCACGTTGTCCCGCTGCGCGCCTTTGCCGACAATTACATCTGGACCCTCCGCGATGCCACGCATGCCGTGGTGGTCGATCCGGGTGATGCGCAGCCGGTGCTCGATTATCTGGCGCGTGAAAAGCTGCAGCTCGCCGCGATTCTCAACACCCACCACCACGCCGACCATGTCGGCGGCAATGCCGCGCTGCTCGCGAAGCATCCGGCGCCGGTCTACGGTCCGCACGACGAACGCATCCCGGAGGTCAGCACGCGGCTGGCCGACGGTGAACATTTCACGCTGCCGCATTTCGGCATCGACATGGAAACCTTCGAAATTCCCGGCCACACGCGCACGCATGTCGCCTTCTGCGGCGACGGCATGCTGTTCTGCGGCGACACGCTGTTCGCCGCCGGCTGCGGCCGCCTGTTCGAAGGCACGCCACGCCAGATGTACGATTCCCTGACCCGGCTGGCGCGGCTGCCGGACGACACCCGCGTCTATTGCGGCCATGAATACACCCTGTCCAACATCCGCTTTGCCCGCGCCGCGGAACCGGACAACACGCGCCTGCCCGAACTCGAAACCCGGATGCAGGCGCTGCGCGACCGCGACCAGCCGACGCTGCCCTCGACCATCGGCCAGGAAAAAGCCACCAATCCCTTCCTCCGCGTCACCGAAGCCGGCATCGTCGGCAGCGCCAGCACACGCGCCGGGAAAAAGCTGTCGGATCCGGTGAGTGTGCTGGCCGCGATCCGCGACTGGAAAAACAACTTCTGAGGCCTTTCCCCGAACCTCATGCCCCACCTCCGGATATGACAATAAAATATTGATTCTTAATGAATATCCAGTTTGACATTAGGCGCCTGCGGGACTACCATCCGGCAAACTTTCCGGCTTCCGGAGCCCGTTTCCGGAACTTGTGCTCATGACCTTTCCTGCCGCCCGCCGCCTGCTCCTCCTGACCGCGCTGGTGATCATCACCGGTTGCGCCCAGACTCCCGGCGGCGAGATCAGCGAAGCCCCGGAGACCCCGCCCCCCGTCGCAGTGACGGTTCCGGAAACAGTCCCGGACCGCCCCGTCGTCATCCCCGAGCCTCCCGCGCCGGAAGTGGTGACGGTCATCGAAAAACCGGCGCCACGGGACATGTGGGAGCGCATTCGCGGCGGATTCGCGATGAAGCCGATGGATGGCGACCTGGTGCGCGACTGGGAAATCCGCTATTCGGCAAAGCCGGAATATTTCGCGCGCATGGTCGACCGCGGCAGCCGCTACCTGTTCCATATCGTCGAGGAAATCGAGCGGCGGAAAATGCCCGCCGAGATCGCGCTGCTGCCGATGATCGAGTCGGCCTACAACCCGCAGGCCTATTCCAAAGCGCATGCCTCGGGACTCTGGCAATTCATCCCCTCCACCGGACGCAACTACGGGCTGCGCCAGAACTGGTGGTACGACGGCCGCCGTGACGTCATCGCCGCCACCAATGCCGCGCTCGATTACCTCGAGAAGCTCTACGGCATGTTCGGCGACTGGGAACTGGCGCTCGCCTCCTACAACTGGGGCGAAGGCGCGGTCAGCCGCGCCGTGGCGCGCAACCAGGCCCGGGGACTGCCCGGCGATTACGCCAGCCTGACCATGCCCGCGGAGACCCGCAACTACCTGCCCAAGCTGATCGCGGTGAAAAACATCATCGCCGATCCGGCGCGTTTCGGCGTCCAGCTCAACAGCGTGCCCAACGAGCCCTATTTTGAAACCGTCACGGTGCGGGAACACATCGACGTCAAGCTCGCCGCAAAATTCGCGGAAATGCCGCTCGATGAATTCAGCTTCCTCAATCCCGCGCACAACAAGCGGGTGATCAAGGCCTATGCCGAAACCATCGTGTTGCCGCGCAACCGGGTCGCCATCTTTCACGCCAACCTCGAAAACCACGGCAAGCCGCTGGTGAGCTGGCAGGCGCATACGCTCAAAGCGGGGGAAAAGCCGGAGAAAGTCGCCGCCAGGTACGGCATCAGCGTCAGTGAACTGAAGGCCGTCAACGGCATCAGCGGCAGGACAACCCTGCGCCCCGGGCAGCCGCTGCTGGTGCCGGTCAAGGAAGGCACCACGCCCAACCTGCCCGACCTGCCGGCAACACCGGTAACCCTGCCGCGGGCCTACAAGGCGGCGCGCGCGACACATGCCAAGGGCGGCAAGCCGGCAAAAACCCATGCCGCCAAAGCCAACGTCAAACGCGCGCCGGCCAAACGCGCGACGGTGGCCATCAAGCCGCCGGCCAAACCGGCCAAACCCCCGGTCGTCGCTTCACAATCCAAGCGTTAGCGGGCTTTCAGTCACGCAGGTGGCAGCAGACCCTGTGCGTGGCACTCCAGGATTTCTCCCCGGGATATTCCACGCTGCACTGTGGCAGCGCGACCGGACAACGCGGATGAAAATGGCATCCGGCCGGCGGATCCTGCGGTGACGGCAGGTCGCCATGCAGGCGGATCGCCGCGCGCTGCTGCCGCGGATCGGCCACCGGCACCGCCGCCAGCAAGGCGCGGGTATAGGGATGGCGAGGCGCGCGCAGCACCTCCCCGACTAGGCCCTGCTCGACGATGCGCCCCAGGTACATCACCGCAACCTCGTCGGCCATGTATTCGATGACCGCCATGTTGTGGCTGATGAAGAGATAGGACAGGCCGCGCTCGCGCTGCAGCCGTTTCAGCAGGTTGAGGATCTGCGCCTGCACCGACACGTCGAGCGCGCTGGTCGGCTCGTCGCAGACGATCAGTTTCGGTTCCACTGCCAGCGCGCGCGCGATGGCGATGCGCTGGCGCTGGCCGCCTGAAAATTCATGCGGATAACGCGACTTCACGTCCGGCGCGAGGCCGACCTCGGCCAGCAGCCCGTCGATATGCGATTGCCGCCACCCGGCATCGGCACCGACGCCCAGCGCCAGCAGGCCCTCCTCCAGCGCATCGCCGATGCGCACCCGCGGATTGAGCGAGGCATAGGGGTCCTGGAAAATGATCTGCACGTCGCGCCGCCGCCGGCGCAGCTCCCCCCGCCGCAGGGCGAGGAAATCGTCGCCGTCGATGACCACCCGTCCCCCTGTCGGCTCGACCAGCCGCAGCAGGCCCTTGCCGACAGTGGTCTTGCCGCAGCCGGATTCGCCAACGAGGCCCAGCGTGCGCCCCGGTGCAATGGCCAGCGACACGCCGTCGACCGCGCGCACATGGCCGACCGTGCGTTGCAGCAGGCCCTTGCGCACGGGGAACCAGACTTTGAGGTCTTCGACCTCAAGTAACGATGAACGATGAGTGATGAGTGATGAGCTCGAACTTGCCGGGGGTTCTGTCATGCGCTCATCACTCATCGCTCCGCGCTCATCGCTGCCGTACAGGTGGCAGCTGACCGCATGATCCCGCCCGGCCTCGTGCCATTGCGGCAGCGTGTCGGCACATTGCGGCAGCGCGACTTCGCAGCGCTCGGCGAAACGGCAGCCGGCAAAGACCCGGTCGAGCCGCGGCACGGTTCCGGGAATCGCCGCCAGCGCGCGGCCGCGCCCCGCCCGTTCCGGCAGCGAGGCAAACAGCTTGCGCGCATAGGGATGCGCCGGGCCGGCAAAAAAGGCATCGACCGGCGCGGTCTCGACGATCTGCCCGGCGTACATCACCGCCACGCGCTGCGCGACCTGCGCCACCACGCCGAGGTCGTGGGTGATCAGCAGCATCGCCATGCCGCGCGACTGCTGCAGCTCGCGCAGCAGGTCGAGCACCTGCGCCTGCACAGTGACATCGAGCGCGGTGGTCGGTTCGTCGGCGATCAGCAGCGCCGGATCGCAGGCCAGCGCGATCGCGATCATCACCCGCTGCTTCATGCCGCCCGACATCTGGAAGGGATACTCGGCGGCGCGCCGCTTCGCGTCCGGCATGCGCACCGCATCGAGCAGTTCCAGCACCCGTGCCGCCACCGCATCACCGCGCAGCGCGGTATGGCGGCGCACCGACTCGACGATCTGGTCGCCGACGGTCATCACCGGGTTCAGCGACAGTCCGGGTTCCTGGAAAATCATCGCCACGCGGTGTCCGCGCACATCACGCATCCGTGATTCGGGCAGCGCCAGCAGGTTCCCGCCCTGCAGTTCGACGCGGCCGCCGGTGATCTCCCCGGCTTCCGGCAGCAGGCGCATGACCGACAGCGCGGTCATCGACTTGCCGCAGCCCGACTCGCCGACCAGGGCAAAGGTTTCGCCGGCGGCAATGTCGAAGGACAGGCCGTCGACGGCGCGCAGCGGCGAACTCCCGCCGTGGATGACCGTGGTCAGGCCATCGACCCGCAGCAGCGGCGCGGTCATGCCCGTGCTCCGGCAACGATCAGCCGCGGATCGAAGGCATCGCGCACCGCATCGGCGAACAGGTTCGCCGCGAGCACCAGCGTCAGCATGAAGACGAAGGCCGCGGCCAGCGACCACCAGACCATCGGCTCGCGCGCCATCTCCAGCCGCGCGCCGTTGATCATGGTGCCGAAGCTGGTCATCGAGGGATCGACGCCGACGCCGATGTAGGACAGCACCGCCTCGGCCAGCACCAGGCCGCTGAAATCCATCACCAGCGCGATCATCACGATGTGCATCAGGTTCGGGGTCAGGTGGCGCATCATGATGCGCCAACGCGACACGCCGAAGGCCTGCGCCGCCTGGATGTACTCCAGTTCGCGCAGTTTCAGCACCTCGCCGCGCAGCAGCCGGCACAGTCCCGTCCAGCTGGTGATGCCGAGGATCACGCACAGCGCCAGCAGCCGCACGTCGGCGCGGATTTCCGTGCTGGGGAACAGTTCCGGGTGGTTTTCGACATAGACCTGCATCATCAGCACCGCGGCGGCGATCAGCAGCACGCCGGGGATCGATGACAGCGTGGTGTAGAGATACTGGATCACATCGTCGACCCAGCCCCTGAAGTAACCCGCCATCACGCCCAGCACCAGCGCGAAGGGCAGCGTCACCAGCGTGGCCAGCGTGCCAATGACCAGTCCGGTGCGTATGCTTTTCAGTGCCTGGTAGAGCACGTCCTGGCCGACCTTGTCGGTGCCGAGCACATGGTAATGGGGCGCCAGCGCGGCCACCGGCCCGGCAAACAGGCACAACACGCCGAGCGCGCAGAGCACGGCGCGCCATTGCAGCGGCGTGTGCCCGGCCCAGACTTCGCGCCAGGCCGCCTCGATGTCCGTGCCGTTGCGCCGCGCCACCATCGCGCTGACCACGATCGCGACGGCAAACCACAGCAGCAGGGCCAGCGACAGCCCGCGCAGGGATTTCACCGCGATATCACGCGCCCGGTCCGCCTGCGGATCGGCGAGGTGCGCGCCGCCGTGGCGCAGCCGCGGGTAGACCCGCCCTTCGCTGCCGTCCGGCAGTTGCAGCGTCTCCTTCGCGAACAGGTGGGTGGCCAGCGGCGCCGAATAGGTTTTTTCGCGCTTGGCGCGCAGCGGTTCGAGCACGCGGTCGAGCAGGCTGCGCAGCTCGGTCGACCACGCCGGCTTGCCGTCCTGCGGCGGCAGTGCACTGCGGTAATGAACCGAGTCGAGCAGGCCCACCAGCACGAAGGCGGCAAGCACGGTGGCCGCCGCCATGCCGCTGGCGCTGCGGCCGACCTTCATCCAGGGCGCGCCGAGGTGCGGCCGGCCGCGGGTGTACAGCACCAACCCGATGACGCCGGCCACCAGCAGCCAGACGGCCAGATCGCTCCACAGCAGTTCGATGCGGACCGGCATCACGAGAAGCGCACCCGCGGATCGACCAGGGTGTATGAAATGTCGGTCAGGATCAGGCCGATGATGTAGAGCACCGAGCCGAGGAACACCATCGCGCGCACGATCGCGAAGTCCTGCTGGACGATGGCGTCGATGGTGTAGCTGCCGAGCCCGGGAATGCCGAAGAAGGATTCGGTGATCAGCGCGCCCATGAACAGCAGCGGTATCACCACCACCACGCCGGTGAGGATCGGGATCATCGCGTTCTGCAGCACGTGGCGGAACAGCACCCGCAGCTCGGACAGCCCCTTGGCGCGCGCGGTGCGCACGTAATCCTTGCTGATTTCCTCGAGGAATATCGTGCGGTACCAACGGGCGCTGCCGCCGATGCCGGCGATGACGCCGATCAGCACCGGCAGTGCGAGGAACTTGATGGCTTCGAATCCGCCGTCGTAGCCGGAGATCGGCACCAGGCTCCACAGCTTGCCGAACACGAACTGCCCGCCGATGATGTAGAACAGCGTCGAAATCGACATCATCAGCACGCACAGCACGACGCCCCAGAAATCGACATAGGTCGCGCGGAAAAATGCCATCAGCAGCGCCAGCGATATGTAGGTGGCGAGGCCGATGACGAAGGCCGGCAGCTGCACCGCGAGGCTGGGCCACATGCGGGTGCTGATGTCGTAGCCGATGTTGCGCCCCTGGTCCGAGGCGCCGAACTGGAAGGCGAACAGGCGCAACGACTTGTCGAAAAAGACGGTTTCCGTGACCTTCTGAACGCCCGTCATTTTTTCGTTTAAAAACAATGGTTTATCGTACCCCCTCTCGCGCTTCCATTTGTCCACCGCTTCCGCGGTGACGCGTTTCGCGCCGAGCTGCGCACGTGCCATGTCATCGGGCGAGTTGACGAAGAAGAACAGGGCGAAGGTCAGCACGTTGACGCCGACCAGCACGAACAGGCCGTAGACCAGGCGGCGGATGATGTAGGCGGTCATGCGCCTCCCGTCGCAGTGCGCCGCTCGCGGCGGCGGAAAGCCGTCACCGCCGGCAGCACCGTCAGCACCAGCACCGCCGCGATCAGCGCCAGCGGCCAGACCACCGGCGGATTCCATTCGCGCCGCAGCTCCGCCCGCAGCGCGGGATCCAGCCGCTGGTACTTGAGGCTGTTGTTGGCGATCTGGTTGGGTTTGCGGTTATGGACCCAGCCGTGGTGCAGCGTGTAGTCCTTGGGGAAAAAACTCCACACCCAGGGCGCATCGTGGCGCAGCAGCTCGACCATGCGGTCGATGATCGCCTGGCGTTCCGGCCCGTTGGCCATGTGTTTCATGCGGTCGAACAGGCGGTCGTATTCGGCATTGCGGTAATTCGAGGCGTTTTCCCCCTGGGTCTTTGCCCGCGATTGCGCGCCGTGCAGCAGGAACAGGAAATTCTCGGGATCGGGATAGTCGGCATTCCAGCCGAGGAAATAGAGCTGCGCAGTGCCGCGCCGCAGCTTGTCCTGCAAGCGGTTGAAGTCGGTGGCGCGGATCACCAGCTGGATGCCCAGTTTCGCGAACTGCCGGGTGTACCAGTCGAGGCGTGCCTTGCTGTCGGGACCGCTGGAGGTGGTGTCGAGATGCAGCAGCAGTGGCTGGCCGGTTTTGGCATCACGGCCGTTGGGATATCCCGCCTCGGCCAGCAGGCGTTTGGCCTGCTCGATGCCCTTGCGCTGCGGAGCACCGTCGCGCCAGTCGTAGACATAGGGATTGATTCCCGTCGCATCGGGTTCGCGGTAACCGAAAATGCCGGGCGGAATCGGGCCGTGCGAGGGCAGGCCGCGGCCATTGCGAAAAATCGAAATCAGCTCTTCCTGGTCGACGGCAATCGACACCGCCAGCCGCAGTTTGCGCGCGCGTTCGCCGGCCGCCTCGCCGACCACCGGGTCGAGCATGTTGAAGCCGAGGTAGAACACCGTCGTCGCCAGCGAGGTCTGCAGGCGGATGCCGCGGCGCTCCATGTCCTCGGTCAGCGTGACATCCCCCTGCCCCGAAAACTGCACCGCCTGGTCGAAGGTGTCGGAGCCGATGCCCGAGGCGTCGTAGTACCCCTGCAGGAACTTGTTCCAGTACGGGATCTGCTCCTTCTCCAGGCTGAATACGACGCGGTCGATGAAAGGCAGCGGCTTGCCGGCGTCCTTGAGCAGCCCGCGCTCCGCGTCGCCGGGTTCGCCCTCGCCGGGATAGACCTCGCCGCGGTAGTTCGGATTGCGCTCGAGCACCATCTGGCGGTTGGGGTTGTTGACCGTCAGCATGTAGGGCCCGGTGCCCACCGGATACCAGTCCAGCGTGATGTTTTTCTGCGCCATCCCGGGTTGGCCGTAGAAACGGTCGGCCTCGGGCGGCACCGGCGCAAAAAACGGCATCGCCAGCCAGTAGGCGAACTGCGGATACTTGCCGCGCACGCGCAGCGCATAGGTATGGCGATCAATGATCCGCACGCCGGACATTTCGTAAGGCTCAAGGTCGATCACCGCCCCTTCGGGCAGGGCCGCGGCATCCTTCGCCAGCCGGTCCGCCAGATCCTTCAGGCCGACGACGTAACCGCCCATCAGCTGCAGGATCGGCGAGTGCAGGCGCGGGTGCGCCAGGCGCTTCAGCTGGTGCACATAATCCGCAGCCTCCAGTTCGCGGGTGCCGCTGTGGCTGAAATCAGCCAGCGTGTCGATGCCGCGCAGGTCGGCCGCGGTCAGCGCGTGGTAGCGCGGTTTGCCGGCATCGTCCTTCGCAAACGCCGGATGCGGCTGGTACAAAACGCCCTGGCGGATGCGGATCACATACTCGCTGTAGGCCACGCGTTCCGCCGGCGCGCTGTCCGGCAACGGCTTGCCGGCGGCGTCGAGATAGACCGGTTTCGGCACTTCCTCGGCGCCGAAGGGGATCAGCTGGTACGGGCGCTTCAGGTAGTGGTACTGCAGCGGCGGCTGGTAGATGTTGGCGATGAAGGCGTATTCGTTCTCGGCGTAGGACTGCACGGGATCGAGATGCTTGGGACGCTCAGAAAACGAGCTGTAGAGCGTGTTGGAACGGGCGTCCGCGGCCGGATAGGGATCGTTCCACGGCGCCCCGCCGCATCCCGCAACAAACGCGAGCAGCAGTGGCAGCAGGCCATGGCGAATGCGGGTCATCGCGGAAAGTGTAGCCGATAATTGCCGCCGCAGCTTCTGGTTATAATCGGTCGCAGTGCGCTTCGCACATCCCCAGAAGGAGCATCATGGCGTTCCTGCAAGACAAGAAAATCCTGATCACCGGGCTGCTCTCCAACCGCTCCATCGCCTACGGCATCGCGAAAGCCGCGAGCCGCGAAGGCGCGCAGCTCGCCTTCACCTACCAGGGCGAGGACATCCGGGAGCGTGTGCAGAAACTCGCCGCCGAGTTCGGCTCGGCGCCGGTGCTGCCCTGCGACGTGAGCAGTGATGCGCAGATTACCGCGCTGTTCGATTCGCTGAAGTCCGAATGGGGCGGCCTCGACGGCCTGCTGCACTCGATCGCCTTCGCCCCGCGCGAAGCGCTGAAGGGGAATTTTCTGGACGGGTTGTCCCGCGAGGCCTTCGCCACGGCGCACGACATCAGCAGCTACAGCTTTGCCGCGCTGGCGAAGGGGGCTGCGCCGCTGATGGCCGGCAGGTCCGGCGCCATGCTGACCCTCAGCTACCTCGGCGCCGAGCGCACCGTGCCCAACTACAACGTGATGGGACTGGCCAAGGCGAGCCTCGAAGCCTGCGTGCGTTACCTCGCCAGCGACCTCGGTCCGGCGGGGATCCGCGTCAACGGCATTTCGGCGGGTCCGATCAAGACGCTGGCGGCGGCCGGCATCGGCGGCTTCGGGAAGATCCTCAAGTTCGTCGAGGACAACGCGCCGCTGCGGCGCAATGTCAGCATCGACGATGTCGGCAATGCGGCGGCCTTCCTGCTGTCCGACCTCGCCGCCGGGGTGACCGGGGAAATCACCCATGTCGACTGCGGCTTCAGCACCGTCGTCGGCGGCATGCGCGGGGAGTGATGCTCCAAGCGGCGGGAAAGCGGGCCCGCTGCGGCCCCTGCCCGCCCCTTATTTCCGCTCGATGACGTCCGGGCGGATCTTCGTTTCCGTCTTTTTCTTCAGGCTCGCAATATAGGCGGACAGCTCGGCCTGCGCCGCGACCTGGCGCAGGGTCTGCGCGATGGCATTCTGCTTTTCCCTGGCGCCGTCGGTCACTTCCTGCACCTTGCTGACGCGCACCAGCGCATAACCGCCCCCCGGTATTTCCGTGCCCGAATAGGAGGGCAGCTTGCCGGTATCGGCCTTGAAGGCCTGACGCAGCACTTCACCCGGGAGGCCTTTCGGGTCACCCCTGCCGACCAGTTGTGGCGTGCTCCAGGCCAGCTGCACCTCCTTGCCCTGGCGCAGCGCCTCGAGGCGGGCACGGCCCTCCTGGGCGGCCAGCTGTCCCGCCTGCTGCAGCGTGAGTTTCTTCACCAGCGCCGCGCTGACCTGGTCAAAGGGCTGGACCGTCGCCGGCTTGTGCTCGGCGATCCGTGCTCCGACCAGCACGCCCGGCGCAACCTCGATCGCCTCGGTATTGCGCTTGTTCTGCAGCACATCTTCGGAAAACACGGCCTGCAGCAGCCTCTGGTTGCCCAGCATCGCATTGTCGGAGCCGGCGCGGTTGATCCAGCCGCTGGTCTGCGGCTGGACCCTGAGCAGCTCGGCCGCCGGTTTCAGGCTGTCCGACTGCTCGAACAGCGTGTTGCTGAAGGCTTCGGCCAGTTCCGCAAACCTGCGGGCCGCCAGCTGCTTTTTCAGTTCCGCCTCGATCTCCGGACGCGCCTCCTCGAAGCTCTTGCCCTTGCCGCCGCGCACGTTCGCGAGACGGATGACATGCCAGCCGAATTCGCTCTCCACCGGCGCCGATATTTCGCCGACCTTCATCGAGAACACCGCGTCGTCGAAAGACTTGACCATTGCACCGTTCTCGAAAAACCCGAGGTCGCCGCCATTGGCCGCGGAACCCGGATCCTGGGAGTGCTGCTTCGCCAGCGCCGCGAAGCTTGCGGGATTCTTCTTCAGCTGCGCATGAAGCTCCTCCGCCTTCGCTTTCGCCTTTGCCCTGGCTTCCGGACTGTTGCCATCCGGTGTGATCAGGATGTGGCTGGCCTGCCGCGATTCCCTCACCACGAAACGCTTCGCATTTTCGTCGTAAGCCTTGCGCAGTTCGTCGGCGCTTGGCTTGGCCTGCGCCATCAGCGCATCGGCGCTGAGCGTCACGAACTCGATGCGCACCTGCTCCGGCACCCGGAATTCGTCCTGATGGCTGTCATAGTATTTTTTCGCGGCATCCGGCTCCAGCTTGACCTGGGGCAGGAAACGGTCGGTCGCGAAGGTGAAATGGCTGACCTCGCGCTGCTGTTCCGAGATGCGCAACAGCATGGCCGCCTCGGCGCGCGACACGAAGGATGAGCCCGAGTACGGGTGCGTGACATGGTCCACCAGGATGTCCTGGCGCACGCGCTGTTCGAAAATCAGGGGGGTCATGCTCTGCGCCCTCAGCACCTGCTCGTAACGGGCATAGGAGAACTTGCCGTCTTCCTGGAATGCGTCGACGTTGGCGACAATGTCCTGGATCTGGCTGTCGCTGACCGCAAGGCCGGTGCGCACCGCCCGCTGCACCAGCAGCTGCTGCTCCACCAGGTTGTTGATCACCGACAGGCGCAGCTCCTGGCTGTCGAGCAGCGCCGGATCAAGGCGGCCGCCCGACATGTTGCGCAGCATGTCCTGGCGCTCGTTGAGCGCCTGGGCAAACTCCGCCCGGGAGATGCGGTAATCACCCACCGTCGCGACATTGTCGCCGCCGCTCGTGCCCTGGAAGTAGGAATCGATGCCGAAGAATGCAAAGGGCGGGATGACGACCACGAAAATCCCGATCATGACCTTTTTGCGGTGTTTCTCGATCAATCCGAACATGTGTTCTCCTCGCTGCGGTGCCTGCGGCGGCGCCCATAAGAAAAAAGGCGAACCGGGTTCGCCTTTTTTTGGATAGCTGGCGGAGTGGACGGGACTCGAACCCGCGACCCCCGGCGTGACAGGCCGGTATTCTAACCAACTGAACTACCACTCCAAAATCAATGATGAACGATGAATGATGAACAAAAACCGATATCACCCGCTCCGCGCTCATCGTTCCAAACTCATCGCGGCATTTCTGGTGGGTGCTGACGGGATCGAACCGCCGACATTCGCCTTGTAAGGGCGACGCTCTACCAGCTGAGCTAAGCACCCGTCATCCGCACCCGCCGCGTCCGCGGCGCAATACCCTGCCAAACAAAGGGCCGGATTGTAGCCCAGTCCGGCCCCGATTTCCAGTCTGATCTCAGTTCGAGGCTCAGTGCTTGATTGCTGCAGGCGCCGTGCTGTCACCGGCAGGCGGCACCGGCACGTTTTCGGCATCCGGCAGCGGCTCCGGCTTGCGTTCCAGCGCCAGCTCGAGCACCCGGTCAATCCATTTCACCGGCTGGATGTCGAGCTTGTTCTTGACGTTGTCCGGAATCTCCTTGAGGTCCTTGACGTTCTCCTCGGGGATGAGCACGGTCTTGATGCCGCCGCGGTGCGCGGCCAGCAGCTTCTCCTTGAGGCCGCCGATCGGCAGCACTTCGCCGCGCAGCGTGATCTCGCCGGTCATCGCCACGTCCGCGCGCACCGGTATGCCGGTCAGCACCGACACCATCGCGGTGCAGATGCCGATGCCGGCGCTGGGCCCGTCCTTCGGCGTCGCGCCTTCCGGCAGGTGGATGTGGATATCGTTTTTCTGGTAGAAGTCCGGGTGGATGCCGAGGCGCTGCGAGCGTGCCCGCACCACCGACATCGCCGCCTGCACCGACTCCTGCATGACTTCGCCGAGTTTGCCGGTGGTCGTCATCTTGCCCTTGCCGGCCATGGTTGCCGCCTCGATCGACAGCAGTTCGCCGCCGACCTCGGTCCAGGCGAGGCCGTTGACCTGGCCGATCTGGTTCTTCTTCTCGGCGATGCCGAAGGAATAACGGCGCACGCCGAGATACTTGTCGAGATTGCGCGCGGTCACCATGATCTTGCGATCCTTGCCGCCGCTGACCAGCTCCTTGACCACCTTGCGGCAGATCTTGGAAATTTCGCGGTCGAGGCTGCGCACGCCGGCTTCCCGCGTGTAGAAGCGCACGATGTCGCGCAGCGCGCTCTCGGCGACCACCAGCTCGCCCTTCTTCAGGCCGTGGTTCTGCATCGTCTTCGGCAGCAGGTGGTTCTCGGCGATATGGATCTTCTCGTCCTCGGTGTAACCCGACAGGCGGATGATTTCCATCCGGTCGAGCAGCGCCGGCGGAATGTTCAGCGTGTTGGCCGTGGCAACGAACATCACGTCGGAGAGGTCATACTCGACCTCGACGTAATGGTCGACGAAGGTGTTGTTCTGCTCGGGATCCAGGACCTCGAGCAGCGCGGACGCCGGGTCGCCCCGGAAATCCATCCCCATCTTGTCCACTTCATCCAGCAGAAACAAGGGGTTGCGGACGCCGACCTTGGACATGTTCTGGAGAATCTTGCCGGGCATCGAACCGATGTAGGTACGGCGATGGCCGCGGATCTCCGCCTCGTCGCGCACGCCGCCCAGCGACATGCGCACGAATTTGCGGTTGGTTGCGCGGGCAATCGACTGGCCGAGCGAGGTCTTGCCGACGCCGGGAGCGCCGACCAGGCACAGGATCGGCGCCTTCAGCTTGTCGACGCGCTGCTGCACGGCCAGGTATTCGACGATGCGTTCCTTGATCTTTTCCAGGCCGTAATGGTCCTCGTCGAGCACCTTTTCCGCGAGTTTCAGGTCGGTGCTGATCTTGCTCTTCTTGCGCCACGGCAGGCCGATCAGCGCATCGATGTAGTTGCGCACGACGGTCGCCTCGGCCGACATCGGCGACATCAGCTTCAGTTTCTTCAACTCGGCCTCGGCCTTCTTGCGCGCGTCCTTGGGCATGCGCGCCGCCTTGATCTTCTTCTCGATCTCGTCGATGTCCGCGCCTTCCTCGGTCTCGCCGAGCTCCTTCTGGATCGCCTTCACCTGCTCGTTAAGGTAATACTCGCGCTGGCTTTTCTCCATCTGGCGCTTGACGCGGCCGCGGATGCGCTTCTCCACCTGCAGGATGTCGAGTTCGCCCTCGACCACCTTCAGCAGGTGGTCCAGGCGCTGCTTGACGTCGAGCATTTCCAGCACTTCCTGCTTCTGCTCGAGTTTCAGCGGCAGGTGCGCGGCGATCGTGTCGGCCAGCCGGCCGGCCTCGTCGATGCCCGCCAGCGAAGTGAGTATCTCCGGCGGAATCTTCTTGTTCAGCTTCACATACTGGTCGAACTGCTGGATCATCGTCCGCCGCATGGCCTCGGTCTCGTGGTCAGTCGCCGGGTCGCTGGCGATCGGGGTGACCTGGACCGTGAAATGGGTCTTCACGTCCTCGATGCCGTGGATGCGCGCGCGCTGGCTGCCTTCGACCAGCACCTTCACGGTGCCGTCAGGCAATTTCAGCATCTGCAGGATGTTGGCGATGCTGCCGACGTCATAGAGATCTTCCGGGGCCGGCTCGTCCTTGGCCGCGGATTTCTGCGCCACCAGCACGATGCTTTTCCCCGCTTCCATCGCGGTTTCCAGCGCCTTGATCGATTTGGGTCGTCCCACGAACAGCGGAATGACCATGTGCGGGAACACCACCACATCCCTCAAGGGGAGCAGGGGCATTTCCATCTTGCTGATTTCATTGCTGATTTGGTCATTCATTGGCGTCACCTGAGAGAGAGAACATGAATACAGCTTGGGGCTGGGGCCGGCAAATCAAGAAGCGCCGGCCGGCGGCAGCCCCGATACGGCAGCGTCGCCGCTGCCGCTCCGTCCACGCCGGATGAGAATGCTGCGCGGGCCTGGGAAGCCCGCATCCAGTGGTCAGACGGTTGATGATCCGGCAACTTTGGGCTGGTCCGAGTAAATAAGGAGCGGCGGCGCGTCGCTGGTGATGGTGCCTTCATCGACCGCCACCTTGACGACATTTTCCAGCGACGGCAGGTCGAACATGGTGTTCAGCAACGTGTGCTCGAGGATCGAACGCAGGCCGCGCGCTCCGGTCTTGCGCGCCAGCGCCTTGCGCGCGATCGCGCGCAGCGCGGCGTCACGCACTTCCAGCTCGACGCCTTCCATGCTGAACATTTTCTGGAACTGCTTGATCAGTGCGTTTTTCGGCTGCGTCAGGATCTCGATCAGCGCCACCTCGTCGAGCTCGGCCAGCGTCGCCACCACCGGCAAGCGGCCGACGAACTCAGGGATCAGGCCGTACTTGATCAGGTCTTCGGGCTGGCAGTCGCGCAGGACCATCGCAATGTCCTTGCCGTTGTCCTTGCTGCGCACATCGGCACCGAAGCCGATGCCGCTCTTCTCGGAGCGCGCGCGGATGATCTTGTCGAGGCCGTCGAAGGCGCCGCCGCAGACGAACAGGATGTTGGTGGTGTCGACCTGCACAAACTCCTGGTTCGGATGCTTGCGGCCGCCCTGCGGCGGCACCGAGGCAATGGTGCCCTCGATCAGCTTCAGCAGCGCCTGCTGCACGCCCTCGCCCGACACATCGCGGGTGATCGAGGGGTTGTCCGACTTGCGCGAGATCTTGTCGATCTCGTCGATATAGACGATGCCGCGCTGCGCCTTCTCGACGTCATAGTCGCACTTCTGCAGCAGCTTCTGGATGATGTTCTCGACGTCCTCGCCGACATAACCGGCCTCGGTCAGCGTCGTCGCATCGGCCATCACGAAGGGCACGTTGAGCAGCCGCGCCAGCGTCTGCGCCAGCAGCGTCTTGCCCGAGCCGGTCGGACCGACCAGCAGGATGTTTGACTTGGACAGCTCCACATCGTCGCTCTTGCCGACGTTGCGCAGCCGCTTGTAATGGTTGTAGACCGCCACCGACAGGATGCGCTTCGCGGTGTCCTGGCCGATCACGTACTGGTTCAGGATGTCGCGGATTTCATGCGGCACCGGCAGGTCCGACTTGGCACCCTTCGTGCCCTGGTCGCCCTGGGTTTCCTCGCGGATGATGTCGTTGCAGAGCTCGATGCACTCGTCGCAGATGAACACCGACGGCCCCGCGATGAGCTTGCGCACTTCGTGCTGGCTCTTGCCGCAGAACGAGCAGTACAGCAGCTTTTCACCGCCCACTTTTTCCGTCATGCCCGCAACCCTTTGTCCGTTGTTTTAACCTGACCGCCCTGCTGTGACCGCCCGCACCGGCGAAAATTCCGCCGTGGAGCGGCCCTACTTCACCGTATCAGTCCGGCTGACCAGAACCTTGTCGACCAGACCGTAGTTTACCGCCTGTTCGCCGGAAAGGAAGTTGTCGCGATCGGTGTCCTTTTCGATGGTGGCGACATCCTGCCCGGTGTGCTTGGCCAGGATGGCGTTGAGCTTGCCTTTGAGGAAAAGTATTTCCTTGGCATGGATCTCGATATCCGAGGCCTGGCCCTGGAAACCGCCCATCGGCTGATGGATCATCACCCGCGAGTTGGGCAGCACGAAACGCTTGCCCTTGGCACCAGCGGCCAGCAGCAGCGCGCCCATGCTCGCGGCCTGGCCGACGCACAGTGTGGACACATCCGGCTTGATGAACTGCATCGTGTCGTAGATCGCCATGCCGGCGGTCACCGACCCGCCGGGGGAATTGATGTAGAAGGAAATGTCCTTGTCGGGATTCTCCGACTCGAGGAACAGCAGCTGGGCGACGATCAGGTTCGCCGTCACCTCGTTGACCGGGCCGACCAGGAACACCACCCGCTCCTTCAGCAGCCTGGAGTAGATGTCGTAGGCGCGCTCGCCGCGGCCGCTCTGCTCGATCACCATCGGGATCATGCCGAGGCCCTGCGGCTCCATCATCGCCTGCGGTTCGAAATAACGCTTCATTGGGCATTCCCCATCAATTCATCAAATGCCACGGCCTTGTCCTCGACCTTCGCGGTCGCCAGCGCCCAGGTCACGACATTCTCCTCGAGCACCACCGATTCGATGTCGCGCAGGCGGTCCTGGGACTGGTAGAACCACTTCACCACTTCCTGCGGGTGCTCGTAGCTCTGCGCCTGCTCTTCCACCGCGGCGCGCACCTGCTCCGGTTTGGCCTGCAGGTTCTGCGCGCGCACCACTTCGGAGAGGATCAACCCGAGGCTGACCCGGCGCTGCGCCTGCTTTTCGAACAGGTCCGCCGGCAGCGGCATGTCCTCGCGCACGGGGATGCCGCGGGAGGCGAGATCCTGCTTCGCCATCTCGCGCAGGCGGTCGACTTCCATGTCGATCAGCGCCTTCGGCACCTCGAGGCTGGTCGCCGCCAGCAGCGCATCCATCACCTGCTCCTTGACCCGCGCCTTCAGCCGCGCCCTGACCTCGCGCTCGAGATTGCCGCGGACTTCCGCGCGCATCTTCGCCAGGTCGCCGTCGGCAATGCCCAGCGTCTTTGCGAACTCGGCGTCGATCGCCGGCAGCTTCGGCGCCGCCACCTCCTTGACCGTCACCTCGAACACCGCGGTCTTGCCGGCGACTTCCTTGCCGGCATAGTCGTCCGGGAATTTCAGCTCGAAGCTCTTGACATCGCCGGCCTTCATGCCCGACAGGTTTTTCTCGAACTCCGGCAGGAACCGGCCTTCGCCGAGAACCACCGGCTGGCCCTCGGCCTTGCCGCCGGCAAACTCCGTGCCGTCGATCTTCCCCACATAATCCATCGTCACCCGGTCGCCGTTCTCGGCGGCGCGCTCGGCTTTTTCGAAGATCACGCGCTGCTTGCGCATGATCTCCAGGGTCTTGTCGACGTCGACCTCCGACACCTCCAGCACCGGCCGCGACAGCGTGGACTTGGCGACATCGCCGACCACGACTTCGGGATAGACCTCGAAGGTCGCGCTGTACTGGAACTCCTCGGCGCCGTCCGCGGGCGGCACGGCATCGAATTTCGGATATCCGGCGACCCGCAGCTTCTGCTCGTTTACGGCATCGCCGAAGGTCTTCTGCAGCGTGTCGCCCAGCACCTCCTGGCGCACCTGCGGTCCATACTGCTGGACCACCACCTTCAGCGGCACCTTGCCGGGCCGGAAGCCGGACATCTTGACGGTCCGCGCCAGCCGCTTGAGGCGGTTTTCCACCTCGCCGTTGATTTCCGCCATGGGCACCACAATGCTCAGCTTGCGCTCCAGGCTGCCCAGCGTTTCCAGATTCGCTTGCATCAATCCATTTCCTGTTGAGTTTTTCCAGTAGTGTCAGGCGGTCTGGTGCGAAAGGAGGGACTCGAACCCACACGCCTCGCGGCGCCAGAACCTAAATCTGGTGCGTCTACCAATTCCGCCACTTTCGCCACTTTCGCGCTGCAACATGCACCCGGCCTGCCGGTGCCCGTGCCGCCTGTCTGACGCGTCTTGCAACCTGACGCGTCTTGCAACCCCTTGATTGTAATATACTCGCGGCTTCGGCGACATGGCCCCGGAGCACTCTTTTCCGGGGAAAATCCGCGCCAAGCCCTTGATGGCAATCTCTTTTCCGGATCCCGTGGCCGTCGATCACTACGAAAATTTTCCCGTTGCCTCGATCCTGCTGCCGCGGCGCCTGCGACGCCCTGTAGCCCTCATTTACCGCTTCGCCCGCGAATCCGACGACTTTGCCGACGAAGGCGACGCGCCGGATGACGAACGCCTGGAACGGCTTGCCGGTTTCAGCCGCGAACTGCGGCGCGTGGAACGCGGCGAACCACCGGTCATCCCGTGGTTTTCCGAACTCGCCGCCGTCATCCGCGAACACGATCTGCCGCTCGACGCCTTCCACGACCTGCTGTCGGCCTTCGCCCAGGACGTCACCGTCAAGCGTTATGCCCGCTACGCCGACGTGCTCGACTACTGCCGGCGCTCGGCCGATCCGATCGGCCGCCTGCTGCTGGTGCTCTACGGCGCCGCGACGCCGAAGAATCTCGAATACTCCAGCGCCATCTGCTCCAGCCTGCAACTGATCAACTTCTGGCAGGACGTGGCCATCGACTGGCGGAAAAACCGCGTGTACTTCCCGCAGGACGACATGCGGCGCTACGGCATCGGCGAGGCGCAGATCGCCGCCGGCGACAGCGGCGGCCGCTGGTGCGAATTCATGGCCTTCCAGGTGGACCGCACGCGCGCGCTGCTCGATTCCGGCCGGCCGCTGGGCCGCATCCTGAAGGGCCGCATCGGCCTCGAAATGCGCATGATCATCGCCGGCGGCGCGCGCATCCTCGACAAGATCGCCGCGGTCGACGGCGACGTGTTCCGCCGGCGCCCGGTGCTGACCAAACCCGACTGGGCGCTGATGCTGGCGCGGTCGCTGTTTTGATGAAGCCCGAATCCCTTTCCCTCACCCCCGGCCCCTCTGCTGCGCGGCAAGTGTTCCCTTGTCCCGCGGGGAGAGGGGAGATACTGGCGCCCGGCGGCGTGATCGCCGTCGAGTGGAAACCATGACCGGACAAGCGCACCAGTACTGCCAGGACAAGGCCGCCGCCAGCGGCTCGAGCTTCTATTACAGCTTCATGTTCCTGCCGCCGGAGCGGCGCCGCGCCATCACCGCGCTCTACGCCTACTGCCGCGAGGTCGACGACGTGGTCGACGAGTGCACGGATCCCGGCGTCGC
>JAHCAG010000015.1 GCA_019635015.1 Burkholderiales bacterium | reverse complement strand
CAGGGGCACAGCGTGCAGTTCGTGCAGCCCGGCAGCGGTTCGGTGGTGCTCAACCGCGTGGTCGGCAGCGACCCTTCGTCGATCTTCGGCAGCCTCTCCGCCAACGGCCGGGTGTTCCTGGTCAATCCGCAGGGCATCTTCTTCAGCCCGACCGCAAGCCTTGATGTCGGCGGGCTGGTCGCCTCGACGCTGAACATCCGCAACGACGATTTCCTCGCCGGCCGCTACATCTTCAGCCGCGAACCCGGATCGCCGGCCGGCGCCTCGGTCATCAATGAAGGCCTGATCCGCGCCCGCGACAACGGTTACGTCGTGCTTGCCGGTGACTATGCCGCCAACCGCGGCGTGATCGAGGCAAGGCTCGGCACCGTGGCCCTCGCCTCCGGCGCCAAGGTCACCCTCGACATGCAGGGCGACAGCCTGATCAACCTCGCCGTCAATGAAAAAACCGTCGCCGAACTCGCCGGCGTCTCCAACAGCGGCGAACTGAACGCCGAAGGCGGCCGCGTGATGATGACCGCCGCCGTCGCACGCGACCTCGCCGGCACCGTGGTCAACAACAGCGGCGTCGTGCGCGCCCGCGGCACCGTCGAAAGAGACGGCGCGATCTACCTTGTCGGCGATGGTGGCGATGTCAGCTCCAGCGGCAGCCTCGATGCCGGCGGCAGCCGCGGTGGCAACGTCCGTGTGCAGTCGACGACAGGCACGACCCTGGTCTCCGGCAGCATCGACGCCACCGGCAGCGCCGGCACCGGCGGCAGCGTGCAGGTGCTTGGCCACCATGCCGGCCTCACCGGCAACGCCCTGATCGACGCCTCGGGCGCGAGCGGCGGCGGCACGGTGCTGATCGGCGGCGACTACCAGGGCAACAACGCCGCGGTGCAGACCGCACAGCGCAGCTATGTCGGCGCCGACGCGACCATCCGCGCCGACGCGACGCAGAACGGCGACGGCGGCCGGGTCATCGTCTGGGCCGACGACGTCACGCGTTATTACGGCACGATTTCGGCGCGCGGCGGCTCGCAGGGGGGCAACGGCGGCTTCGCCGAGGTTTCGGGCAAGGAGTCGCTGGTGTTCAACGGCACAGCGGATTTGCGCGCGCCGCAGGGTGCCACCGGCACGCTGCTGCTGGACCCCAAGAACATCCGCATCACCGCCGCAGGCGCCGATGCGGTGGCCACCAACGATGCCTTCGCCGACAATGCGGCCGGCACTTCCGACTTGAGTGCGGCCAACGTCGTCGCCGCAATGAACGGCGCGAACCTGGTGCTGCAGGCCAACAACGACATCACGGTCGAAACCGATGTCAACGTCGCTGGCGGCGCCGGCACCGCCGGCCAGGACCTGACCCTGCAAGCCGGACGTCACATCATCCTCGCCAGCACCGCCAATACAACCACGCCGACCAGCAGCAGCGGAGCGGTCACCATCACCATGAATGGTGGCGCTTTCTCGGCAACCACCAATCATGGGAGCGCACAGGTCGCAAACCGTGATCCCGGCCTCGCCCAGTTCTTCATGGACGCTGGCTCGACAATCACCGGAGCCACCGGTGGCGTCACCTTAAGAACAGGAATGCTGGGGGGCGATTCGGCGGATTTGTCCGGCACACTCGTCAACGATAACGTCGGCAACTTCACCTTGGGCTCCATTTCGACGGGCGGCGGCGCCATCGACGTACTCACGTTCAGACCCGTAACCATCAATGGCACGCTCAATAGTGGTGGCGGCGCCATCGACATCACAGCTGATGGTCATTTGACGGTAAACGGAGCCATTAGTGGCGGCGCAGGCATCGTCAAGCTGGTGACGACTGAAGCCGTATCCCCTGCCATCGGACCACCCGAGGTCGATGCCAACATTATCCTCAACGCCAACGTTAGCAGTTCAACACGCGTTGTGCTCAACGCCGCGGACGCGATCAGCCAGACCGGCGGCAATATCACCGCACCTCAGCTATTGGTCATGGCCGCATCGGGAGCCGCTAACGATAATGTCAACCTGACGGGAAACAACAATGTCGGCACTATAGCCGCGACAAAAAGCACCACTGCCGCCGGCGTTGGCGGGATCCGGGAGTTCAACTTCAACAACGGCGCGAATGCGCTGACCGTTGGCACAGTAGATGGCGTGAGCGGGATCACTGCGCAACCCACCCCGATTAATCCCACTGATTTTGGCAACGTGACGCTGACCGCCGGCGACCTCACCATTAGTTCGGCCATTCTGACCGACACGACCGCAGGTGTCGTTACATTACAACCGACCATCGGCTCCGCCACCAATGTAAATGTCGGCACTAACGCCGCGTTTGGGCTAACTGATGCCGAGCTTGGACAGATAACCACCCGAACACTCCGCATAGGCAGTTCAGACGCGAGCAACAGCGGATCTCTGACCGTAAACGGCCCGATTACCCAGGGCAATTGGAACACCCTTGTTCTTCGGACCGGCACTGGCAACATCAGCCAGACACAAGCGTTGGCCACAACCAATCTCGGCGTGGAATCATCGGGTAGCGTTAACCTGACTAATGCCGGTAATGCCGTTCAGACTTTTGCCGCCAAACTCACCGGCGCGGGCACACTGCAATACACCGACTCCGACACATTGACACTCGGCAGCGTCGGCCTCGATTCCACGAATTCCAGCATCGCCGGCGTCACTCTTGCGGGCATCACCACCGCCAACACGGACGCGACCCTCAACACTGGCGGTCAAATCACGGTCAATGCGGACATCAACGTAGGCACCGGCGTGCTGACCCTCAATCCGACGACCGGCGGCGTCTCGCAAACAGCCGACAACACGATTACGGCAACCGGCGCAGGTGGCGTTAGACTGCTCGGCTCCGGAAGTTATGCGCTGGGCACGATCAATGACAACAACAACAATATCGCCAACATCGCGGCAAACGTCACAGGCGCCGTGAGTGTGCGCAGTATCGCTGCAAACCTGGATGTGGACATCCTCAACGGTACCGCCGGCATAACCACCGGGGGCAATTCGGTAACCCTGGTTGCGGATCAAATGACATTTACCCAGGGAGTAAACGCGGCCGGCAACTCGGCAACCTTGACCACCGCCACACCAAACGCATTAATCAGTGTCGGGACAGGCGGTGTCGGCCTGCAACTCACGGACGCCAAACTGGACCAGATCACTGCAACAAATCTCACCATAGGAGACAACAATCATACCGGGCTGATCTCCGTTGACGGCAGCGTCAACCCAGCCAACATCACAAACAACATTACATTAGTCAATCGTACTGGCGGAATTCTCGTAAATGGCACACTGCAATCCACTGCCGGCACGGGCAGTGTCACGCTGATTGCAGACGGCAATGCCAATGCTTCGGGCACCATTACACAAGGCGTGGCGGGCGGCATCGTTAGTACCGCACTGACCACGCGCTCTGCCGGCGGCACGACCCTCACTGGCTCCGGTAATCAGGTAACAAGCTTCGCCGCCACCGAGACTGGTGGCGGCAATATCTCCCTTAACAATACCGGCGCCCTGACGACCAACGTCATTCAGACTGGCATTGCACCTGGCCAGACAATGCAGAACGTCGCCATTAGCACGACCGGCAACCTGACAGTCCAAGTTGGGATTAATACCCAGAATCTGGGTGAACCGGGCGCCGACCCCGTCGTTCCTCCCACTCCGAACTCCAGCAGCAATGTCTCGCTGACATCCACCGCTGGCTCAATCACCCTGAACCAAGGCATTCGGGCTGGCAGTAGCGGCACTGTCACCCTCAACGCCGGGGGAACAGGTGGCGCCTGCTCCCCTGGTGTTGCCGTATGTCAGCTAGGCGGCGATCTTACGGGCGGTAGCTTGCGTTTGCTGGGAACTGGCGACTTTGAGCTGCTCACCACTCCGGGAACACCCAACAACAACTTCGGAACTATCGCCGCCGCGATAACCGGGAGATTGACTTATGGGGACATTGACGCACTGACCGTCGGCTCCGTGTCCGGCACCAACGGCATCAACACCAATGGCAACAACGTCACGTTGACATCTGGCGGCAACCTGACGCTGAATCAGTCGATCACGGCAAGCGGCCAGACCATCGACCTAACTGCTGCCGGCATCACCAGCACCGGCGGCGCGGTCATCAGCAACCTGCTGGCAATCCGCGACAACAACACCGCCACCGCCGGCGTTTACACCCTGGGCGGCAGCATTTCGGGCATCGCGGCCAACATTAACGGCAGCCTGTCCTACACCGATGCCGACGCGGTGGCGGTGACTTCGGCCGGCGGCCTGTCGGGGATCCAGACCCGCGGCGGCAGCGTCACCATCAACAGCGGCTCCGTCACCGCCGGCGGCAACCAGATCACGCTGCTGGAGAACATCGACACCCGCACGAACCCCGGCTCCGGCGGCGCCGGAACCGGCAGCACGGTGATCCTCAATGCCGCCGGGGGGGGCGTCAACCAGACCAGCGGCTCCATCACGGCCAATGCGCTCGCGCTTCGCGGCTCCGGCACCTTCACGCTGGACAGTGATCCGGGACCGGGCCCCGGCGTCAACAATGACGTGGTCACCCTCGCCGTGGGATCCACCACCGCCGGCGCCACCGACGGCCTGATCAATGTCGCCTACCGCGACATCAACGCCGTCACCATAGGCACCGCCGGCGGCGCCAGCGGGCTGACCACCCGCGGCGGCAACGCGACGGTGATCGCCGAAAGCGGCAACCTGACTGTCAACAGCGTGGTTGACACCCGCAGCACACCCTTTTCGGCAGATTTCGTTGCCAATCCGACGACCAGCGGCGGCGACATCACGCTGACGACACTACTTGGCGGCAACAACATCGCGCTCAACGCCAATGTCACGGGTGACCTGGTTAACTTCAACACCCTGGGCAGCATACCGACCGCCCCCGGCGTGATCGTCAACGCGACGGTCAACACCGCCAACCTTGCCGGGGAGATCTGGCGCGGCTACGGTGCAGATGCAACGCTGACCGCCGCAGACAATCTGAGTGCCGATACCGTGGTCATCTACACCACCAATGGCGCCGACATCACCCAGGCCGCGGACCATACGATCACGGCCAACAACCTGATCTTTTTTAGCTACGAAGGCGATTCCGTATTCAATTTCGCCGGCGGCACCAACAACGTCGACAACTTCGCCGCCAGCAGCAACTTCTTCAACTTCTTCGCCTTCAACAGCAGTGCCCGGGTCAACCTCGCCACCACCGGTACACTGAACGTCGCCAGCCTGAACCCGACCCAGTACTACACCGGCGGCGCCAACGGCATTTTCAGCCGCGGCGAGAACGTAACGCTGTCCACCGGCGGCGCGCTGGCCCTGACCGCGCCGGTCAATGCCGGCGGCGGCAACGTCACCTTCAACGTGCCCGGCGGGGGCATCTCGCAGACGGCAGCCGGCGCGATCACTGCGAACACCCTGTCGCTGAATACCTCGAATTCCGTCAATCTGGGCGCGGCGAACAACAACGTCACCAATCTCGGCAGCAGCAACATCGTCATCAACGACGCGCTGTTCCGCTACAACGAAGCCGACAACGTCAATCTTGAGTCGATCAGCGTCACCAACCCCGGCGCGGCGACGATCAACATCACCGCCGGCGGCGTGATCACCCTGCCCGGCGGCGAATCGCTGTCGGCAACCAGTGCCGGCAATGTTGCGGCAGCCAATGTGAGCCTCAGCGGCAACCAGGGCGTAATACTCAACGGCGCGATCAGCGCCACCGGCGGCGGTGCCAGCAGCACGGTCAACGCCGGCGTCACGCTGACCAGCGGCAGCGGTCCGGTGACGATGAACGCGGCCAGTTCGATCACGGTCACGGACAACGGTCCGTCCACCGCGGCAGGCAGCGCCCCGCACAGCGCCGAAGTCATCATCACCTCCGGCTCGCGCAACTCGACGGTATTCAGCTGCCTGTTCTTCGACTCCTGCAATGCCACCGTGCGCAACATCACGGCGACCTCGAACAACGGCCGCGCGGTGATCGACGTTTTCGGCCAGGGCGACAATTCCACCGGCGTCAACGTGGTCGGCGCCCTCACCGCCCGGGGCGAGACACGGCCGCTGATCCGCCTGAGCACGCTGACCGAGGACAACAACGACAACATCCTGGCCTCCTCGGCGATGAGCATCGGCGCCCCGGTCACGGTGATCTCGACCTCCAGCACTGCGGTCAACACGCTGGGCGACACCGTCGTTGGCGGCATTTCCATCGACGGCCGCGACATCACCGTCGGCGCGAAGCTCGAGTCGCGCCATCTCGACGGCGTGTCGCGGGCGCAGGACGGCATCTCGATCAACACGCGCAACCACCTCGCGATCAACGCCGACATCGTCACCACCTCCAACGGCGGCATCGGCATCACCACCGGCAGCAACGGCACGGTTGCCGGCCCCGGCGTGATCCAGGCGCAGAACGTCAACCTCGTGGCGCCGAAAAGCCAGGGCAACTTCAACGTCCGCACGCGCATCCAGCCGCCGGCCGGCATCACCGGCACCGGCAACCTGAACGTGCTGGGCGGCGACGTGATGGTCATCGACAACCAGTCGGCAACGACGCTGATCGCGGCGCTGGGCTTCATCGACCGCAGCCAGGACCCGGCGAATCCGGATCTGCCGATCGGCGATCTCACCCTGAAAACCGCGGGCACGCTGCAGATCGCGACGCTGGATGCCTACAACCAGGCGCGTTACGACCGCAACGGCATCTTCGGCCCCAAGGTGCCGGTGAAACTGGAACTGGTTTCCGACAACTTCGTGGTCTTCCCCGGCACGATCACGACGCCGCACTGGGCGGAGGTCACGCTGCGTCCGTACACCGACACCGCCGAGATCTTTGTGCGCAACAACCTGGATCCCTCGCTGCCGGGTGTGGTGTTCACGGCGGCGCCGGTGCTGGGACTGCTGCAGCAGTTCCATCCGGACGCCAAGCTGATCATCGGCGGCCCCAACCACAAGGGCGATGTCACCGTCGGCGGCGACGGCCTGTTCCGCCTCGGCAACATGCACCTGGTGTTCGAGACCGGCCAGAACGGCAGGGTGGTCAAGAATTTCTTCTCCAGCAACGGCAATGTCTATCACCCGGAGCCGGCCATACCATTTGGCGTGCTCGGTTATCCCGGCCCCAACGTCAACGACGGCATCGGCCAGTTGACTTCGGACCGTGTGCAGCTGATCGAAGCCGGCAATTTCCAGCCCAATCCCGGTGTCACCATCAACGGCGCCTGCCCGGCGCCCTGCCCCGGCGGCAGCACCGGCCAGGGTTCGGTCAACGTCTCGGGTGACACTCCCGGCGATGGCGGCGGTGGCGGTGGCGGTGGTGGTGGCGGCGGTGGTGGCGGCGGCACCGGCGGTGGCGGCACCAGTTCCGGCGGCACCGACCTCGGCGGTCCCGGCGGCACCGGCACCGGCACGGCCGCAGGCACCGGCGGCACCGGTGGCGGCGGCTCCACCACACCCGCGGACAGCACCAACAACGGCGGCGGCACCGGCGGCACGCCGACCGACAGCACCGGTGGCGGCGTGGTCGCGGACGGCGGCGGCACCCTTTCCGGACCGGCCGACGGCACGACCACCACCACGACTTCCACGGACACGACCCCCGTCGAAGATGGCGGCGGCATCCTGGCTGGAGACGGCACGACCGGTCCCGGCGATGGCAGCACGCCCGACGGCGGCACCACGCTGGCCGGGGGTGACACGACACCCCCCGGCGGCGACACGGATCCTTTCAGCGGCGGCGGTGGCGGTGGCGGCACCCCCAGCGGCGATCCCCCCGGCGGTGATACGACCGATCTGACGGGCGGTGGCCCCGATGGCGGCGGCACGCTGGTCGATGGCACTACGCCGGGTGGTGATGGCACGACACCCGGAGGCGATGGCACCGGCATTGCCGGTGGTCCCGGTGGCGATGGCACCGGTATCGACGGCAGCACCGGCCCCGGCGGTGACGGCACCGACAGTTTCGGCGGCGGCGGTTCGGGCGGCGGCAGCCTCGCCGGGGATTCGACTTCGGGCACCGGCGCTGACGGACTGGCCGACAGTTCAGGCAGCGACGGCTTCGGCGGTGACGGCGCCAGCGGCGGCGGCACACTGGCCGGTGGCGATGGCAGCGGCGGCTTCGGCGGCGGCACCGGTGGCGATGGCGCCATCGGCGACGGACTCGCGGGCGGCAGCGGCGATGGCGGCTTCGGTGGCGGCGCTTCGGGCGGCGGCTCGCTCGCGGGCGACGCAGGCGGTGGCGCAGGCGACGGGTTTGCCGGCGCAGGCGGCGGTGGCAGCGGCACGGGCGGTGACGGCACGGGCTTCGGCGGTGGTGATGCCTTTGCGGGCGGCGCGACCGGCGGCGGCAGCCTCGCCGATGGTTCGGGTTCGGCAGGCACGGGCACCGGTGTGGCCGGTGGCGGCACGGGTGACGGCCTCGGCGGCGGTGCTGACGGCACGGCTGGCGGCAGCGGCGGCCTGATTGCGGGTGACGGCAGCGGATTGTCGGATGGCGGCTTCGGCGGCAGCGGTGGTGCCGGCGGCAGTGGCGGCGCAGGCAGCGGTGTCGCCGGTGGCGACAGCGGACTGGCCGGCGGCAGCGGCGGTTTCCTCTCCGGCGGCGACGGCACGGCTTTCGGCGACGGCTCCGGCAGCGCTGCCGGAAGCGGCATCGCCGGCGGCGGCACAGGCCTCGGTGCCGGTGACGGTGGATTCCCCGGCGCGGGCACCGGTGACGGTTCGATCGATGCAGTCGCCTCGGCAGGCGACGGCAGCGCGCGCGACGGCACCGGCCTCTCGGGCTCCCTGCAGGGCGGCGCTTCCGGCGGCGGTGCATCCGTCGGGCCGGGCGAAACGGATGACAGCAACCGCGGCGGAGCCGGACGCGACAGCAGCACCACGGCACGCAGCGGCACTGATACTTCGGGCGAATTCCGCGGCGGCGGACAGGGTGGCCGTGCCGCGGCGGATGCCGGCGAGGACAGCGGCGACGGCAAGAACGGCGAGCGCGACCGTTACTTCGAGGACGAGCGCGAAGCGCAGCGCATCCGGCTCGTCGGCGGCAACCGGCTCATTTCGGTGCAGGGTGAAGGTGTGAACCTGCGCGCCCCGGGAGGCAGCAGCGCAACGGGCAAACCGGCGCGCTGATCGCGCTCAGGGCTGCGGGGCTGTTTCCTGGTAGTCGCGCAGCGGCGGGCGCAAGGGCCTGCCCTCGATGGGATCGCCCTGCACTTCGCAGGGCCCGACGCGTTTGCCGCTGATTTTCTGCACCACCTGCATTTCAGCCGGATAACGGGACAGCGTGGTCACGGTGCCCGTCACCCGGTTGCCGCTGAACACCATGCGCCCATGCCCGCTCATCTGCGCCACGCTGTCGGCACAGCTCAGGGTCCAGGTCATCACATCCTTCTGGGTGCGCAGGTTGCTGGCACGGCAGGGGGCCCCCGGCGGCGCGAGATGGGGCTGGAAGCTGCGCTTGGTGAAACAGCGGGTGTAGAAATACGGCGGCGGCGGCCTCACCTGCATGCCGCTGATTTCCGTGGTCACCGTGACGTGCCAGTTGCCGTCGTTGAAGTTGAGCGCAGCAGCCGGCGCGGCCAGCAGCATTCCCGGCAGCACTGCAGCCAGGCAGCGGCGAAAATAAAAAATATTCATTTAAAACAAATACTTATGGAGCCTGGGTCACCGGGCTCTGCATGCGCACCGTGGCGGTCGAGGTAATCGGGATGCGATAACCGCCGACGTTCCAGTCGAGCCCGGGAATGGTGGTGGGAATTTCGGGAAAGGAAAAGGAGGACAGGAAGCCGGAACCGCCGGGCACGTAACTCGCGAGCTGGTTGATCAGGCTGTCGATCTGGTCGTTGATGTCGGCGCAGCGCTGTCCGGCAAGCCCCGACGGCGTCGCAGCGCCGGAATAATATTCGGCGGCCAGCACCTGCTCGCCGACAAAGCCGAAGTACAGCGAATAGATCACGCGGTTGACGATGGGCACGATCAGGCGCGTGCAGTAGGTGACCTCGATCGTCAGCAGGTTGGCATCCTGCACGCTCATGCCGCCCTTGACCGTCGTCGGGCGGTACATCAGGTTGTCATTCGGTATCTCGGTGCCGGACTCGGAATCGCCCTTGTGCGCGTTGTAGGCATCCGCGGTCGGGCTGATCACCCGGATCCGGGTATTGAGCGGATTGAAGGCCTCGATGGCGGCAATCGCGCGCGCCTTGACCAGGTCGAGGTAGTCATCCTTGGTGGTGGTGAACAGCGGCGTCATGCCGGCAGCCAGCGCATCCTTCATCGGATTGGTCTTGGCGTTTTTCAGCGCGCCCTGTCTCGCCGCCATGAAGGTGGCGTAATTCAGCGTCGTCTTGGCCTGGTAGACCAGCGCGAACTGGAAGGCACCGAGCACCAGCAGCAGCAGCGTCGGGTAGATGATGATGAACTCGACCAGCGCCTGGCCGCGGCGGCGCTGCCGGTTGCGCGAAGCGGAGTTATTTTTTCGGCGCGGGATCATTGCGGTTCACCGGTGGCAGGCCCGGCATGCGTTCGAGGTGGCCGATCATGCGTCCGCTCTCACCATTGACCACGTCGCCGGGGGCGGAATTGCCGTAGGCCTGGATCATCGCGGCCCAGCCCTGGCGCAGGCGCACGATGCCGAGGTTGTACCAGGCGCGGTGCTCGGTATTATTGATCGAGAGTACCCGCTGGTAGGCGTCAGCGGCGGCATCGGGCCGGTGTGCCCGGGCGTAGAGGTTGCCGAGGCGGAACCAAATCTCGGGATCGTTCGGTGTCTTGCGCAGCAGTGCCATGTAGAGCTGTTCGGCCTTGGCATCCTCCCCGGATTCGTAGGCGAGCTGTGCCTCGTTGCTCAGCTGGAACAGGTCACTGCGCTGCGGCATATCGGACGGGCCGGAAGACAGCGCCCCGCAACCGGACAACAGCAGGCCCAGCAGCAGCGCCAGCACGAACCTGGTCCTCTTCACCGATTCCCCGCCCATTCCGCATCCTCCCGCCAGACCAGCACGTCACCCAGCCTGATTCCCGTCGCCTGCAGCGCGCCAGCCGCCATCTCCAGCGTCGCATGCCCCTGCAGGCTGGCCGAAAAACGCCAGGGTTTCAGTCCCTGCACCAGCTTGCAGACCCTGCCGCGGCGGTCGACATAGGCCAGGTCGAGCGCATAAGTCATGCCGATGCAGTGCACCGAAGAACAGGGTTCAAGCAGGAAACCCTCGCCATCACCGAGCCGCGGCCTGCCCAGCAGCCCGCGGGCGCGTTCCCAGGCATTGCCGGCTTTCCATACCCGGCCAAGCACGCAACGTTTGCCGCTTTCATCAAACAGGGCGCCGAGCCGCACCGCGTCGCCGCCTACACCACCCCGGAATTGAGGAATTTCATCACGATCGGGAATCCGAGCACGATGAACGTCACCGGGAAAATGAACATCATCAGCGGGCCGATCAGCTTGACCGGCGCCTCCATCGCGAGCTTTTCGGCACGCTGGAAACGCTCGACGCGGCGCTGCTCCGCCTGGCCGCGCAAAGCCGCGCCGAGGCTGGCACCCATCTTTTCGGCCTGGATCACGGTGCCGACAAAACTGGAAATCTCGACCATCTGCAGCCGCGCCTCCATGCGCCGCAGCGCGTCGGCGCGCGGCAGGCCCGAACGCAGGTCGCGCACGACCATGTAGAACTCGTGCTTCAGCGGCCCGGGCGGTCCCTTGTCCATCGCCTGGCTGATCGCCCCGGTCATGTTGAGGCCGGCCTCGACCGCCATGGTGATGAAGTCCAGGTACGAAGGCAGCGTCCTCTGCACCGCCTTGGCACGCCGGCCGCGCACGTCGGAGAGCCAGATGTCCGGATAGAAATAACCCAGCACCAGGCCGAGCAGGATCATGTTGGTCGATGTCGTTTCCAGCAGCCGCAGCGAGATCCACACCATGCTGAAACCGCCGATCGTGGACAACAGGCGGATCGCATAGAACTGCTCGGCATTCACCAGGTAGCTGACGCCGGTCATGGCCAGCCGCTTGTGGGTCTTCTCGAGCGAGTCGGCGGGGATGAACTGGCACAGGTGGTACTCGAGGAAACGCACGATGGGCCAGGTCAGCCGCAGCAGCGGCGGCAGCGGGTCCATGTAGGCGCGATCCTCGTCCGGCACCTCGCTTTTGAGCTTGGGCAGGCCGATGGCGAATATCAGCACCGCGCCGCCGATCAGCAGCGCGATGAGCATGGGCAGAAGGTTTTCGAGGCTCATACGTCGATGCTGACGATTTTCTGGATGGCCATGTAGCCGATGACTTCCATCACCGCGATGACAGCCAGCGTCCCCCATCCGACGAAGGTGTTGTAAAGCGGCGCCATCGCTTCCGGCTCCATGTGGGTCAGGATGAACATCAGGAACAGCGGCAGGCAGGTCATCACCAGGCCCTGCATCTTGCCCTGCGCCGTCAACGCCTTGATCTTGCCTTCCATCTGGTGCTTCATGCGCAGCGTGTCCGCCAGCGTTTCAAGGATGTCGG
The DNA here is from genome assembly GCA_019635015.1 of Burkholderiales bacterium. Lineage (GTDB taxonomy): Bacteria > Pseudomonadota > Gammaproteobacteria > Burkholderiales > SG8-41. The sequence goes on along the minus strand of JAHCAG010000015.1, from coordinate 68,341 downwards.
CGAGATTGCCGCCGACCTCGCGCGAGATGCGCATGCCGGAGACCACCATGATGAAGTCCTGGATCGGCAGCCGTTTCTCCATGTTCTTGAGTGCGGTGTCGAAATCCACGCCGACGCGCTGCTCCCGCAGCAAGAGGTCGAACTCCTGCGCCAGCGGCGGCTTCTGCTCCTTGACCATGCTTTCCATCGCCACGGTCAGGCTGGCGCCGGCGCGCATGGCGCCGGAAACCATCAGCAGCGCGTCCGGAAGCTGCTTCTCGAATTTTTCGAAGCGGCGCTTTTTCAGCCAGTTCACCGAAAGCTTGGGCAGGATGATGATGACAATCACCGCGCCGACCACCAGCACTGCATTGCCGGTGAAACCCCACAGCAGCGCCGGCACGATGAACAGCGCGGCGACGTTGTAATAGAACAGTTTCTGCGGATCGACCGCGATGAACATGTCGCGCAGCCCGCCCTCCTGTTCCGCCTGGAGGGCAATGGTCTGCTTCTGCTTTGCCAGCAGGTCGCGGCCGACCTGCATGATGGACCAGAAGATGACGATGCCGATGAAGGCCAGCACCGCCAGCAGTGCGTCGAGATTTCCGAGCATCAGTTCCTGCCCTCGGGCTTGAAAATGCTGAGATCGACGGAGATGCCGCGCTGCTGCAGTTCCTGGTAGAGCTCGGGGATATTGCCGGTGGCGATGAAACGGCCCTTGATCTTGCCCTTTTCGTCGTAACCGTCCTGTTTGAACAGGAAGATGTCCTGCATCTGGATGACCTCACCCTCCATGCCGGTGATCTCGGAGATGTGGGTGACCTTGCGCGAGCCATCCGGAAAGCGGCTCTGCTGGATGATGACGTGCACGGCGGATGCGATCTGCTCGCGAATCGCGCGTATCGGCAGGTCGAGGCCCGACATCAGCGTCATCACCTCGAGTCGCGCCAGACAATCGCGCGGCGTGTTGGCGTGCGCCGTGGTCAGCGAACCGTCGTGGCCGGTGTTCATCGCCTGCAGCATGTCCAGCGCCTCGCCGCCGCGGCACTCGCCGACGACAATCCGGTCGGGACGCATGCGCAGACAGTTCTTGACCAGGTCGCGGATGTGAACCGCGCCCTTGCCTTCGGAATTGGGCGGGCGCGACTCCAGCGAAATCACGTGCGGCTGCGACAACTGCAGTTCCGCGGCGTCTTCCACGGTGATGATGCGCTCGTCCTCCGGTATGTAGTTCGACAGCACGTTCAGCAGCGTCGTCTTGCCCGAGCCGGTGCCCCCGGAAATGACGATGTTGCAGGCATGCAGCACCGCCTGCTCCATGAATTTCATCATGTCGGCGGTGATCGACCCGAACTTGATCAGGTCCTTGTCCTTGAGTTTTTCCTTGGAAAACTTGCGGATCGTGATGTTGGCGCCCTTCAGCGCCAGCGGCGGAATCACCGCGTTGACGCGGGAGCCATCCTTCAGCCGCGCGTCCACCATCGGCGAGGACTCGTCGATGCGGCGGCCCAGCGGGGCAACGATGCGCTCGATGGCACCGACGACGGCTTTTTCGCCGGAGAAGGTGATTTCCGAAAGCGTCAGCTTGCCGGCGCGCTCGATGTAGATCTGGTCAAAGCGGTTGACCATGATCTCGGTCACCGCCGGGTCGGCCAGCAGGTCCTCCAGCGGCCCGAGGCCGACGACCTCGTCGAGCACCGCCTTGCCGATGCGCGCCTTGTCGAGGTGGGCGGGGAAGGCCTTGTCGTTGGCGATGATCTCGTCGATCATCGCCTTGGTGGTTTCCCGCAGTTCCTGCTCGGCCATCCGCGACACGTCCAGCCGGCGCAGATCCATGGCCTGGATCAGCTTCATGTGCACCATGTTGCGCGCAGCGTTGATTTCCTGAATCGCCTTTGCCGTCGGGGCAGGTGCGGCTTCTTCAGCAACCGGCGCCTTCGCCTCGGCCGGGGCAGGCGCGGCTGCAGGCGCCCTGGCCGCGGCGGCAGGTGCTGCCACAGCAGGCGCAGCCTGGGCTGGCGCGGCGGCGCCCGCAGCGCCGTTCAGCACCGCAATGCTGTAGCCGCCGATGAGGATCGTGTCTTCCGGCTTGAGCGGCCCGTAGGTGCCGTCGATGTTCTTGCCGTTGACTTCGGTGCCGCCGATTGCGCCGTGGTCCTCCAGGTAAAACCCGTCGGGACGCTGGCGAATGGTCGCGTGTTTCTTGCCGACCGACCAGCCGCGCACCACCACCAGGTTTTCATCCCCCTTGCCGATGGAGCAGGAGTCTATCGCGCAATCAACCTTCTCTTTTTGCCCCTTGGGACTCGTAACCTCGATTGAAAACATCCTGCTTGCGCCCCTTCAGTCAATTCAGTCAACAATGCCTTTTTTGCCGATGAACCCCTCGTACCGCTCGCGCAGGTCCTTGCCCTTTTCGACACGTTCGCGGTTGAGTGTGGTGCCGGGATCAAACACCTGCGGCGTCACAAACACCACCAGATCGCTGCGGTTATTGCGGAAATTGGTGGAACGGAACAGGTTGCCGAGGATCGGCAGGTCGCCCAGCCACGGCAGCTTGTCCACCTGGTTCGAGAGGTCTGCATTCACCAGCCCCGACATCACGATGGTCTGTCCGGTCTTGACGTTGATCTCCGAATCGGTCTGGCGGGTCAGGAACCCCGGGTTGCCCTGGACCGAGGTCGCCGGATCGACCGAACTCACTTCGGTCTGGATGGTGGCAACGATATTGCTCTCGGCATCGGCGACCGGCTTGATGGTCAGCTTGATGCCGTAGTCCTTGTAGGTCACCGAGGGCGGGTTCAGGCCCGAGGCCGGAATGACGATGGGGATCTGCCCGCCGGCCAGGAACTTGGCCTCGCCGCCGCTGCGCGTGGACAGTTCGGGGGTTGCCAGGATGTAGGCATCGCCGTTGGTCACGGCAAGGTTGATGCGGGAGGTGATGCTGGTGGCGATGCCCAGGTAACCGACGGGCGGGCTTACGCGGGGAGGCAATCCCGGCAGCAGCGGCGCAGCAGTTCCAGGCAACGCGTTCGGTGTTGAGCGTCCCGGGACTGCGGCGGCGAGCCCGGCATCGGACTGCCGTGCAGTAAAGCCGCCGGAAGTCACCAGATCCCAGGCAAAACCGCCAGTGGGCCCGGTGATCGACTGCTGCCACTGGATGCCGAGGTTCTCGAACGCGGACCGGCGGAATTCGATCAGCTGCACCTTGAGGTAGACCATCTTGCGCATCGTGATGTCTTCCTCCCGCGCCATGTTCAGCACCTGCGGAAACTTGCCGACGGCATTGCTGATCAGCTGGAGGTTGGACTTGGACGTCGCGCCGGACACCACTGCATGGCTGCCGACCTGCTCTACCCGCATCCCCGGAATGAAGCTGAGGATTCTCCGGACCTGGGCTACGGTCTCGGCCACGTCGGCGGGAGCGATTCGCACGGCATATTTGCGCAGGCTGCCATCCTTGAGCCAGATGAACAGGCTGGTGTCGCCCGCAGCCTCGGCAAGCAGCACGATCTCGTTTTCGAGGACATTGGTGGTCAGCAGGCGGCCGTTGCCGACGGCGACACGCGCCACCTTGCCGGTAGGCAGGGTGCGCACTTCGCCATGGAACATGGAAAGCAGGCCGGCTTCGGATGCGGGCTTGCCCTGCGCCGCGAGCGGCGCGGCAAGGCCGAAAGACAGCAGGGCAAAGAGGCTGATGAGTGCGTGTTTGAACATGGTCATTGTCCCGGGACTCGTGGTTACTTCGCGGCAGACTGCGGCTGGAGATAGGGCTGCGCCATGGCAGGCACGCCCGACGGAAGCACCGGCGCGGCGGCAGCGGCCGGCGCGGCGGTGGCCGGTACGCCGGGGGTGCCCGGTGCCGGTGGCGTCAATCCGGGAACGTTCACGGTAATGGTATTGCCGACACCGCCTCCGCCCTTGCCGCCGATGATGTACTCGACCGCTGAGCCGTCGACTTCATCCGGGCCTTCGAGTACAAAACCCTTCTTCAGCAGGTTCTTGGTGTTGATCTTGCCGAGCCGCACGATCTCCTCGTCGGGCTCCTTGCGCAGCACCGCCCGTATCCGGCCCAGTTGCTGGGCCAGCGCGATGCGCGCCGCCTGCTCCGGAGAAACCTCGAAGGTCAGGTTCGAATAACGCACAACACCCTGCGGCACGCCGGGCTGTGGCGCGGTGAAAGCGTCGGATTTGCGCACGGTCTGGCCGGTGGCGATGACTTTCACGCGCTGCATCAACAGTGTGATCTGCTGGTTGTTCCCGGACAGGTCGGAGAGATCGGGCATGATCAGGAACAGGTCAACCAGGTTGCCGGGTCTGACCATCTGCGCAATCGAATTGAGCTCGTCGATGTCGATCGTGATGGCCCGGCTGCCCTCCTCGATCAGCGACGAAAAATCCTTGCCCTTTTCCTCGATGTCCGACGAACGCAGGGGATGCCCGCGCTCGACGTTGCGCAGCAGCTTGGCGCCATCGAACTTCTCGAACATGTCGGGCGTCAGCATGTCCGAACTGACGAGGTCGGCCGGGATGCTGCGCCCGGCGACCAGATCACCGCTGATAACGCTGCCACCGGGCAGGTTGCGCACGGGAACAACCACCCGCGCGACGGGGCCGCCTTTGGCCTTTTCTGCGAGTTCCTCCTGGATGCGCCTTTCCCTGACATCCAGATACTGCTTGGTCAACCAGGCCGCAGCAAGCGCCATGATCACGGCGACAAACAGCATGAGCCAGGTGCGATTGATGCGATCGAGTCGGAGTGCCATTGGGGAGCCCTGTTACAGCGGAGTTATGTTATTGGAAAATGAAATCGCCCAGGAATAGGCGCCGAAAAAATCCTTCAATGCCTGCACAACATCACCGATCGCGGAGTGCACCACGCCGGATTCATCTTCATAGCTGATCAGGACTATCACGACCAGCATGACCACAATGGTGTATTCGACACTGGCCTGGCCGAGCGCCCTCGCCCTTCCCCGCAGGTCGTGCCGCCTGCTCCGGCCCCCTGATTTTTTTATGTTCATGGTTTGTCCACGAATGTTGCCAGCACGTTGGTGCCGGCCCTGCCCGGCGTGATCGTGAGGTTGGCCTCATGATAACCCCGTTTCATCACCAGAACGTGTGAAATGCCCTTGCTGCCCTCGACCGGACGATCGATCACCGCCGTCCAGCCATCGTCAGCCATCGTCCGGCGGTAAAAGTTGAGATTGGCGTCAGGCGAATAACTGTTGGTCAGCAGTATCGTGCGCCCGGTCTTTCCGGTGTCGAAATGATCGATGTCGTTGAGGACTTTGCTGCCGTTCATGTTGGGAAATCCGGCACCGGCGGTCTTTGCCTGCCCTGGCGCGGGCTTTGTGGTCACCCCCAGCAGCGCCTTGGCCCCGCGCCCGTCGGCCTGCACCTGCACAGTATAGAAACACCCGCCGCGCAGGGTCGCGATGACGGGCATGCCTGCAACCTCGTACTCGTGGAAATACGGGGGGGAATCCCCCCAGCGCCGCTTGTAGAAGGCAATGACCTGCCGCGGCGTCTGTTCGGTAGTGAGTTCCTTGATCTGCATCGGCACGCCGTTCATGCGGATGTTCTCCGCAACCCATTGCAGCTGCCCGACATGGGGAACCGGGAACTCGGGGCATGGCGGCATGGCCGTGTTCTGGGCCGCAAGCGGCGGCACAACAGCGGCCAGCAGCATCGCCAGCGCGACACAGGGAAGATGCCGCGCTGAAATCACGCCGCCGCTGCGGACGGCTTTCCGGAAGGCAGCCATCAGTTCCCCAGCCGGTCAGGGGGCACTTCATCAACCTCGATCTTGCCCAGCTCCAGCACCGTCGGCACCAGTTCCGGGGTAAAGGGCACCAGTATCCAGCGCACCGCATCGAGCACCGGATTGCTGAGAATCGAGGTGGGGGTCAGGCCCTGCACCTGTGTTTTCACGTGCGCCGCGCCATTGGCACCCCAGCCGTTGGCCAGAATCACGTTCTTGTCGGAAATCGACAGATTCAGCCTCGCGGGATCGGCGCCGGCGCCGCTGCCAAGAACCTCGCTGATCACCGAAGTCGTGTTGGCCACATTCACCGTCGCGGTGCCCTCGTAGAGCCCTTTCATCTCGAGATTGAAAGGCCCGATCGCATTGGCCACCGAAACCGCAAAGCCCAGTATGGTGTTGGCCGTGCCCGGCGCATCGTTGTTGGTGATCGAGTTGGCGGAACCGCCCAGCATCGATGTGCCCGTGCGGTCATGCCACAGGTTGCTGGTCAGGAACTTGCTGTCCATTTCCGACTTGATTGTGGACTCGCTCTTGTCATTGCCCTGCCAGTCGCCGGTGCTGGATGCCGTCTGGCCGTACCACACGGTGCGCTCCCAGGCGTTGTAACGCGCAGCCTGGATCGTCGATGCCTTCATGTCCGCGTATTTGCCCAGCAGGGGGATGATCAGGAACAGCGGCACCAGGAACAGCACGGCGCCGATCACGAATTCCGTGAGCGCCTGCCCCGAACACAACCTGCCGGAAACTGCCGCGCGCCTGTTCATCACGGGAAGCTCTGGGTGAGTATCGACGCGCCCTGCTCCAGCAGGCTGTTGGGCATCAGCCTGGCCTGCCAGTAGGGGTTGTAAAGGCTGCCGTATTCGGTCTTGCCGTCCCCGCGCGGGAACAGCTTGGTCGGGCGTGAAAAATAAGATTGCGCCTTTGACAGGGCCTTGATCTTGTTGTCCTGGGTGCCGTCCGCGAGCCACAACTGGCCGGTGTCGCCGCCGCCGATGTTCATGCCCGGCGAACTGCTGATCGCGATGTTGCTCATGGGTTTTTCAACCTCGATCAGCAATTCGGGGCCACTGGTGTTCTGGTTCGCGGTCGCCGATGCCTGGTTGCGGTTGCTGACGTCCCAGTACTTCTTGAGCCCGGCGTTGCTGTCCAGTGTCGCACCGGTGCCGTTGCCGACGTTGATCCATCCCGGGATCATGGTCAGCGGATTGACGAAGGTCGAGCCGTAGGCCTGCGCAAAATTGTGGTTAAAGTTGCCGCTGGCGGGCTGCAGGTCGTTGTTCGAACCGGCCAGCGCCGCGCCGTAACCCTGGGGCGTCGGAATCGGAATCGGAATCGGCACCGGGAACGGCACGAAAATCCACACCATCAGGATCGTGAACAGTCCCGTCGCGTCGGCCCCGGTCCAGCTTTTCATGTAGGTGCCGCTCTTGTTCTTAAGCTCGGTGCCGCCGCTGTGGTACATGATCATGAACATCGTGCCGAAATTGCCGGGGATGGCCTTGGTCGGATCGATCAGGATCGGCAGCGGCCAGGGATAACTGCGGAAGTTGTAGAAGCCGTCCTGGGAGTTGAAGATGACATTGGCCTGGCGGTCCTTGCTGGAGCCCGACTTGTTGTCGTCGTTGCCGCTCTTGGTGGGATCGTAGTCGCTGGTGAAATCGTAGACATCCAGCGCATGTTTCGCGGCGAATCCGATCTGGGTCAGCGAGGTGCTGAGGGAGGCTTGGGGATCGTTTTTTTCGATGACCTCGATGACGGTTTCGGGCACCGTCAGGATCATCGCGATGTGGTAGGCGGTGGAGCCGTAATAGAGGGCGTCGATCAGCAGGTCGAGTACGGTCACCAGCGGCCCGGCAATCGCATTCATCACCGACTCGATGCCTCCCGCCGCCGTTCTCACCACGTTCCAGACCGTGGTCCACATCGCGCTGAGGGCCGACAGGCTGGCGAAGGTGTCGGGAACCCAGGTGAAAGGACCCGATTTGTAAACGCTGTCGAGGTTGCGCGCCCAGGAACGAAGGCCGACGATCTGGGCGACTGCCACCTGGTTGGCAATCATCGCCCGGTTGGCATAGGCGGTGAAGTTGTAGTCACGGGCTTCGGTCAGGGCGCCGCTGTATGCCGCAGCATCCGCCGTGTTCTGCAGCTTCATCTTCTGGGTCGTCAGCTGGGCCACGTTGTACAGCAACAACAGGCCCAGCAACACAACCACGGTGGTGACACCAATGAACGCCAGCGCCTGGCCGCGCTGACGTGAAAGCAATGAGAAACAACGCCCCCTCCCGGGGCGAAGTTCACACATGCCCTGCCCTGACCGAACCGCCGGAAGCGCTTACTTGCTTACCGTGTTCTCGTAATCACCCATGCCCTTTTTCTTGCCGGCATCGGTGGAAGCTTCCTTGGAGGCGTCCTGCGCACCCTTGATTTCGTTGGTGGCTTTCTTGCCCGACAGTTCCTGCGCCATACCGGCCGTCTGCTGGCGGACGGTCTGGCCGAAAAAGCTGTACACGCCGATGGCGGCGATGGCAATCAGCGCGACGATGATGATGTATTCGGTCATGCCCTGACCGCGTTGCTTGATGAGCGCCGACGTCTTGGAGATGGGATTCATTTGCGACTCCTTGTAAATATTATGCAGCAGCGGATTGTGGTTAGCCCTGACTGTTTCGGACTCCGGAACAGTGTGCGGAATCCTAGCACAACATCCCGGAAAATACGCCCGCGCCGGCACGCATTTCCGGGTGCAAAGGAGCCACTTGCCGCAGTCGCAATTCGAGGGTGCCAGAATGAGGACTCCGGAAAGCTGCCCGCAACCCCGTTACATTAAAAAACGCTGATATTCCGCTCGGTCAACAGCTGGGACAGACGCAGGTTGGCCGCCGCCAGCCGATCCACCAGCAGTTCGAGAAAAGCACCGTTGAAATGGTGCCGGCACAATTCGGATGCCCGCGGCAGGCTTTCCGCGCGTATTTCGATGGCCACGACATCCGTGGTGGCGATCACGCTCGCCGAGCGTTGGAATTTCTGCTTGCCGAGGTAGGCCATTTCCCCGAAACATTCGCCGCAGCCGAGCGTGCTGAGCAGCCTCTCCTGCTTGCGGACCTGCACTTCCCCGCTGGCAAGGATGAAAAACGAAGATCCTATGTCCCCCTCCTGGATCAGCACGGCATCGGCCGCCAGACGCCGCCATTTCGCGAGCCGCAGCACTTCCCACAGTTCCACGTCGCTGAAATTGCGGAAAAACTCGAGTTTTCGCAGGGTGTCGAATTTTTCCGCCTCGGGCATGCTGTCCCTGGAACTGGCGCGGACGCCGCCCAGCACGTCGACCAGATCGCCGGCGAGATCGCCCCAGGTCTGGTAACGGTCGGCGGTGTTCTTCTGCAGCATGCGCAGCACGATGGCATCGATTTTCGGCGGAACCTCGCTGCGGAAACGACTGGGGGCTGCGGGATCGACGTTGATGATCTGGTAAATGATGCTGTAGTTGTTGGTGCCGAGGAATGGCAGGCGGCCGGTCAGCAACTGGTAGAACACCACGCCGAGGGAAAATATGTCCGTCTGGTAGGTCAACTGCTGCTCGCGAACCTGCTCGGGTGACATGTAGGCCGGCGACCCCACGCCCGTGATCTGGGTCGAGTCGCTGGCGGCATTCAGGGCGGCGCCGAAATCCGACACCTTGATATCCGATTCGCCGGCCAGCAGGATGTTGGCCGGCTTGATGTCACGGTGTATGACGCCTTCGCGGGCCGCATAGTCGAGTGCGCGCGCGCACTTGTAGATGATCTCGAGCACCCGCGACAGCGGCAGCAGGTGATCGACCCGGGCGTACTGCTCGAGCGTGGACCCGTCGACATACTCCATGACGATATAGCTCGCATCGTCATCGGCCGCCGCATCATAAATGGCGACGATGTGGGGGTGTGAAAGCTTGCCCGCGAGCGAGGCTTCGGTGACGAACAGCTTCCGGTAGCGCCGTCCATGCTCCTGGTCACCGAGAATCTCGGGAAATACGGCCTTGACGGCAACTTCGCGATCCTGGAAAGGATCATAGGCCTTGTAGACGACGCTGGTCGCCCCGCGGCCGATTTCACGGATGATTTCGTACTTTCCGATCCGCCGCGTTTCCGGGGGGAGGGGTACAGTTTCCGTGCCGGCCTCGGTACTCATCCCGGGAAAGTATCACTAAACACGGAATGCCGCCGCCGCACGCAAATCAGCGCTTGCGCTCCTGTTCCAACTGCTGTTTTCTCAGTTCGCGCAGGCGCGCTTCGGTGGCGGAAAGCTGGTAAAAATCGCCGCCCCCGGTTTTCAGGGCAATCTGCAACTGTTCGATTGCAGCACCGATCTGCCCGCTGCGGGCATAGGCTTCGCCCTGTGACCTGTGCTGCATGAGGTGGTTGCCCTGGGCGGCGTAAGCTTGTGCCTGGAGCCCGTAAAGACGCGCATCACCGGGCTGCCCCTGGATCCGGGCATTCACGAGCTGCAGGGCGGCGGCCGGCTGCCCCGCCTTGAGGATCTGCTCCACATGGCCGTAGAACAGCGCACGGTTGCCGGGGTAAACACGCCGGGCATCCTGGTAACACTGCAGGGCACGGGCACCGAGGCCGGCCACATCGGCAAGACGGCAAGCGAGATTCTCGATGATCGGGCTGGCCGTCTTGCGCAAAGCCGGCATTTCCTTCTGCGCACGGCCGAAATCGCGGGCACGTATCAGGCTCGCCACCAGACCGTAACGGCTCGCCGTCTCGGAAAGAAACTTGCGCTCGGCTAGGCTGGACTCGAAAAACGCGACAGCATCAGCAGGAGTGCCCGATTCGGCGCGCAGCTTCGCCCGGATCAGCTGAAAGTCCAGACTGTCGGGCACCTGGCGGTAGGGCAGGTTTTCAATCCGGTTCTGAATGTCGGCGATCCGCTCGAAAGTCAGTGGATGGGTGCGCAGGTAGGACGGGGCACCGCCTTCGTAAATCCGGGTGGCGCGCTGCAGCCGCTCGAAAAAAATGGCCATCCCCCGCGGATCGAAGCCCGCACCTTCCAGCATCTGGAGTCCCACCCGGTCAGCCTCGCGTTCGTTGTCGCGCGAAAAGTTGAGCTGGCTCTGCACGATGCCGGCCTGTCCGATTACTGCGGCCGCCTCGCCAATCTGGGAACTTGACCGCGCGGCCAGTATCGCGACAGCCAGAGCCGCAATCGACATCAATTGGCTCTGGTTCTGCTGGTTGATCATGCGGGCGATATGGCGTTGCGTCACATGGGCTATTTCGTGGGCCACCACCCCCGCGACCTCCGATTCGCTCTGCGCGGCCAGTATCAGGCCGGTGTGTATGCCGATGAACCCGCCGGGCAGTGCAAAGGCATTGATCTGCGGATCGCGCACCAGAAAAAACTCGAATTCCTGCCGGGACGCATCGCTGCGCGCAACCAGCCTGTTACCCAGGCTGTTGGCGTAATCGGCGACCTCAGGGTCATCCAGATAGGCGGGATCACGGCGAATCTCGCGCATGATGCTCTCGCCCAGCCGGTATTCGTCGATCGGCGAGATGGCCGTGGCCGAAACATCCCCGAGTTCCGGCAGGGCCTGCGCCAGCACACCCGGCATGAACCCCAGCAGCAGCAGTAGAATCAGTCTTGGAAGCATCTGCTTATGATAATTTGCCGCTGCCGGAGTTCCAATGAAAAAACAATCTGTTACACGCGGTCTCAGTCACTTTGATGCACACGGCCAGGCGTGGATGGTGGATGTCGCGGAAAAGGCCGAGACGCGAAGGGTGGCCAAGGCCCGCGGAAGGATCGTGATGCTCGCGGCCACCTTGCGCCTGATCGTCGCCGGCGACGCCAAAAAGGGGGACGTGCTGGGCATCGCCAGGGTTGCCGGCATACAGGCCGCCAAACAGACGTCCACGCTGATTCCGCTCTGTCATCCACTGGCGCTGACCCGCGTCGAAGTGGCATTCGAAATCGATCGCCGGCAACATGCCGTGAACTGCATCGCCACTGCGGAAACCGTGGGGCGTACCGGCGTGGAAATGGAGGCCCTGACCGCCGCCGGCGTCGCCCTGCTCACCATTTATGACATGTGCAAGGCTGTGGACCGCGGCATGTGCATTGACATGTTGCGGCTCGAGGAAAAAAGCGGCGGGAAGTCCGGGGACTGGAAAGCACCACCCGCTCGCAGGTGATGCCGGACCCGCTTGCGGCACCCGCACATAAATCCCGTCGATGCATGGATTGACATCACATATGGAAAATTGTCGATGGACAATCGCTATCGTGTTGGCTAGGATGAAAACGTAAGCGCCGGCTAATATTCCCTTGGCCTGGCGCATGAGCCGATGGCAGTTATCATCGCCACAATAATTGCAGCACGGAAACTCACGAAAAACAGGAGGAGATCGTCATGACACATCTACGCCGCAGTTTTCTGAAACTGGCAGGAGGAACCGGTGCGCTTGTCACGCTCGCAGCCACCGGCCTGCTCAAGCCGGTTGCCGCATGGGCGGCCCCCTGGAACAAGAACGCCTTTGAATCCAAGGCGACTGCCGACGTCATCAAGAATCTGGGCGCCAGCAACCTGATCGAAAGCAAGGACATCACGATCACGGCACCCGACATCGCGGAGAACGGTGCCATCGTGCCCGTGGCCGTCACCAGCCGGATTCCGAACACCCAGAGCATCGCCATCATCGCGGAAAAAAACCCGTTCCCGCTGGCCGCCAGTGTCGATTTCTCCGGCGGCGGCGAGGGCTACGTATCGACGCGCCTGAAGATGGGGCAGACCTCCGACGTGCGCGCGATCGTCAAGGCCGACGGGAAGTTCTACACCGCCGTCAAGGAAGTCAAAGTCACGGTCGGCGGCTGCGGCTGACGCACCCCGGCAAACCGAATAAAAAAAGAGGAGACGGCAATGGCTGACCCGATGAGAATCCGTGCCACGCTGCAGGGCGATACTGCGGACGTGCGCATCCTGATGCGCCACCCGATGGAAACCGGCACCCGCAAGACGGCATCCGGCGTGGTGCCCCTGCATTTCATCCAGAGCGTCATCGTCCAGCACAACGGCAAGACGGTGATGGATGTGCAGTGGAACCAGGCCATTTCCCGGGATCCCTTCCTGGGCATGCGCGTGAAAGGGGCCAAGATCGGCGACAAGATCGTCGTGACCTGGACCGACAACAAGGGTGACAAACGCACCGACGAAGCAACGGTCACAGCCGGATCCTGACGGACCGGCCGTCCCGTAGTACCCGTAGCAGAAAACCAATAAAAGAAGGAGGAGATCATGGTGAATGTGCGCGGATTCCGCTTTACCGCATGCGCCTCGCTGTGCCTCGCGCTGGCTCTGCCGGTGCCGGCCATGGCGCAGGGCGACCTCTCGGTCGGCCGCAAGATGCTGATGGAGGACAACCCCGGGGAGTTGTGGGTGGACCAGGGCAAGGCCCTGTTCCACCAGAAACGCGGCCCCAAGAACGCATCGCTTGAACAGTGCGATTTCGGCATGGGTCCCGGCAAACTGGAAGGTGCCGCCGCCCGCCTGCCGCGCTACTTTGCGGACACCGACCGCGTGGAGGACCTCGAAACCCGGCTGCTGACCTGCATGACCCGGTTGCAGGGCTTTGACCGTGACCAGCTGATCAAGCAAGCCATCAGCGCACCCGCCAGCAAGGGTTCGGATATCGAGGCACTCGCGCTGTACATCACTTCCCGCTCCAACGGCATGAAGGTCAATGTCTCGCTCAGCCATCAGAAAGAGTACGACATGTACAAGGCCGGCGAATACCTGTTCTTCCGGCGCAGCGGGCAGACCGATTTCGGCTGTGTGCAATGCCACGGTGAACCGGACAAACGCATCCGCCTGCAGGATCTGATCCACATGACCAGCAAGGCCGGCGCCCAGGAAGTCTCATCGACCTGGCCTGCCTACCGCGGCTCGCATTTCGTCGTGCGCACCATGCAGTGGCGCCTTAACGACTGCGTCTGGCAGATGCGCCTCCCGGACCTCAAGTATGCGACGGACTATTCGATCGCTCTGACCACTTACCTCAACCGCCAGGGCAACGACGCCGTGATCCAGGTGCCCGGCTTCAAACGCTGACGGGGGGAGAAACCATGAAAAAAACCAATATGCTCAAGTGGGTTGCCCTGGCCGCAGCTGGTGCCCTTGCGGCGGGCTGCGCCAGCTATCCCGACGAAGCCACAACCCGGCAGATGGCGGAAAAAATGGTCTACGACGCCTTTGCCTACTCGCCGGCGCACAAGGGCCGGCTCGACCAGGACCGCTCGCAGCAGATCTGCAGCAAGGTCGGCGACGCCAAGCTGACCCAGGCCGAGGCGGCGGAAATCGTCAAACTGGCACGTGCATCGATCCAGTATCCGGCCTCCGGCAAGCTCTACGGCGACTGGAAAATGGGCGACCGGCTGGCACATGACGGCGCGGGCGACCGGATCCGCAACGGCAAGACCGAGAACCGCAAGGAGAACGGCGGCCTGTGCCAGAACTGCCATGCCCTGGCCCCAGGGGAAATCAATGTCGGCAATGTCGGGCCGTCACTGACCGGATACGGCAAGCAACGCGGCAACTCGGAGGCTGTCGTGAAATACACCTACGAGAAAATCTACAACGCCTGGACCTACTTCCCCTGCTCCAACATGCCGCGGCTGGGCGCAACAAAACACCTGACACCGGAACAGATCACGCACATGGTGGCTTACCTGCTCGATCCGCAGTCCCCGATCAACAAGTAAGCACCGTTCCCGCGACACGACAGAGGCTTGGGCAACCAAGCCTCTTTTTTTCGGAGCCTGCACCATGCATCTTTCACGCCGCGAATTCCTGCAAATCATGGCGGTCGCCGCTGCCCAGGGACTGCCGCTGGGCGCCGGCCCCGCGTTTGCTGCCGCAGCCGGCGGCACGCTGTACGATCTCGGCAAATCCGCCGCCAACGTCACGCTGATGCACATCACGGACTGCCACGCGCAACTGCTGCCGGTCTATTTCCGCGAACCTGACGTCAACATCGGCATCGCCGATGCCCGCGGCCACCCGCCCCACCTCGTCGGCGAGGCGCTGCTGAAACATTTCGGCCTCAAGCCCGGCACCCGTGAGGCCCATGCCTTTACCCACCTCGACTATGTCGAAGCCGCCCGCAGCCACGGCAAGGTCGGCGGATTTGCCCACCTCGCAACGCTGGTCAGGCAGGTCCGTGCCCAGCGCCCCGGGGCGCTGCTGCTCGACGGCGGCGACACCTGGCAGGGTTCGGCCACCGCACTGTGGAGCAAGGGACAGGACATGGTCGACGCGGCCAGGCTGCTGGGCGTGGACATCATGACCGGGCACTGGGAATTCACCTACGGCGCGAAACGCGTGGAGGAAGTCGTCAACAAGGATTTCAAGGGCCGCATCGAATTCCTTGCCCAGAACATCCGCACCGCCGATTTCGACGATCCGGTATTTCGCGCTTATACCCTGCGCGAAATCAACGGCGCGCCGGTGGCCATCATCGGCCAGGCCTTCCCCTATACGCCGATCGCCAACCCGCGCCACCTGGTCGCCGACTGGACCTTCGGCATCCAGGAAGAACGCCTGCAGCGGGTCGTCGATGAGGCGCGCAAGAAAGGCGCGCAGGCCGTGGTGCTGCTGTCACACAACGGCATGGACACTGATATCAAGCTCGCCTCACGGGTCTCCGGCATCGACGCCATCCTCGGCGGACATACCCACGACGCGGTGCCGCAGCCGGTCCCGGTCAAAAACCGCGGCGGCATCACTCTCGTCACCAATGCGGGTTCCAACGGCAAGTTCCTCGGCGTGCTCGAACTCGACGTGCGCGGCGGCGGCGTCAAGTCCTCGCGCTACCGCCTGCTGCCGGTCTTCGCGAAGCTGCTCGCGCCGGACGCAGCCATGTTGGAACTGATCCGCAAACACCGCGCGCCTTACGAGGCGCGGCTCGGCGAAAAACTCGCGGTCAGCGAAGGCCTGCTGTTCCGCCGCGGCAATTTCAACGGCAGCTTCGACCAGTTGATACTGGATGCGCTGCTGGCCGAGAAGGACACGGAGATCGCGTTCTCGCCGGGCTTCCGCTGGGGCACGTCCATCCTGCCCGGCGAGCCAATCACCACCGAGGATCTCATGAGCATGACGGCCATCACCTACCCGCAGGTGACCACCAGCAACATCACCGGCGAGAACCTGAAAAACCTGCTGGAGGACATCTGCGACAACCTGTTCAATCCCGACCCGTACTTCCAGCAGGGCGGCGACATGGTGCGCGTCGGCGGCCTGCAGTACGCCTGCGACCCGACGCAGAAAATCGGCAGCCGCATCAGCGCCATGCAGCTGAAAGGCAAGGCGATCGAAGCCGGCAAGAGCTACAAGCTTGCGAGCTGGGCGCCGGTCGCCGAGGGGGCCTCGGGCGAACCGGTATGGGATGTCGTGACCCGCTACCTGCGCGCGCGGAAGGTGATCAAGCCGCCGGTGCTGAACCGGCCGCGCGTGATCGGTGTCGACGGGAATCCGGGCATCGCCACCTGAGACAGCGATTGCCGCTTACTCGATCCGTCCCTGCGTCCAGAACCGCGGCATCAAGTTCGGCAGGGCCGGATTTTCCGGCGGATAGGCCGTAAGGTAGGCTTGTTCGCGCTCGGCAATGCGGCCGATTTCCGGCACAACGCCCCGGGCCACCAGGGTGGCGGCAGCAAGGGCCACGACGGCCACCGCTGCGCGCCCGAAAATATCCCCCTGCGCCGTGCAGCGGCGCTCTTCGAAATAAAGCCCCATCGCCCAGCCACAGAGCAGGACCAGCAGGGTCTGGCTGACCGGCATCACCAGGATGCCATCGACCATCGACTGCGCCGCGGCACCGGCAAGGGCTGCCAGCAACGCCACCTGTACCGGCACCCGGCTGCCGTCCGCCTGCACCACCCGCCGCACATGTCCGGCAAAGGCGAGCCCGGCGGTGGCGCAAAGCGCGGTCAGCAACAAGGCCGCAGGAATCCCCCATTCCGCCAGCCATTGCAGCACGGCATTGTGCGGATGCGCGGCAACCCGGGCAGCCGCCTGTGCGTAGTGCATCGGCCCGATTCCCAGCCAGGGCTGCTGCCAGGCAAACTGAAGCGCTTCGGTCCACAGCAATTCGCGCAATGACAGGGACATGATTTCCCCGGTGCGATGCAGGTACACCGCAGGCTGCGCCAGCCACTGCGGCACCAGCAAGACGAAAAAAACATAACAAACGCCTCCGCCAACCAGCGCCGCAAGCTGCCAGCGCATCCAAAAACGGCCCGGTCGGCCGGCAAACAGCAGCACCGCGATCATCCCGACCAGCAGTGCAACCCAGGTGCCGCGCGACCCCGAACCGATCACCAGCATCCACCACGCTATCGGCACGCTCCACAGCAGGATACGTCGCGTCAGGGTAGTTCCCCACCACATCGCAGGCAGCAGCAGAAAAGGCAGCAGCATGGTCTGCAGATAGCCGAAAAAGCGGACATTGGAAAACCCGTGGTACATCTCCAGGACATTGAATGCCTGTCCGTACGCCGGCCCTGCCAGCAACATCGTCATGTAGATGACAGCGCTGGATACCGTGTAGGCCGTCGCCGCGGCATAAAACAGCAGTACCAGCCAGCCATCGAGTTTTTCGCCACCGGTCCGCCGTTGTGCCGCCACGGCAAATACCCCCGTCAGCAGCAGACACAACAGCCCCCATTCCAGCAGCGCCCAGCGCGGCAGCGCCGCCAGCACGCTCGAAACCAGCCCCAGAGCCAGCGCCATCGACCAAGCCCATCGGACCCACGGTCGCAGGCAACTCCAGGCATCGGCCGTGGCACGCAGATTGTGGGGCGCGCCCAGCAGCAACAGCACCACGCCCAGCAACAGCAGCTGTCCCAGCCGCTGGCCGTCATGCCATTGCAGCGCAGTCGCCAGATCGACGTTGGGCGCCAGGAATACAAAAGCAGCAACCGCCAGCACGATCCACGGTGTGCCCTGCCACGCCCGGCGCAGATCCGGCAGGTTTACTGAATGATTCATCTGTCCCTGGAAAAATTTGCGGGTGCCACAGACATTAGAACCGGATTCCGGCGTAATGCAAACCGCCCGCGCAAACGCAATCTTGACGTGCAGTACAAAAAAAACCCCGGTCGCCCGGGGTTTTTTCAGAGCCAGTGTGTATCAGGTGCCCACGCCGGTCTTGGACTTGTTGCAGCCGCCACCGTTGGTGTAGGACCAAGCGACCGAAGAGCCGCTGGAGTTGTCCGGGGTGACCAACACCGTGCAGCTACCAACGCCAGCCGTGCCGGTGATCAGAATACCCGCTGCGTCATAGGCCAGCGAGGCGATGTTACCGGAAGCTGCGGGAAGGGTCAGCGCGCCGGTGGAGCTGCGCACTTCATCCGTCGTATCGCACTCGGCCATCGTACCCGCATTGTTCTGCAGGCATTCGGCAATCGCCGTCTTGAAGGCCTGGACGCGGGACAGGTTGTCCTGCCACTTGGCGCGGGTGATGTAGTCCTGGTACTGCGGAATCGCAATTGCCGCCAGAATGCCGATGATCGCCACGACGATCATCAGTTCGATCAGCGTAAAGCCCTTTTGCAGATTTTTCATGTGATGCTCCCAAATAGTTGAACACGGTAATGCCGGGCAGTGCCCGCCAGCCCATTAGAGCAAGTCTTGTACCAAAAGCGTCAGCAATATCCAGTCACTTCGTTGAATTAACGTAACTATTTGATTTTATTTGTATTTTTATAAATCGTCCTCGTAACTCAGAGATGGCCGTGATTTGGATCACGGATGATATTGCAGAGTCGAACCCCACAGATTCCATATGTCAGCCGCCCCACTCGCGACAGCCAGCAAGCTGTCACAAATTGACAAAAATTGTCAGTCTTGGCCTTTCGCCTGATCCTGCAGCCGTTCCCGGATTTCGGCAATGACCGGCTGCCATTCACCGCGCCCGGGTTGCCGGAACAGACGCACCGAGGGATACCAGGGCATGGTGTCGCGCCCGAGGCCATAACGCCACTCGGGAATCCGCGGCGTCATCACCCACGCCGGCCGGCCCAGCGCGCCGGTCAGGTGAACCACCGATGTGCACACGGAAATCACCAGATCCAGCGCGCTGACCAGCGCCGCCGTTTCGTCATAGTCCCGGTCGATGGCCTCCGGCCAGTCCGTGATGGCGATACCCTGTGCAGCGGAAAACTCCGCGATATCGGCGTCCCGGTCCCCGTACTGCAGATTGATCCAGTGCACACCCGGCACCGACAAGACCGGCAACAACTGTGTCAGATCCAGCGACCTGCGGCCACGGCGGGTCACTGCCACGCCTCCCCGCCAGGAAATGCCGACCTTGAGGCCGGTCCCCAGCGCAGCAAGCCGCTGCCGCCAATGCCCGACCCGCTGCGGATCAGGTTTCAGGTATCCGCTGTGCGCCGGAAATTCCTGCAATCCGTTGCGGAAGTGACGCGGCAGGCTGCCGGCGTAACTGTAAACGTCCACCGGCACGCCCGGATCCGTGCGTTCCCGGGTGTGCAAATCCTGCAGGGGATGGAAACGGGCTCCGGGAAAGGAACGGGTGAACAAACGTTCGAGACGCGGATCGCATTCAATATGACACTGCGCCGACTGCCTGAGCAGATCGGGATAGCAGGAGGCATACATGATCTCGTCCCCCAGCCCCTGTTCACGCATCACCAGGATGGTCCGGCCTTGCAGAGCCCTGCCGTTCCAGCGCGGCTCACAGGACCGCCATGCCCTGAAACGGTTGATGTTCAGGCGCTGCTCGAAATGCTCCCAGCCCTCGCGAAAGCGGCAGCGCATCAGATTGATCAGGCCAATGTCATAACGCGCTGCCGCTGAATCGGGATCGAGTTTCAGCGCCCGGCGGTGGGCCGCCAGCGCTTCATCGGGCCTGCCCAGTTCGAACAATGCATTGCCCAGCACCACATAGGGGGCCGAGTCGTCGCTGCGAAGTCGCAAGGCTTTTCTCGCCGTCGCCTCGGCAGCCTCCAGTTCATCCACGCCGAACTGCGCCAGCGCAAGGCAGCACAGCGTCTCGAAATTCTCGCCGTTTTCCGCGACGGCGCGTTCGGCCAGCGGCAGCATCTCGCGGTGCCGGCCCGCACGGTCCAGGCCGGCACATAACCGGAGCAGCAGGTCCTGGCGCTCCGGCGCAAACTCCAGGGCTGCAAACAGCTCTGTCAGTGCGTCACGGTCGCGCCCCGTTGCCTGCAGCACATCGGCCAGCACTTCACGGAAGCGTGCCTCGGCAGGCTGCGCGGCCACCGCGTCACGGGCATGTTTTTCGGCCGCCTGATGATCCCCGGCCTCGAAGCGGATCCTTGCCAGATCCCCGTGGGCATCAGCGAGCGCGGGATCGATGTCCACGGCAACCTTCAGCAGGGGCAAAGCCTCGGCATGGCGCTGCAGCGCCATCAGGGCACGCGCGCATAGATGGCGGGCCTGCGCACTGTCTGGCTGCCCGGCGATAACCGTCTCACAGGCCCGGACCGCCTCTTCATAACGACCGGCATTAAATGCTTCAATTGCCGGCCCGAGGCTGGATATCGCCTCCTGTTCAAGTGCCGCACGCGCAGCAGCGGCAGGCGCCTGCCACAGGCCGGTCAGCAGATTTTTCAACATGCGCATCAGTTTCGTCCCGTACTTCCGGCCGCCAATGAAAATCCTTCAGGCCGCCCGGCCGTCTGCGGGGCTACACCTGCAGGTTCATGCTTGGTATTCTCGCATTCTACACAGGCGATTCTTTCATCCCGCTCAAAGGAATGTGTCATGGGTCTTTTCGGATCGGTTTCTGGAAAACAGGTGGATGAATTCGCGCGCGGACTCGTCGACAAGGTCATGGCGCTGCGTCCGCCGAAAGGGAAGGCTTCCCCCGGCAATCCCGGCGTTTCGCTCAAGACACTGGAGCCGAAAGTCGATGCGCTGTTCGAAACCGCGACCGCCTTCAGGAAGGAGCACAAGCTGGGCCTCTACAAGAAAGCCCGCCTCGCAAACACCTTCCGCTGGGAAATGAAGGAACAGGGCTACGATGACGGGTTCATCGAAATGATCACTGAGAAACTGGTCGTCGCGGTGTCGAAGAAGGACTGACCGCCCGCGGCTATTGCACCGGCGGCGGCCGGTAACCGGGTATCCGCGACACATCCACCGTATCGATCTGCTCGGGATCGAGAAACTCGGCGGCATATTTCTCGTAGACCTTTTCCCACATGAAAATGTCGAACAGGTCCGGATCGACATGGCCGTTCAGCTTGAACTTGCCGAGGATCGTCAGCGATTCGGTCAGTGTCTTGCCCTTCTTGTACGGGCGGTCCTTGGCCGTCAGCGCCTCGAAGATGTCGGCGATGCCCATGCAGCGCGCCTGCACCGACATCTGCTCCCGGGTCAGCCCGCGGGGATAACCCTTCCCGTCCATGCGCTCGTGGTGGCCGCCGGCATATTCCGGCACATTCTTCAGGTGCCGCGGCCAGGGCAGCGACTCGAGCATCTGGATCGTGACTTCGATATGGTGATTGATGATCTCGCGTTCGGCCGCGGTCAGCGTGCCGGCGCGGATGGTCAGGTTCTCGATCTCGTCATCACTCAGGAACGGCGCGGTGCTGCCGTCCGGCCCCCGCCACGGGTAACGGGCGGAAATCTCCCTGACCCGCGCGATGTCGGCATCACTCATTGCCTCGCCACCGATGTTGGTGCGGCGCAGAAAGTCGCGGTCCTCCCTGATGGCATTCAGCAATGATGCCGTCTGTTCCGCGGAAGACTCTCCCCGCAACTGTGCGATTTCCGCATCGCGTCGGACCACCTCGAAGCGGGTGTCGATCAGTTCGATGCGGTCATTGATGGTCTGCAGCTTGGTGGCCTTGTCGACCACGTGCACCGGCGTGGTGACCTTGCCGCAGTCGTGCAGCAGGCCGGCGATTTTCAGCTCGTAACGGTCGCGCTCGTCCATCGAGAAATCGCGCAGGGGACCCACCCTGCAGTTGTTCACCGCCTCCGCCAGCAGCATGGTCAGCGTCGGCACGCGTTCGCAGTGTCCGCCGGTGTAGGGCGACTTGTCGTCGATTGCCGCGTTGATCATCTGGATGAAAGACTCGAACAGGGTCTCCAGATGGTTGATCAGCAGCCGGTTGGTCAGCGCGATTGCCGCCTGCGAGGCCAGCGACTCGGCCAGCTTCTGGTCGTCACCGGAAAACGGCACCACTTCTCCGTCCGGGCGGCGCTTGGCATTGATCAGTTGGAGGACGCCGATGATCTCGTCCTCATGGTTTTTCATCGGCACCGTCAGGAAGGAAGTCGAGCGGTAACCCGTTTTCTTGTCGAAATTCTTGGTGCCCGAAAAATCGAAACCGGCCTCGGTGTAGGCGTCGGCGATGTTGACGGAGCAATCATGGTGGACCGCGTAGGCCGCAACCATGCTGTGGATCGCCCCGCCCTCCCGGTCGAACAGGTTG
Organism: Burkholderiales bacterium; assembly: GCA_019635015.1. Lineage (GTDB taxonomy): Bacteria > Pseudomonadota > Gammaproteobacteria > Burkholderiales > SG8-41. Next base: position 46,131 of record JAHCAG010000015.1, on the reverse strand, counting down.
ACCGGATAGAAGGGTATGTCCTCGCCGCTGGTGCCGCCCATCGCGATACCCAGGGTGTCGTTGCGCATGATCTCGAAACGCAGGGCCTGCCGGTCTTCCGTCATGCGGTAGAGCGTGCCGCCATCGGCATTGGTGATGTCCTTGGCCGCCACCAGGATCGCCTCCAGCAGGCGGTTGATGTCGCGCTCCTTGGACAACGCGGCGCCGATGCGCAGCAACTCGGACAGCCGGTGCGACAGGTCGCCGTGGGCCGGCGGGGCTTGGACGGTATTCATGGCTGCGGCAACCGCGGGTTTCTTACTTGATGCAGACCGCGCGCACCTGCTTCATGTCGGTGATGCCCATCAGCACCTTTTCGATGCCGTCCTGCTTCAGGGTGCGCATGCCGTCATCCAGCGCAGTGGCCACCATTTCGGCAACCCGCGCGTGCTCCTGGATGTTTTTCTTCAGCGGATCAGTGCCGACCAGCAGCTCGTGCAGGCCGACACGCCCCTTGTAACCGCTGCCGCCGCAGACCTCGCAGCCCACCGGATCGTGGATCACCAGCTTGCCGTTCTCGTTGCCGTATTCCTTGACCCAGTCCTCCAGCACCTTCTCCTCGGCGGCCTTGGGGTCCTTCTTCCAGCTCGCCGTGTTCTTCAGCTCGAGAGAAAACTCGGTAAGCAGCGCCTGGATTTCCTCGGGAGTCGCCTCATGGGGTTTCTTGCACTTGCCGCACAGCCGCTTCGCCAGGCGCTGCGCCAGGATGCCGAGCAGCGCATCGGCAAAGTTGAAGGGATCCATGCCCATGTCGAGCAGGCGGATGATCGACTCCGGCGCGCTGTTGGTGTGCAGGGTGGCGAACACCAGGTGGCCGGTCAGCGAGGCTTCGATGCCGGTGCCGGTGGTTTCCTTGTCGCGCATCTCGCCGACCATGATGATGTCCGGATCGGCCCGCAGGAAGGCCTTCATCGCCACCGCGAAGGTCATGCCGGCCTTCGGGTTCATCTGCACCTGGCGCAGGCCTTTCTGCGTGATCTCCACCGGGTCTTCGGCGGTCCAGATCTTGGTGTCCGGCGTGTTCAGGTAACCCAGCACCGAGTGCAGCGTCGTCGTTTTGCCCGAACCAGTCGGACCGCAGACGAAAAAGAGGCCATAGGGTTTGGACACCACCTCTTTCAGGGTCTCAAGGTTGCGCTTGGTCAGCCCCAGCTTGTCCAGGGGAATCGGCTCGCCGGCCGCCAGGATACGCATGACGATGTCTTCGACACCGCCCGCTGACGGAATCGTCGCCACCCGCAGCTCGATGTCCAGGGGACCGAATTTCTTGAACTTGATCTTGCCGTCCTGCGGCCGCCGGCGCTCGGAAATGTCGAGGTCGCACATGATCTTCAGGCGCGCGGCCAGCGCACTGCGGTAACTCGCCGGCACCTGGATGTAGGGCTGCAGGGATCCGTCGCGGCGGAAGCGGATTTCGGTTTTCGACTTGCCGGGATAAGGCTCGATGTGAATGTCCGACGCCCCCATCTGGTAGGCATCGATAATGATCTTGTTGACCAGTTTGACCAGTTCGTTGTCCGCCGCGGCAGAGGCCACGTCATCACCGCCGCCGCCCTCGCCTTCGGCCTCGTCATCCAGCGTGCCGAGCATGTCCTCGATGTTGCCGGAATCCTCGAGGCCGCTGCCGGCGCCGAACATCTGGTCGAGGGTGCTGACAAACTCGCTGTTGGTGGTCACCCGGAAGACGATCTTGCTCTTCGGAAACACGTTGTTCACCATCCGCGAGGCCTTGACCCGCTCGGGGTCGGTGGTCATCACGATGATGCCGTCCTTGGTGTCGTCCAGAGGCACCCACTGGTTGGTCTGGCAGAACTCGCGGTTCATGTTCTTCATCAGGTCCGGCGGCTTGATGCGGTCCTGCTTGAACGGCTCGTAGGGCACGCCGAAGTAACTGCCGAGGGCCTCCCCCAGCGCGGGCAGCTTGACCTGGAACTCGCCGGTCAGCACCGTTTCGACATCCAGGTTCTTGCGCCGCGCCGAACGCTGCGCCAGTTCCAGTTCCTCGCCGGAGATGACCGCGTTGGTGACCAGACCGTCATACTTGCTGCGCACCTGCATCATCGGGCCCTGGCGCTGGCGGAAGGCGATGGCCAGCGTCTCGGTCAGCGACTGCACCCCCTCCTCCATCATCGACGGGAACGGTGTGCCGGACTTGTTGTTGATGATCTGCACGACCCCGATCAGATCCCTGGACTTCGCCTCGATCACCGGCGCCACCAGCATCTGCTTGGTGCGGTACCCGGTTTTGGCATCGACGGCCTTCAGGAAGTTGAGCTGGCCGCTGTGGGATTTGAGCTCGGCGTCGTCGTAGACGTCACGGATATTGACAATGCGCTTGCTGGCCGCGACATAACCGGCCACGGACTGCTCGTTGATCGGCAGCTTGATGTCCTTGAAGGAGTTCAGCCCGGTCTTGACCTTCGAAATGATCGAACCCTTGTCCTCGCTCAGCAGGTAGATGGTCAGGCGGTCGGCATTGAACAGGTTGCACAACTCCTGCGACAGCTCGAGGATGATCTCGTCGATGTTCTTGGTCGCGTGGATCTTGTTGGTGACGGCCTGCAGTTTCTGCTGGAAATTCAGTTTTTCAGCCAGATTGTCTGCCGCTGCCGCCGGTTTGGGCTGGAGTACTGTGCTCATGGTCACCCCTTTTCTTTCCGCTGCTTCCTGTGCCGCCTGGTCCGGAAATCCCGCGCCGGACGACTCAGAATCCGAATATCCCGCCCTGACCGGGCTTTTTCATGCGCCGCGGCGGCATCAGGGCCATGGCAGATTGCACCCATGACCGTTTCCGCCTGCCGCAGTTTGAAGTGTGTCACACAATCGGTGTATTCAGCCGCAGGACGGCTGATTGCCTCGCCGGAAAACCCGGACACCGTGTCTGGAGACTACCGCAAGTTTGCGCTCTGTGTCAGACATGACTGCCCCGCGATTTATGCAGCATAAATAATTGATTTTATTTAGTTTTTAAAAACAACGGTCGACATCCCCGGCACCGACCGGGCTGCGCGTGCCATCATTTGGTTTCGAATTTATGGACACCTTTCCACTCCGGTCCCGGCGGGTTCGCACGATATTCAGCAATGCGCTCCAGAAAGACGTCGTAAAGATAGGTTTTGGCAGCCACCTTCTTGAGGTTGATCAGCTGCAATTCCGCCTTGTCCCAGTCCTGGGCACGGTAAAACCGCAGAGCCTGGCTCCATAATTTGACCTCGTCCAGTTGCTTCTGTTCGACCTCGCCCTCCAGCCCCAGCGGCTCGTAGATCGCGACCGGCTCGTCCTTGCCCTTGACCTGCACCAGGTCGATCTCGCGCAGCACGACGCCGGTAATGCGTGCCTTGGTCGCCTCGCCGATGATGATGTCGGCGCCGTACTGCTTGGTGATGCCCTCAAGCCGGGAGCCGAGATTCACCGCATCCCCCATCACGGTGTACGCCTTGCGGATCTGGGACCCCATGTCGCCGACGCGCATCACGCCCGAGTTGACGCCGATGCCGATGGCAAACGGCGGCCAGCCCCTGGCATGGAATTTTTCGTTGAGCACCTTCGCCTGCTTCATCATGTCGAGGGCTGCCAGCACCGCATTCTGCGCGTGCTTGGGATCGGCCATCGGCGCACCCCAGAAAGCCATGATCGCATCACCGATGTACTTGTCGAGCGTGCCGCGGTGGCCCTCGCGGATCACCAGGCTCATGGTGGTCAGATAGTCATTGATGTAGACCGACAGGTCCTCCGGGGTCAGGCTCTCCGAAATCGTCGTGAATCCGCGCACGTCGGAGAACAGCACCGACAGTTCCTCGGCGCGGGGAGCCATGTTGAACTGCTCCGGGTTGCGTGCCATTTCCTCGACCAGTTCCGGCGGCACATACTGCCCGAACAGGCCGGCGATCAGCCGGCTGCCGCGTGCTTCGACCAGGAAGCCGTAAGCCATGTTGAAGGTGAACAGCACCAGGATCAGCAGGATGCCGGAGGCCAGCGGCAGCACCAGATTCCCCGAGTGGAACACCGTAAGATTGGTCCCGATCACCGCCAGCAACACCAGCGCCGTCACCAGCATGGACTTGAACGGTGCCAGCATCGGCAGCAGCAGGGCCAGCGCCGCCCCGGACAGCAGCAACAGTATGAATTCCGCGCCGACCACGTACGGCGGGCGCTGCTTGATATTGCCGTCGAGTATGCCGCCAATCAGGTTGGCATGGATTTCCACCCCCGGGAACACCGGATCCACCGGCGTCGCACGCAGGTCAAGCAGCCCCGGTGCCGTGGTGCCGACCAGTGCGATCTTGCCCTTCAGTTCGTCGACGGGAACCCGCTCGTTGAGCACATCGACCAGCGAGTAGTAACGGTAACTGCCTTTGCCACCGCGGTAGGGCACCAGCGCCGCCGCCTGGAAATCGACCGGGACCGAGAAAGGGCCGGCCTTGACCCATTCCAGTCCGCTGTAATCGGCGGAGCCATCCCCGCCAACCACGGGAACCACCGGCGGCTGCCCGGTGACGGCACGCACCATCGCCAGCGACAGGGGCTCGTAATAGGCCCCGGCATGCTCCACCAGCATCGGCACGCGCCGGGTGATGCCGTCCTGGTCCGGCAGCGGGTTGATGTGGCCCGCGCTGATTGCGGCGCCCTGCAGACGTTCAAGATTGGCCGTGTAGCCGGTCCACGAGGTCACGCCGACCTTGCGGCCACCGAAAGTGCCCGCGGGCAGCACCGGCGGCGGCAACATGCCCTTCTTGCTGGCACTGGCCGGATCATCGCTGAGGAACACATGCCCCAGCACCACGGCGCGCCCTTTCATCTTGCGGGCGAAAATGTCGTCGTATTCGAGCTGCGGCCGCACCTGGTCGAGCACCGACTGGAACTGCGGCACCCCTTTCAGTTCACGCTGCCCCAGGCGCTCAAGCACGCGAATGCCTGAAGATTCGTCGCGCTCCGCAAACACCACGTCGAAACCGACCACTGCGATGCCGTACTTGTCGAACAGCTTGTCCAGCAGCAGCGCCAGCCGGTCGCGCGGCCACGGCCAGCGGCCCTCGCCGCCCTTTTCCTTCTCCTGCAGGCTTTTTTCGTCGATATCGAGGATCACCACCCGCGGGTCGATGGTGTTCGGCATGGTCAGCCGCAGCCGGGTGTCGTAAATGATGGCTTCGAGATTGTCGAGGAAGGGGACGCGCAGAACATGCACGGCATGCGCGAGGAACACGACGACAATCGCCATGCCGATCACAATGCGCGTCAGATTTTTTCTCACCCTGTCGTCCTAGTGCAGCCCTGTCGTCGCAGGGACATCAAACGCGCGGAAAGCCGCGAGCCTCAGCCGGTCCGGGGCGCGCCCCGCTGCCGCCGCCGCGAACATGCGGATGCTTATTTTTTTACGAAAAATTCCATTTTCACGCCGGCAAGCTCGATGACGTCGTGATCCTGCAGGGGCTGGGCCTGGGCATCAATCATCTTGCCGTTGACAACCGGGAACTTGGCGCCCTCCACGTGCGTGATGAAATAGCCCTGGGGACGGCGGGTAATCACCGCAACCTGGAGGCCGGGCTTGCCCAGCGTGGTGAGGTTCTTCACAAGATCCAGTTCCTTGCCGGCACTGGGACCGGTCAGGATCTGCACCGCGGCGAGCGCCTGCGACGCGGCCGCAGGCGCTGCGGCCGGCGGTGGCGCGGCGGGTTTCGCCAGCGGGGGAACCGGCCGCGGTGTCGGCGGCGGCATCGAGGGTTTGGACGGCGGTGCCGGCTCATTGGCCGGTTTTGCCGCCGCGGGGGCCGGGGCCGGTTTGGGCGGCGCACGCAGGATCATCGTCTTCTCGAAGTCTTCGCCGGCCGCGTGGCCGGCTGCAGGCGCATCCGCCACATACTTGAGCTTGTACTTGCCGATCTCGATCACATCGTTGTTCTGCAGGATGTGCTTCTTGATCGGACTCCCGTTCACCAGCGTGCCGTTGGTGGAGCCCAGATCCTCGAGGAAGGAATCATTGAGTATGGTCACGATGCAGGCATGCTCGCCGCTCACGGCCAGATTCTCGATCTGGATCTCGTTGGAGGGTTTGCGGCCGATCATGATCCGCTCCTTGTCCAGCGGAACCTCGCGGATCATCGAGCCCTCGAGAGAAAGTATCAACTTCGCCATAGTAGTATCCCCGTTGCTTATCTGAACCAGGACTTCAGCCGGTCAACCAACCCCGCGCGGGCCGGAAAGCCCTTTAGCACGCGCACCAGAATAACCGAAACATTGTCACGACCGCCATTGTCGTTGGCCTGCTGCACCAGCTGCTCCGCCGCCAGCGGCAGGTTGGCCTGCAGCGACCCCAGCGTCAACTCCATGTCCTCGTCGGTCACCATGTCGTTGAGCCCGTCCGAGCACAGCAGGTAGATGTCGCCCGGCAGCACCGGATAGCTGTGGACTTCCGCCTCGACTTCCGGATCGATGCCCACCGCCCGCGTCACCAGGTTCTTGTTCTGTGAATGACGCGCCTGTTCCCTGGTGATGAGGCCGCTGTCGATCTGCTCCTGCAGCAGCGAGTGGTCACGGGTCACCTGTTCCAGCTTGCCCTCGCGGAAACGGTAGAGCCGGGAATCGCCGATATGCCCGACCACCAGCCTGTCGTCATACAGCAGCACGACCACCAGCGTGGTGCCCATGCCCGCATACTGCGCCTGATTCTGGGAAGCCTGGAAAATCGCGTTGTTGGCCCGGACGGCGTGTTCACCGACCAGCCGCTCTGCAGCCGCGATGTCAAAACCTTCGCCGCGTGCCGCCAGCGCCTTTTTCAGTTCGGCGCTGATCATCGCCACCGCGATGCCGCTGGCCACTTCGCCCGCGTTGTATCCGCCCATGCCGTCGGCCAGCACCGCAAGGCCGGCAGCCGCGTCCACCGCAATGCTGTCCTCGTTGTGGGAGCGCACCATCCCGGAGTGGGTGGCCGTCGCGATTTCGAAGACGCCGGACAGGTCCATGGTCGGCCCTCAGGACGTCGCGGCTGCGGCAGGTTTGCCGGCCAGCGTGCCCAGGCAAAGCCGGATCGCCTTGGCCATCTGCTCGCCGCTCTGGTAACGCTGGTCGGGGTCCTTGGCCAGCGCCTTGTTGGTCACCGCGGCGACGCAGGCCGGCAGCGCCGGATTCAGCGTGCGGATGTCGACATGCGGCTCGTTGGCAATCTTGAACATCAGCTGCGCCATCGAATCTCCCTGGAAAGGCAGCTTGCCGCTGAGCATCTGGTAGAGCGTGACGCCCAGCGAGAACAGGTCGGAGCGTCCTTCCACCTTCTTGCCCGCCAGTTGCTCGGGGGACATGTAGGACGGCGTGCCCAGCACCATGCCGGTCTTGGTTTTGGAGGAATCGGTGACCCGCGCGATGCCGAAGTCCGTCACTTTCGGAGTATCGCTTTCCGGCTCGTACATGATGTTTGCGGGCTTGATGTCGCGGTGCACGACATTCTGCTGGTGGGCGTAACCCAGCGCTTCGGCGACGCGGGCGATGATCGACAGTACCTGGGGCACCGGCAGCAACGCATCCGGCTTGGTGTACGGCACGAGATCGCGCCCCTTCAGGAACTCCATCGCGATGTAGGCCAGGTCATGCTCTTCGCCCGCGTCGTAGATGGTGACGATGTTCGGATGGGTGAGGCGGCCCGCCGTTTCCGCCTCGCGGAAAAAGCGCTCCTTGACCTCGACCAGTTCATCGCCCTCGAACTCCTGCGACAGCGCCATGGTCTTGATCGCCACCACGCGGCCGATCTTCGGATCCTTGCCGAGGTAGACCACGCCCATCGCACCCTTGCCGAGTTCCTTCTCCACCTGGTAGCGGCCGAGCATCGGTTTTTCCATGCCACCGCCTTCGAGCATCACGGTGCCGCCGGGATGCCCCTGCGCGCCGCCGAGAATCACTGTTTCCGACAGCGCCTTGGCGCGTGTCAGCCGCTGCTCCAGGTCGCGGAACTTGGGATCGAATTCGGCCATGTAGCGGAACACCGATTCCGCCTTGTTGAACTGGCGCTTGCGCTCGAAATCGAGCGCAAGGCTGTAGAGGTTCTCCATCACCGGATCGTTGAGCGGGCACTGGCGGAATTTGTCCCAGGCCAGATCCAGCTGGCCCTGGGCCTGGTAGGCAATGCCCAGCATCCGGTTCGATTCCGCGGATTCGGCATCCGATTTTTCCTTGCCGCGCTCGGTCACCAGGAAACGTTTGGTGGTCAGCGCGGCATAACCGACGGCGAGCAGCGCCGCCGAGCCCATGAACTGTATCCACATCAGCTGGCCCACCATCAGGCCGAAGTGCGCGCCGATCAGCGCAACGCCGATGATGAGGCTGATCACCGCGGCAATGCCGGCCCTGAGCCGCGGCAGGACAACGATCAGGTACAGCGTCACGGCAAGGAATACGCCGAGCTGCACCCATATGCCCCAGGAAGGCGTGACGAAAAAGTGTTCGCCGAGAATGCTCGACACGGTGTGCGCCAGGGTCAGTACCGGTGCCGTGGCCGGAGAGACGGGTGTCACCTGCGCGGAACCCAGCCCGGCTGCCGTGGGGCCGATCAGCACGATCTTGTCGCGGTACTTCGCAGCCGGCACCTTGCCGCTGATCACGTCGAAAAACGAATCCACCGGAAAAGCGGGGCGGCCGTCGCGGTCGGCATAGAAAAACGTGTGCATCCGCAGCGCGGGATCGGTGGCCACCCTCAGCTTGCCGAGCTGCAGGGCCTCGCCCCAGACCGGTTTGATGTCGGCCACGCCCAGATTCAGGCTGCGCGCCGCCACCATCACCGACAGCGCCGGAAACACCTGGTCGTAGTAGCGCACCAGCAGCGGCTCCGCACGCACCGCGCCGTCGACATCGATGTCTGCATTGAGATGCCCGATGCTCGCAACCGCCGGCCCGAGCTCAGCCACCGGGTACAGCGGGAACACGCCCGGCGGCGGCAGCACGTCAACCCCGCGCGGCCCGGCCATGCCGCTGTCCAGCACGTAGTTCGGCAGCGGTTTGTCGGGATTGCCCTGCGGCTCTGCCAGTTGCTGGAACACCATTGGCAGCACGACATTTCCGGCGGCTTTCATGCTGCCGGCCAGTTTGCGGTCGGTATTTAGGGCCTGTTCCGCCTCGGTCAGCACCGCACCGATGCGGGCCAGGCCCTCATTGGCCGCAGCCGCCTTGGGATCAGCCTGTGCCGCCAGTTCGTTGTGCAGGTTCAGCAGCTTCTCGACATAAACCAGGCCGGCATCGCGCTGCGGCTCGAAGAAGAACGTCGTGTTGGCAATCACCTTCGCCTGGGCACCGGCCAGCAGGTCGATCATGCGGGCATGCACATCCCGCGACCAAGGCCAGCGCCCGATGTTGGCGATGCTGGCATCGTCGATGGCGATGACGGCGATGCGATCGGAAGGCGAGCGTGTGGCGGCCTGGACGCCGAGGTCATAGGCCTTGCGCTCCAGGCTCTGGATCAGGTCACCGCGTGCCGCAACCAGCATCACGACGGCAACGACGAGCCCCAGAAACCAGTCCGCCTTCCAGAAACCCAGCTTTTTCATCCCTTTGCGCCCGTTCCGTGCCGTTTTTATGTTTGTAGAGAATGGCTTAACGACGGTGTTTCACAGATTTTACGATATCCGCCCCTGAAAATTGCTTTTTTTTAAGGACTTAGTGCAAAACGTCACAGCCCGAATCGGGGCATCCGACCATCGGTCATCGGAGACCGACCGGCGTGCTGTCACCTGCGGGAAAATCCGCGCGTTTTGACCTCGCCTCAGGAAATTCCAAAAAAATATATAAAAAACAAATAGTTACATTAAAACAAAAAAGCCACGCAACAGCGTGGCTTTTCCGGATTCATGGGGCTGTCCTAGTTGCCAAGCAAGGCGCCCTTCGCCAGGCCGTTGGCACGCGCAAAATCGCCGCCCGACAGCTTTTTGCCGTCCTCGCCGCGCGCCCGTAGTACCTCGATGAAACCACCCTGTGCAGTGACCTTGAAACTGCTTTCGGTCACCTCGGCGACCTCACCGATCTTGCCGACCACATCGCCGAATTTGCGGAACAGGTGTTTGCGCGCGTCAAAAATCTGCACTTTCTTGCCGTTGAGCGTGGTCCATGCCCCCGGTGCGGGATTGGTGCCGCGGATCAGGTTGTAGACAAAATCGACATGGTTCGCCCACTGGATATGCGCCTCGCCGGCGCGGCACCAGCCTTCGTAGCTGGCCTGCGATTCATCCTGCACCGTCTCGCTGTGTTTGCCGGCATACACCAGATCGGCCGCCTCCAGCATCGCTTTCACGCCCATCGGGAACAGCTTGTTGAAATAGACCTCGCCGATGGTTTCGTCGGGGCCGATGTCGCAGGTTTTCTGCAGGATCACCGGACCTTCGTCCAGCCCCTCGTTGGGGCGGAAAATGGTCAATCCCGTCTTGGTGTCGCCGCGGATGATCGGCCAGTTGATCGACGACGGACCGCGGTACTTGGGCAGCAGCGACGGATGGTACTGGATGGTGCCCAGCCGCGGCAGGTGCACAAAGCTGTCCGGTGCGAACTGCAGCACATAGGCCATCACGCCGATGTCGACGTTCAGCGACTTCAGCGCGTCATGCGCCTCCGGCACCCGCAGCGAGGCAAACTGGAACACCTTCAGGCCCCGCTCTTCCGCCGCGGTGCGCAGCGGATCGGGTTTTGCGCCTGGCTTCTCCGGCGCGCAGAACACGCCTGCCACCTCGTCCTTGCGCTCAAGGAAGGCCTCGAGCACCGATTTGCCGAAATCCTGCTGGCCGATAATCGCGATTTTCATGTGCGTCCTTTGCCGGGGTTATTTCTTTTTCGGCGGCGCGCTGAACGCGCCGGCGGTCTTCAGTTTTTCGATCTGCCCGGCATCGTAACCGAGCACTTCCTTCAAAACCTCGTCGGTGTGCTCGCCAAGCAGCGGGGAACGACGGATCACCGCGGGCGATTCCGAGAGCTTGATCGGCATGCCGACGTTGTACCACTTGCCGCGCTGCGGATGGTCGAGCTCGACGTACATGTCGCGTCCGCGCACGTGCTCGTCGTTGGCCAGGTCTTCCGTCGACATGATCGGGCCGCAGGGCACATCCAGCGGATTGAGGATGGCCATGAACTCGCGCTTGGTGTGTTGCGACGCGAACTTCGTGATCAGCGCCCACATCTCGCCCTGGTTCTTGCGGCGCTCACCGATGGTTGCGAACTTCGGATCGGTGGCAAGGTCCGGCATGCCGAGGTCGGGGCCGATGCGTTTTGCCAATGCATCCCACACTGCCTCCTGCACCACGACATATATGAAGTCATTGGGACCGCCGGGTTTGCACTGGATGGCATTGCCGAGCTGGCCGCCGCCGGAATCGTTGCCGGCACGCGGGGTGGCGCCCATACCCTGATGCGTCGGCACGGAATACTCCGAAAGGCCGCCGCGGGTCAGCCGCTGATGGTCGCGCCACTTGACGCGGCAGAGGTTCATCACGCCGTCCATCATCGCCACCTCGACGTACTGGCCCTTGCCGGTTCGGTTGGCATGATGAAGCGCCGCCAGCAGTCCGATCGCGAGGTGAAGCCCGGTGCCGGAATCGCCGATTTGCGCACCGGTGACAAAGGGCGGCCCGTCAGGCACGCCGGTGGTGCTCATCGCACCACCCATGGCCTGGGCAACATTCTCGTAAGCCTTGAAATCCGAATACGGGCCGCTGGAGCCGAAACCCTTGATCGACCCCATGACGATCTTCGGGTTGATTTCGCGGATTTTTTCCCAGGTGAAACCGAAGCGGTCAAGCACACCGGGGCCGAAGTTTTCCATGACGATGTCACACTTCTTCAGCAGATCGACGAACACCGTCTTGCCCTCGGCATTCTTCATATTGACGGTGATCGAGCGCTTGTTGCAGTTGAGCATCGTGAAATACAGGCTGTCCGCATTCGGCACGTCGCGCAGCTGGCCGCGGGTGGCATCACCCTGCGGCGGCTCGAACTTGATCACGTCAGCCCCCATCCACGCCAGCAACTGCGAGCAAGTCGGGCCTGCCTGCACGTGGGTCATGTCAAGAATCCGGACACCCTTCAACGCTTCCATTCTGATCTCCAATAATTCCGCGGCGGATGAACAACACCTGCACGCTGATTATGCCGCTGTAGTCACGGCCGTGACGCCGCCTGTCTGAAATACGTTCCTCCGGGCGGGAGGGCGCCACTATAGGAAATGCGCCATGTCGCGGCCTTGACCGCAGTCAAGATTCTGCGCCTCGGAAATATCACTGAATAAACAGGCAGTTATAAAAGTAATACAATCGACGTCCATGACCCAGCTCGCACTCCACGCCCAATCCAGAATCATCCGCGTGCAACTTCGGCAGAATCTCGTGCTGAAAAACCTGACCGCGGCGCAATGGAACGAGTTCGAGCCGCTGCTCGAGATTTCCGATTACGCCAAGGGTGAAACGCTGGAGCACCAGGGCACGCATTCGATGGAGCAGTATTTCATCATTGACGGCATCCTCAAGCGCACGGTATCGAACTCGCAGGGAAAGGAAATGATCCTGCGCTTCGCGGCGGAGAGCGACATCGACACCAGTTACGCGGCGTGGCGACTGAAAACGCCGATGCCGTACTCGATCCGGGCGGTGACCAAGGTGCGCGCCGCCAAGCTGTCGATGCTGCAATGGGCCGCATTCCTCGAGCGCCACCCGAAAATCAAGGGCGAATTCGAAATGGAGGTCATGCGCCTTATGAGCGAGGTCATGGCGCATACCATCACCCTGCACCTGCTCGATGCGCCGGGCCGCGTCCAGAGGTTCATGCGCAAGAACACGGAGATCGGGAACCGGCTGCCGAAAAAGGAACTGGCGTCTTACCTTAACCTGTCCCCGGAAACCCTCAGCCGGCTGAAACGCCGCGGCAAAATCTGAGCGTTCCCCGATAGCCCCTTTGACGCATCGCAGCACCGATGAGCCTCGCTGCGGGCATACTGCTGCAAAATTGACCGGGGTCAAGAGCAGAAAAGAGCCCCGCCCCCTATCATGCTTCCCACTCAAAATGAGCCACTTCAGCTCGTTTGAATCAACCACGAACGCGGGATCGCGGTCCCTGTAAATCGCGGTACCGATTCAGGCGACATCAACCCCTGTCACACAGACGGCAAGAACGCGAGGCATCCAGACATGACGACCGAAACACAAGCGCAGGCACTGAGCGACGGTGCCGATCTGCTGATCGATGCGCTCAAGCTCAACGGCATCACCAACTTCTACGGCCTGCCGGGCATTCCGATCACCGATCTGACCCGCCGTGCCCAGGCCGCCGGCATGCGCATGATTTCCTTCCGCCACGAGCAGAACGCCGGCAATGCCGCGGCAATCGCCGGCTTCCTGACCCAGAAGCCGGGCATATGCCTGACGGTATCGGCCCCCGGCTTCCTCAACGGCCTGACCGCGCTGGCCAATGCAACGACCAACTGCTTCCCGATGATCCTCATCAGCGGATCGAGCGAGCGCGAAGTGGTCGATCTGCAGCAGGGCGACTACGAGGAGATGGACCAGCTCGCCATCGCCAAGCCGCTGTGCAAGGCGGCTTTCCGCGTGCTGCATGCCGAGGACATCGGCGTCGGTGTCGCGCGCGCCATCCGTGCCGCGGTCTCGGGACGCCCGGGCGGCGTCTACCTCGACCTGCCTGCCAAGGTGTTCGCGCAGACGATGGAAGCCGAAGCTGGCCGCAAATCACTGATCAAGGTAGTCGATCCGGCACCGCGCCAGATCCCGGCGCCGGACGCCGTGCAGCGTGCGCTGCAACTGCTCGCCGGCGCCAAACGTCCGCTGATCATCCTGGGCAAGGGCGCCGCCTACGCCCAGGCTGACACCGAAATCCGTGCCCTGATCGAAAAAACCAGGATCCCCTATCTGCCGATGTCGATGGCCAAGGGCCTGCTGCCGGACACCCACGAACAATCGGCTGCAGCAGCGCGCTCCTACGTGCTGCCTGAAGCCGATGTCGTCGTGATGATCGGCGCAAGGCTCAACTGGCTGCTGTCCCACGGCAAGGGCAAAACCTGGGGCGGGAAGGACGCCAAGGCCTGGGGCGGCCAGAAGTTCATCCAGATCGACATTTCCCCGCAGGAAGCCGACAGCAATGTGCCGATCGACGCGCCCGTGGTCGGCGACATCGGCTCCTGTGTTGCGGCATTGCTTGATGGCATCGGCGCCGCCGGCTCGGGCTGGCCGCAGCCCTCGGCCGACTGGCTGGGCGCCATCGCGGAACGCAAGAGCAAGAACATCGCCAAGATGGCCGAAACCCTGGCCAAGAACCCGACACCGATGAACTTCCACAGCGCCCTGAACGTGGTGCGCGACATCATCAAGGCCAACCCTGATGCGATGCTGGTCAACGAAGGCGCCAATGCGCTCGACTTCACCCGCAGCATCGTCGACATGTACAAGCCGCGCAAGCGCATCGACGTCGGCACCTGGGGCGTGATGGGCATCGGCATGGGTTTTGCCGTCGCCGCCGCCGTGGAGACCGGCCTGCCGGTGATCGCGGTTGAGGGAGACAGCGCTTTCGGCTTCTCCGGCATGGAAGTGGAGACCATCTGCCGCTACAACCTGCCGGTCTGCATCGTGGTGTTCAACAACAACGGCGTCTACAAGGGCACTGACGTCAATCCCACGGGCGGCCCTGACGTCGCACCCACCGTATTCGTCAAGGGCGCGCGTTACGAGAAACTGATGGAAGCCTTTGGCGGCATCGGCGTGCATGCAACCACACCGGCCGAACTGCGCAAGGCCATGGAAGAAGCGGTCCGCTCGCGCAAACCGACGCTGATCAACGCCGTGATCGACGAAACCGCCGGCACCGAAAGCGGGCGCATTACCAGCCTCAACCCGAAGAGCGCGAAAAAGTAACCTGCACCTGACCGGAATCGCCGGCTGCAGGGCCGGATTCCAAGCGCAAAAAAGCCCGGGCATCACCCGGGCTTTTTTGCGTGCTGCTCCGGACCGACAGATCACGGTCTGGTCCGGATGTCCTTTCAGGCGGCAGCCGACCTCATGCGACGGATACCCATTGCAATCAGGGGCCAGAACAGCGCAAACAGCGCCAGCGAGGTGATGCTGCCAACAAGCGTGTTGGAGAAGAATATGCGCATATCGCCCTGGGACATCAGCATCGACTGGCGGAACGCGCTCTCCGCCTGGTCGCCCAGCACCAATGCGAGAACCATCGGCGCCATCGGATAATCCAGCTTCTTGAAGGCATAACCGACCACCCCGAACATCAGCATCATCCAGACATCACCCATCGCATTGGACACGGTGAACGCGCCGACCGCGCAGATCACGACGATGACCGGCGCGATGATCGAGAACGGCACCTTCAGGATGGCGGCAAAGAAGGGCACGCAGGTCAGCACGAGGATCAGCGAGGCCAGGTTGCCCAGATACATGCTGGCAATCAGCCCCCAGACAAAATCCTTCTGCTCCACGAACAGCAGCGGTCCCGGCTGCAAGCCCCAGATCAGCAGGCCGCCGAGCAGCACGGCCGCCGTCGGCGATCCCGGGATGCCCAGCGCAATCATCGGCAGCAGCGCCGAAGTGCCCGCGGAGTTGTTGGCGATTTCGGGCGCAACCACGCCTTCCAGCTGCCCGGTTCCGAACTTGGCGCCATCCTTGGAGGTGCGCTTCGCGATGCCGTAGGCCATGAAGGACGCCGGGGTCGCGCCGCCCGGCGTGATGCCCAGCCAGCAGCCGATCACCGTGCTGCGCAGGGCCGTGCCCCAGAACCGCGGCAGTTTCTTCCAGGTTTCGAACACGACCTTCATGTTGATCCTGGCGGTTTTGCCGGTGAAAGAAAGCCCTTCTTCCATCGACAACAGGATCTCGCCGATGCCGAACAGTCCGATCACGGCAATCAGGAAGTTGAACCCGCGCAGCAACTCGGTGAATCCGAAGGTCATCCTGAGCTGACCGGTGACGATGTCTATGCCGACCGCTGCCAGCGCGAAGCCGATCATCATCGCAACCAGGATCTTGAACGGGGGCTCCTTGCCCATCCCGATGAAACTGCAGAATGTCAGGAAATAGACGGCAAAAAACTCCGGCGGGCCGAAGCGCAGCGCGAAATTCGCCACGGCCGGGGCAATGAAGGTGATCATGATGATCGCCACCAGCGCGCCGAAGAACGATGCCGTGAACGAAGCGGTCAGGGCCTCTCCGGCCTTGCCCTGCTGCGCCATCGGATAGCCGTCGAAGGTGGTCGCCACCGACCAGGGCTCACCCGGGATGTTGAACAGGATCGAGGTGATCGCACCTCCGAACAGCGCGCCCCAGTAGATGCACGACAGCATCACGATGGCGGAAGTC
Organism: Burkholderiales bacterium; assembly: GCA_019635015.1. Taxonomy (GTDB): domain Bacteria; phylum Pseudomonadota; class Gammaproteobacteria; order Burkholderiales; family SG8-41. Next base: position 29,761 of record JAHCAG010000015.1, on the reverse strand, counting down.
GGCGGCATGGCGAAAGTCAGCGGAAGCAGGATTGCGACCCCGTTCGCCCCTCCCAGCCCGGGCAGCACTCCAACGATGATGCCGAGGAATACGCCGACAAACATCAGCACCAGGTTGTACGGTGTCAGTATCACCGAGAACCCGTGCATCAAAGAATTCAGTTCCTCCAAGACAGTCCCCTCTGCAGTGTCCGGTTCAGTGCCCGAAGTAACTCAGGATGTTGTAGGCGCCCTTGGGCAAGAGGACCTTGAACCACACCTCGAACATGAAAAACAGCACCACGCTGACGCCCAGCCCGACAGATACGCTTTTCCAGACGGGATAACGCCCCAACAGGATCATGAAGCTGGCTATGTAAAACAGCGCGGAGACATAGATTCCGACCAGGTGGATGGCTCCGACAAACAGCGCTGCCGGGATCAGGACCGTGCTGACCCGCTGCAGGGACACCCAGCTGACGAACAGGACCCGGCCTTCCCTGCCGGCCCGCAGCAGGGCCATGACGATATTCGCCACGCTGCCGATGCAGATCAGCAGCCCTGTATAGAACGGGAAGTAACCGGCCTGAGGGCCATCCGATGCCCAGCCCGAACCGAGACGGTAGCTGGCAATCACCACCGTAAGTCCCAGGGCCAGTGTCAGTGCCGCGACGACGAGTTCGGCTGAACGCTGCGAAATTCCGGGTTCCATTGACGTGCAACTCCCCAAGGCACACTCGTGGCGGGCGTGCTCAACTCAGAAACGTTGGAAGGCAAAAAACAGCACGGGCGGGCCGGAGGCCCGCCCGCCGGATTTACGGCTTGGCGAGGAAACCCGCATCCCTCATCAGGTCACGGTGCAGCGTCTCGGCCTTCGCAACCCAGTCGGCGTATTCCTTGCCGGTCATGAATGCCTGGTTGAACGCGCCATCCTCCATGAATTTCTGCCATTCAGGAGTGGAGCGCACTTTCTTGAAGAGGTCGATGTAGAAATTGACGGCCTCCTGCGGCACACCCGCCGGCATGAAGATGCCGCGCAGCATTACGTAGTCCATCGGAATGCCGGCCTCCTTGCAGGTCGGAATGTCATACCAGGACATGGTGTCGGTCACCTTGTTCTTGTACGGCATGCGCTGGGTGTCAAACACGCAGAGCGGACGCAGTTTGCCGGCACGCCACTGGGCCACGGCTTCAATCGGGTTGTTGACCGTCGAATTGACATGCTTGCCGACCAGTTGCGTCGCGACCGCGCCACCACCCTTGAACGGAATGTAGATGAACTTCACACCGGCCGCCTTTTCGATGGCCACCGTGATGATCTGGTCCTCCTGCTTGGAACCGGTGCCGCCCATCTTGTAGGCATTTGCACCTGCCTTCTTCACCGCATCAAGGTACTCCTTCGGCGTCTTGTAGGGATCATCGGCGTTCACCCAGAGCACGAAGTTGTCGAGCGAGAGCATGGCGACCGGCGTCAGGTCCTTCCAGTTGAAAGGCACGCCGGTTGCGAGCGGTGTCGTGAACAGGTTGGACAGCGTGATGATGATCTTGTGCGCATCGCCCTTGGAGGACTTCACATCCAGAAAACCTTCGGCACCCGCGCCGCCGCTCTTGTTGACCGGGACGATGGGCTGCTTCATCAGGTTGTGCTTGGCGACAATGCCCTGGATCAGGCGAGCCATCTGGTCGGCGCCGCCGCCGGTGCCGGCGGGAATGATGAACTCGACCGGCTTGGACGGCTCCCATGCCGCCGCTGGTGCCGATGCGGCCACCAGCCCGAAAGCTGCAACAAGCGGCAACAGGCCGCGGGACAATATGCGTTGGATACTCATGTGACTCCTCCTTATCAATTTACCGACGGGTGCTGAGTTATATCTGCGGCAGAGACCGCAGCCCAACTTTATTAGGAACGTCGTAGCGGGTCATTCTTCCGCATTTTCAGCGGCAAAAGAATTGACCGGAATCAAGAATCGGGAATCAAGTATATCCGCCGCCCGGGACCAGCGTCATCCCACTTGCTCCGCCGGGGCATGCACCCCGTCTGTTGAAAACTTCCGGTGCACGGCGCCTGCCGGAACTGTTTCGCCAATATACGCAGGAGCGCAAGCATGACGCAAGCAAGCTTGCATCATAAAGTTATTTAAAAACAATCGCTTGTGCCAATCCTGCGGGCGCCTTGCGGGAGTGCGGAACAAGGCCGGGATCCCGCGCCGGGGCGTGGTGAGTCGGTTATCGGACGAGTGTCACCGGGATATCGGCGAGATGCAGCACCTTGGTGGCCACTGAACCCAGCACCAAGCCGGAAACCGAACCCAGCCCCCGGCTGCCCATCAGGATCTGGTCGCAGCCCTTGGACTTCGCGTATCCAACAATGACTTCTGCAGGATCGCCCACCCCAATGTGGTGGGCGTAGGGCAGGCCGGCTGCATCGAGTTTTTCACGTGCCTGCTTCAGTGCTGCAGTGCCTTCGTCGCGATAGTACTCATTCAGCGAATCACTGCTGATGAACATCTTCACGTTGACGCCGGCAATCGGCATTTGGACGTTGAGCAACTGCACCTCAATCTGATCCTTGCGCCAGCCGCTTTTCCCGACCAGAAAATCAATCACACGCCCGGAATTTTCCGAACCGTCAACCGCCACCAGTATCTTCGGCATTTCTTCCCCTCAGTCCTGTTTCGGATTGGATTCCGCCAGATCAACCGGCGCTGCGGCCGCAGCGGCCGGAGTCCGGCGGGCAACCAGCAGCTTTCCGACGACAATCACGAAAGCCGCACCAATGATCGGCCCGCCATACTTGAGCCAGGCCGCATTGGCCATCATCCAGTCCTTGACCACGATGTCGTGAACCAGCATGTCACCGCCGATCCAGCCCAGCAGCGCGGCACCGCCGACGATCACGATCGGGAAACGGTCCATCAGCATCAGCACCAGCTTGCTGCCCCAGACGATGATCGGCACGCTGACCACCAGGCCGAAGACCACCAGGCCGATACTGTCCTTGGCCGCGCCGGCAATCGCGATCACGTTGTCCAGGCTCATTACCGCATCGGCGACGATGATGGTCTTGATTGCTCCCACCAGATTGGTGCTGGCGTCAATCTCATGCCCGCCATCATCATGGGGTGCCATCAGCTTGAGACCGATCCAGAACAGCAGGATGCCGCCGACAATCTTCAGGTACGGGATCTGCAGCAGTTGCAGGGCGAAGAATATGAGCACGACACGCAGTGCGATCGCGCCGAACACACCCCAGAAAATCGCCTGCCTGCGCTGATGCAGCGGCAGGCGCCGCGAAGCGAGGGCAATGACAACCGCATTGTCCCCGCCGAGTACGATGTCAATGGCTATGATCTGGAGAACCGCAACCCAGAATGCCGGTGAGCCGAATTCCATATGATTTGTCCACGCAGTTGGAAAAGATTGACCCCGGGCGTGTATCCCGCCCTTTTAAACCCTGGCCCGCCCGGAACGACTTTCCGCGCGGAAACCGGGGCAATGCCTGATCCTTGTTGATCGGACCATCGCACCCGCCCCGGATTATACAAACAATCAGAACAGGCCGACCACCTTGCCGTCATCGGTCAGGTCGATGCGCTCCGACGAGGGAACCTTTGGCAGCCCCGGCATGGTCATGATGTCGCCGCAGATCATCACCACGAACTCCGCGCCCGCGGCAAGCCGAACTTCACGCACGTTCACCACATGCCCGCTGGGCGCCCCCCGCACGCCGGCATCGGTCGAGAACGAGGACTGGGTCTTCGCCACGCACACCGGGTAATGGCCGTATCCGCCCTCCTGCAGTTCCTTGATGCGGTTGCGCACCTTGGAATCCGCGGTTATGTCGGCGGCGCCGTACACCTTGGTGGCAATCTTCTTCATTTTCTCCCACAGCGGATCACTGTCTTCATAGACGAAGGTCGGGCTTGATTTCTGTTCGCACAGCTCGACCACGATCTTGGCCAGATCCGCCGCGCCCTTGCCGCCTTCGCCCCAGTGATTGGCGACAACAACGCGTGCACCAAGCTTGGTGATGCGGTCCGTAAGCAGATCCATTTCCGCCTTGGTGTCGGCCGTGAAACGGTTCACCGATACGACGCAGGGAATGCCGTAGACATTTTTGACGTTGTTGACATGGCGTTCGAGATTGACCATGCCTTTTTCCAGCGCGGCCAGATTTTCCTTGTTGAGATCCTCCTTGCCGACGCCGCCGTGGTGTTTCAGCGCGCGCACGGTTGCGACGACCACCGCCGCGGCAGGCTTGAGGCCCGCCTTGCGGCACTTGATGTCGAGGAACTTCTCGGCTCCGAGGTCTGCGCCGAAGCCGGCTTCGGTCACCACGTAATCGACCAGCTTCAGCGCAGCCTTGGTCGCGATCACCGAATTGCAGCCGTGGGCGATGTTGGCAAAAGGACCGCCGTGGATGAAGGCGGCATTGTTCTCGAGCGTCTGCACCAGGTTCGGCGCCAGTTGGTCCTTCAGCAGCACGGTCATTGCGCCGTGTGCCTTGAGGTCGCGCGCGCGCAGCGGCTTGTTGTCGCGGGTGTAGCCGAAGACGATGTTGCCGAGGCGCTCCTTCAGGTCCTTCAGCGAGGTGGCGAGGCAGAATATCGCCATCACTTCGGAAGCGACGACGATGTCGAAGCCGTCTTCGCGGGGATAACCGTTGGCGGTCCCGCCCAGCGACACGACGATGTCGCGCAGCGCGCGGTCGTTCATGTCCATCACCCGTTTCCAGGTGATGCGCCGCGGGTCAATGCCGAGCTCGTTGCCGTGCGAGATGTGGTTGTCGATCATCGCCGACAGCAGGTTGTTCGCCAGCGCGATCGCGCCGAAGTCGCCGGTAAAGTGCAGGTTGATGTCCTCCATCGGCACCACCTGGGCATAACCGCCGCCGGCTGCGCCGCCCTTGACGCCGAACACGGGACCGAGCGAGGGCTCGCGCAGGCAGATCATCGCCTTCTTGCCGATGTGGTTCAGCGCGTCGCCGAGGCCAACCGTGGTGGTCGTCTTGCCCTCGCCCGCAGGCGTCGGGCTGATCGCGGTGACCAGGATCAGCTTGCCGTCCTTCTTGTCCTTCAGGCTGTCGACGTATTCCAGCGACACCTTCGCCTTGTAGTGGCCATAGGGCACCAGGTGATCTTCCGGGATGCCCAGCTTCTGCGCAATCTTGGTGACGCGCTCCATTTTTGCAGCCTGGGCGATTTCGATGTCCGACAGTGCCATGATGCTCCTCTCCTGAACGTGAATGATTCGGCGCCCGTCGCGCGGGCACACTGGTTTACCGGCTGGTTCTAGACTTTTGCGACTTTTGCCAATACCTGCCCGCCGCCGTAGCTCGAACGCGGCATCAGTTCGCCGCCCTTGGTCACCTTGACCGCGCAGTACTTGAACTCGGGGATCTTGCCGAACGGATCCAGCGCGGCATTGGTCAGCAGGTTGGCCGCCGCCTCGTAAAAACAGAACGGGATGAACACCGCGCCGCGCGGCGTGCCGTCATCGGGACGGGCATACAGGGAAATGATGCCGCGACGCGATTCGACAGTCAGCACATCGCCTCCTTTTGCACCCAGCGCATCAAGGTCCAGCGGATGCATCGACACCGTCGGTTCCGGCTCAATCGCATCGAGCACTCCGGCACGGCGGGTCATTGCACCGGTGTGCCAGTGCTCAAGCTGTCGACCGGTGATCAGCACGAAGGGGAATTCACGGTCGGGTCGCTCGTTGGCCGGAATGATATCCGCCGGCACGAATTTGGCGCGCCCTGTTGGTGTTGGGAATTTATCAATAAAAACAACAGGTTGACCGGGATCCCCTTCCTTCTCGCAGGGATAAGTGACGGAACTCTCGGCTTCCAGCCGCTCCCAGGTAATGCCGGCGATCGAATTCATCGCCTTGCGCATCTCGTTGAACACGTCCTTGGGACCGTTGTAGTTCCAATCGAGTCCGAGACGGCGCGCCAGTTCCTGGATGATCCACAGATCGGGCTTGGCCTCACCCGGTGCTTCGAGCGCCTTGCGGCCCAGTTGCACCATGCGGTCGGTGTTGGTGACCGTGCCGTCCTTCTCCGGCCAGGCGGTCGCCGGCAGGATCACGTCGGCGTAGTAACAGGTTTCGGTCAGGAAGATTTCCTGCACCACCAGCCAGTCGAGTTTCGCCAGCGCCTCGCGTGCGTGGTTGGCATCCGGATCCGACATCGCCGGGTTCTCGCCCATCACGTACATGCCGCGGATGTCGCCGTCGAGGATCGCATGCACGATCTCGACCACGGTCAGACCGGGCTTGGGATCGAGCTTGGTTCCCCACAGCTTTTCAAAACGCGCCAGCGCCTGCGGATTGTCGACGCGCTGGTAGTCCGGAAACACCATCGGGATCAAACCTGAGTCTGATGCACCCTGCACGTTATTCTGGCCGCGCAGCGGATGCAGGCCCGAGCCCGGCTTGCCGATCTGGCCGGTCATCAGGCACAACGCGATCAGGCAGCGCGCGTTGTCGGTGCCGTGGACGTGCTGGGAGATGCCCATGCCCCAGAGGATCATCGAGCCCTTTGAGGTTGCATACAGGCGCGCGACTTCCCTGATGGTTTCCGCAGGGATGCCGCAGACAGGCGCCATCGCCTCAGGGCTGTAACCCTCGACGTTTTTCTTCAGGTCCTCGTAGCCAATGGTGCGCGACTTGATGAAATCCTCATCGACCAGGCCCTCATGCACAATGACGTGCATCATCGCGTTGAGCAGCGCGACGTCGGTGTCCGGCTTGAACTGCAGCGCATAGGTGGCGTGGCGCGCCAGTTCGTTGCGGCGCGGATCGGCATAAATCAGCCTGGCGCCGTTCTTCACCGCATTCTTGATCCAGGTCGCCGCCACCGGATGGTTCGACAGCGGGTTGGCGCCGATCAGGAAAATCACCTCGGCACGGGCGACGTCATTGACCTGGTTCGACACCGCGCCTGAACTCACGGCTTCCATCAGCGCGGCAACGCTCGAAGCGTGGCACAGCCGCGTGCAGTGGTCGACGTTGTTGGACCCGAAGCCGGTGCGCACCAGCTTCTGGAACAGGTAGGCTTCCTCGTTGCTGCCCTTGGCGGAACCGAAGCCGGCCAGCGCCTTGTTGCCGTGCTGATTGCGGATCGCCTTCAGCTTGCCCGCTGCAAGGTCCAGCGCCTCCTCCCACGAGGCCTCGCGGAAATATTCCAGCGGATTGGCCGGATCCATCGCGAAATCGGCATGTTTGGGCACGCCGGGTTTGCGGATCAGCGGTTTGGTCAGGCGTTGCGGATGGTGGGCGTAATCGAAACCGTAACGACCCTTGACGCACAATCGTCCGTGGTTAGACGGGCCGTCGCGGCCATCGACGTAAAGTATCCTGTTGTCCTTGATGTTGTAGGTCATCTGGCAGCCGACACCGCAGTACGGACATACCGAGTGCACCTGCCTGTCGGGCTTGACCAGGCCAACCTCCCGCGCCGGCATCAGGGCGCCGGTGGGACAGGCCTGCACGCATTCGCCGCAGGCGACGCAGGTCGAATCACCCATCGGGTCATCGAGGTCGAACACGATTTTCGAGTGCTCGCCGCGGAAGGCATAACCGATGACATCGTTGACCTGCTCCTCGCGGCAGGCGCGCACGCAACGCGTGCACTGGATGCAGGAATCAAGATTGACGGCGATGCCGTAATGCGAGAGGTCGGACTGCGGCTGGCTGCGCTTCGCGAAACGCGGCTTGCCGACCTTGAGCCTGCCCGCCCAGTGGTCAAGTTCGGAGTCCGGGGTATGGCGCTGCTCGGGCATGTCGGAGAGCAGCAACTCCATCACCATCTTCTGCGAGGCGACCGCACGCGGGCTGTCGGTGGTGACCTCCATGCCCGGCGACGGGTTGCGGCAGCAGGAAGCGGCCAGCACGCGTTCACCCTTGACCTCGACCACGCAGGCGCGGCAATTGCCGTCGGGCCGCATGCCTTCCTTGTAGCAGAGGTGGGGAATCTCGACGCCGTGGCGCTTTGCCGCCTGGATGATGGTTTCACCCGCTTCGGCGACGACGTTGCTGCCGTTCAGTTTGAACTCGACCGGCATCGCGGCGAGTTCGTCCTTGCTCATTGCTGTCATCGCTGTGCCTCCGGTGCGGTGCGGCCGGCCGCCCGCACTACTCGACTTCCTTGGGGAAATATTTCATGACGGTGCGGATCGGGTTCGGCGCCGCCTGGCCCAGGCCGCAGATCGACGCATCGGCCATCGCTCCCGACAGTTCCTCGAGCAGGCCGCGATCCCATTTCGGCGCATCCATCAGTTGCAGGGCCTTCGCCGTACCGACGCGGCAGGGTGTGCATTGGCCGCAAGACTCCTCGGCGAAGAACTTCATCACATTGCCGGCGGCGGTTCGGGCCTGATCCCGGTCTGACAGGATGATCACCGCCGCCGAACCGATGAAACAGCCATGGGGATTCAGCGTGTCGAAATCGAGCGGGATATCCCCCATCGACGCCGGCAGGATGCCGCCTGATGCTCCGCCGGGCAGGTAGCCGTAGAAGCGATGGCCCGGCAGCATGCCGCCACAGTATTCGTCGATCAGTTCCTTCACGGTGATGCCCGCCGGCGCGAGATGCACGCCCGGCTTCCGCACACGGCCGGAAACGGAGAACGAACGCAGTCCCTTGCGCCCGTTGCGGCCGTGGCCGGAGAACCACTCGGCGCCTTTCTGGATGATGTCGCGCACCCAGTACAGGGTTTCCATATTGTGCTCGAGCGTCGGATATCCGAACAGGCCGACCTGGGCCACGTACGGCGGGCGCAAGCGCGGCATGCCGCGCTTGCCCTCGATCGATTCAATCATCGCCGACTCTTCGCCGCAGATATAGGCGCCCGCGCCGCGCCGCAGGAAGATCGGCGGCAGCGGGCAAGGCGGATCGGCCTGCAGTGCCTTGATCTCCTTCTCGAGAATCGCGCGGATGCCGGCGTATTCGTCGCGCAGGTAGATGTAGACCTCGGAAATCTGCACTGCCCAGGCGGCAACGATCACGCCTTCAAGGAACCGGTGCGGATCGCGCTCGAGGTAGTGGCGATCCTTGAACGTGCCGGGCTCGCCCTCGTCGATGTTGACCGCCATCACCCGCGGGCCCTGTTCGCCGCGCACGATGCGCCACTTGCGGCCGGCCGGAAAACCCGCGCCGCCGAGACCGCGCAGGCCCGAGTTCTCCATGGTCTTGATCAACAACTCGGCGTCACGGCTGCCGTTGAGGCATTCGATCGCAAGGTCATAGCCGCCGTTGCGACGGTATTCAGGGTAGCTGACGTATTTGCCGACAGCACATTGAGTTTTCCTCGCCGACACCAGCGCTTTGACCTTGTCCACGCTGGCCTGGGCCACCGGGTTCTGCCCGACCACGGCCACCGGTGCCTGGTCGCAACGACCGACGCAGGGCGCCGGAATGACCCGCACGCCATCACCCAGGGCTTTTTTGAGCCCTTCGATCAGCGAATTCGCTCCGGAAAGTTCGCAGGACAGCGAGTCGCAGACACGCACGGTCAGGGCCGGCGGCGGCGTCTGCCCTTCCTTCACCACGTCGAAGTGGTGGTAGAAGGTCGCCACTTCGTAGACCTCGGTCATCGCCAGCTTCATCTCGCGCGCCAGTGCAACGATATGCGCGGCGGAAATATGGCCGTAGCGGTCCTGGATCAGGTGCAGGTTCTCGATCAGCAGGTCGCGGCGGCGCGGGTCGACGCCGCTACTGCGTTGCGCGCTATCGAGCAGCGCCTGAATGTCCGCAACAGCACCCGCGTCCGCCGCACGCCCCTTGAGGGCGCCACGGGAACGTTTGCCGCGTTTTACGATGCCACCTTCCAAAATGATCCCTCCTCCGGCCATGCTTGCGGCGGCCCGGGGGCCGTCCGTCCGGTTACTTGAGCACCGACTTCAGCAACTTGCCCATTTCCGCCGGATTCTTCGTGGTGCGGATACCGCATTCCTCCATCACCGCGAGCTTCTCGTCGGCCGTGCCCTTGCCGCCCGATATGATCGCGCCGGCATGGCCCATGCGTTTGCCGGGCGGCGCGGTAACGCCGGCGATGAAACCGACCACCGGCTTCTTCATGTTGGCCTTTACCCAGCGCGCGCATTCTTCCTCGTTGGATCCGCCGATTTCGCCGACCATGATCACCGCCTCGGTCTGCGGGTCATCGTTGAACATCTTCATGACATCGATATGCTTGAGGCCGTTGACCGGGTCGCCACCGATGCCGACGCAGGACGACTGGCCCAGACCGATTTCCATCAACTGGCCGACCGCCTCGTAGGTCAGCGTACCCGAGCGCGACACCACGCCGATCGGGCCCTTCTTGTGGATGTGGCCGGGCATGATGCCGATCTTGATTTCATCAGGCGTGATCACGCCGGGGCAGTTCGGTCCGATCAACAGGGTTTTGCTCCTGTTCTGCTCCATCTTGTATTTGAGGCGCACCATGTCGCGTACGGGAATGCCTTCGGTGATGCAGATCACCAGTTCAAGCTGCGCATCCACCGCTTCCTCGATTGCAGCCGCAGCAAAGGGCGGCGGCACGTAGATCACGGATACATTGGCGCCCGTCGCGTCTTTCGCCTCACGCACCGAATTGAAAATCGGAATGCCCTCGTAGCTCTGGCCGCCTTTTTTCGGCGTCACGCCGGCGACATAACAATTCTTGCCGTTGGCGTATTCCTTGCCGGTTTTGGTATGGAACATCCCGGTCTTGCCGGTGATGCCCTGGGTCATCACCCGGGAATTCTTGTCGATCAGGATGGACATCAGTTTTTCCCCTTCGCTGCGGCGACCACTTTCTGCGCAGCGTCAGCCATGTTGTTCGCGGAAATGATCGGCAATCCCGATTCAGCAAGGATTTTTTTGCCAAGCTCGACATTCGTGCCTTCGAGGCGCACCACCAGCGGCACGCCGAGGCTGACCTGGCGCGCAGCAGCAACCACACCCTGGGCAATCACGTCGCATTTCATGATGCCCCCGAAGATGTTGACCAGGATCGCTTTCAGCTGCGGGTTGCGCAGCATGATCTTGAACGCTTCGGTGACTTTCTCCGCGGTCGCGCTGCCGCCGACGTCCAGAAAATTGGCAGGACTGCCGCCGTAGAGCTTGATGATGTCCATCGAGGCCATGGCCAGTCCGGCACCATTGACCAGGCAACCGATGTTGCCGTCGAGCTGGATGTAATTGAGATCGTGTTTCGAAGCCTCGACTTCGGCGGGGTCTTCCTCGTCCAGATCACGCAGCGCGACAAGCTCGGGATGACGGAACAGGGCGTTGTTGTCGAAATCGATCTTCGCATCAAGCGCGACGACCTTGCCGTCGCCCGTGAGTATCATCGGGTTGATTTCGGCGAGTGAAGCGTCAGTGTCGTCAAAGGCCTTGTACAGCGCCTGCAGGATCGCACGCGCCTGGGGCACCGAAGCATCGGGCACGCCGATCTTGCGGGCCACATCATCGGCATCGGCATCGGCCAGGCCTTTCACCGGATCGATGACGACCTTGTGGATTTTTTCCGGCGTGTGTTCGGCAACTTCCTCGATGTCCATGCCGCCTTCGCTTGAAGCCATCAGCACCGCACGCTGGGTGCCGCGGTCGATGACCAGCCCGACATACAGTTCCTTCCGGATGTCCGCACCCTCTTCGACCAGCAGGCGCCTCACCTTCTGCCCTTCGGGCCCGGTCTGGTGTGTTTTCAGCTGCATGCCGAGGATCGCCGACGCGTGCGCCTTCACATCGGCCGGCGACTTGGCGACTTTGACGCCACCGCCCTTGCCGCGGCCGCCGGCATGGATCTGCGCCTTGACCACCCAGACGTTGCCGCCGAGCTTGGACGCCGCGCTGACCGCTTCATCCACCGTGAAACACGGGATGCCGCGCGGCGTGGTCACGCCATACTTGCGCAGGATTTCTTTTGCCTGATATTCGTGGATTTTCATTTGTAGTTCCGCGTGATGAATGAACAGCGTCACCGGGCACTGCAGGGACGCCAATCTATTACAGCGAACTCCGCAGCAGCCTTGACCGCAGTCAATAAACTCACGATTGGGTGAAACGCGATTCCGGCACACCGGGGCATCAGGCGGATCCGGGAGTTGCATCGCGCAGATCCCGTCCGGACGACGGGTGCTGTTGACCGTGGCGAACCGCCAGAAGTTACTGCGTGCGAGTATATCAAACGCCCTACCCGGGTCTCGCCACAGCGACCATCGTCCGCTGCTGTCCGCACCCCGCAAAACCGGGGCCGGAGCCACGGCCAGGCTGCCCCGGGAAAGAATTCATTCGATTGATTGAAAAACAGGCAGACTGAAGTCATCCCGCCATTATGCTGCCTTGCAGCATAATGGCGGCAAAAAAAAGCGCAACCCCGGGGGGTTGCGCTGAAGTTCCACCAAAGGAGGAGGTTTTGGAGGATATGTGCCGATGTCTGTAGAAGACACCCAACACGGTTCCCATTTTGCCAGTACATTCGCCCAAGTCAAGCAATTTTGCTGCCCCGCAATATATACTTTTTTGCAAGGACACTGAGAAATACTAAATCGAAGCCTGGCGTAATGCAGCGTCCGTGACTTGTTCCACACTACCGGCTCCACAACGCGGATTCGACAGCCACTAAACATCGCAGGTACTGAAGAATAACGTGCTTGTCCACCGTCGCGCCCCAGGCGCAGGAGCCTCCGCCTTGACCCGCAAACTGCTGTTTACCGGTGACATCAATCTGATGCATGTCGCCGACCCGCAACTGCCCTTCAACCGGGTGCTTGATGCACTGCGCGAAGCAGACCTGCGTTTCGGCAACCTGGAATGCTGCTTGTACGATCCAGCCACAGCCCGGTCCGCGGCTGACGAAGGATTCTATGCCGCGCCGGCTGCCGGCCGCGCGCTGCAGATTGCCGGCTTCGACGTCATCGGCAATGCCAACAACGTCAATTACGGGGCTGATGCCATCCGCTCCTCCCTTGCCGAACTCGGCAGACTCGGGATTCCGTCAACCGGCGCCGGGCTCAACCGGCAACAGGCACGCCAGCCGGTCATCATCGAGCGCGACGGCCTGCGCTACGGCTTTTTGCAGCGTACTTCCGTCTACTGGCCGACCAACCACGAAGCCGGGGAAATGACTCCCGGCGTCGCAGCGCTGCGCGGCCACACGGCCTACCAGCTACCGTTGCACAAACTCAACCCGGACATCCCGCCGGCCAACCGGCCCGGCGTCCCGCCAGTGGTCGTGACCTGGGCGGATCCGAAATATCTGGCTGAATACACCGCCGAGATCGGCGCACTGCGCAAACAGGTCGACGTGCTGGTGGCCTCACAGCACTGGGGTTTCAAGGAGGACGTGCTGGAATACATGACGGAAATCGCCCATGCGGCAATCGACGCCGGCGCCGACATCGTCATCGGCCACGGCCCGCATTACGCGCTGCCGGTCGAGATTTACAGGGGCAAGCCGGTGTATTACGGGCTCGGCAGCTTCTCGTTCCATACCGGGCATGGCGGCCGCAAACACGGGGACTGGCTGGGCATGATCGCGCGGGTGACAATTGATGACGGCAGGCCCGCCGAAGCCGCGTTCGAATTCGTGCGCCACAACGAGCGCAACGAAACGGTGATCTGCGACATCAGCGCGGAACAGGCGGGACTGGAAGCGCTGCGCGAGCGCAGCGCTTCCTTCAACACCCGCCTTGAGGTCCGGGGCAACGCAGTGGTATTCCGCGCCGGGGACTGACCCCGCCGGTCAGATGCCGCCGGGTTCGTCCGCGGGATGCCTCAGCTTGCGCGCGGGATACACCTTGGCCGGGTGTTTCTTCAGTTCTTCCTCCAGCACATCCACGCCCAGGCCCGGCGCCGTGGGCAACTCGATATAACCGTTTTTGGGCTTCAGCTGGTTCGGCGAAATGGTGTCGCAGAATTCGACGAAGGGCAGGAAGTATTCAGTGATGATGAAATTGGGCATCGTCGCCGATGCATGCACCGTGGATGCCAGCGCCACCAGCGTCGAGTTGTAATTGTGCGGTGAGACGGCGACCAGGAACGGCTCCGCCATCGCGGCAATTTCCTTCAACTCCAGGATGCCGCCGACGCAGGCCACATCGGGATTGAGGATGTCGGCCGAGCGCTTTTCCAGCAGCGGACGGAATCCGGTCTTGGTATAGGTGGCCTCGCCAATCACCATCGGAATGCCGATCTCGCGGCGGATCAGGGCGAGTTCGTCGGGAAACTCCGCCTGGCAGGACTCTTCCATCCAGTAGAGATCAAATTCGGCGAGTTGCCTGTCCAGGCGGATGGCATGCATAGGCGCGAGACGCCGGTGCTGCTCCAGCAGCAGATCAACCCCGGGACCGACGGCATCGCGGATCGCCTTGACGATGCGGATCGCGCGCTTCTCGTGTTCCTTGGGGATGTAGGTGCGCCACGGCGACGGCAGCGGATCGAACTTCATTGCGGTGAAACCCATCTTCACCACCTTTTCCGCGGCACGGGCGTAGTCGTCCGGCTCCTTCATGCCATAGCTCCAGCCGTTGGCATAAACGCGGATCTTCTCGCGATATTTGCCGCCGAGCAGGTTGTAGACCGGCTGCTTTGTCGCCTTGCCGACGATGTCCCACAGCGCCTGCTCGATGCCGCTGATCGCGCAGAACAACTCCACCGAGCCGCGGCGGGCGGCATAGTCGTCGAAGGCGAATTGGGTGAAATGCTTGATGTCGAAGGGACTGCGGCCAACCATGTAGGGGCCCAGCGCATTGAGCTGCGCCATTACCGCGGTATCACGATCATACTGCGAGTAGGCCTCGCCCCAGCCGTGAATACCGGCATCGGTTTCCACCTTCACGAAGATGAGATTCTTGCGCCAGCCCGGATGCACGGCATAGCTTTTTACGGCGGTGACTTTCATTGATAAACCCTTTGTATCCTGGATGAAATGGACGGCGGGAGGCGTTGAATCTAGGCGTCGTCCGCGAATCGTGTCAAGAAATGCGCTCTGCGGTCCATGATACGAAAATGCACCACGTCGGCGTCAACATCGTTCACATCGTGCGCGGCCGCAGATCCAGCAGTTGCCCGATGCGCTCCGAACTCTTCAGGCCGCTGCCGGTCAACACAAGGACAGTCGTCTCATCCCGGCGGATCGCGCCGGATGCAAGCCATTGCGTCAGCCCCGCCGCCGCCGCTGCGCAGGTCGGCTCGACATACAGGCCCATGCGTGCAAGAGCCCCCAGCGCCGAGATGATTTCGTCCTCGCTGACTGCGGCAATCGCCCCGCCGGAGCCGCGCACTGCACGCAACACCTCGCGCAACCGTGTCGGCTGCGATGACGCAATGCCCTCAGCCACCGTCGGCGTGACGGTCACCGCGACCGGCGTTTCGCCGCCTGTTTGCCATGCCGCATGGCAGGGCGCGCAATTCGCGGCCTGCACGCCGAATATGCGCGGCCGCCGGGTGATTTCACCGTTGCGCAGCAGCTCGTCGAAACCGCGATCCAGACCCAGCACATTGCTGCCGTAGCCCAGCGGCGTCACCACGTTGTCCGGCGCACGGAAACCCAGTGACTCCCAGAGTTCATATGCCAGTGTCTTGGTGCCCTCGATGAAAAACGGCTGCCAGTTGTGGCTGGCGTAAAAAATCTCGCTGCTCATGCGCAGCGCCGCATCCGCGACGTCCTGCCGCGAGCCGCGCACGGTCACGACATCCGCGCCGCAGGCGGCAATCTGCGCGATTTTCGGGTAGGACGCCGTCTCCGGCACCAGGATGCGGCAGCGCATGCCTGCCGCCGCCGCATACGCAGACAGCGACGCACCGGCATTGCCGGATGAATCCTCGAGCACATGATCAATGCCGCGGCTCTTGAGGTAGCTGACCATCACCGTCATGCCGCGGTCCTTGAAGGAACCGGTAGGCATCATGAATTCCAGCTTGAACCGCACCGGCACACCGTTCCATGTGCGTTCCAGCAGGGGTGTGCCGCCTTCTCCCAGCGACACCGCAGCATCGGCATCGACATCAATGGCCTGCGCATAACGCCACACCGAATGCAGGTCACCATTGATGGCATCACGGGTCATGCCCTTGCCGGCCGCCAGGTTCAGATAAGCGCCGGAGTCGCCGCACCAGCGCGCGGTGTCCGCGGGATAGCGGGCGCCATTCGAGGAGTCTATGTAACTCATTGATTATATTGAATTTTTATTGGAATCACAAAAAAGAAGGCAGGCGCATCGCGCCTGCCTTCCCGATTGTAGCGCGCCGCCTGTGACAACGGCGCCCCGTGCAGCTGGTCTTCAGCCCGCCTTCTTCTTGGTGCTCTTGGCCTTGGCTTTTTTCTTGCCCGGTGCTTTCGCCTTCTTCGGCTTGTCAGCCTTGGTCTCGGCGGAAGGCGGCGTTGCCGGAGTCGCCGGCGTCGCCTTGGCGGCATCGGCTTTTGCCGGCGCCGCCGGTGTTGCCGGGGTGGCCTTGGCCGGATCGGCCTTGGCAGGTGCCGGCGCGGTCTGGGCAGCCGCATTGAAAGTAACTGCGGCAAAACCGGCCGCAAGCAGGGTGGTCAGCAGTCTGGTCATGATTCCTCCAAGTATTACGAACATCGGTTCGCTTGATCGCGATGCAACCCGAACACTTCGGGTCGTATGCCTGTAACGCGGGACCAAAGGCGCGGTTGACCGTACGGTCGGATGACAGTGTTAACATCGCCAGCCGTCGCCAACTCACGACACCGGAGGAGAAAACCATGGAACTGGGACTGAAAGGCAGAAGTGCGCTGATCACCGGAGGATCACGCGGCATCGGCCTCGGTGCCGCGCGACTGCTGGCGCAGGAGGGCTGCGACCTGCACCTGGCCGCCCGCAGCGCCGCCGACCTTGAGACCGCGAGGGCACAGATCACCGCGGAGCAGCGCGTCAAGGTGCATTGCCACGCCGTCGACCTGTCCGTGGCCAGCAATGCCGTCGCGCTCGCGCGGGACTGCCGCGACGTCGATTTCCTGGTCAACAATGCGGGCTCGATACCCCAGGGCACGCTGGACACGGTGGATGATGAAACCTGGAAACGGGCCTGGGACCTCAAGGTCTTCGGCTTCATCGACATCACGCGCGAGATCTACGCCCGGATGCGCGAACGCAAGGGCGGCGTGATCATCAACGTGATCGGCGCCGCGGGCGAAAGGCCGGTGGCCAGTTACATTGCCGGCAGCATGGGCAATGCCGCACTGATGGCCATGACACGTGCGCTCGGCGCCGAAAGCCCGGCATTCGGCGTGCGCGTCGTCGGCATCAATCCCGGCGGCACCGCCACGGATCGCGCCGTAAAGCGGCTGCGCGAACGCGCCGCGAAAGAACTCGGCAATGCCGATCGCTGGCAGGAACTGGTCAGCAAATCGCCGTTCGGCCGCATGGCCACGGTGGAGGAGATCGGCGCGCTGGTGACTTTCCTGTGTTCGCCACTGTCGGGCTATACCACCGGCACCATCATCACTGTAGACGGCGGCGCCAGCAGCCGCCGCGCATGAACGCAGGGACCGGTCATTTCCCGGGTGGTGCGCTCCCGCGGTGCGCCGCATCGACCGCCGCGACCTCCCGGTCGTACGCCTGCTGTGCGGCCGACAGGCGCGCGCGGGCTGCAGCCAGCGCTTTCTGCGCCTCCTCCAGTTCCCGCTTGCGCTGGTCTGCGTGCTGCTGTGCGGCCGCGTGTGCATCGCGCAGATTCAGCACATCCTGCTCCGCCAGTTTTGCATCGTATCGCGCCTGATTGAGCTCCCGGTGGGCGATGCCCGCACGGTACTGCCCCTGCTGCACTGCGCGGCTGCGATCCTCGACCGGAACCTGCGCCTGCGTGAATCCTGCCGCCAGCAGCAGGCCGGTAAAAATCCATGATCGTTTTCTCATGCAGGCACTCATCTGGGTACTCTGTCGGTGGATTGCCGCGGATTCATGATGCGGCACACGGGGTCGTACCCCGGCGCTGCAGGTAGGACCCCGATGCCTTGCAGACGTTCAAGCCGTTCCGGCACAAGGCGGCGGGCCGCCCGCCCGGCCATGACGCAGATTACGGCAGCAGCACCGTGGAACCGGTGGTCTTGCGTGCTTCGAGGTCACGATGTGCCCGTGCCGCTTCACGCAGCGGATAACGCTGGTTGATGGTGATTTTGACGGCGCCCTTTTTCACCACTGCAAACAGCTCGCGCGCCGCGGTCAGCAGGTCCTCCCGCGCCGAGGTGTAGTTCACCAGCGTCGGCCGGGTCAGGAACAGCGAACCCTTCTGCGCGAGGATGCCGATATTGACCGGAGCCACGGCGCCGGAGGCATTGCCGAAGCTGGCCATCAGCCCCAGCGGCGAGAGGCAGTCCAGCGAGGCCATGAAGGTGTCCTTGCCGACACCGTCGTAGACCACGGGCACACCCCTGCCCTTGGTAATCGCCTTCACGCGTTCCGGCAGGTTCTCCCGCGACATCACCACCACGTGTTTGCAGCCGACCTTCTTCGCCAGCGCGACTTTCTCGTCACTGCCGACCGTGCCGATCACCGTGGCGCCAAGATGTTTTGCCCACTGGCAGAGAATCTGCCCGACACCGCCGGCGGCGGCATGGACGACGATGGTGTCACCCTTCTTCACGCGGTAGGTGCGACGGCACAGGTACCAGGCGGTCATGCCCTTGAGCATCATCGCGGCGGCGGTTTCGTCCTTGATGCCTGCCGGTATTTTCACCAGCCGCGCGACGGGACGGATCAGCACCTCGGCGTAGGCGCCGATGGGCTGGGCATAGGCAACACGGTCGCCAACCTTGAAATCCCTGACCTTGGGTCCGACAGCCTCAACCACGCCGGCGCCCTCGGAGCCGAGCACCAGCGGCAAGGGCATGGGATACAGCCCCGAGCGATGGTAAGTATCGATGTAGTTCAGCCCCACCGCCGTGTTGCGGACACGGACTTCGCCGGGCCCGGGTTCGGAAACGGCAACTTCCTCCCACTGCATCTGTTCCGGACCACCGTTCTGGTGGATGCGAATGACATGCGGCATTTTTTCTCTCCAAAAAAAAGGGGCGGCAGCGCCGCCCCGTCAGCTTATTCCGCCTTGATGCCGGCGTCGCGCACGACTGCCGACCACTTGGCCGTCTCGGCGCGGATGAATTTGCCGTAAGTGGCGGAATTCATGTAGGCAACCTCGGCCCCCTGGGAATCAAACTTCTTCTGCATTTCCGGATTCTCGACGACCTTCTTCACCGCCGCCTCGAGGGTGCGCACGGCGGCCGCAGGAAGGCCCGCAGGCGCGAGAATGCCCCACCAGTTGTTCGCTTCGTAGCCCGGAACCGTTTCCGCAACCGTCGGAGTGTTGGGGAAGGCGCTGTTGCGCTTGGCGCTGCCCACGGCCAGCAGACGGAGCCGGTTGCCCTGGATATGCGGCACCAGTTGCAGCAGTGAGCCCATCGTGATCTGGGTGTTGCCGGCGATTACATCAGCCATCGCCGGGCCGCCGCCCTTGAACGGGATATGGGTAATGTCGATTTTCGCCTTCAATTTCAGCATTTCCGTGCTCAAATGCTGGAAACTGCCAATGCCTGCGGTCGCATAGTTCAGCGTGCCCGGCTTGGCCTTGGCCATGTCGAGAAGTTCCTTGGTGCTCCTTGCCGCCATCTTCGGATTCACGGTCAGCGCGCTGGGGCCGGTGCCGATCAGCGAGATCGGCGTGAATGATTTCTCCGGGTCGAAGCGCACCTGCGACTTGTAGATCGAGGGGTTGTAGGCAAAAGCCACCGAAGCAATCAGCAAAGTGTGGCCGTCGGCCTGGGAATTGGCGGCTATTTCGGAGCCGATGATGCCGCCGGCACCGCCGCGGTTGTCGATCACCACTTGCTGGCCGAGCAGAGGGCTCATATCGTTGGCGACAAGTCGGCCGACGATGTCATTGCTGCCGCCCGGCGGGAAAGGCACGATCATCCGTATCGGCTTGGTCGGCGACCAGTTGGCCTGTGCCTGCGCAACCATCGGCAACGCCAGTGCTGCTGCAATCATGCCGGCAGCCGCCGGCTTCAGAATTTTTGTCATGATTTCCTCTTTTATAAAAAAAACAACTACTTATAGAGATCCGGCGAACCGGATCCCAACGCCTGCCGCAACTCGCCGGTAACCCGCGAAGCCTCGGCCATGATGAATGCGATTTCACTGTTGGTCGTAATGAAGCGTGCACCGCGGCGGATGTATTCCATCTGACGCGGCAGGTGGCGGTCGCCGCCGACCCCGGCGATTTTCCCATGCCGCAGCGTGGCGGTGATCACCCTGTCAATGGCCGCAGCAGCCTCGGCATCCCCGAACCGGCCGGGCTTGCCCATCGCAGTGAGCAGATCGTTGATGCCGATATGGATCACGTCTATCCCTTCGACCGCGGCAATGGCCTCGATGTTCTCGACGCCGGCGGGATTCTCGATCATGCAGGCCACCAGCGTATTGTCCTGCAGCGCAGGCACCGCCTCGGATACCGGTACCGCGCGGTAATCGAAAATGGCGTATCCGCCCACCACCGAGCGGCGGCCAACCGGAGGGAACTTCGCACGGTTGACCGCACGTCTGGCCTCGTCGGCGGTGCTGATGTCGGGAAACACGATGCCGGTGACGCCATTGTCGAGCAACACCGAAACGTCGGGGTCGTCGCAGCTGCGCACCCTGACCAGCGGCGCGATGCCGCAACCGAGCGCGGCCTGGGCAATATGGCCGATGGTCTCGAGATTGAACAGCGAGTGCTGGGTGTCGATGAAGATGAAATCATGTCCGCTCGACCTGGCGATCCGCGCAATGTCGCCGGAACGCGCCAGCCTGACATTCATGCCCAGCGCAACCTTGCCGGCGCGCATCATCGTCTTTACGGGATTTTCCGCCGTAACGGTTCCGGCCATGCTGCCCTCCTCCTTGCGGAACTCAAACTCCGGGAGCCGGGCGCCCCCGTTTGTTGTGGGGGTCATGCCGGCCCACGGCATTGCTGGTGGGTCGTGTTGGACTCGAACCAACGACCAAGGGATTATGAGTCCAGCACTAAATATAGACGACATTATACCGGGACAAACCACAACAAATCCCAAGAGGGATAACGCCGCGGCATGTTGATGTGATGTGCTGCCAAATATTCCGGTACATCTCGGTCAAGTGTGCCAGAAGTGTGCCATGAATTTTGGGTAATCTTACGATTTAGCCCGGGCGATTTTTATCACAATATCGGGGGCTAGTGCGCGTTAGGGAAGTTCGCGATTGGCGTGCCGTGGGCATTGGATTTTAGAAAGGCAGGAAACAACTGATCGATGATCGTAAGCAGACATTCGATAGAGAGTTTTGTTAGCAATACGCGCACGCGTACGCGTGCGCGTTATGGGGTTCGTGTATTAGCCGATTTTTCGGCGATTCATCCGAACCGACGTTGAATAAATTAATGGATGAACTAAAAATTGTTTCGTCCGGAGAGTTTTCTGACCATAACGCGCGCGCGTACGCGCGCATTATGGGGTTCGTGCCCGGAATCGTTAGCATGAGGATAATGCAATGGCAGAAAAACCAGAGAAATCTGATCAAGTAGTGGGGAATTTCGGCACCCCTGAGAAGCGACTCAAGTTGCGGCTGTTCTTTCGAACTCTCGAGTCTTGGCGAGCTCGGTGCTTAGCCTATGCGACAGAAACGGGGCGTAACTGGCGGACATTTCCTGAACCCTCACCGGTATTACCGAAGGAACTGATTGGCATGCGTTGCGGCGCCAAGAATCGGCAGGGAATGCCCTGCAAGGTCAGCACACTCTTCAGTAACGGCCGGTGCAAGTTTCACGGTGGTGCGAGCACGGGCCCCAAAACATCCCGCGGCAAACGGCAGTCTGCGAACAACGGCTTCAAACCCAAGGCGCCGAAGAGGTCCGAAAAACATCATGGAGCACGCCAGGACATCTCGGTGACCCGCCAAGCAGCACCTCCATCGAGAGCAGCCTAAACCGGGACATTTAGGTGCCCCAGCCTTGGGCCTCGCGCTCCCAGTCAATGGCTTTGTAAAATATTATTGCGCGGTAAGTTTCAGCTTTTTAGTGAGGTTGGTCCACTGATCTATGTCAGTCTTAATGAAGGCAGCAAACTCGGCTGGGGTGTTGCCAACAGCATCCATTCCGAGCGTCAAAAACCGTTCTTGCACACTTGGCAAATGCAACACTTTCACTACTGCGGCGTGCAAACGGTTGATAATTTCAGCAGGAGTGCCAGCCGGAGCTACAAGTCCAGCCATACCGTTCGCCGAGAAGCCCGGGTATCCCATTTCGGCAATAGTTGGAACATCAGGAACGCTCTTAGATCTCTGAAGACTCGACACTCCAATTGCACGAAGACGCCCTGCTTTAATGTGAGGCACAGCTGAGGGAATTGTGTTGAAAGACGTCGCCACGTCGCCCGTAAGAATTGCAGCGGTAGATTGACCGCCACTCTTGTATGGAACATGAGCAATCTCGATCTTGGTGACTTGCTTCAACAACTCCATTGCCAGATGTGAGCTGGCACCGTGCCCTCCAGAACCATAGTGAATTGCGCCAGGTCTCGCTTTTGCAAAACGCACGAATTCAGGAAAGGTTTTTGGAGGTAATGACGGATGTGTGACCAAGATATTCGGAAGCGTTACTACTAGGCTGATCGGCGCAAAATCACGATTGGTATCGTAAGGAAGCTTCGCATACATTCCTGGATTTACTGTATGGCCACTATTGACCATCAGTATGGTATATCCGTCAGCAGCAGATTTGGCCACAACTTCGGAACCGATAACTCCATTTGCACCAGGCCGATTCTCAATGACCACTCGTTGACCAAGAGCCTCTGACATCTCTTGAGCAACTGCTCGAGCAGTCACATCTGTCCCCCCCCCTGGCGAGAAACCTACAACCATGCGAATCGATTTGGTTGGATAGGACTGTGCTGTTGAGAGTGGTGAAAAAAGCAAGGCTGCCGCAAACAACAACGTTCGTGTCATAGATATCCTTTTCAACTTACAAAAAATGAGGACTATCACTTTGAAGATCTCAGTAATTCGTCCCAATTCTTGGGCAGTGTAATTGGCTTGGTAGTAGGACGCGTATGACCTCCTTCTAAAACCATGACCCGGTTGCGATGCGGATCACCACAAACCACTACCGTCAAGACATCTGGACTCGAGAGTATGCGAACGATGTCGTCTGGTTCACCCATGAACTCCTTCGGGAAGACTCCCGCCTCAGCACGCTCCCGCGCTGTCGTACGCATGATCGCAGTGTATTTCAATACCCAGTCGAATTCACGCAGTGGCATACGGGATTTCTCGTAAACCAGCCGAATCACATCTTGTTTGGTATAACCGGCCGCAGCGAGCGACTTAGCGACTGAGGGTGAGATGAGTAACGTGATCATCACTGTCTCAGCATCTGGACCACTGCCAGGGAAATTGAAGAGCCGCGTCTTATGTGTAATTTCTCGAGCCAACAACTGCAATGCAGTCTCAGCACCGCTTTGATCTGGAGTGTCGTAGGCGGCAGGAGAAGCACCCCAATTATTAGTAACACCGATTGTTACCGTGCTTACATTGCGATCAAAACCCTGCTCTACGTGAAATTGCTCCCAAGGCGTCTGATCGTCGGATTCCGCGAGAGTGAACGCCAATGGGTACCCAAAAGTTCCCATATAGCTCGTACCCGGTCGAAACCCCGCAATATTTCTCACGATCAATGCAATAGCACGACCAATGGCGGGATTGGGGCCACGCGAAATGAGTTGTGCTCCGTGTTCAATCCCCAGTTGTTTTACGATCGGACCATTAATGAGAATGTAAGGAAAAATTCCTGAGGTACTTCCCAAGCTACCAAGACAGCATCGCTCATCGCCTAACGCCTCGACTGCGGCCAGAATCAACGGCATATGTTCAGGATTACAGCCAGCCATGACCGCATTGACTGCAATGTTCCAAGGTGTCGCACCCAGATTTGCAGAGGGAAGCACCGCAATGACTTCGTCGGGGGAGCGGTCTGTATACCTAAGAAACTCCTCAACACGCTTAATTGTTGGGGGCACAATTGGTAAGCCATCCGTCCATTCCTTTGAGACAAAGAAACGATTGACCTCCTCTACTGTGCCGGTGAATACAACGTCACGTTGACTAAGACGGCCAGCCTTAGATTCCGCTCCAGCAATTCCAGAATTGTCCGTTAATCCTTTGACGATTCTGTCAAAAAGCGATGATTCAACGTTCTGCGCAATCTGGTTCGCGTCGTGAATACCAAGAGGTCCCGGATACTCTGCAATTTGGAGACCCTCAACACCCCACGCCTTCCCAGTAAAACGCGCTTGCGCTGAAAATCCCGTCGTCGTTATCACAACACTCGGAATTCCCGCCTTCTCGGCTTCTGCTGCCGGCCGCGCCGCGGCCGGGGCACAGTTGCCTCAAGCGCCATTACCAGAAAGTATCGCGTCGCACCCCTTCTCCTTTGCTGAAGCGACGATCTGTTGCGCGAGTTCACGTTGGTGTTTCGGAACATCGCTTCCAGGTAAATGATAAAACTCGGTAAATGGGATTATTTTCACGCCTGGATATTTTGCTTTAAGGAGCTTCCTGATGATCGGGAATGTGATATCGCCCTTGAATACCCCATTCCAGACCTCGCATACAGTCTTTCCGTTGAGATCCTCGATGCGAGGAGATGCGTTAATAATTTTTGCTGCACTTATTCCAGCAGGACTTACGACTTGCATCATTTCCATTTTTCTGAGTTCCCGTTTTTCAGTACAAGACCAACTAATATTGCGTTTTATGATTAGCTAAAATTCAGAATGCTGCTAGAGATTCTGTAATCCGACTTTTTTCACAATCCGCCCCCACCTTTCTGTTTCCGATTTAAGGTGAATAGCGAGTTCTGCAGGTGAACTACTTGCGGCGATAGCACCATCTGACGCTAGATGTTTGGTGAGCTCTGGGTCTTGCAGTACCGTTACCAATGCCCTATTTACTTTTTCGATAACACTCTGTGGTACGCCTTTGGGAGCAAGTACCGCGTACCATTGCGATACAGAGTATCCAGACAAGCCGGATTCGGAGACAGTAGCAATGTCTGGTATCGAAGAGACACGTTTGGGAGTGGAAACCGCCAACGCTCTAAGGCGGTTTGTCCTTACATGAGGTAATGCTGAAACAATAGTGCTGAATGAGAAATGAACACGTCCCGCTATCAGATCGGGGTACAGAGAGCCGGCACCCTTATACGGAACGTGAACTGCTTCAATTTGAGCTTGATCTTTGAAAAGCTCGGCAGCCAGATGCGTAAGTGTGCCGTTACCCGCAGACCCAAAATTTATCTTTCCCGAATTTGATTTTGCACTTGAGATTAATTCGGAAACGGATTTGATTGGAAGTGCGGATGGAGTAACGAGCAAATATGGTTGATTAATTAATTGCGCAATGGGGGAAAAGTCACGCTGAAGGTTATGTGGAGTTTTATACATTAGCGGGCGTATGACATTACTTGAGCTGATCATGAGCAACGTATATCCGTCGGAGGATGCCTGCATTGCCACCCCCGTCGCGATGTCGCCACCTGCTCCAGGCCGATTATCGATAACAATATTCGCCCCAAGTATGCTGGTAACTTTTGGCGCCATAGCACGTGCAATGGTGTCCTGTCCGCCACCGGCAGCGACACCCAACAGAAGACGTATTGGTCGGTCGGGATAGTGTTGTGCCCGGCTAGCCAAAGGCAGCAGCACTAGCAGCAAGGTAGCTAGTCCCGTTGAGATTGCTCTAAGTTCCATTTTTCCTCCATTGATCTTGGATATATTCCGTATTTAGCACTCTTCTTTGGAGTTTTTGGAGTTTTCTTATTACCCCGCACTTGATTGATTGGCAGTGTGAACTAGCTTGTTAGTCTATTTACGATATTAAATAATTTCTTGTCCGTATCTATAGCGGCGTTCAATAAATTAGAGACAACCTTTTCCTTCGCGACGCGCTTTTTTGTTCGACTTGCAATCATCTGACGAACGCGCTTGGGGGACGTTCCGCCGTATCCGTTTCTGGCATTTACAAATTCTCTGGGGTCGAGTGCTTTTTTAATTGCGGCAGTGCTTAGGTTGACATCTTTCCCGGTTATTTCGCGGGCAGCTTCGTTCAGAACTTTCGCATCTATATCACGAAAGGTAAGATTTCGTTCCGAGGCCATGCGCACCAATCGACCCATAATATGGTGAGCTGTGCGGAACGAAAGTCCATGCTCCACCATCCGATCCGCAAGCGCAACTGCGGTGGTAAATCCATCTCCTGCTCTTTCGAGCATACGCTCTCGGTTGATGATTAGAGTTTTTACTAGTGGAGTAATCAAGCTGACCATATCCGCCGTGCGATTTACTGCGTTGTCTGCAATTTTTGGTCCGGTGAGCTTGATATCAAACGCGGTCCCCCCCGTATCACCTTTTAGGATCTCAAGTGTTGCAGCATAGGCCCCGGAAATTTCTCCCGTCCTTGCTCTGATCATTTCTAATGAGTAGGGGTTCTTTTTTTGCGGCATGATGCTACTGCTTGCAGCAAACGCACCATCGAGTTCGACCAGTCTGAACTCATAGCTACACCAAATGTATAAGTCAGTAGCGAATCTCACCACATTGCTCATAAGAATGCCTGTGGCCGCAAGCACCTCCGGCAACCAATCGTAGTTGTGGGCGGCATCTTTGGCATTTTCAACGACTGTTTCAAATCCAAGCAGCTCCGCTACTCGAGTGCGATTCAGTGGCCATGAAGTTCCAGCAGAGGCCGCCGCTCCGAGGGGCGACTGATTAGTAGATTTATATGCATTAAGAAGGCGGTCGAGATCACGCCCAAGGACGTCATGGAATGCAAGAAGGTAATGACCGAATGTTGCGACCTGAGCCGGCTGCAGATGCGTGTAGGCAGGCATGACGGCGTCAGCAGTAACAGTGGCTTTCTCGAGCACAGCCTCCTGCAGCTTCATGACCAGCAGAATGATGCGAGACAGGTTTTTGCGCACCTTAAGCCTCATCAACGCGGCGATGAGGTCGATGCGACTGCGGCCGATATGCATTTTTCCTCCGCCATCCGCACCCGCATGTTCGATAACGTAAGCTTCTACGTTAAAAAACAAATCTCCTTTCACTGGATCAAACGTGAATTTTCCTGCTGTTTTATCCAGTTTTTTGAGTGCAGCAAGTATTGGCGCAGCCTCGCGTTTGGTTATTATGCCTTGCTCGTAGAGCATCACTGTATGAGCAAGGTTACAGCGGATCATTGCCCGCACGTTCTCCTCATCGATATCTGCGTAAGGGGTCCAGACGTATTCGAGCATTTCAGGGGATTGCGCTTTGCCAAGACGGGCCGTTGATACTTCAGCAAATCCTTCACCACCTCCGCTCTTTTTGCCGCCGTTCTTTTTATTCATTAAGTTACTTTCCTAATCTAAGTTGGGATGACCCCAGAACATTTCTGGGGTTTTCAAGCTTGTTCACTGCATTTTTCTGACAAGTCGAAGGTATCTTAGAGGTGCATAATCATCTGCGCAAAGAATGAAATCATATTTTATTATCTGTTTTTCAGATAATTAATCCAATCGAAGTTACAAAGGAAAACGTCATTAGGTGAGCGCAGGTGCATTCCTTTCGAGCGCCACCATATCTATGCGGTCAGAAATTGCTCGCTTGATCAAGTCAGCTGAAAGGTGGGGAGCGTACATAGAAATGAACTCAAGCAGAAAGGTACGTAGGTAGATGTCTCTGCGAAATGAAATGTAGAGAATACTGGGGCTCAGTAGGTTCTCCACTTTTAGCAAGCGCAATCTCATGTCTCTTTTCGGGTCGAATGCGACTTTTGCGAGGACTGCAATTCCTAGTCCGCGGGCAGCGTAAGCTTTACTAATGTCAGCATCTGCTCCGTCAAGAACTACAAAAGGTTTTTCATTGACTCGGGAAAATGCTTCCCTAATGACTTGTCTTCCGGTGAAACTCGAGTCATGGGTTATTAAGGGGTATTTAAGAATCTTCTTTATGGTGATGGGGCCATCCTTAAATATCGGGTGGCCAGCATTTGCCACCATGTCCCAGACTATGCGATAAGCCGGAATTGATACAAGATTTTCCAGGCTTGTAGTCAGTCTTGTTGAAATTCCGATATCGGCAGTCCCGCGCTCGACAGATTCTAGACACTGGACTGGATTTCCTTGTCGTAACGCGAGTTTTACTTTCGGGAACCTACGGGAAAAGTTCTCGATTACATGTGGCAGGGAATAGTGTGCATGTGTGTGAGTTGTCGCAATGACGAATCCCCCGGAATCCTGTGATCGGAATTCGGCGCTGATCGTGTGAAGATTTTCGAAATCCCTGAGTATTCTTTCTAGTACGGGCAGGAGTTCCCGCCCAGCAGGTGTCAAATCTTGAATTCTGTTACGGCTGCGTTGGAAAATTGTTACGCCGAGCTCGTCTTCAATTTCAATTATTTGCCTGCTGACGCCAGGTTGCGCTCGGCCCAGGGCTCCCGCCGCTTTTGATACCTGGAATCCCTGACGCACAACTTCTCGAACCGCTCGCAATTGGTGAATATTCATAGATGATGTTGTTTATTACATCATTGGCCAATACGTCATGCCCCCTGCTGAAAAGTTTATAAATCGGATTATCAAATCCTACTTAGATAGCAGACGCCCCGACTAAATTAAACTTTCCACCGATCTGCGAACTTAAGACTTCGGATCATAAGTTGGCGGTGTTAGTTCAACTGAGTTTGAAGAGCTCAAACAGCATCGTCGAAACAGTATCCACTAAACCCTGGGAACTCCAGTCCCAATCGGCAACCCGGCTAAGCATGAACGCGGGATTTGAAGATAAGCACAAGAGTCCAGAGAAGAGGGTTAAACCCATTTCTGGACTTATAGCTCAATCGGCACCCCTACGAGATTGCCCCATTCCGTCCATGAGCCATCGTAGACACGAACTCGATCCATTCCCAGCAATTCAGTGAGCGCAAAATAGACCACGGTTGCACGGTGGCTTAGTCGACAATAAACGATGACTTCATGATCATCCGTAACACCGCGCATTGCCAAGATACGTCTAATTTCATCTAGCGTTCTAAAACTTTTATCTGCATTTAGAAGGTCGCTATAGTGCAGATGAAGTGCGCCCGGTATTCGCCCATATCTCTCTGCGCCTATATCAGGGCCACCAGGAACGCCAACGCGCAGGCCGCTATACTCATCAGGCGAACGCGCATCAAGAATTAATACATTTTCCTGCCCAAGCGAGGAAATCACATCATCGCGGCTTATGCGCATCCGATCGATGCGCGCCATGGCTTTATAGTTTAAAGCTCGCCGTTTTGGCGGAGTCTCGGTATCGAGTGGCCTGAGTTCGGCTAACCAGCGATAGCGTGCGCCATCAAGCACGTGGACATTCGCGTGGCCGCAGTAGCGAAAAACCCACCAAGCGTAAAAACCAAACTGCTCGCCTTCTCCATAGAACACGACTGTCGTATCGTTTCCGATGCCCGCAGCACCTAGACGTCTAGCGAAATCCTCAGGCGTTGGGAAATCCCGCTTAAGCGGATCCCAAAGCATATCTTTCCATTTCCACCCATGCGCCCCTGGTACATGTCCATGGGCATAGGCTTGCATATTCTCTTGCCCAAGTCCGGCAATCTCAACTAAACATACATCAGGATCATCTCGATGCGCCTCGAGCCATGAAGGCTCAATCAGTGCTTTCAAACCATTCATCTATTAGCATTCACGGTACAACAGCAAAAATTAATGTCGCCGTATTAGAGTT
>JAHCAG010000014.1 GCA_019635015.1 Burkholderiales bacterium | reverse complement strand
GCGGGCTTCAGCGGCATCGGCACGCTGCTGTCGCGTTACCTGCTGGGGCTGGGGCTGCCTTTCGAACTGCGGATGCGGCGCATGGCCGAACTGGCGCAGACGGAAACGCGACCCGAGCAGTTCCTGCACGCCGCGCTGACCTACCTGCTCGAACTGCCCTGGATCACCGGCCTGGGCTGGCAATCCGTGCAGTCCGGAGGCGAGGTCGGTCGCAGCGCTGCACATGCGGAACATTATGAAACCGGGGGTATCCGGTTCACCTTGCATGCCGAGCGTCCTTTTTCTCCAGCGGTGCTGCTGCATCTCAAGCTGCTGATGCAGATGGTTGGCCATTTCCACGAAGCGCTGCGCCGCGAACAGATCCGCCAGCAATCGGCCTACACCCAGGCGATCTACGAGACCGGCGCCCGGCTGACCCACGATGTCAAGAACCTGCTGCAGTCATTGCGCTCGATCTGCGCGGCGGCCGAGATGCGCGGCGTCGACGACAACAGGGCTTTCCGCGCGCTGGTGCAGCGGCAGTTGCCGCAGATCACCCAGCGCCTCGGCGCGACGCTGGAAAAACTCAAGTCGCCCGGGGCCATCGAGATGAACAATGTCGATGCCGCAATCTGGTGGCAGGGGCTGCAGGCGCGTTATGCGGGGCGCAATATCGTGTTCCTGTCAGAGAACGTGCCTGCCGGCGAACATCTGCCCGCCGAACTGTTCGACAGCGCCGCTGACACCCTGATTGAAAACGCCCTCTACAAGGCCGCGCAGGCCGGTCCGCTGCGCATCAGTGCCGCGCTGTCGGGCGGGCCGCGGCTGACCGTCTGCGATGACGGATCACCGGTTCCGCCGGCGATCGAGGACGAGATACTGTCTGCGCCCGTGCCCTCGGAGAGCGGGCTGGGCGTCGGCCTGTTCCAGGCGGCCAAGTTCGCGGAACAGTCGGGTTATGCGCTGGTGCTGGCGGACAACCGCCGGGGGCGGGTGTGTTTCGACCTGAAACCGAACCGCTGATTATTCTCAGGGAAGCCGGCCTGCCGCCACCATGCGGTTGAACAGGATGTAGCGCGGCAGCCATATCAGGATGTCGTCAAATTCGCCGACAGCCGCACCGGAGGCTGTGGCCACCCGGCTGACGAAGTCACGGTCCGCGTCGGTATTCTCCAGTTCGTCTGCTGCGGTGGGCGCGGCATAAACTGTTCCGCTTGCGCTGTTGGTGGCGCCATAACCGTTTTTCCCGTGCGAAATCAGCACCGCCACTGCCGTCGAGGTCAGATCGCTGGCGCACCCGGCTGCTTCGCAAACCCGCAGGTTGGAGGTGTTGGTGCCCAGCGTGAAGAATGGCGTGCGGCGCGCGTAATCGCCGTGAACGGCGTAGCGTATGCGATTGCCCCAGCTGTCGGCGGAGGCGAGCCCCAGGGTTCGCCATGGCAGGTTGCCGTGCGAAATGCCGTCCCCGGAGAGGCTGGAGCATACGTTCCCCGTGACATTTTCCAGGCCGTCGTTGTCGGTATCGCTGCAGGGCAGGTAACCGAATGCCATGGCATGTCCGAGCAGGGCGTCCCTGGCCTGCTCCATCGTGCGCAGGCTTTCCGAGATTTGCCGCTGCTCGACCTGGGTGGCCAGCGGCACCAGGATGCTCCCGAGCAGCAGTGTCAGGATGAACATGGCCACGGCCAGTTCGAGAAACGAAAAACCGAGTTGCCGTCTTGTCATGAATCAGGGCGCAATGATCGTCAAACGATCATTGCCTGCGGAAGGTGTCACATAGACGAGGTCGCTGTTGCGGTTTTCCGCATCATCCAGGCATTGGCTCACCGTGGAGCACGGCCGGGTCTGTCCGTTGGGGATGCCCTGGCGGATCAGCAGCGCACGCACGTTGGTCTGGCTGTCGACGGTCAGGAAGCTGCCGGCCTGGTCGCATACCGCGCCCGATGTCGCGATGCATTTTGGGGATACGGCGTAATGCATGACGTAGTCCCAGTAGTTCAGGAAAAACCAGTTGGGCCAGGCCATGGTCCATTGCCCGAGTGTTGCGCCGTTGCCGCCTGGCAGACAGGCGTTGCTTCCGATCGCATAGGGCAGCCGGCCGCCGGTATCCCAGCACTGGCCGTCAATGAGGTAACGGTTGGATCTCGGGTAGCGGTTGGTTACCGAGACATAGTGATTGAGTCGTTCCTGTGCCACCCGCAGGGCGCGTGTTTCCAGCGCCGGGAAAAATGCCCTCGGCGTGATCCACAGCAGCCGGTCGTTGAAGTTGTCCGTTTCCAGTCCGGTAGTGAACGTCGCATTCCCGTCGGCATTTCCCAGTTCCAGAAAATTCACCACGTTGAAAGTTGCGGCGTTCCGGTCCTGGGTGCGCAGCGCGGGTCCGGGCGCGAATATGACCGCGATGGCATTTTCGCCGGACACCGAAAATTCACCAGCAGTATCGGAATTCAGGGTGCCGGTGCGGGTGTTGTATTTGAATACGTTGGAGACTGCGTACAACAGTGGCGACCCGGAGCCGTCCCGGAGGTCGGGCAATCCCAGCGTTTTCCAGGGCAGATAGCCGATGCGCGAAGCAGCCGTGTCGCAGGAGGTTGCGGTTTGCCCGTTGGCAAAACTGGTGGCCGGGCAGGGCAGATCGCCCAGTCGTGCGCTGTCTGGCACACTTGCGGCATAGGCCATCAGGGCTTCGCGTGCAGTGGCGAGAGCCGAGGCGGTTTTTTCCGCGGCAGCGAGTTGTGCGTTGGCGTTCGGCCCCGCAGCGACGATAACGGATGCCGCTGCCACCCCCAGCATGAAGACCAGGATCAGGAATGCCGCGCCTTTCTGCGTCTGGCGGCTGGATACGGGCATTCTGTGGACGGGCCGTTTCATGGGGCTGGGCAGGTCCTAACGAGCGGGTGCCGGCTCCGGTGTTCCGGCAGCCGGGCGATCGGATCCGGCGCCCGGGGCCTGCGCGGGTTTCTGGGCATCCGCGGCGGCTTTGGTGTCGGGAGAATTGCCTTTGGCAGGTGCCGGGGCGCGTTGCGACGAAAAAGACTCGTCCACCTTGCCCGACAGCAGCGTCGCGCTCTGCCCGACCTTGAGCTCCAGCTTCGCACCGCTGCCGGCCTGCGGGTTCTGCAGCACGATCCGTCCGTCGCGGCTGACGGTGCCGGTCACGGACTGGCCGCTGCGCAGATCGGCATCCGACATCGGCTGGTTGTTCATCCAGATCGTCGTCTTGCCGTCGCTGCGGCGGATGATGCCGTTGTAGGTCACCGTTTCGGGAACCGGCTCGTCGCGGACCTGGGATGCGATCGCCTTCTGCTTGCGCAACTGGTCGAGCTGGTCGCGCTGATCCGGGGTGAAAAACAGGCGCCCCGTCAGTTCCGCGGCATATGCCGCAGGCAGCGCGGTCACCAGCAGCAGTATCAGTATCACTCTCATGGCCGGCCTCCGGGCGTGGCGTCCGGTGTCGCGGTGATCCAGGCCAGTTCGCAGTTGGCGGCGATGTTCGGCTGGTAACGGAGGGCGCCGCCGGGTTCCGTCCGCCGCAGCGTGCACTGGTCGATCTGGAACAATCCCGCACCCTGCCCGCGCAGCGCGTCGAAGAAACGCAGGAGGTCGGCTTCGTGCAGCAGCCGGAAGTCCAGCTTCATCCGCGATTGTTTCAGCGCGATCGGCCCCGGCGCCAGTTCGGCGGCGTAGGCATAGGGCTGCTGGGCGCCGATGTCGTAGCTGACCCCGAACAGGTCGACGCTGGCGTTGGCAGTGCGCAGGGCGTCGATCCAGTTGATGCGCTGTTCCTCGCCGATGAAACCGGCGGCTTCGAGCTGCCGGTACTTGTCGGCATACTGGACGATGATTCCCTTCTCGTCGCCGGAGCGTTGCATCCGGGTCTGTGCCTCGCGCAGCTGGGCCTGCTGGCGGGTCAGCGTGGTCTCGGTCTGCTTGCGCAGCAGATCGGTGTAATAAATCGCGCCGGCCGCGGCCGCAATGATCACGGCCAGCAGGATCAGCGGGCCGCGCAGGGCCTTGAGTTCTTCGCCGTTCATGAGGGTTGCTTGAGCACCACGACGATGCGGAAATCGGCGTTGCCGCCCTGTGCCGGCGCGTCAGAGGTGTTGCCCGACAGGGCAGTGCCCGGGCTGACATTGAGCGGCAGCTGCACGACGCGCACGCTTTCGACGACGGGGTCGCTGCGCAGGCGTTCGGCGAGGCTGTTGATCGACAGGATGGCCTGGCGGAAATCTCCCTTGAAGTCACGCACCTGGCCGGTCAGCAGTCCGCTGTGTTTCCGCAGCGACGGTGACGGCCCGCCGGTTGCCGTGGTCTGGCGTGATGCGGCGGCGGTTCCGGCCTGCCCGCCGGCCTCGAATTCGCCCGGCCGGTACTGCCAGCCGAGTTCGGTCAGCATGATTTCGGGGCTGGGTGCCAGCGCGCGGCCGATGACCTGCAGGAACGGTTCCGGGGATGTTGCCGAGCTGCGCAGTTTTTCGGCGAGCTCGGTGGCACGCTTGAGGTTGTCGGCTGAGGTCGGGGCCGCGGGGAACTGCAGGGTGGCGGCCTGGTACTCGGCGTTGACCCTTGCGGTCTTGCGGACGGTGTCGTCAATGTTCTCCTGGGTCGAAAACTGCTGCCAGAGATTCGCGCCCGACCAGACCAGCCCGACGCAGGCCACGGCGGCACTGGCGGCAAACATCTGGCGGCGCGCCCGGTAGCGCCGGTAACCTGCGGTGATCGCCGGTGACGCCAGATTGTTTGCCGGTGTGCTGCCGCCGAGCAGCTGCAGGTAGATGACGGCTGGCGAGACACAGATCAGCGCGGGATCTAGACGCAGGCGTTTCGCGATCTCGCCGCGCCCCAGCGCGCTGCATTGCAGGCTCGGATTTTCCTCGCTGATCTGGCGCGGTATGTCGCCGAGCTGGTCGCCATGGTCGAGGAAGACGACGCTGACTGCTTCATCCAGGGTCGCCGCACGCAATGCATGCAGATAGAGCCGGGTGTTGGAGATTTCATCGACGATGGCGCGTCCGTGCAGCACCGTCGCTGCATCACCCCGGCTGAGGCGGCTCAGGCGGAACGCGCCTTCCCGGAAAAACGTCAGCCGGATGCCGGCGGGGTGAGCGGCCACCAGCAGCAGGTTGCCGGCCTTGCCGTCCAGCAGGTTGACGAGGCCCGAGATCACCATAGGCAGCAGGAAAATGCCGCCGACCGGCAGCCCGCATTCGATCAGCACGCCGAGCCAGGGGGCGACGATTTCCGGATTGGTCAGCGCGGCAAACAGGAAACGGTCGTCGCGTCGTTTGCTGTTGTCCCTGCCGATCAGCGACGCCGCGCAGTAGGGGGAGGCACGGTAATACTGCCGCAGCTTGCGTTCGACCATCTGCGCGCGGTCCGAACCCGAGGCGTGGGGCAGTGTATCGAAGCGGTAATCCTCCTCCACCGCATCGACGATGACGAAGGCCGGTATGTTGCCGCTGGCCGTGGCGTAAGCCCTGAATTCCGCGATGCCGGCTTCGTCGTCGGCAAAAACTTCGCAATCGCGGAGGCTGCCGCCGTGCCAGCGCGCAACTGTCGCGTGGTTCGCCGAGATGCAGATCAGGAGTTTGCTGGCCATGATGGGGAAGGACGCCCCGCGGCTAAAATTGCAGTTTGCCGAGAATATCATAGACAGGTCCGAGCACCGCCCAGATCACGAAGGCGATCATGCCGCCCAGTATCAGGGTCAATGCCGGGCCGAGCATTTTCATGCCCTTGTCCACCGAATCCTTGACATCGCGGTTGTAGAAATAGGTGATGTTGCCCAGCGCCACGTCGAGCGCACCGGTGGTTTCCCCCACCCGCAGCATGCGGATGACCAGCGGCGGAAACAGTCCGAGATTGCTGAATGATTCCGTCATGCCGTCGCCGGCGGCGATCTGCTGCGCCGCCCGGTTCAGGCCGTCGGCGACCACGCGGTTTCCCACGACCTCTTCGCTGATGCGAATGCCCTCAAGCACGGTGATGCCCGAGCGGTACATCAGGCCGAACACGTTGGTGAAACGGGAGAGGATGATTTTTTGCAGGATCGGCCCGATCACCGGCAGGCGCAGCTTGGCGTAGTCCCACAGATAGGCGGCCTTGCCGGAGCGGCGCACGGTGACCGTCAGCGTGACGATGGCAATCACCGGGGCCAGCAGGATCGGCAGCCAGAAATCCTTGGCAAAACCCGACACGGCGAGCAGCGCGCGGGTCTGCGGCGGCAGGTCCATGCCCATCGACTTGAACAGCTGGGCGATCTGCGGCACCAGGAAAATCAGCAGTGCGGCCATCACGCCCAGCACCACCACAAGAGTCAGCGCCGGATACATCAGCAGCCGCCGCGTCTGCGAGATCAGTTCGTCCTGCCAGCGGATGGTGTCGGCGAGATTCCTGAACACTTCGGGCAGCTGTCCGGATTGTTCACCGGCACGGATCAGGCTGACGAAGACCTTGTCAAACGCGTCGGGATGCGCGGCCATGCACTGCGACAGCACGCTGCCGGCCTCCATTTCCTCGGTCATCGCCGTCAGCACTTCGCGGAAGCGGGGGGTGTCGATGGTGTCGCGCATGTCGCGCAGGCCGTCGATGATCGGGATGCCGGAGCGCACCATCTGCTCCATGTCGAAGCAGAAGTTGACCAGATCCTGGCGCGTGATGCTGCCGCCGGAGGCGATGGAGGTCTGGCGGTCGACCTGCTTGCAGGTGATCAGGTCCAGCCCCATGCGCCGCAGCCGCAGTTCGAGGTCGACCTCGTTGACGGCTTCCAGCCCGCCCCGGGCCGGCTGGCCGGTCTTGTCGATTGCCTTGTACTGGAAGGAGGGCACGTCGTGCTCGGCGGTTCAGGCGCGCATCACTGGCGCAGCCTGCCGGTCAGGTCCACCGAACGCGCGACTTCCGCCAGGCTGGTGCGGCCATCGACGACGCGGGCGATGCCTTCTTCGGCGAGCGAGCGGAAACCCTTCAGCGCAGCCTCGGCCCGGAGTTCCTTCGCGGTGGCGCGGCGCGCCACCAGTTCGTCCATGTCACTGTCCATCACCAGCAGTTCCATGATCGGCGTGCGTCCGCGGTAGCCCTTGTTCGCGCAATGTTTGCAGCCGACGGGACGGTAGAGGAAGGATGCGGAATCGGCTGCGTTGCCGAGCAGCGCGCGTTCTTCCTGGGAGGGGGCGTAGGCTTCCTTGCAATGGGTGCACAGCAGGCGCACCAGGCGCTGGGCGATGATGCCGATGATGTTGCCGGCCATGATGTCGGGCTGGATGCCGATGTCGAGCAGGCGCGGGAAAGCGCCCAGCGCCGAGTTGGTGTGCAGCGTGGTGAACACCTGGTGGCCGGTCATCGCCGCGCGGAAGGCCATTTCCGCGGTCTCCTTGTCGCGCACCTCGCCGACCAGGATGATGTCCGGGTCCTGGCGCATGATCGAGCGGATGCCGTTGGCGAAATCCATGCGCGCCACCTCGTTGACCGAAGTCTGGCGCATCAGCGTCAGCGGGTATTCCACCGGGTCTTCCAGCGTCATGATGTTGACGGTCTCGTCGTTGACCTGGGCCAGCAGCGAGTAGAGCGTGGTTGTCTTGCCGCTGCCGGTGGGGCCGGTGACAACCAGGATGCCTTCCGGGCGCGCCAGCATGAGTTCCAGCTTGGCCATGGTCTCGGCCGGCAGGTTCATGCGGTCGAGATTGACGATGGATTTCTCGCGGTCGAGCACGCGCAGCACGATGTTCTCGCCGTAGATGGTCGGCTGGGTCGATACGCGGAAATCGACCGGCCGGCCGTTCAGCATCAGCGACAGCCGGCCGTCCTGCGGCGCGCGGGTTTCGGCGATGTTCATTTCGCTGACCACCTTCACGCGCACCGTGATGCCGGGCATGTAGGTCTTGTGCAGGCTGCGCACCGTTTCGAGCACGCCGTCGATGCGGTAACGGATGCGCATGAAGGCGTATTCAGGCTCGAAATGGATGTCGGAGGCGCCGCGCTTGACGGCATCGACCAGGATGGCGTTGACGAGTCGCACCATCGGCTGCGTGTATTCGTCGTCGCCGACCGCCAGGCTCTCGTAGTCGATCTCCCCGGTCTCGATTTCGGCGAGGATGCCGTCGACCGAAAGCTCGTGGCCGTAGAACTGGTCGATGACGTCACCGAGCTGGGCTTCCGCAGCGAGCTGGGTCTTCAGTTCAACCTGCGGGCCGAGTATCGCGCGCAGCTGGTCGAGTGCGACGACGTTGAAGATTTCGGTCGTCGCGATGGTCAGCACCTGTTCCGCCGGATCGAAGGCGATCGGCAGCACGCGGTTGCGGCGCGCGAAGTCCTCGGGGACCAGGCTCAGCGCCTCCGGGTCGGCGATCACCTGTGTCAGGTCGATGGATTCCTGGCCGACGGTCCGCGCCATGATGTCGCGGATCGCGGTTTCGGTGACGAAGCCCAGCCTTACCAGCAGGCGGCCGATCGGAATGTTGCTGTTGCGCTGCTCGGCCAGCACGATCGCGAGCTGATCCTTGGTGATCAGCCCCTGCTGCACCAGCAGTTCACCCAGCCGCAGTTTTTTCCGTTGTTCGGCCATCGTGGCAGCCCCGAAGCCGTTTATTGCTGCGCGGCGGCGAGCTGGCGGACGCGATCCTGGGCCTGGGCCAGGTTGAATCCGGCGCGTCCCCGGGCCTGTGCCTGGTCGACGGCCTGCCGGTAGAAATTGGCGGCCAGTTTCGGCTGCCCGATGTGTTCGAGGCTCACCGCCAGATTGTAGGTGTAATCCGGGTTCGACGGTTCAAGCTGGTGGGCCTGGAAATAGGCCTGCTGCGCCTCGGGCCAGCGCGACTGGTCGCCGTAGAGGTTTCCCAGCGTGAAATGCAGCGCCGCCGAAGGACCGCGGGCGATCAGCTGCTTGAGCCGGGTTTCCGAGGCCAGCGGATCGGCGCGTCCCATCATGCCGATCAGACCGGTCTGGGCATAGGCGTTGCGCGGTTCCAGTTCGAGCACGTTCATGTAGAGGCGGCCGGCTTCATCGGTGTTGCCCTCCTGCAGCGCGACCGCGGCGAGGCCGAGCAGGGCATTGATGCTGCGCGGGTCGCTGCGCACGGCGTCGCCGTAGAGCTGGCGCGCGGCTTCGGTCTTGCCGGACTGAAGCGCCGCATAGGCCTGCACCAGGCGATTGTCGATCTGCGGCTCTGCGGAACCGGCGCTGATCTGGATGCGGTTGGCCTGTTGGGCCGGTGCGTCTGCCTTCGGTGCGGCGGCGACCGGCGCAGCAGCAGGCGGGCGCGGCGGGGCTTCGGGCTGCAGGCGGGCGGCGCCGGCCGCAAGTTCGGCCGGCGAAGCGGGCGCGATAACGCTGCCGGTGGCAATCGGCGCCTGAGCCGGCGGTGCCGGTTGTGCCAGGGGGGCGGGCGGCTGTGCGGCAGGCGCCGGCTTGCGGATGAACAGGCCGGGGTTGGTGATCTGGAGGTAGACGTAGACCGCGAAGCCGAGGGCGACCAGCCCGCCGACAAGTCCCAGGGCCATCACCGGGCTGACGCGGAAACGGCCCGCGGGCGCGGCGGCAGCTGCCGGGCGGGCAGTCGCCTGCATCACGGTGGCGGCGCGCGCCTGGTTGCGGTCGGCACGGGTCTGTGCGGCACTGCGCGGCGGCGGAGCAGCCGCCGCTTCCTTTGCCGGCGGTGCCGGGGCATCGGCCTGCAGCGGCTCCAGCGTCAGTTCCAGCTCCGGCGATTTCGGCGCCGATGCGCCGGGGGGCTGTGCGGATGCGGGGCTCCCGGGAGCCGGCGCCTGCGGCTGTGCTTCGCCACGGTCCTTGGCGGCCTTTTCCAAGGCCTTCATCAGCAGACTCATGGCGCGGGTTTGGGGGCGGGCGCGGCGGGCTCGGCTTGCGGCAGGAAGCGCTGGAAGAATCTCAGCTCATCGCTGTCCAGCGATGGATTAGATACCACAGTGGGCCGTAGAAATATTACTAGCTCTGTTTTGTTTGCTTGCTCGTCACGAAACCCGAAGAGATCGCTTATTGGGCCAGTGTTGATGGGGTTCCCTATTCCTGGCAGGAAATCACGATTACGCTGCGCAGTGTCTTGCATTAATCCGCCGAGAATTACCGTTTGACCACTTCCAACCTGCAAAATTGATTCCATTTCGCGCTTCTGGAGCTGCGGCACTCTACTCACAATGTTTGCGGCCGCTAAGGCAGGATTCGGGTCGTTAACGAACCCTAGCAGTCTGGTAATGCTAGGCCTAACACCAAGCATTACACGCCCGCTCTCGTTGATTTGTGGCGTCAGACTCATAACGAGTCCTACCTCAAGCGTTTCCGGGGTTGTCGTGAAGGTGGTTTGAGAGCCCCCAGTAGTCCCCGACAAAAGAATTGCAGGCTGTGCAGTAATACGGAAATAGACTACATCGTCCACCACTTTGAGCAGGGCGGTTTGATTGTTCATTGCCATCAATTTTGGACTTGATAGCACTTGAGTATTCCCGAATTGCTGCAGCAATCTAACGGCACCAGTTATGTTTCCAACATCTGAGTTTGGGTTTACGTAACCAATTGCGAATGACGGGGCTGTCCCGAGTCTCCCTGCCAACAAGGATTGTTGAAAGGTAATGCCGCCGGTTACCGCAAGCCTGCTCCAATCAATGCCTGCTTGATATTGATCGGACAGTTTTACTTCGACGATGGTGGCTTCGATTAAGACCTGACGCTGCGCAGAACTTTGAACTTGATCAAGGTAGCTTTGTATTAAGTTGTGCTGAGCCTCGTTGGCGGTAACCGTGATCGTTCCGGATATCGGATTAACGATTACGTCACTGCCAACGGAACTCAAATTGCTTTGTGCGGACAGCGCGGTACGAATTCCGGTGTCGGGGGCGGCCAAGCTTCTTGAGTTTGATGTTGCCGCTGCTGAAGTGGCGGCCACCTTGGCCCGCGCTTCTTCTAACCTAATCTGCTGTTCTTGACGGTAGATCTCAAGATTTTCTGCTTTTTCTTGCCGCGTGAGTTGGACGGAAGACGTGAGAATCGCCTTAAGGGTGCTCTCTAGTGTTTTCCAAAAATCATTTGCAGAGATTGTCGATACTGAGGTCGTTGATTGTTGTGCTGTTGCGGTTTGGCTGGCTTGCCCAGGGGCAGTCTGCGATCCAGAACCACCGATTTGACCAGACATGCTCGTAATTGAGCTGGAGTTTCTGGTCATGTTTACGTAATCGATGCGATATGTTTTGGTGTACGGAGTGTCGGGCGACACGATTATTGTGTTGCCCTCGGTCCTGTAGCGGATGTTTACCTGCTTCGAAATTCTTTCAAGGATTGCGGGTAACGTTTCGTTAATTGCGTTCAGGCTTACGAGGCCAGTTAATCCAGAATGAATATCAATATTTTGTTTTGTGTCTCTGGCAAGAGCGAACAGCAATTCCTTAACTGGGACATCAGTTACTACAACGCTGTAGGTCTGGGGTTTAACATGGGGCGCTGGCGGAGGCACCAGCGTAGACACTCTTGCGGGTGGCGGAATGGTCTCTGTGGTCTGGGGTTTGGTTACTGGTGCAACGATATGCCCTTCGGATTGCGGCACATTGGGGCGGATGTTTGCGCATCCGTTCACCGTCAGCAGGCTCACGGCGACAAGCGCCAGGGTTGCGGACCTGCTGTCGGGCCACCGCTCAAACATGTTGATCATTTTCCCCTTGCTTCCGGGTGTTTTTGGTTAAGCCTGCACTGCGGATTCCGGAGTTCACCAGTACTCACGACGTTTTCCGGTCCCGGACTTCAGTCTTGATCCCCTGCACGGTGCGCAGCAACGGCCGGTAAGCCTTCAGCGATGGCGGTAATTTTGCCATTGCCTCGCGGGCTTCGCTCTGGCTATCGAAACTGCCCCAGACTACAGTCAGTGCCGGCGCACCTTTTGCAATCGTACGATACACAAAAAGGCTATTAATTTCAATGATGTTAGAGAGAAATTTGAGGTGATGGTTAAGCTGTTGATCGTCGCTCGAACCCATCAGCTGGATGGTGTAGGTCCGGGGTTTGGCGCTGTCGAGCCAGGCGCTGGTTGCGGCGAGGCGGGCCTCCAGCAGGGAGCCGGTGGGCGGCGATGCTTCGGTGGCTGTTGTTGGCGCGGTGGCCGGCTCGGCCGATGGTTTAGTCATCGCCGCAGAGGGTTCAATATAAGCATTTGATTTTAAAGTATTTTTTGTGGAATCGTCATGCTCGGGTGAAACCGGCGCCGATGCCGGGGATGGTGTTGCTGCGACG
Organism: Burkholderiales bacterium; assembly: GCA_019635015.1. Taxonomy (GTDB): domain Bacteria; phylum Pseudomonadota; class Gammaproteobacteria; order Burkholderiales; family SG8-41. Next base: position 70,025 of record JAHCAG010000014.1, on the reverse strand, counting down.
GCAGGCGCTGTCGCCACGGGATCGGCTGCGACGGGCGCCGGAGTGTTGTTCCTGCCGGCGAGCGCAAAAATGGCGGCACCGGCGACCATGCCGGTGACCACCAGCAACGCGCCCTGGAGCCATCTCGCCTGCTTGCCGGCCGGACGCTGGTTCTGCGCGAATTCGCTGTCGCGGATCGCGGCGTCGAGGTGTTTCTGGCGGATGCTGTGGGTGTTCTCGGAAAACGCCGCCAGCAGCGCCTTGTCGGTGATCAGGTTGATGCGGCGGGTCAGGCCGCCGGAGACTCGGGCGATTTCGCGGATGATGCCGTCTGTGAACAGGTCGGGGCCGCGGTAACCGGCGGCGCGCAGGCGGAACATCAGGTATTCGCGGGTTTCCGCCGCGGTCAGCGGTTCCAGCCGGAAGCTGTGGGTGATGCGCTCCTTCAGCTGGCGGATGCTGTTTTCGCGCAGATTGTCATCGAGCTCGGGCTGGCCGAAGAGCACGATCTGCAGCAGCTTGTCGGACTTGGTTTCGAGGTTCGACAGCAGGCGGATTTCCTCGAGGGTGGCGATCGGCATGCCCTGGGATTCCTCGACGAACAGCACCACGCGCTTGCCCTCGGCGTGGCGCTTCAGCAGGTGATCCTGGATGGCGTGCATCACGGCGAGCCGGCTGGCGTCGCGCGGGATGTCGAGCTGGAGCTCGAAGGCGATGGCGTGGAGGATTTCCCCGGGGGAGACGCTGGGGTTGGCGAGATAGACCGTTTCCACGTGGGCGGGCAGCCGCGTCTGCAGCATGCTGCAGAGCATCGTCTTGCCGCTGCCGACCTCGCCCGTGACCTTGACGATGCCCTCGCCCTGGGTGATGGCGTAGATCAGCGCTTCGAGGATCGGGCCACGGTTGCCGCCGCCGAAGAAAAAGTCGGTGTTCGGGGTGATCCTGAACGGCGCCTCGCTGAGGCCGAAGTGCTCGTAATACACGGCTATTTGTCCTCGCCCTTGTTGCCGCCTGCCTCGTCGCGGGTCTGCATCCGGCTGTAGAGCGTGGTGCGGTGCACGCCGAGCCGTTTCGCGGCCTGCGACAGGTTGCCATTGGTCAGCGCCAGTGCGGCCTCGATGAAGCCGCGTTCCCAGCGCTTGAGCACGTCGTCGAGCCGGAAATCAGGGTCGCATTCGAGCTGTCGGCGCGCCGAGTCGAGCAGCACGCTGTCATCCGCCGGGGTCGGCATGCCGCTGACCGCCGGCGCCAGGCTTTCGCGGTCGAGCTCGGCCTGCAGCAGCGCCGGGGTGATCTGCGTGCCGCCGTACTTGGTGCACAGCCGGATCACGATGTTGCGCAGCTCGCGCACGTTGCCGGGAAAGGCATAGTCGCTCCACAGCCGCTGCGCCTCCGCGTCCAGCTCGAAGGGGCGGGCGCCGATCTGCGTTGCGTAGAACTGGCGGTAGTGGTCGAGCAGCAGGATCTTGTCGCCGCCGAGGTCGCGCAGCGAGGGCATGCCGATGGTGAACACCGACAGCCGGTGATAGAGGTCGGCGCGGAAGCGGCCATGGCGGATTTCGCTGCGCATGTCGCGGTTGGTCGCCGCGACCACGCGGGCGTTGGAAACGCGGCTCTGGGTTTCGCCGACGCGCTGGAATTCGCCGTTTTCGAGCACCCGCAGCAGCTTGGCCTGCAGTTCCAGCGGCAGCTCGCCGATCTCGTCGAGGAACAGCGTCGAATCGACGGCATCCTCGAAATAGCCGGCGCGCGCGGTGACCGCGCCGGTGAAGGCGCCCTTGGCGTAGCCGAACAGCGTGGGCTCGACCAGCGTCGGCGAGATCGCCGCGCAGTTCAGCGCGAGGAAGGGTTTGCCGGCGCGGCGGCTCTGCCGGTGCAGGCCCTGGGCCACCAGCTCCTTGCCGCTGCCGGATTCACCTTCGATCAGCACCGGAAACGGGGCGTCTGAAAACTGCGTGATCTGTTCGCGCAGCTTCTGCATCGGCGGGCTGTTGCCGAGCAGGCCGGAGACGGAGACGCCGGTTTCCGCCGCGGTGACGCTGAGCGCCTGCAGCAGCAGCGCCTTCAGCCGCGCCGGATCGGCCGGCTTGGCGACGAAATCGATGGCGCCCAGCGTGCGCGCATGGCGCGCGTTGGCCTCGTCGTTCTGGCCGGAGAGCACGATGATTTTCATCGCCGGCGCGGCGGCGATCAGTTCGGCGATCAGCTGGAATCCCTCGTCGGGACGGTGCGGCCGCGGCGGCAGGCCGAGGTCGATCAGCGCGAGCTGCGGCGGCGCGTCCATCTGCCGCAGCAGCGCCTTGGCGTGGTCGCGCGATTCCGCAGTGCGCACGTCGAAGTCGCCGCCCAGCACGTAGCCCAGCGTGTCGGTAATCGCGGGGTCGTCGTCGACGATCAGCAGTTCGGGTTTTGCCGGGTTGGCCATGGGGTGTTCCGGGAAATCACCGGAGGATTGACTGATTCGCTTGGGCTGGTTTGCTTACTAACCCGCTGAAATTACTGGGCATTGCGGCCCATTGTGCCAGATTGGCGATGCCCGGGAAACGGCGCGGTTCACGGTCCCGCGACGCAGGCGAGATAGGCCTGTTCGAGATCGGCCGCGCCGTGGCGGCGGATGAATTCGGCGGGCGCGCCCGCGAACAGCAGCCGGCCGCGGTCGACGACGGCCATGCGGCCGCACATTTCGCCGACATCGTGCAGGGCGTGCGTGGTCATCAGCACGGTTTTTCCGGATTCATGCTGGCGGCGCAGTTCCTGCTTGAGCAGCGCCCGCGCCCTCGGATCCAGCCCGCTGGTGGGTTCGTCGAGAATCAGCAGGTCCTTGTCGGCGAGCAGGCAGGCGGCCAGCCCGAGTTTCTGCGTCATTCCCTTGGAGTAGGCGCGCGCCGGCTTGTCGAGCGCCCCGGCATCGAGTTCCAGCGCTTCCAGCATGGACCTTGCCCGTTTTTCGTCGTAAGTCTGCCGGTGCAGTTCGGCGAGATAACGCAGGAAATCGCGGCCGCTCAGGTAATGGGGCGGCGTGAAGCGTTCGGGCAGGAAGGCGAGCCGGCCGCGCGCCGCGGTTTCACGGTGCGGGGTGCTGAAGATCTCGATGCGGCCGGACTGGATGTCGCAGAAGTCGAGGGCGCATTTGACCAGCGTGGTCTTGCCCGCGCCGTTGGCGCCGACCAGCCCGAAAAACTCGCCGTCCGCGATGTCGAGCGACACTTCGGCCAGCGCGACGGTCTTGCCATAGGATTTGCACAACTGGTGGATGTGCAATGCGGGCGCTGACATGCGGCGTAACTTAGCCGAAACTCCTCCGGGGGTAAACAGCGCCGGCGGCGCATGCCGCGGCCCCGGCGCCGGTCTTATAATCTTTCCATGCAAAACGCCGACCACGCGCTGCTGCGCCAGCTGTCCGAGAACAGCCGGCGGTATCGCGACCCGCTGGCGGCCGTCGACTGGGCGCGGCTCGACGCGGATGCGTTCTGGCTGCCCGAATCCGCGCTTTCCCTGCACGGCCTCGCCGCCTACGGGGATCTGGCGCCGGATGTGCGGCGGCGGCTGTCGCAGTACGAATTCATCAACGTGATGTGCGCCGGACTGTGGCTGGAGCGCGTGTTCATGCAGCGCCTGTCGCAACGCCTGTCGGCGCGGCTGGCACGGACGGAATACCAGTATTTCCTGCACGAGATGCGCGAGGAGGCCGGACACAGCCTGATGTTCCTGCGCGCCATCGAGGCGGCGGGTCTGGAAGTGCCCGCCGACGCCTGGCAGCCGCCGCGCGCGGCCGACTGGCTGGCGCGCCGGGCGCCGGCCGGCGGCGTGCTGTTCTGGGCGGCGACGGTGGTCGCCGAGGACGTGCCGGACAAGTTCAACCGCCACCTGCGCGCGATCGACGGCGTCAATCCGGCGGTCCGCGACATCTGCACCGTGCACTGCATCGACGAGGCGCGCCACATCGCGGCGGCGCGCGCGCAGCTGGAGGCGGCCCTGTCCGCGCTGCCGCGTGCAGTGCCGGCGCTGCTCAGTCCGCTGCTGCGGCTGCTGGTCCGCCAGTACGCGCAGGTGTTCTACCTGCCGCCGCCGCAATTCTACGAGCTGTCGGGGCTGGCCCACGGCGAGCGCTGGCGGCGGATGGCCCTGCGCAATCCGGCGCGGCAGGCTTTCGTCCGCGAACGCCTCGCGCCGACGCTGCATCTGCTGGAAGGCTGCGGCTTCAGGCTGCGCTAGCGGTTTTTCCGCCGGTCGCTGCCAGCGTCTGCGCTGCGGTATGGGCGGGCCGCCAGCCGAGTTCGCGTTCCGCGCGCCGGCAATCCAGCGTCAGCGTGTGGCGCAATCCCTCCAGCCATCCCGGTTCGCCGCCCCAGCCGCTGAGGCCGTGGGCCAGCACGAGTCCGGCGCGGGCGATGCCCGGCGGCAGCGGCAGGCAGCGCGCGTGCCGCCCGCGCATCACCTCGCGCAGCGTCCAGCGGTCGCCGGCGGCGAGGTTGAAGGGCCCGCGGACATTCCGCAGCAGGCCGGCGGCGACGGCGCCGGCGACGTCGTCCTCGTGCACGCATTGCAGCTCGGGCTGGGGATCGTCGAGCCGCAGGAAGGCCGGGAAATCCAGGATCTGCCGCAGCACCGGCTGGGCGTGCGGGCCGAGGATGACGTGGGGACGCAGGCGCAGGCATTCCGGCACCGACCGTTCGATCTGCTGCTCGAGTTCCGCCTTGTGCATGCCGTAGCAGAAGCCGCGCAGCGGCGCGAGCGGGGCATGCTCGTCGAGATCGCGGCCGCTGCCGTACACCGCGGCGCTCGACAGGTGGATGATGCGCTTCACGCCGGCGGCCTGCGCGGCCTGCAGCAGGCGCAGGCTGGCGTCGACGTTGATTTCGCGCATCGCTTCCGCGCGCAGGTGTCCGCGCAGCACGACATAGGCCATGTGCACCAGCGCGTCGTGTCCGGACAGCAGCCCGCCGACCTGGCCGTCGCGGAAATCCGCCCGCAGCGCGCGGAATTTCGGGTGCGCGAAATGCGGCCCGCGCAAATCGACGCCGGTGACCTGCGCGACCGCCGGTTCGGCGCACAGCCGCGGCAGCAGCGCATGGGCGAGGCTCGCGCTGGAGCCGGTGACCAGGATCCTCATGCGTCCCTCATGTATCCGTCACGCGCCGGCCGCGAATGCCGGCATCACTTCGCGCGCGAACAGGGTCATCGATTCGCGCACGGTGGCGGTGTCGACGGCGCCGGCGCCGAAGGCGCAGAGGATGTGCGTGACGCCGGCCGCCTGGTACTTGCGCAGCCGGGCGATGCATTCTTCCGGCGTGCCGACCACGGTGAGGCCGGCGAAGTCGGTGAGGCCGAGGTTGACGCCGAGTTTCATCAGGCTGCGGAAGCGGCCCAGCTCGTGCAGGTGTTCGTAGCCCGGATACAGCTTCTCCAGCACCGGCAGCGTGGTTCTGTAGAGCTCGCCGTAGAACCAGCGGAAGGCGTCGCGCGCCAGCGCCTGCGCGCGCGCGCCGTCGGCGAGGCACAGCACGCCCAGGGTCATGCCCGTGCGCGGCGCGGCGGCATGCGTCCATGCCTTCCGGTAGCGCCGCAGGTCCTGCTCGACCATGAACCAGGGCTTGAACGGGCCGGCGAGCACGCCGAGCTGCTGCGCCGCCGCCCAGTCCCAGGTTTCGGGGCTGACCGCGGCGGTCCACAGCGGCGGGTGCGGCTGCTGCACGACGCGCGGGACGATGTCGAGGCCGTCGAACGCGTAGCGGGCGCCGCGATGGCGCAGCGGCTCCGGGCGGAACGAGGCGCGCAGCACGGCCAGGCTTTCTTCGGCCAGCGCGCGGCTGTCCGCCATGTCGCCGCCGAACACGGCGTACTCGAGCGGCGAGAAGCCGCGGCCGATGCCGACCTCCAGCCGGCCTCCCGACAGCGCGTCGAGTGTCGCCACGCGTTCGGCGACATGCACGGGGTGGTGCAGCGGCAGCGGGATGATGGCGTGGCCGAGGCGGATGCGCGCGCTGCGCGCGGCGGCGGCGCCGAGCAGGATTTCCGGCTTCGAGGCATGTGAGTAGGCGCGCATGAAATGGTGCTCGACCAGCCAGGCGCAGCCGTAGCCGAGTTCGTCGGCGAGCGCGATCTCGGCGAGGACGTCGGCGTAGAGCGCGGTTTCGCCGCGCGGGTCGTGCGCGGGCAGTGCCAGTTCGTAAAACAGGTCGAAGCGCATGGCATGGGTTGCGGGTGCAATGGCGCATGATGCCAGCCGCGGCCGCTGCCGGCCAAATCGGCGGCGCCTTGGGCCGCGCCGCCGTTCTCGTTTAGAATCCGCACTTTACTTGCAGCGACGACGGCCCGTCCGTGGCATCCGACACCCTGATCGAAATCAAGGATGTGAACTTCGCCTACGGGCGGCGTCCGATCCTGACCGGCATCAACATGACCATTCCGCGCGGCAAGGTCGTCGCGCTGATGGGCATCAGCGGCTCGGGCAAGACCACGCTGCTGCGGCTGATCGGCGGGGTGATGAAACCGACCTCGGGCGAAGTCTGGGTGGACGGGGAGTCGACCAGCGCGCTCGACCAGCAGGGCATCTACCGGATGCGCCGGCGCATGGGCATGCTGTTCCAGTTCGGCGCGCTGTTCACGGACCTGTCCGTCTACGACAACGTCGCCTTCCAGATGCGCGAGCATACCGGGCTGCCGGAGAGCATGATCCGCGACCTGGTGATGATGAAGCTGCATGCGGTGGGCCTGCGCGGCGCGGCGAAGCTGATGCCGGGGGAGCTCTCCGGCGGCATGGCGCGGCGGGTGGCGCTGGCGCGGGCGATCGCGCTCGACCCGATGATCATGATGTACGACGAACCCTTCACCGGGCTGGATCCGATTTCGCTGGGCGTGATCGCGAACCTGGTCCGCGAACTGAACGACACGCTGGGCACGACTTCGCTGGTGGTGACCCATGACGTGCAGGAGGCGCTCGATGTGGTGGATTACGTGTATTACCTGTCCGACGGCCGGATGAAGGCGCAGGGCACGCCGGAAGAGCTGCGCGCCAACACCGACCCGCTGGTGCGGCAGTTCGTGCACGGCGAGGCGGAGGGCCCGGTCGCCTACCAGTATCCCAGCGGAGACTACGCGGCGGAGCTGAGGATGGGCCGCGACGGAAGGGGGCGCCGTGCCGCATAGATCGCTGCCGACGGTGCGCGGCATCGGCGCCAGGGCTATCGACAACGTGCTGCGCCTCGGCTATGCGACGCGCTTCATCGGCCTGACCATCGCCCATTCCGGCACCTGCCTCGCCCGGCCGCGGCTGGTCGTGCGCGAGCTGTACTACACCGGCGTGCTGTCGCTGATCATCATCCTGGTGTCGGGGCTGTTCGTCGGCATGGTGCTGGGCCTGCAGGGTTATCAGACGCTGACCACCTACGGCTCGGAATCGGCGCTCGGCGTGCTGGTGGCGCTGTCGCTGGTGCGGGAACTCGGGCCGGTGGTGTCGGCGCTGCTGTTCGCGAGCCGCGCCGGCTCGGCGATGACCGCGGAAATCGGCCTGATGAAGGCGACCGAGCAGCTGTCGGCGATGGAGATGATGGCGGTCGATCCGGTGGCCCGCGTGGTGGCGCCGCGCTTCTGGGCGGGGGTCATTTCGATGCCGCTGCTGGCGGCGATGTTCAGCGCGATGGGCGTGTTCGGCGGCTACGTCGTCGGTGTGGTGCTGATCGGTGTCGACGAAGGCTCGTTCTGGTCGCAGATGCAGGGCGCGGTGGACGTGCGCGAGGACATCGTGAACGGCGTGATCAAGAGCTTCGTGTTCGGCGTCGCGGTGACCTGGATCGCGCTGTTCGAGGGCTATGACGCGCCGCCGACGGCGGAGGGCGTCTCGGGCGCGACCACGCGCACCGTGGTAACGTCGTCGCTGGCGATACTCGGTCTGGACTTCATCCTGACCTCTTTCATGTTCAGTGGTGTTTAAGGTGGGTGCCTAATGGAACGATCGATGCTGGATTTGTGGGTGGGCCTGTTCGTCGTCGCGGGCGTCGCCGCGCTGGTGGTCCTGGCGTTCAAGGTCGGCAACATGTCGAGCATGGGCGGCGGTGAGACCTACGCGATCACCGCCAACTTCGACAACATCGGCGGGCTGAAGCCGCGGGCGCCGGTCAAGAGCGCCGGCGTCGTGGTCGGCCGCGTGACGGCGATCAGCTTCAACAACGAGCGCTTCACCGCGAAGGTGACGATGGCGGTCGAAAAGACCTACCAGTTTCCGAAGGACACCACGGCCTCGATCCTGACCTCGGGCCTGCTCGGCGAGCAGTACATCGGGCTCGAGGGCGGCGGCGACGACCAGATGCTGAAGGCCGGCGACAACATCCGGCTGACGCAGTCGGCGGTGGTGCTGGAAAAGCTGATCAGCCAGTTCCTGTTCGACAAGGCGGCCGAGGGCGGGACGGCGAACAAATAGAGCGGCAAGCGGGACAATGTGATGATTGCGACTCGATGTCAGGGAGCGATGGTGTGATATGAATAAGTATTTGTTTTTATTGATTTTTTTGTCATTTACTGGCGTGACTCCCGCGGTCGCGGCGACGCCGCCCGACGTTCTGGCGCGCACGGTCACCGACGAGGTGATCGCCGTGCTGCGTGCCGACAAGGACATCCAGGCTGGCAACCAGAAGAAGGCGCGCGATCTGATCGAAGCCAAAATCGCGCCGCATTTCAACTTCACCGGCATGACCCGACTCGCGCTGGGCAGGAACTGGAGCGCGGCGAACGCCGAGCAGCGCAAGGCGCTGACCGCGGAATTCCGCGCGCTGCTGGTGCAGACCTACACCGCCTCGCTGGCGCTGTTCAAGGACCAGAAGATCGAATACCGGCCGCTGAAACTGGCCGACGACGACAATGACGTCACCGTGCGTTCGCTGGTGCGCCAGTCCGGCGGCGGCGAGCCGGTGCAGGTCGACTACGGCATGGAAAAAACCGATGCCGGCTGGAAGGTCTACAACGTCAAGATCGGCGGCATCAGCCTGGTCGAGAACTACCGCAGCACCTTCAACAGCGAGATCCGCAAGGGCGGCGTCGACGGGCTGATCGCGTCGTTGCGCGACAAGAACCGCGCGCTGGTGGCGCAGGCAAAATGATCGAATGCAAGGACGGGCGCTGCACGCTGAAGGGCGCCGTCAACCTCGAAACCGCCCTCGCATTGCGCGAGGACGGCCTGCGGCTGTTCACCGCACAGGAGGTGACGCTCGACCTTTCCGGCGTCACCGAGGTCGATTCGGCGGCGGTCAGCCTGCTGTTCGAGTGGCGCCGCGCGGCGCTGGCCGGCGGACACAGCATCCGTTACGTCAACCTGCCCGGCAACCTGAAAAGCCTGGCGCGGCTCTACGGCGTCACCGAACTGGTCGGCGCGGAATAGAACGGAATAAAAATTCCCCCGCGCCGCCGCGCCCGCGGCGCCTCCGCCCGATACGAATGACCCCCGCGATCGAAATCAGCGACGTCACCAAACGCTATGGCAGCCTGCAGGCGCTGGCCGGCGTCAGCCTCCGCATCGGGACCGGGGAGTTTTTCGGCCTGCTCGGCCCCAACGGCGCCGGCAAGACCACGCTGATCAGCATCCTCGCCGGGCTGGTGCGCCCGGACGGCGGCACGGCGCGGATCATGGGGCATGACACCGGCGGCGATTACCGTGCCGCGCGGCGCGCGCTGGGCGTGGTGCCGCAGGAGCTGGTGTTCGACCCGTTTTTCACGGTGCGCGAGACGCTGACCATACAGTCGGGCTACTTCGGGCTGCGCGACAACCGCGCCTGGATCGACGAGGTGATCGAGAACCTCGACCTCGCCGACAAGGCGGACACCAACATGCGCGCGCTGTCCGGCGGCATGAAGCGCCGCGTGCTGGTGGCGCAGGCGCTGGTGCACAAACCGCCGGTGATCGTGCTCGACGAGCCGACCGCCGGCGTCGACGTCGAACTGCGCCAGGGGCTGTGGCGCTTCATCCGGCGGCTGAACCGCGACGGCCACACCATCGTGCTGACCACGCATTACCTCGAGGAGGCCGAGGCGCTGTGCGGGAGGGTGGCCATGCTCAAGCAGGGGCGCATCGTCGCCCTCGACAGCACCGAGGACCTGCTGCGGCGGCATTCCGGGCGTCATGTCGAGCTGCGCCTGGACGGCGCGCTGCCGGCGCGGCTGGAGCCGCTGGTGGCGCAGCGCCAGGAGGGCGGCGCGATCCGCCTCGCACTGCCCGATTACGCGGACCTGGAGCGGGTGATGGCGGCGCTGCGCGAAGCCGGCGTCGCGGTGCAGGAAATGGAGCTCATGCAGCCCGACCTCGAGGAAGTGTTCGTGCAGATCATGCGCGGGGCCTGACGGGACATGGCGCGATGAGCGGTTTTTACACGCTGTTCTACAAGGAGTGGCTGCGCTTCTGGAAGGTCGGCCTGCAGACGGTGCTGGCGCCGGTGCTCACCGCGCTGCTCTACCTGCTGGTGTTCGGCCACGCGCTGCGCGACCGGGTCGAGGTTTTTCCCGGGGTGAATTACATCGCCTTTCTGGTGCCGGGCCTGGCGATGATGTCGGTGTTGCAGAATGCCTTCGCCAACACCTCGTCGAGCCTGATGCAGTCGAAAATGACCGGCAACATCGTGTTCGTGCTGCTGCCGCCGCTGTCGCACCGCGAATTTTTCCTGGCCTACCTGCTCGCTGCCATGGCCCGCGGCGTGGTGGTCGGCGCCGGCGTGCTGCTGGTGACGCTGTGGTTCACCGGCGTGACCATCGCCCATCCGTGGTGGGTGCTGCTGTTCGGCCTCTGCGGCAGCGCGGTGATGGGGACGCTGGGCATCGTCGCCGGCATCCATGCCGACAAGATCGACCAGCTGGCGGCGTTCACCAACTTCATCATCCTGCCGCTGACTTTCCTGTCGGGGGTGTTTTATTCGATCCAGTCGCTGCCCGCGTTCTGGCAGGCGGCGTCGCACCTGAATCCGGTGTTCTACATGATCGATGGCTTCCGCTACGGCTTCTTCGGCGCGTCGGACACCTCGCCGTGGCTGAGCCTGGCGATTGTCGGGGGCAGTTTCATCGCCTTATCATGGCTGACGCTGGGATTGCTCAAATCGGGCTACAAGCTGCGCCACTGAGCGCGGCATCGCATGACAAGGACTGAGAACATGGTTACTCCGGACAGCATCAGGCAATCCATCGAGGCAGGGCTCGACTGCGTGCATGTCGAGGTCGCCGGCGACGGCCATCACTGGGAGGCGGTGATCGTCAGCGCCGCATTCCAGGGCAAAAACAAGGTCCAGCAGCATCAGCTGGTGTACCGGGCGCTGGGCGACCGCATGCGCGAGGAAATCCACGCGCTGTCGATGAGAACCCTGACGCCGGAACAGTGGGCTGAAAATTCTTAAAACCAAACCTTGAGCCACAGAGGTCATAGAGGGCACAGAGAGCAACCCCCGGGATGCCGGCGAACGCAGCATCCCCCACATTGTTTTTGTTTTTCTCTGTGTTCTCTGTGCCCTCTGTGGCTAAAGAGATTTTGACCTAATGGACAAACTAGTCATCGAAGGCGGCGTGCCGCTGTCCGGCACGGTCGCCGTTTCCGGCGCCAAGAATGCCGCGCTGCCGATCCTCACCGCGGCGCTGCTGACCGAAGAGCCGCTGATCGTCGGCAACGTGCCGCACCTGCGCGATGTGTCGACGATGCTCAATCTGCTGATGCAGATGGGCGTCACCACGTCGCTGGATGAAAAAGGCAGCGTCGAACTGCGCGCGGCAAAAATCACCGCTCCGGTCGCGCCGTACGAGCTGGTGAAAACCATGCGCGCCTCGGTATTGGTGCTGGGGCCGCTGGTGGCGCGGCTGGGCGAGGCGCGGGTGTCGCTGCCGGGTGGTTGCGCGATCGGCCTGCGCCCGGTGGACCAGCATCTGAAGGGCCTGCAGGCGCTGGGCGCGACCATCGAGATGGCGGAGGGCTACATGATCGCCCGCGCGCCGCGGCTGAAGGGCGCGCGCATCTGCATGGACATCGTCACCGTCACCGGCACCGAGAACCTGATGATGGCGGCGGTGCTGGCCGACGGCGTCACGGTGATCGAGAATGCCGCGCGCGAGCCGGAGATCCCGGATCTTGCCGCCTGCCTGACCGCGATGGGCGCAAAAATCAGCGGAGCCGGCACGGACGTGATCACCGTCGAGGGCGTCCGGCGCCTGCACGGCGCCCGCCACAGCGTGATGCCGGACCGCATCGAGACCGGCACCTTCCTGGTCGCGGCGGCGGTGACCGGCGGCGACGTCAAGGTCACCGGCGCGCGGCCCGACACGCTCGACGCCGTGCTCGACAAGCTGCGCGAGACCGGTGTGCAGATCGAGGCCGGCAGCGACTGGATCCATGTGCGGGCCAAGGGCGCGCTGAAGGCGGTCAACCTGCGCACCGCGCCGTACCCGGCGTTTCCGACCGACATGCAGGCGCAGTTCATGGCGCTGAACACGGTGGCACAGGGCGCCTCGCGCATCGTCGAAACCATATTCGAGAACCGTTTCATGCATGTGCAGGAAATGCAGCGCCTCGGCGCCGACATCGCGGTGGAGGGCAACACCGCGCTGATCAAGGGTGTGTCCGGACTGAAGGGCGCGACGGTGATGGCCACCGACCTGCGGGCTTCGGCCAGCCTGGTGATCGCGGGGCTGGTGGCGCGCGGTTCGACCACCGTCGAGCGCATCTACCACCTCGACCGCGGTTACGAACGCATCGAGGAGAAACTTTCGAAACTCGGCGCACGCATCCGCCGCGTCCGCTGAATTCCGCAAGTATTTGATTTTATTTGATATTTATGCCGGCAGATCAAGATCTGCGGCATAAGCCTGCTGCCGGTAATGGAAGGGCACAGGACCGTCGGGCAGACCCTTGATGAACTGCTTGACGAAGGGATCGGCGGAGTTCCGCACTTCTTCGGTCGTGCCCTGGGCGACGACCTCGCCGTCGGCGAGGAAATAGACATAGTCGATGCAGCGCAGCGATTCCTGGGCGTCATAGGACACCACGATCGAGGTCACGCCGAGCGCGTCGTTCAGTCGCCGGATCAGCTTGCCGACGACGTTGCAGGAAATCGGGTCGAGGCCGGCAAAGGGTTCGTCGTACATGATCAGGTCCGGATCAAGTGCGATCGCACGCGCGAGACCCACCCGGCGCACCATGCCGCCGGAACATTCCGAGGGCATCAGCTTCGCCGCGCCGCGCAGGCCGACGGCATTGAGTTTCATCAGCACCAGGTCATTGATCATGTCTTCCGGCAGGGTGCTTTTCTCGCGCATCGGGAAGGCGATGTTCTCGAACACCGACAAGTCGGTGAACAGACCCCCCTGCTGGAACTGCATGCCCATCTTCCGGCGCATCCGGTAGAGTGCATCGTGATCAAGGCTGTGGATGTCCTGCCCGAGCACCGTGACCGTGCCGCGGGCGGGCCGCAGCTGGGCACCGATCAGCCGCAGCAGCGTTGACTTGCCGCAGCCGCTGGCGCCCATGATGCCGACGACCTTGCCGCGCGGGATGGTCAGGCTGACGGACTTGAAGATCTCGTGGCTGCCGTAGGAGAACGCGAGGTTGCGGATGTCTACGATGTTGTCGGTGGTCATGGCCGGGAAAACAAGGGAGCGGGTCAGTCCGGAGTGTAACCGCTGCGGCCGCGGCGGGAAACCGCGGGCGGGCCGGGTCGCCGGGGAAATGCGTTACAATTCATCGCTTTCCGCGCGCCTGCGCGCCGGCGTTCTCGACGCGAAATCAACGCAATATTGCCGCCCGTTCCGCCATGATCACCATTGCCCTGTCCAAGGGCCGCATTTTCGACGAAACCGTGCCGTTGCTGAAGGCGGCGGGCATCGTTGCGCGCGAAAATCCCGAGTCCTCGCGCAAGCTGATCCTCGCCACCAACCGCCGCGAAGTGCGCCTGATCATCGTCCGCGCCAGCGACGTGCCGACCTATGTCCAGTACGGCGGTGCCGACCTCGGCGTCGCCGGCAAGGATGTGCTCGATGAACACGGCAGCGCCGGACTCTACCAGCCGCTGGACCTGAACATCGCCCGCTGCCGGATGATGGTCGCCGTGCGCCGGGACTTCGATTACTCCGCTGCGGTGCGCCAGGGCGCGCGGCTCAAGGTCGCCACCAAGTACGTGCAGACCGCGCGCGAACACTTCGCGGCGAAGGGCATGCATGTCGACCTGATCAAACTCTACGGTTCGATGGAACTCGCGCCGCTGGTCGGCCTGGCCGATGCCATCGTCGACCTGGTCAGCACCGGCGGCACGCTGAAGGCCAACAACCTGGTCGCGGTGGAGGAAATCGCGCCGGTCAGTTCGCGCCTGGTGGTCAACCAGGCAGCGCTGAAGGTCAAACGCGCGATGATCCAGCCGCTGATCGACGCCTTCTCCCGCGCCGTCTCCGCCCCGGCAGGCTGATCATGCGCCGGCTGTCCACCACCGATGCCGATTTCGACGCGCGGCTCGCCGAGCTGCTGGCCTTCGAGTCGGCGCAGGATCCGCAGGTTGACGCCGCCGTTGCGGCGATACTGGCCGACGTCAAGGCGCGCGGCGATGCCGCGGTGCTTGAATACACCGCGCGTTTCGACGGCGTCAGCGCGAAGTTCCCGGGCGAACTGGAAATCCCGCAGGCGGAACTGCAGGCGGCGCTGAAGCGCATACCCGCCGTGCGCCGGGATGCGCTCGAAGCCGCCGCCGCGCGGGTGCGCGAGTATCACGAACACCAGCGCGCAGCGTCCTGGGGTTACACCGACGCCGACGGCAACGAGCTCGGCCAGCAGGTGACGCCCATCGACCGTGCCGGCCTTTACGTGCCCGGCGGCAAGGCGGCCTATCCGTCCTCGGTGATCATGAACGCGGTGCCGGCGAAGGTGGCCGGTGTCGGCGAGGTGATCATGACGGTGCCGACGCCGCGCGGCGAGAAAAACGACCTGGTGCTGGCGGCCGCGGCGATCTGCGGCGTTGACCGCGTGTTCACCATCGGCGGCGCGCAGGCGGTGGCGGCGCTGGCCTACGGCACGGCGACGATTCCCCAGGTCGACAAGATCACCGGTCCCGGCAATGCTTATGTCGCTGCGGCAAAACGCCGCGTGTTTGGTGTGGTCGGCATCGACATGGTGGCCGGGCCTTCCGAAATCCTCGTCGTCTGCGACGGCAGCACCGACCCGGACTGGGTGGCGATGGACCTTTTTTCGCAGGCCGAGCACGACGAGCTGGCGCAGTCGATCCTGCTCGCGCCGGACGCGAAATATCTCGACGCGGTGCAGTCGAGCATCACCAGGCTGCTGCCGGAGATGCCGCGACGCGCGGTGATCGAGGCCTCGCTCGCCGGACGCGGTGCGCTGATCCTGGTGCGCAACCTCGAAGAGGCCTGCGCGCTGGTCAACCGCATTGCGCCGGAACACCTCGAGCTGTCAGTCGAAAATGCCCAAGCCCTGCTGCCGAAAATCCGCCATGCCGGCGCGATATTCCTCGGCCGCTACACCTCGGAGGCGCTGGGCGACTACTGCGCCGGGCCCAACCATGTGCTGCCGACTTCGCGCACGGCGCGTTTTTCGTCGCCGCTGGGGGTCTACGATTTCCAGAAACGTTCGAGCGTGATCCGTGTTTCGCCGGAGGGCGCCGAAAAACTCGGCCGCATCGCCGTCGAGCTGGCGACCGGCGAGGGACTGCCGGCGCATGCGCGTTCGGCGGAACTGCGCCTGCGGCGCAAAGACTGAACATGAGCCGCTACTGGAGCGAGGTGGTGCGCGGGCTGCAGCCCTATGTCCCGGGCGAGCAACCGAAGCTGCCCAACCTGGTCAAGCTCAACACCAACGAGAGCCCTTACGGCCCGAGCCGGCGCGTGCTGGAGGCGCTGCGGGCCGAAATCGGCGATTCGCTGCGCCTGTATCCGGATCCCGTCAGTGGCCGGCTGCGCGCGGCGATCGCCGCCCGCCACGGCGTGACGCCGGAGCAGGTGTTTGTCGGCAACGGCTCCGACGAGGTGCTGGCCCATGTGTTTCTCGGCCTGCTCAAGCACGAACGGCCGCTGCTGTTTCCGGACATCACCTACAGTTTCTACCCGGTGTACTGCGGGCTCTACGGCATCGGCTACGAGCAGCTGCCGCTGAATGCGCGTTTCGAAATCGCCGTCGACGATTACCTGAAGCCGAACGGCGGCATCATTTTCCCCAATCCCAATGCGCCGACCGGCTGCTTCGTGCCGCTGGCGGAGATTGAACGCCTGCTGCAGGCGAACCGCGACTCGGTGGTGGTCATCGACGAGGCCTATGTCGATTTCGGCGGCGAGTCTGCGGTGCCGCTGGTCGCCAGATACCCGCAGTTGCTGGTCACGCACACGCTGTCGAAATCGCGGGCGCTGGCCGGACTGCGCGTCGGTTACGCGATAGGGCAGCCGGAGCTGATCGAGGCATTGACCCGGGTCAAGGACAGCTTCAATTCCTACCCGCTGGACCGCTTCGCCCAGGCCGGCGCCACCGCGGCGATGGAAGACGAGGAATATTTCCGGGCGATGTGCCTGAAGGTCATCGCGACCCGGGAAAAACTGGTCAGCGACCTGCGTGGCCTCGGCCTGGAGGTGCTGCCCTCGGTGGCCAACTTCGTGTTCGCGCGCCTGCCGGGCCGTGACGGCGGCGACATCGCGGCCCGGCTGCGCGAGCGCAGCATCATCGTCCGCCATTTCCGCCAGCCGGAGCGGATTGCCGGCTTCATGCGCATTACCGTCGGCACCGACGAGCAGTGTGCGGGGCTGATCGAGGCGCTGGGCGCCATCGTCAAGCCCGGCTGAGGTCGGCGCCGAATTGGTTTATACTCTGCAATCAACAACTTACTGATCCGGAATCGCCATGGCGCGCAAGGCGCAGGTCACCCGCAACACCCAGGAGACGCAGATCAGCGTCAAGCTCGATCTCGACGGCAGCGGCCAGGCGAAACTGGCCAGCGGCGTGCCCTTCCTCGACCACATGCTCGACCAGATCGCGCGTCACGGCCTGGTCGACCTCGAAGTGAAGGCGAAGGGCGACCTGCACATCGATGCCCACCACACCGTGGAAGACATCGGCATCACGCTGGGCCAGGCCTTCGCGAAAGCCGTCGGTGACAAGAAGGGCGTGCGCCGTTACGGCCATGCCTACGTGCCGCTCGACGAGGCGCTGTCGCGCGTGGTGATCGACCTCTCCGGCCGTCCCGGTCTCGAGATGAGCGGCAAGTTCACGCGTGCGCGTGTCGGCGATTTTGATGTCGACCTGGTGCGCGAGTTCTTCCAGGGTTTCGTCAACCACGCGTCGGTCACGCTGCACCTCGACAACCTCAAGGGCGTCAATGCCCATCACCAGGTGGAGACGCTGTTCAAGGCCTTCGGCCGCGCGCTGCGCATGGCGGTGGAACTCGATCCGCGCGTCAAGGGCGTGCCGTCGACCAAGGGAAAGTTATAGGCTTTCCGCGGTGGCGTGCGCGCCCCGTCTTCGTTTCCATGATTCGCTGACCGTTTCCCGATGACCATAGACATCGCAGTGATCGATTACGGCATGGGCAACCTGCGTTCGGTGTCCAAGGCCATCGAACATGTCGCCCCCGGCTGCAGCGTCGTCGTTACCGGCGACCCCGCGCAGGTTGCCGCGGCGCGGCGCGTGGTGTTTCCGGGGCAGGGCGCGATGCCCGATTGCATGCGCGAGATGGAGGCGCGGGGGCTGCGCCGGGCGTTGCTCGATGCCGCGCGTGACAAGCCATTTCTCGGCATCTGCATCGGCCTGCAGATGCTGTTCGAACACAGCGAGGAGGGCGATACGCCGGGCCTTGGGCTCCTGCCGGGGCGGGTGCGGCGATTTCCCGCGGAACGCATGATTGGTGCCGATGGCGGCAAGCTGAAGGTGCCGCACATGGGCTGGAACGAGGTCGAGCAGGTGCCGCATGCCCTGTGGGCGGGCATACCCGACCGCTGTCGCTTCTACTTCGTGCACAGTTATTACCCGGAACCCGCCGACGCGGCACTGGTCGCCGGCTGGAGCGCGTACCCCTTCCGTTTTGCCTGCGCGGCGACGCGTGCCAACGTGTTCGCGGTGCAGTTCCACCCTGAAAAAAGCCATGCAGCCGGCCTGCGGCTGCTGGCCAATTTCGTGGCCTGGCAGCCGGCGGGCTGAAAGCAGCCTGAATCCGCTGCGGCTGGTGTATCATCGGTTCACGTCAACGTTATCACCCATGACTGCCTGATCCGGTTTACCCGTCGCCCCTTTCGACCAAACCGTTTCGTAATCGCATCGCAATACGCTTATCCCCATGCTGATCATTCCTGCCATCGATTTGAAGGACGGCAAGTGCGTGCGCCTGAAGCAGGGCGACATGAACGATGCCACGATATTTTCCGAAGACCCGGGCGCAATGGCCCGGCAGTGGCTGGACCAGGGCGCGCGTCGCCTGCACGTGGTCGACCTTAACGGCGCGGCCGCCGGCAAACCGAAGAACGAGTCGGCGATCAGGGCCATCGTCAGTGCGGTGGGCAGCGACCTGCCGATCCAGCTTGGCGGCGGCATCCGCGATCTCGATACCATCGAGGCTTACATCGATGCCGGCATCAGTTACATCATCATCGGCACTGCCGCGGTGAAGACCCCGGGATTCCTGCAGGAGGCCTGCACCGCGTTCCAGGGGCACATCATCGTCGCCCTCGATGCCAAGGACGGCAAGGTGGCGGTCGATGGCTGGTCGAAGATGACCGGCCACGACGTGGCGGATCTCGCAAAAAAATTCCAGGATTATGGCGTCGAGGCGGTGATCTACACCGACATCGGCCGCGACGGCATGCTCACCGGCGTCAACATCGAGGCCACCGTCGCGCTGGCGCGCGAGCTGACGGTGCCGGTGATCGCCAGCGGGGGCATCACCGACCTCAAGGATGTCGAGAAACTGTGCGCGGTGGAGGCCGAAGGCATCACCGGCGCCATCACCGGCCGCGCGGTCTACCAAGGCACGCTCGATTTCGCCGCGGCGCAGAAACTCGCTGATAAACTGTCCCCCAAAACGTAAGCGGTGAGCAGTAAGCGGTAAGCGGGATTCGCTCACGGCTTACTACCCATTCCTTGCTCCTCACTCCTTGCGGCTCACCATGGGCTTGGCCAAACGCATCATCCCCTGCCTCGACGTCACCGCCGGCCGCGTGGTCAAGGGCGTCAATTTTGTCGAGCTGAAGGATGCCGGCGACCCGGTGGAGATTGCGCGGCGTTATGACGAGCAGGGGGCCGACGAGCTGACCTTTCTCGACATCACCGCCAGCAGCGACGATCGCGGCCTGATCCTCGGCATCATCGAGGCGGTGGCGGCCCAGGTGTTCATTCCGCTGACGGTCGGCGGCGGGGTGCGCGCCGTCGAGGACGTGCGGCGGCTGCTCAACGCCGGTGCCGACAAGGTCAGCATCAACACTTCCGCGGTGCAGAACCCGCAGCTGGTGGCTGATGCCAGCGGCCGTTACGGCTCGCAATGCATCGTCGTCGCCGTCGACGCCAAGCGCGTGCCCGGCGCCGGACCGCTGCGCTGGGAGGTCTACACCCACGGCGGACGCAGGGCCACCGGACTCGATGCGCTGGAGTGGGGCAAGAAAATGCAGGCGCTGGGCGCCGGTGAAATCCTGCTCACCAGCATGGATCGCGACGGCACGCGCATCGGCTTCGACCTTGAGCTGACCAGCGCCTTTTCCTCGGCGCTGGACATTCCGGTCATTGCCAGCGGCGGTGTCGGCAATCTCGATCACCTGGCCGACGGCGTTACCATCGGCCATGCCGATGCGGTGCTCGCTGCGAGCATTTTCCACTACGGCGAATTCACGGTGCGCCAGGCCAAGGAGCATATGGCGCAGCGGGGCATCGAGGTGCGCTTGTAGATTCAAAAATTATCAATTAAAATCAATAACTTATAAATCAGCGCGTTGCGGGCTGTGGTGCAATGACATGATGTTTGCCGACTGGCTGGACCGGATACGCTGGAACGAAGACGGCCTGGTTCCCGTGGTGACACAGGAAACGGGGAGCGGGCGCGTGCTGACGGTGGCCTGGGCCAACCGCGAGGCGCTGTTGCGCAGCGAACAAACCGGTGAGGCGCATTACTGGTCGCGTTCGCGCAGGAAACTCTGGCGCAAGGGCGAGGAATCGGGGCATGTGCAGAAACTGCGCTCGATCCGCAGCGACTGCGACCAGGACGCGGTGCTGTTCGAGGTCGAGCAGCTTGGCGGCATCGCCTGCCACACCGGGCGGCACAGCTGTTTTTTCCTCGAACTGCGGGACGGCCGCTGGGTCGAGACCGACCCGGTGCTGAAGGATCCGCAGTCGATCTACAAAAAGTGAGCATCATGGCGGACAAGGACATATTGCTGAGGTTGGGCGAGACCATCGCGGCACGCAAAGGCACCGACGCCGGCAGCTCGTATGTTGCCGGCCTGCTGGCGAAAGGCGAGGACGCCATCCTGCGCAAGGTGCTGGAGGAGGCGGCGGAGACCCTGCTCGCCTCGAAGGAGGGTGATAAACTGCATGTGGTCCGCGAGACGGCGGATCTGTGGTTTCACACGCTGGTGCTGCTGGCCTGGCATGGTGCCGGCCCCGAAGACGTGCTGGCTGAACTGCAGCGGCGCGAAGGCACTTCAGGCATTGCCGAGAAAGCGTCACGCAGCAGCTAGCCGCCGCAGCGGCGGATTATTTTCCCGTGCCCGCGCACGGATCATGAGGAGCATGTTATGGGTTCGTTCAGCATCTGGCATTGGTTGATCGTGTTGCTGGTGGTGGTGCTGGTGTTCGGCACCAAGAAGCTGCGCAACATCGGCTCCGACCTCGGCGGCGCGGTGAAGGGCTTCAAGGAAGGCATGAAATCCGAGGATGGCAAGTCCGAGCAGGCGAAGACGGAAATCCCGCCCTCCTCCGGGCAGACCATCGACGGCGAGGCGCGCAAGGAAACCACCAAGTCGTGAAATCTGAATGGTGAGCCGTAAGAGGTGACGGCGGGCAGATCCCGCGGTCGGCCAGGATCGCGGCTCACGATTCACTGCTCACGGTTCACCTCCCATGTTTGACATCGGCTTCTCCGAACTGATGATCATTGCCGTGGTGGCATTGATTGTCATCGGCCCGGAAAAACTGCCCAAGGTGGCGCGCACCGTCGGCCACCTGTTCGGCCGCATGCAGCGCTATGTCAACGACGTGAAGGCCGATATCAACCGCGAGATGGCGCTGGACGACCTGCGCAAGCTGCAGGCCAGCATGCAGGAGACCGCGCAGTCACTGGAGCAGTCAGTCAACGAGACCGTGCGTTCGGCGGAGACCGAAATGAACAGGATCGCCGGAGATGTGCCGCCGGCCGAGGGGGACGCAGCCGGCGAACCCGCCGGCACCGGACCCTCCGCTGTCGCCGGACCGCCCGCCGCGACGGACCCTGCGAAGCCGGCCTGACCGCACACCGTGAGCGAAGACACCTTCATTTCCCACCTGGTCGAACTGCGCGACCGCCTGATGCGCGCGCTGATCGCCTTCGGCGTGGTGCTGCTGGTGCTGATTCCGTTTGCTTCCGGGCTTTATGACCTGCTGGCGACACCGATGATGCGGGCTCTGCCCGAGGGCTCGAAGATGATCGCCACCGGCGTGGTGACGCCGTTCCTGGTGCCGGTGAAGGTGGCGATGATGGTCGCTTTCGTGCTGACGCTGCCGTACACGCTGTTCCAGGCCTGGTCATTCGTGGCGCCCGGACTCTACAGCCACGAAAAGCGCCTGGTGCTGCCGCTGGTGGTGGCAAGCACGCTGCTGTTCGTGATCGGCATCGCCTTCTGCTATTTCTTCGTGTTCAACACGGTGTTCCACTTCATCAACCAGATCGCGCCGAAAAGCATCTCGGTGGCGCCCGACATCGAGAACTATCTCAATTTCGTGCTCACCATGTTCCTCGCCTTCGGCCTCACCTTCGAGACGCCGATCGTTGTGGTGATGCTGACGCGCATGGGCATCGTCACGCTGCAGCAGTTGCGCGAGGTCAGGCCCTATTTCATCGTCATCGCCTTCGTGATTGCGGCGATCGTGACGCCGCCGGACGTGGTATCGCAGCTGCTGCTGGCGATTCCGATGTGCCTGCTGTTCGAAGTGGGCCTGTTCGCCGCGCGTTTTGTCGGCAGCAGGCCGCGTGCGCCCGACAGCAACGACGACGGCGATAACGACGCTTACCGGACTGCGGACGATGCGGCGCAGGACGCCGAACTCGACCGCATCGAGGCGGAAGAGCGCAGCCGGCACTGATTCCGGCCGGCCTGCTGGGGTTTACTCGACGATCTCGCGCCGCGGCTGTTTCGGGCGTTTGCCTACCGTGACCTTGAGTTCCAGCGCTTTTGCGTCGCGCATCACGCGCAGCGTCGCCGGGCTGCCCGGAACCAGCGCGGCGATCAGGTTGAGCATGGTCGCGGAATCGGTCACCGGCTTGCCGTCGACGGCCACCAGGACATCGCCGACCCTGACGCCGCCGCGATCCGCCGGAGTGCCGCGGAACACCTCGGTGATCAGCGCGCCGCGTGTTCCGGGAATCCGGAACGATTCGGCGATTTCCTTGTTCAGGTCCTGCACGCCCACGCCGATCCAGCCGCGCTGCACCGAACCGTTCTGGATGATCTGTTCCATCACGGACTTCGCGGTGCTGGCGGGGATCGCAAAGCCGATGCCCAGCGAGGCACCGCCGGGGGTTTTCGAGTAGATCGCGGTGTTGATGCCGATCAGGTGGCCGTTGACGTCGACCAGTGCGCCGCCGGAGTTGCCGGGATTGATCGCGGCGTCGGTCTGGATGAAGTTCTCGAAGGTGTTGATGCCGAGATGGCTGCGCCCCAGCGCGCTGACGATGCCCAGCGTCACCGTCTGGCCGACCCCGAAGGGATTGCCGATGGCGAGCACGACGTCGCCGACACGTGCGCTGTCGGGCTGGCTGAAGGTGATTGCCGGCAGTTTCGGCAGGTCGATTTTCAGCACTGCGAGGTCGGACTCGGGGTCGGTGCCGACCACCTTGGCGTTGACCCGCCGCGTGTCGGCCAGCGCGACCTCGATGCCGTCGGCGGCATCGACAACATGGCTGTTGGTGAGAATGTAACCGGATTCGCTGACGATGACGCCGGAGCCGAGGTTGGTGCTGGGCTGGACCTGGGCGTCGGGCTGGTCGCCGAAGAAGAAGCGGAACAGCGGATCATCGCGCAAAGGGTGCGGTCGCCGCTTCACGGCCTGGGAGGTGAAGATGTTGACCACCGCCGGCATCGCCTTTCTGGCGGCATCGCTGTATGAGCCCGCGCGCGGCACTCCGCCATCTCCGGTCATCTGCTTGACGGTGGTGATGACCGCGCCCTCGGAGGAGTTGCCGTTGAGCAGGTCCGGCCGCAGGGTGCTGACGACAAACAGCGCGGCGAGGCAGATGGTGGCCGTCTGACAGAAGATCAACCAGAGTTTTCGCATGAAGGATGCCGCGCGGGCGCGGTTACAATGTTTGTTGCCGGGTGAACGAATGGAAAGCCATGGAACGTGCTGTGCTTGAAGCCTATCTTGCGGATTATCTGCAAGTCCCTGATTTCCGGGATTATTGCCCAAACGGCCTGCAGGTGGAAGGGCGCGCGGATGTCCGCTGCATCGTCACCGGCGTCACCGCGTCGTCGGCGCTGATCGAGGCGGCGGTGGCTGCAGGCGCCGATGCGTTGCTGGTGCATCACGGCTATTTCTGGCGCGGCGAGGACGGACGCATCACCGGCATGCGCCGCCGCCGCATCACTGCGCTGCTGGAGCATGACCTCAACCTTTTTGCCTATCACCTGCCGCTCGATGTTCATCCCGAAGTGGGCAACAACGCCCAGCTGGCGCTGCGCCTTGGAATGATGCCCGCGGGGCGTTTCGGAGAGCAGGACATCGGCGTGCACGGCAGGCTGCGGGAGGAAACCACGCTGGCCGGCTTTGGTGAACGGATCGAGCAGGAGACCGCCCGCCGGCCGCTGCTGATCGGCGACCCTGCGCGCCCGCTGCGCCGCGTTGCCTGGTGCACGGGCGGAGCCCAGGGCCTGTTCGAGCAGGCCATCGCGCTGGGAGTCGACGCCTATGTCAGTGGCGAGATTTCCGAACAGACCGTGCATGCCGCGCGCGAGTCCGGCGTGGCCTACGTCGCCGCAGGCCACCATGCCACCGAGCGTTACGGGGTGCAGGCGCTGGGCGAACACCTCGCGCGGCACTTCGGGCTGCGCCACCGTTTCATCGACATCGACAACCCGGTCTGAGCCCCGTCCGGCGACCTGCCGGCATCGGGGCGGTTACATTCTGAAACAAATTGGCGGCCGCCCGCGGGCGGCCGCGGGGCTATCATGGCGGCATTCCGGTTGCAGGAGGAACTGTCCATGCGCAATACCCTGATGCTGATCCTGGCTGCGGTGACACTGGCGGCGAGCCTGCCGGCCGACGCCCATGGCGGACGTGGTCATTCCAAGCTGCGGGTGGGCGTGATGATCGGCGCCCCGGTGGTGTTTGCGCCGTGGTGGTCCGCACCCGCCTATCCGTACTACCACCCGGCGCCGCCGGTGGTGCTGCGCGAGCGTGTGGTGGTGCGGGAACCACTGGTGTTCTACGACGAACACGGCAATCCGGTGCCGCCGGCGCAGGCCCAGGGCGCGCCCCGGGCCGGCACGACCCCGACCTGGCATTACTGCCCGGATTCGCAGGCCTACTATCCCTACGTCCAGAACTGCGCGTCCGCCTGGCAGCGGGTGATGCCGCACCCGCCGCCACAGTAGCCTGCGGCGATCAGCCCTTGGTGACGACAGCCGGCCTGGCGGGCCGGCGGAACGACGCGACCAGCGCCCAGACCAGCAGCGCGACGGTGATCCCGATGAAGGTGGCGCTGATCGGGCGCTCCAGGAACACCATGAACTCGCCGCGCGAGATCAGCAGGGCCCGGCGCACGTTCTCCTCCATCAGCGGCCCGAGCACGTAGCCCAGCAGCAGCGGCGCCGGCGGGAAGTCGAGCAGCCGCATCGCGTAACCCATCGCGCCGAACACGGCCACGACCCAGACGTCGAAGGTGCTGTTGTTGATGCTGAACACGCCGATGCAGACCAGCACCATCACCGCCGGGTAGAGCATGTGGTAGGGCACCGCGAGCAGGCGCACCCAGATGCCGATCAGCGGAATGTTCAGCACCAGCAGCATGATGTTGCCGATCCAGAAACTCATGATGAGTCCCCAGAACAGGTCGGGTTTTTCCGTCATCAGCTGCGGGCCGGGGTTGATGCCGTGGATCATCAGGGCGCCAAGCATCAGGGCCATGCTGACCGTGCCAGGGATGCCCAGCGTCAGTGTCGGGATGAAGGCGGTCTGGTCGCAGGCGTTGTTCGACGATTCCGGCCCGGTCACACCCTCGACCGCGCCCTTGCCGAAGCGCGAGGGATCCTTGGCGAGCTTTTTTTCGACCGCATAGGACATGAACGAGGCGATGGTGCCGCCGGTGCCGGGAAGCGCGCCGAAGAAGGAGCCGATGGCGGAGCCCCGGGTCATCGGCATCCAGGAGCGGCGCCAGTCGTCGCGCGTCGGGATCATCGAGCGGAAGGTGATGCTCTTGCGGTCCACCTGGCCGCGCCGTATGCGGTTGACGCTGGCGATGACCTCGGCGATGCCGAACAGCCCCATCGCGATGGCCACCAGGCTGATGCCGTCGGTCAGTTCGGGAAAACCGAAGGAGAAGCGTGCCATGCCGCTGTTGACGTCGGTGCCGATCACGCCGATCAGCACGCCGAGCACGACCATGGCGATGCCCTTGATCGGGGCGCCCGAGGAGATCGTCGAGGCGGCGACCAGCCCCAGCAGCATCATAGAGAAATACTCCGGCGCGCCGAATTTCAGCGCGACCTCGGCGATTACCGGAGAGAACAGCATCAGGATGATGATGCCCACGGTCGCGCCGAAAAAGGAGGCGATCGTGGTCATGAACAGCGCGACGCCGGCGCGGCCGCTTTGAGCCATCGGGTAGCCATCGAGGCAGGCAACGGCGGAGGACGGCGTGCCCGGAAGATTCAACAGGATGGACGCGGTGGAACCGCCGTAGGTCGATCCGTAATAGACGCCGGCGAGCATCACGATGGCGTTGGTCGGATCGAGGTGGAAGGTGACCGGCAGCAGAAGCGCGATTGTCGCGAGGGCGCCGATGCCGGGGAGCACGCCGACCAGCGTGCCCAGAAGGACGCCGAGAAAGCAGTACCAGAGGTTGGAGAGCGACAGAGCGCTCTCCATGCCGATGATGAAGTAGTCGAGGAGTTCCATCAGAAGGGCCAGACGAAGGGATAAATGGGGATGCCGAGCCCGTACAGGAATATCAGCACCGAGGCTGCGGAAAGCGCCGCTGCCAGTACCAGCGTGCCGATGATTCCCAGCTTGTTGTCGGCCAGCACGGCGAGGCCGGTCAGCAGGAAGATGGCGGGCACCACGCCGATGCGCTCTACCGTCAGCGCGAATACCAGGGTGCCGAGCAGCACGAAAAACAGCGGTTTGTATTCCGGTTTCGGCAGGCTGCCGGAACGGAACCACGCCGGAAGTGCGATGAGCACGCCCAGTCCCGCGAGCACGTAACCAAGCACGGTCGGGAACATGCCCGGTCCCATGCGGCTCACGTCGCCCAGGGGATAGTGCTGCGACGCGTAGATCGCGCAGAAAATTCCGATCACGATCAGCAGGCCTCCCGCGATGAGGTCGCGACCGTCCTTTCCGTGTAACCAGTTCATCATGTCTCCTCCATGGATAAACCGCAGCCGGCCGGTGGCCGCATGTGATGAAGCGTGTGACGGTCCGCGAATCATCTCCGGACCGTGAAGTGCGGGTGGTGTTGTTGATGGACCATCCGTGTCCGCCGGTTGTTCCCCCGCGCGCGACAACGGCGCATCCGGCCGCTTCA
This sequence comes from Burkholderiales bacterium, assembly GCA_019635015.1. Taxonomy (GTDB): domain Bacteria; phylum Pseudomonadota; class Gammaproteobacteria; order Burkholderiales; family SG8-41. Next base: position 43,128 of record JAHCAG010000014.1, on the reverse strand, counting down.
TTGCACGATGCAGACGATAACGGGCAAATCTGCGCCTGCCTGAACCAGGGCTTGCGTGAAACTGAAAATGGCGTTGCCGCGGCTGAAGATGCGGGCGCGTGTTGCCGGGAACGTGCCGGATATCGGCTGCAGTGCGCGCGCAACAGGTTTTGCGGCAAACGACGCTGATGCTTTAGAGTGTCTTCATATCGGGATCGTTTCGGCGTCTTCTGGCGGAGCGGTTCTCCATCCGATGAATGCGGGGTTTCCGGCAATGCATGTGCTGATCGTGGAGGATGACAAGGCTCTTGGTGACGGACTGGTCCGTTACCTGCAGCAGGCCGGTTATCGCGTCGAGCTGGCGACCAGCGGGCGCGAAGCTGACCTGCTGCTCGCCCACGAGGAATATGACCTGGTCATTCTCGACATCGGTCTGCCGGGCATCGACGGTTTTGAAGTGTTGCGCAGGGCGAGGCAGAGGGAGCGTTATGTGCCGGCGCTGGTGCTGACGGCGCGCGACTCCGTGGCCGACCGTGTGCACGGCCTCGACCTCGGCGCCGACGATTACCTGATCAAGCCGTTTTCACTGATGGAGCTGGAGGCGCGGATGCGCGCCGTGATCCGGCGCGGCCAGCAGACTGCGGAGACGCAGATTGTCTACGGGCAGCTTACCGTGGATATTGCCGCGAAACGCGTGTGGGTTGCGGGCAACGCGGTCCGGCTGACCGCGCGGGAGTGGGGCGTGCTCGAATTCCTGGTGCTTCGCGCCGGCAAGATCGTCAGCAAGGAGCAGATCGTGTCGGCGATCAGCGGCGCCGACGAGGACCTCAATCTCAACGTTGTCGAGGTTTACATTTCCCGGCTGCGCAACAAGCTGGGGCCGGCAGGCGTGAAGATCCATTCCATCCGCGGCTTCGGTTATTACCTCGACAAAACAACCGATGACGCAGCTTAGCATCCGCCGGCTGCTGTTCCGCTGGCTGGCCGTGCTGCTTTTGCTGGCACTGGTGGTGGCCACGCTGTTCGGCCACGCGCTCGCGCTGCGCCCGGTTACCGCCGCCTACGACTGGGTGCTGGTCGATACCGCCCAGTCGCTGACACGGCTGATCAATTCGCGTCCCGACGTCAATCCGGAAGCACTGTCGAATTCCGCGGACATGCTGCTGCGCACCGACCAGTTCGACCGCATTTACTACTCGGTTCACGACCGGCGGGGCCGGTTGATTGCCGGCGATGCGCAGCTGCAGCCGCCCCGCGGCGAGTTCCTCGAGGCGGGGGAACTGCTCTACGACGCCAGACTCGACGGCGAATATGTGCGGGTTGCGGCCATGCGGGTCAACCTGCGCGGTGTCGACGCCATTGTCCAGGTCGCGGAGACCGGCAACAAGCGCAGCGAACTGACCCGGCAGATCATGACCGGCATGATCATGATCGAAGTGATGCTCGTTGCATCGGTGGTTGTGCTGGTGATGTTTGGCGTCGGCAAGGGGCTGGAGCCTCTGGAGCACCTGCGCGAGGAGATCGAGGCCCGTTCGCACCGCGATCTGCGCCCGATTCCGCCCGAACATGCGCCTGTGGAGGTGCGCCCGCTGGTGATCGCGCTGAACGAACTGCTGGCCCGGCTTGACCGCACCCTGCAGTCACAGCAGGAGTTCGTTGCCAATGCGGCGCACCAGCTGCGCACGCCGCTGGCCGGCCTGCGCATGCAGGTGGAATACGGCCTGAGCCAGTCCGATCCCGCGGAGCATGTGCGGGTGCTCAAGGAGCTCGGCCTGTCCACCGAGCGTGCCGTGAGGCTGGCCAACCAGCTGCTGACGCTGGCACGTGCGGAGGCCGGATTTGCCCAGGCAGATTCGATGCGGCCGATAGATCTGCGCAGTGTCGCCGGCGAGGTCGCGGAGAGCTGGATGCCGGCCGCAATCCGCAAGAAGATCGACCTCGGGCTGGAGCTGTCCCCGGCGCCGCTGCGCGGAGATTTTTTCCTGTTGAAGGAGCTGCTGTCCAACCTGATAGACAACGCCATCGCCTACACCCCGCCAGGGGGGCGCATCACGGTGTCGACCGGAAGCGGGGGCGGCATCGCGTTGCTGCGGGTCGAGGATGACGGCATCGGCATACCGGAAAGCCAGCGGCCGCTGGTTTTCGAGCGCTTCTATCGTGTCGACGGCGCAGGTGGCGAGGGTTGCGGCCTCGGCCTTGCCATCGTCCGCGAAATTGCGCACCTGCATGGCGGCAAGGTCGACATCCAGGCCCCTGCACGGGGACGCGGGACCATCGTGCGCCTGGAGTTTCCCCGGGTAGCCTGAATCCGGCGCGGGCCCTGCCACGGGCAGCAATAGTATCGTGGATACTTATAACTACATGAAATTATTGAATATTTTCAGTTTCTGCTTAACTTTTCCGGGTCTCCGCGTGTAAAATATGCCCTTTTTCGCAGACGCAAGGGTCAAAGGGGACTACGGGCATGTCCGAGAAAGATACCGATCAGGGTAAGCGGCAGTTTCTGGTAGCTGCCACAACGGTCGCCGGCGGCGTGGCGGCCGGCGCGGCCGCCGTGCCGTTCGTGGCGAGCATGATGCCGTCGGAACGCGCAAAAGCCGCCGGTGCGCCGGTGGAAGTCGATGTCGGCGCGCTGGCGCCTGGCGAGCGCATCACCGTCGAATGGCGCGGCAAACCGGTGTGGGTGGTACGCCGCACCAAGGAAATGCTCGACACCATCCGCAGCAATGATGTCAATGTTGCCGATCCGGAATCGAAAAAACCGATGCAGCCGCCGTACGCGGCCAACGCGACCCGCGCGATCAAGGATGAATTCCTGGTGGTCGTCGGCATTTGCACCCACCTTGGCTGTTCGCCAGTCGACAAGTTCGCGAAGCAGGCCGAGGCTTTTGATCCCAACTGGCAGGGTGGCTTTTACTGCCCCTGCCACGGCTCGCTGTTCGACCTCGCCGGCCGCGTCTACAAGAACCGTCCTGCGCCCGACAACCTGGTCGTGCCGCCGCACACCTACCTGTCGGACACGCGCATCCTGATCGGCGAAGACTCGAAGGGAGCCTGAACACAACATGGCTGCTACACCTAAAGAACCCGTCCAGTTCCGCGGCGCCGGTCCGCTCAACGCCCCGATCAGCGGTGTGCTGACCTGGGTTGACCAGCGTTTTCCGCTGATGTCGCTGTGGCGCGATCACCTGTCGCAGTACTACGCGCCGAAAAACTTCAATTTCTGGTACTTCTTCGGTTCGCTGGCAATGCTGGTGCTGGTGATCCAGATTGTCACCGGCATTTTCCTCGTCATGCATTACAAGCCGTCGGCCGCCGAAGCATTTGCTTCCGTCGAATACATCATGCGTGACGTGCCCGGCGGCTGGTTCATCCGCTACATGCACTCGACCGGCGCCTCGGCGTTCTTCGTCGTCATCTACCTGCACATGTTCCGCGGCCTGATGTACGGCTCCTACCGCCAGCCGCGCGAGCTGATCTGGATCTTCGGCATGCTGATCTACCTGTGCCTGATGGCGGAAGCGTTCTTCGGCTACCTCCTGCCCTGGGGCCAGATGTCCTTCTGGGGGGCGCAGGTGATCGTCAACCTGTTCGATGCGCTGCCGGTGATCGGGCCCGACCTGTCGACCTGGATCCGCGGCGACTTCGTGGTGTCGGATGCGACGCTGAACCGTTTCTTCGCCTTCCACGTGATCGCGCTGCCGCTGGTGCTGCTGGGGCTGGTCGCGGCGCACATCATGGCACTGCACGAAGTCGGCTCGAACAATCCCGACGGCATCGAGATCAAGAAGCACAAGGACGAGCAGGGCCGCCCCCTCGACGGCATTCCCTTCCACCCGTACTACACGGTGAAGGACATCGTCGGCGTCGTGGTCTTCCTGTTCCTGTTCTTCACGGTGGTGTTTTTCATGCCGGAGATGGGCGGCTACTTCCTCGAATACAACAACTTCATCCCCGCCGATCCGCTGAAAACCCCGCCGCACATCGCGCCGGTCTGGTACTTCACGCCTTATTACTCGATCCTGCGCGCAATCACCGAGGAGTTCATGCTGGTGCTGGCGATCGGCGTCGCCGCCTACGTCGTGCTGATCTGGCTCACCGCGCGCGACAGCCGCGTCAAGCTTGCCGCCGCGGCGATCGGCCTGGTCCTGGTCGTGCTGATGAAAGGCGGCCCGCTGGCGCTCGACGCCAAGGTCTGGGGCGTGGTCATGATGGGTGTGTCAACCCTTATTTTCTTCGTGCTGCCATGGCTCGACCGCAGCCCGGTGAAATCGATCCGCTACAAGGGCACGCTGTTCCGCGCTGCACTGACCATCTTCGTGATCAACTTCATCGTTCTCGGCTACTACGGGGTGCAGACGGTGACTCCGGTCGGCACGGTGATCTCGCAGATCGGCACGCTGCTGTACTTCGCTTTCTTCCTGCTGATGCCCTGGTATTCGGTGATGGACAAGACCAAGCCGGAGCCGGACCGGGTGACCATGTGATGGCCGACAAAATGAAAAAATTCAAGACTTTCATTGCTGCACTGCTGTTCGCGCCGGCCCTCGTGCTGGCCGCCGGCGCAGACGTCAAGCTGGACCGCGCACCGATCGATGAAACCGACCAGGCGTCGCTGCAGCGCGGCGCCCGGCATTTCGTCAATTACTGCCTGAACTGCCACAGCGCGAACTACATGCGTTTCAACCGCCTCCAGGACATCGGCCTGTCGGACCAGCAGATCCTCGACAACCTGGTGTTCACCGGCGTCAAGGTCGGCGACCTGATGCGGGTGGCGATGGATGCGAACGATGCCAGGGAATGGTTCGGCGCGGCCCCGCCCGACCTCAGCGTGACCGCACGTTCGCGTGCCTCGTCTGCAGGCAGCGGCGCCGACTGGCTCTACAGCTACCTGCGCGGCTTTTACCGCGATGCCGAGCGTCCCACCGGCTGGAACAACACCGTCTATCCCAATGTCGGCATGCCGCATGTGCTGTGGGAGCTTCAGGGCGAACAGGTGCTGGCCGAGCGCAAGGTGCAGGCGGCAGGTTACGAAAAGACGGAGATGGCGCTGAAACTCGACAAACCCGGCAAGCTGAGCGCAGTCGAATATGACCAGATGGTCGCCGACCTCGTGAACTACATGGTGTTCATGGGTGAACCGGTGCGCAATGACCGCAAAACCATCGGCATGTTCGTGCTGCTGTTCCTCGGACTGCTTTTTGTGCTGGCCTACGCGCTGAAGAAGGAATACTGGAAGGACGTGCACTGAATCCCGGATATCCCGGCAGGGGCCGTGCGCGCGGACCGTGTCACGGCCCTTTGTTCCTCCGGCGCAGACCACTGCGAACCACTGAACTGCTACTCCGTTACGGATAAACCATCATGATGACACTCTACTCGGGCACCACCTGCCCCTTCAGCCAGCGTTGCCGCTTCGTGCTCTACGAAAAGGGCATGGACTTCCAGATCATCGACGTTGACCTGTTCAACAAGCCGGAAGACCTCGCGGTGATGAACCCGTACAACCAGGTTCCGGTGCTGGTCGAGCGCGACCTGATTCTCTACGAATCGAACATCATCAACGAGTACATCGACGACCGTTTCCCGCATCCGCAACTGATGCCGGCTGATCCGGTGATGCGCGCCCGCGCCCGGCTGTTCCTGTTCCGCTTCGAGCAGGAAATGTTCTCCCATGTCATCGCCATCGAGAAGGGCACACAGAAACAGGCCGACAAGGGGCGCCAGACCATCCGCGACTCGCTGACCCAGATTGCGCCGGTGTTCGCCAAGCAGAAATACATGCTGGGCGAGGAATTCTCGATGCTCGACGTGGCGGTCGCGCCGTTGCTGTGGCGCCTCGACCACTACGGCATCCAGCTCGGCAAGCAGGCCGCACCGCTGATGAAATACGCCGAGCGGCTGTTCAGCCGGCCGGCCTACATCGACGCGCTGACAGCATCCGAAAAGGTGATGCGCAAGTAAGCGCGGTTTGCCGCACCGATGGCTGAACGCTCGACCAAGCCGTACCTGATCCGCGCCGTCCACGAGTGGGCCTGCGACAGCGGCTTCACGCCCTACCTGTCGGTGAAGATCGACGAGAACACCCGCGTTCCGATGGAGCATGTCAGGAACGGCGAGATCGTGCTCAACCTCAGCTACGACGCGACCCACAAGCTGACCATCGGCCAGGACCTGATCCAGTTTTCGGCGAGATTCGGCGGCGTCTCGCGCGAGTGTTCGATACCCATAGCTGCGGTGCAGGGCATTTTCGCGCGCGAGAACGGACAGGGCCTGTTTTTCCCCGAGGAATCGCAGGTCCAGTCGACCGTGCCGCCGGGGATGCAATCGTCCCCCGAAAAGCCTGACGATCCGAAGCCGGATTCACCCGCGCCCGGCGGCCGGCCCCGCCTGCAGGTCGTCAAGTAAGCCCGCCGGCGGCGCGGTTTGACAGCGCCCGGCCTGCGTCGCACACTCCTGTGACGCCGCGTTTTAAACAAAAATCCGTCTCCGAACGGCCGCGTGCGGCGCATGCTCAGCCATCCACTGGTCCAGGAGGAGTTTCATGCTTAGCCCGGAAGAACTCGAACAGGTCGCTCCCGCAGAATCCATATTCCCGTCCCCGATTCCCGTGCAGTGTGTGTCCAGCGACGAGTACATGCCGCCGCCGCAGACCGAGAAGCAGCGCGAGTTCGAGGCCCGCATCAAGCAGTACGGCGGCGAGCTGGCGAAGAAGCAGGGCGTCAGCCGCCGGCGTTTTTTCCAGTCTGCGGCGGGCATGGCGGCGGCCTTTGTCGCGATGAACGAGACCTATGGTCCGCTCTACATGGTGAGCCGCGCCGAAGCTGCCACGCCGGAGATGGCGAACGAGCGGGCAAAGGCGCTGAAGAACCAGTTCATCATGGACATGCACACCCATTTCCTGCGTGACGACACGCCGATCAAGACCTTCGTCGCGCAGCGCGCCACGGTGGGGAAGCTGGGCTGGAACCTGTCGCTCAACGAAAAAGAGCAGACCATCGACGACCTGAAGTTCCCCAACTACTTCAAGGAAATCTACCTCGACAGCGACACCAAGGTCGGCTGCATCAGCGGCTCCTACTCGGTCGATCCGGCCTATTCCTTCCTGACCAACGACATGAAGTACGCCGCGCGCGAGAAGATCAACAAGGAGGCTGGCACCCGGCGCAGCTTCTCGCATGCGATCTTCACCCCGGGACACCCCGGCTGGCTGGACAAGGTCGAGGAGGAGCATATGCGGCTGAAGCCCGACTCCTGGAAGGGCTACACCATCGGCGACAACACCAACAAGCACCTGTCGAAGTGGCCGTTCCGTCTCGACGACGAGAAGGTGATGTACCCGTTCTACGAAAAACTGGTGAAGTGGAGCAGGGACAATCCGAGTCTTAAAAACGTCTGCATCCACAAGGGGCTGTTCCCGCCGCAGATCGAGCAGAAATTCCCGCACCTGCTTGAATACTCCGATGTGCGCGACGTCGGCAAGGCGGCGAAGGACTGGCCGCAGCTCAATTTCGTCATCTATCACTCGGGCTGGCGCTGGACCGGGCCCAATGCGCCGAAAGCAGCCTGGGAACATTTCGAGAAAACCGGGCGCATCGAATGGGTCACCGATCTTGCCGATATTCCGGCGAAGTACGGCGTCAAGAATGTCTACGGCGACCTCGGCCAGCTCTTCGCCTGGACCACCACCGCCAACCCGCGTCTCGGCGCCGCTGTCATGGGCACCCTGATCAAGGGTCTGGGCAGCAGCAACGTGGTCTGGGGCACTGACGCGGTGTGGACCGGCGCGCCGCAGTGGCAGATCGAGGCACTGCGCCGGCTGGAGATCCCGGAAGACATGCAGAAGAAGTACGGCTACCGGCCGCTCGGCGCCGCCGACGGCCCGGTCAAAAACGCCATCTTCGGCGGCAACAACGCGCGGCTGTACAACGTGTCGCCGAAGCAGCAGGCTGAAATCATCGTTGACCGCGTTGCGCAGATCAAGGAAACCTACGAGCAGGAGGGACCGGGGCGGACCAACATGGCGTACGGCTTCGTCGCGAAAAAAGCCTGAACCTGTTTCAGGGCATTAAAACGGCGCGGTAATCCCGCGCCGTTTTTTATGTTCAACCGCCGCGCCGGCGGATCTCCCTGATCACCGCGGCGTTGTCGAGTTCAGCCTCGCCGGCCTGCATGCAGCCTTCGACGATGCCGGTGTAGGTCGAGGCCAGCGGCAGTCCCTGCCGCAGCTTTTCCGCCTGTTCCAGCATCAATCTGAAATCCTTCAGCGTCTGCGCGATCTTGCCGTGCGGCGTGAAGTCGCCGGCAATCATCTTGTCGCCCTTGATGTCCATGATCTGCGAGTAGGCGGCCGAGTCGCGCGCCACCGCGAGGAAGGGCGTCAGCGGCAGGCCCATGCGTTCGGCGAAGACCAGGCCTTCGGCCAGCGCCGCGCGGTTGACGCCGAGGATCAGGTTGATCGCGAGTTTGGCGCGGCCGCCGTTGCCGGCGGCGCCGAGGTGGTGGCGGCGCGGGCAGATCGCGTCGAGCACCTCCTTGATCGCATCGGCTGCGGCCGGATCGCCGCCGACCAGGCCCAGCGCGTCGCCGCGGGCCGTCTGCTCGCTGGTGCCGGAGACCGGCATTTCGACGAAGCGCAGGCGGTCGGCGGGAAGCCGCGCGGCCAGTGCCGCGATGCGGTCCGGGTCGCAGGTGCTGACGCAGACCGCGGTCAGTGGCGGTGCCTCCGCCGGCAGCGCGGCGAGCAGGGCGTCGGTCGCGTTCTCCACCTGGTCGGTGCTGAAAACGGCGAGTACGACGGTGCGGCTGCCGCGGGCGATGTCGGCAATCGATGCCGCGGGCGTGCCGCCCAGCGCAGCGGCTTTTGCCGGGTCGATGTCGTAGCCGGTGACGGTGATGCCGGCGGCCTTGAGGCGCGCCGCGCAGGCGCTGCCCATCAGGCCGCAACCGATGATTCCGACGGGAGTCATGCCGGGTGTTTCCGTTGATTGAACAGCGGGCAATTATAGGGGGCCCGCCCTGCACCGAGGCGTTATAATCCGGGCTCGCGCCGGCATAGCTCAGTTGGTAGAGCAACCGCCTTGTAAGCGGTAGGTCGTCTGTTCGATTCAGACTGTCGGCACCACCGCCGCCGGCGCAAAGGAACTTCAGCAATCGGCGGAAAGTAAAAATAATCCAATATAATCAATGGGTTATGTTTGATCACCCGGAGACGGGTGAGCGGTGAAGCTTTGCGGTGCGAAAGCTTGAATTTTTTCGCGCCTGCCCAATCTAACAGGCCACAAAAAACGCGCAGCCGCGGAACGGACGCGCACCGGAACGGAGAGAGGCATTGATCAACGTCGAACACCTGGTAAAGGCCTTCGGCCCGAAACTGGCGGTGAATGATGTGTCATTCAGCGTCGAGCGCGGGGAAGTGCTGGGGTTCCTGGGCCCCAATGGCGCCGGTAAATCAACCACGATGCGCATGATCACCGGCTATTACCCGCCCACATCGGGCCGGATCACCGTCGGCGGCCATGACATGGTCGAGGATCCGATCGCGGCAAAACGCCTGATCGGTTATCTCCCCGAGAATGCCCCCGGGTATGCCGACATGACGGTAAACGGCTTCCTCAATTTCTGCGCCGAACTGCGCGGGCTGCAGGGCGATGCGCGCAAGCGCGCGGTGCACCGGGCGGTCGAGCTGTGCTTCCTCGAGAACGTGCTCTACCAGTCGATCGACACGCTGTCCAAAGGCTACAAACACCGCACCTGCCTCGCGCAGTCGCTGATCCATGACCCCGATGTGCTGATCCTGGACGAACCGACCGACGGTCTCGACCCCAACCAGAAGCACGAGGTGCGCGGCCTGATCAAGCGCCTCGGCGAAAACAAGGTGGTGATTTTCTCGACCCACATCCTGGAAGAGGTCGAGGCGGCCTGTTCGCGCGTGATCATCATCGACCGCGGCCGCATCGTCGCCAGCGGCACGCCGGCGGAACTGAAGGCGCGTTCGCCGGAAGGCAAACTCGACGAGGTTTTCCGCGCGATCACGCTCCCGGACACCGTCAAACACGAGCGTATCAAGGACGAGCTTAATCAAGAGGTGCGCGCATGAACGCCTGGGCCAATATCCGCACCATCATGAAACGCGAACTGGCGGGTTATTTCACCTCGCCGATCGCCTACGTGTTCCTGGTCATTTTCCTGCTGCTCACCGGCTTTTTCACGTTCACCATCGGCAACTTCTTCGAGCGCGGCGAGGCCTCGCTGGTGTCCTTCTTCACCTGGCACCCCTGGCTCTACCTGTTCCTGGTGCCCGCAGCCGGCATGCGCCTGTGGTCGGAGGAGCGGCGGCTGGGCACGATGGAACTGCTGCTGACAATGCCGGTGACCAACTGGCAGGCCATCGTCGGCAAGTTCCTTGCCTCCTGGCTGTTTCTCGCGCTGGCGCTGGCGCTGACCTTCCCGGTGGCCATCACCGTCAACTATTTCGGCGATCCCGACAATGGCGTGATCTTCGCCGGTTATGTCGGCAGCCTGATGCTCGCCGGTTCGTACCTCGCGGTGAGCTGCATGACCTCGGCGATGACCCGCAACCAGGTCATCAGCTTCATCCTGTCGGTGATGATCTGCCTGTTCCTGATCCTCGCCGGCTACACGCCGGTCACCGACCTGCTGTCGCGCTTCGCCAGCCCGCTGGTGGTCGACATCGTCGCCGCGTTCTCGGTGATGACGCACTTCGAGGGTTTCCAGCGCGGCGTGCTCGACACGCGCGACGTGGCATTTTTCGCCTCGGTGATCGGTTTCATGCTGTTCGTCACTGGCGTGATCATCCGCAACCAGCGCGCGGGATAAGACGATGAAAAACAAGAATCTAGAAACCCTGATGTATTCCGCCGGCGGCATTGTCGCGCTGGCGCTGATCCTGATCGCGGCGAATTTCATTTTCAGCGCCTTCAACGCGCGCATCGACCTGACCGACGGCCGTGTCTACACGCTGTCCGACGGCACCCGCTCGATCCTGTCGAAACTCGAGGCGCCGGTGAAAATCCGCCTCTACTACACCCAGGGCAGCACCGCGGTGCCGCCGGGGCTGAAAACCTTCGCCAGCCGCGTCGAGGATCTGCTCAACGAGTACAGGGCGGCCTCCAACGGCAAGGTCATCATTGAAAAATTCAATCCGGAGCCGGATTCGGATGCCGAGGAATCGGCGGCGCTCGACAACGTCGAGGGCCAGATGACCAACACCGGCGAGAAGTTCTATCTCGGCCTCGCGGTGTCCTTCCTCGACCAGAAATCGTCGATCCCGGTGCTGACGCCGGACCGCGAGCGCCTGCTCGAGTACGACATCACGCGCTCCATTTCGCAGGTGGCGCAGGCGAAGAAACCGGTGGTCGGCATCATGAGCGGCCTGCCGGTGCTGGGCCGCCCGCTGGATCCGTCGAAGAAGCAGCAGCCGCTGGAGCCCTGGGTCCTGGCCTCCGAGCTGAAGCGCATTTTCGATGTGCGCGAGATTCCGCTGACGGCGACGAAGATCGACGACGACGTCAAGGTGCTGCTGGTCATCCATCCGCGCGACATCCTCGAGCCGACCGAATACGCGATCGACCAGTTTGTGCTGCGCGGCGGCAAGCTGATTGCCTTCGTCGACACCTACGCCTACTTTGACCAGCAGCCCGATCTGCAGAATCCGCTCGGCGGCAACGCTGCGGGACAGTCCACGCTGTTCAACCTGTTCAAGGGCTGGGGCGTCGAACCCAGCACCGGCAAGGTGGTCGCCGACCTGACCTTCGCCAGCGGCGAAGGTCCGCGCCTGCTGCCGACGCTGCTGTCGCTGAACACCGAGGCGCTGAACATGGACGACGTGGTGACCAGCCAGGTCGGCACGCTGCTGATCCCCTTCGGCGGCAGCTTCACGCTGAAACTGCCGGAGCACCTGAAGCACACCACGCTGGTGCGCACCTCGAAGAACTCGATGCTGACCGACCTCATCGTCGCGACGCTTTCGGGCGAACCCTCGACCCGCGGCTTCCAGCCCTCGGGCCAGGAAGAGCCGCTGGCCTTCCGCCTGAGCGGCAAGTTCAGGACCGCCTTCCCCAACGGCAAACCGGCCGATCCCTTTGCGCGGGGCAAGCCGGTGGATCCGGAGCAGTTCGAGGCTGACCGCAAGTCGCACCTGCGCGAGGCGGCGGCGGAGAACACGGTGGTGATCGTCGGCGACGTCGACATGCTGACCGACGGTGCCGCGGTCGAGATCCAGGAAATCTTCGGCCAGCGTGTGGCGATCCCGCGCAACGGCAACCTTGCCTTTGCCCAGGGCCTGGTCGAGCAGATGGCCGGCGACAGCGCGCTGATCAACCTGCGCAGCCGTGCCGCCTTCAGCCGGCCGCTGACGGTGATCAAGCAGATGGAGGCGCGTGCCCAGCAGGCCTACCTCGGCAAGATCAAGGCGCTGGAAGACGACCTGAACCAGACCACCGAGAAGCTGCAGGCGCTGCAGCGCGGCGGCAAGTCCGCCACGGCGACCGGCGGCGCGATCCTGACGCCCGAACAGCAGGCGGAAATGGAGAACTTCCGCAAGAAAACGATCGAGACGCGGCGTGAACTGAAGGACGTGCGCCGGAACCTGCGCGAGGAAACCGAAACCCTGCAGATGTGGACCAAGGTCATCAACATCGGACTGGTGCCGCTGCTGGTGATGGTGCTGGGTGTCACGCTGGCGATCATCAAGCGCCGCAGGGCCAATGCAAGGGTGCGCGCGTCATGAACCGCAAACAGTTCCTCTGGCTGATGCTCGCCGTGCTGGTGCTTGGCGGCGCCGGCCTCGCCCTGTTCTGGAAGGATCTCACCGTCTACCGCGTCAGCGGCGCCAGCATCGGCGCGCCGCTGCTGCCGGGGCTGAAGGTCAGCGACGTCGCGAAGCTGCGCCTGCAGGACGCCGCGGGGGAAGTGACGCTGGAGCTGAAGGACAAGGTCTGGCGCGTTGCGCAGCGCGGCGGTTACCCGGCGGATTTTTCCGAGATCAGCGGGCTGATTCTCAAACTGCTGGATGCCAAGGTCGTGCAGTCCGAGGAGGTTGGCAAGAGCCTGCACGGGCGGCTGGACCTGCTGGCGCCGGGCAAGGACGTCAAGGAAGGTTCGGGCACGCTGGTCGAACTGGGTGATGCCTCGGGCAAAATCCTGGCGAAAATGGTTCTAGGGCGGGTGTCGCTGAAGAAGGATCCCCTCAACCCGCTGCCCAATGCCCGCGACGGTGTGCCCGCAGGACGGCATATCCTGGTCGAAGGGCGGGGCGACAATGTGGTGGTCGTGTCCGATCCGCTGGAAAAAGCGGTGGCACGCCCCGGCGCCTGGGTGGCCCGCGATTTCTTCAAGGTCGAACGCATCCGCACGCTGCAGGCCGCGGGCGAACGCGGCGGCTGGAAAATCACCCGCGACGAAGAGTGGGGCCAGTGGAAATTTGCCGCGGGCGGCGGCCGGCTTGACCCCAGTGCCGCGGTGAGTGCGAACAACGCGCTGGGCAGCCTGTCGTTCAGCGACGTGATTGTCGATGACGAAACCGGCGCGAAGGCTGTGCTGACGGTCACCGCGGAAACCTTCGACAATCTGAACTACACCATCGGCCTTGCGCCGCAGGCCGACGGCAACTTCGTGCTGCGCTTCAAGGTGGCCGGCGAACCGCCGAAAACGCGCAAGCCGGAGCCGAAGGAAAAACCCGAAGAGGCGGAGAAGCTCGACAAGGAGTTCGCCGAGAACCGGCAGCGGCTGGAAGCCAGGGTCATGCTGGAGCAGGCGCGTTCGCAATGGGCCTATGTCGTGCCGGCCAAACAGTTGGCCCCGCTGCTCGCCGGCCGCGAACAACTCGCCCGCTAGTCCAATAAAGCGCAACCCGGTGCTTGCGCCACGCGGCCACTGCGCGGTGGAGCGGAGCGGCGCCCGGATGAGTTGTTATAAGTATTTGATTTTATTGATTTTTTTGTAAAAGGGCGGACGTTATATACTGCACACATGTTCCGCCTTGCCCTGATTGCCCTTCTGCTCCTGCTGCACGGTTGTGCGGTAACCCTGCATGGCCAGCAGACGACGGGCGGCGGCCAGTCGGCGACAACGGCGGGCAGCAGTGTGCAAGGCGGCGCGCGCATCGGCAACGCGCGTGTCGGCGGATCCTTCGGCGCGCCGCGGCCGGCGCATGCCGCCGGGGGGCAGGTCAGCTTTTCGCGCGGTGCCTCGGCAGTGCTGGTGCTTGGCGTGCTGATTGCCGGTGCAGTCGACGAAATCGGCACCTGGCTCCGGTCCCCCGCGACGCTGCAGGCGGAGCGTCTGCCCGAGGGCACCATCTCGCAAACCTGTTCCTGTTACGGCTGGCGTCCCGAATCGGCGCCGGCAGAAGCGTCACCCTGAGTTCCCGCTGTTTTTCCATTCAACCTGAACTGGCTTTTCCATGAGTGATCACAAAGACCCGCAGTCGCCCCTGCCTTCCCCGGTGTTTCCGCAGCAGAAACAGTGGGATTTCAGGAAACGCGAAGGCATCTATGAATCCGACACGACGGCGCTGATCCGCCGCCTGCTTGAAGAAGACACCATAAGTGAAGACCAGCGCCGCGCCTGGGAGCGCTGGCGCAATGACCCGGAGGCCCTGAAATGAAAATGACCCGCAACCTGATCCTCGGCGCGGCACTGCTTGCCGCGACCACCGTGGCCGCCGCGCAGAGCTACCCGCAGCGCCCGGTACGTTTTGTCGTGCCCTACGCGCCCGGCGGCAGCACCGATACCCTGGCGCGCTCCATGGGCAGCAAGCTCTCGGAACTGCTCGGCCAGCAGGTGGTGGTTGACAACCGGCCGGGGGCCAACGGCGACATCGGCATGACCATCGTGGCGCGGGCGCCGGCGGACGGCTACAGCATTGTGCTCGGCTACATCGCAAATATCGGCATCGGGCCCAGCCTCTACGAAAAGATGCCCTACGATCCGGTCAAGGACTTCGCCCCGATCACCCAGGTCGCCGGTGCATCCAACATCTTCGTGATTCATCCCTCTCTGCCGGCGAAGAATTTCAAGGAGTTCATCGCCTACACCAAGGCCAATCCGAAAAAGGTCAACTTCGCCTCGGCCGGTGTCGCCAGTGTCGGCCACCTGACCGGCGAACTGCTGAACGACATGGCCGGGATCGACATGCAGCATGTGCCGTACAAGGGCAGCGGCCAGGCGATCACCGATCTCGTCGGCGGCCATATCAAGGTGATGATCAGCGGCATGGCCTCGACGCTGCCGCATGTGCGCTCGGGCAAACTGGTGGGCATCGTCACCACCGGCCTCAAGCGCACGCCGGCCACTCCCGACATTCCGACCATCGCCGAAACCTATCCCGGTTTCGAATCGAGCTCCTGGTTCGGCGTGCTGGCGCCGGCGGGAACGCCGCGGCCGATCATCAACCGGCTCAATGCCGACATTCACAAGTCGCTGCAGGATCCTGCGGTGGCCAAGCGTCTCGCCGCTGTCGGTTTCGAAATCACCTACGGCACGCCGGAGCAGTTCGCCGCCTACATCCAGACCGAAATCAAGAAATGGGCGAAGGTGGTCAAGGCTTCGGGGGCGAAGCCGGAATGATGTCAGCGGTCACGAGCGGCTGATGCCCAGCCGCTCGTAGATCGGCCGCACCCCGGCGCGGATGGCGTGACGACGCCGCATCAGCACCAGCGCCGCCACCACACAGCACAGTCCCCCCAGCGTCAGCGTCATGCGCGGGCCGATGAGATCGGCCACCGCACCGGCAGCCAGCGCCCCGAATGGCGCAATGCCGAGGAAAGCGACGGTGTAGAGGCTCATCACCCGGCCGCGCTTGTCGTCATCGACGATGGTCTGGAGGATCATGTTGACCGATACGGAGGTCACCAGGATGCCGAAGCCGACCACCGCCAGCAGCGGCAGCGCGAGCCACGCCGAAGGCGCATTGGCAAACAGCGCCAGCGCCGCGCCCGCAGCCAGCACCGCGCCGATGATCAGGCGGATCAGTCCGCGCGCGTTCCGGCGCGACGCGAGGTAGAGCGTGCCGCAGATGGCGCCGCCGCCGGAGGCGCTCATCAGGAAACCCATCAGCTCGGCGTCGCCGCGGAATACTTCGCGCACCACCACCGGCATCAGCGTCGCATAGGGCGTGGCGAGCAGCGCCACCACGGCCAGGGTCAGCAGCAGTGCCCGGATCGGCAGCAGGTTCCAGGCGTAGGCGAAACCTTCCCGCAGTCCGGCCAGCAGCTTCTGCTTCGACGGCTCACGCGGCTGCGGGCGCACGCGGATCATCAGGAAGGACACGACGACGGCGATGTAGGTCAGCGCATTGATCAGGAAGCAGTGCGCCTCGGAGAACAGGCCGATCAGCACGCCGGCCAGCGCCGGGCCGACCATGCGGCCGCTGTTGGCCATCAGAGAGGTCAGCGCGATGGCGTTGGGCAGGTCTTCCTTGCCGTCGACCAGTTCCAGCAGGTAGGCGTGGCGGATCGGCAGTTCGATTGCCACCAGGATCCCCATCACCATCGCCAGCGTGATGATGTGCCAGGGCGCGAGGATGCCGGCCAGCGCCAGACCGGCGAGTGTTGCCGCCTGCAGCAGTTCGAGGATCTGTGTCGCGAACATCGTGCGGTGCAGGTTGCAGCGGTCGGCCCACCAGCCGGCGACCGGCGACAGCAGCAGGATGGGGAGACTGCTGGCGAAGGCCAGCACACCGAGAAGCGTCGCCGATTCCGTGAGCCGATAGAGCAGCCAGCTCTGGGCCACCATCTGGATCCAGTAGCCGATCAGCGCAAAGATCTGGCCGGTGAGAAACAGCCGGAAATTGCGGTGGCGCAGAGCGCGCAGGGCGGGCAGGGGCATGTCTTGCGGACAAAGGAAGGCATTCTACTTCATGGACTTGGTGCCGGGCTCCGTGTCCTGCTGCGGTAAAATGCCGGTCTCCCATGTCCGCCCCGTCCGCCGCGCTCCAGAACCGTCTCATCACCATCTACCAGATCATGGCGGTGGTGGTGCTGTGGAACAGCGCCTACAAGGGCGCGCGCGTGCTGAACACCCTGTATGCGCTGGAACTCGGGGCGAGTCCGCTGCACATCGGCCTGCTGCTCGCGACCTATGGCGTGTTCCCGCTGCTGCTGGCGGTATACGCCGGACGCATTGCCGACCGTTATGGCGCGCGCGTGCCGATCATCGTCGGCATGCTGGTCTGCTCGGTCGCGATTGCGCTGCCGTGGATGGCGCCAAGCCTGCCGCTGCTGTTTGTGGCCGCTGCAGTCACCGGTCTCGGCTTCATCATCGGGCAGGTGGCCTTCCAGTCGCTGGTCGGTCTGCTGGGCGAGGGCCAGGCACGCACCCGCAATTTCAACAACTATGCGCTGATTGTCGCCGTGGCCGATTTCACCGGTCCGGTTTTTGCCGGATTTTCGATCGACCATGCCGGCCATGTCCCGACCTTCGTGTTCCTGGGACTGCTGTGCTTGAGCTCGCTGCTGGCGATTTCCGTCTTTGCCAAGCGCATCCCGCGCCACCGGCGGCCGGCGCCGGCACCTGCCGGGCAGCGCATGACGGATCTGTTCCGCGACATGGACATGCGCCGTGTGCTGATTGCCAGTGCGGTGGTGATGACCGGCATCGACCTGTTCCAGCTCTACATTCCGCTGTACGGGCACCAGATCGGCCTGTCGGCCTCGGCCATCGGCATGATTCTTGGCGCCGCCGCCGCGGCGACTTTTGTGTCGCGCGCACTGCTGCCCGTCCTGACGGCCAGTCACGGCGAGGAAAAGACGCTGCTGTATTCCCTGTTCCTCGCCTCGGCCATGTTCACGCTGATCCCGTTTGTCACACATGCCACCGTGCTGGGCGCAATCTGTTTTGCACTGGGTCTTGGCATGGGCATGGGTCAGCCGCTGACGGTGGTGCTGTGTTACCGCCATGCGCCCGCGGGGCGCGGCGGCGAATCGCTGGGCCTGCGCATCGCGATCAACAATTCGATGCACGTTGTGGTGCCGGCGCTGTTCGGCGCCGTGGGTTCCGTTTTCGGCCTCGCACCGGTGTTCTGGGTCAGTGCCGGCGTGATTGCCGCGGGCAACTGGTACGCCCGCAAGCGGACGGCCTGAGGAGAGACGCCGCGTGCCGATTGCCCTGGCCCTGCTGGTTGTGCTGATCAACATGAGCGCTTTCCGCGGCAGCAAGGTGCTGGTGTCGCTGTTTGCGCTCGAGCTCGGTGCCCCGCAGATCATGCTCGGCGTGATTGTCGCGCTGTATTCGCTGTGTCCGATGCTGCTCGCGCTGTATGCCGGCAAGTTGTCGGACCGTTTCGGCGTGCGCTGGCCGCTGGCGCTGGGCAGCCTGGGCATCGCACTGTCGCTGCTGCTGCCCGGCCTGCTGCCCTCGCTCAACATGCTCTACCTGTCGGCGCTGCTGATCGGTTTTTCCTTCGTGTTCTACAACGTGTCGATGCAGAGCCTGATCGGCAGGCTGAGCAGCGTCGAAGCACGCACCCGCAACTTCAGCAACCTGAGCCTGATGATTGCTTCCGGCGGTTTTGTCGGCCCGCTGATCGCCGGATTTGCCATTGACACCTTCGGTCATGCCGCCGGCTACCTGTGCATCGCGGTGTTCCCGGTGGTTGCGGCCTTCATCCTGTTCGGCGCGGGTCGCGGGCTGGCGGCCTTGAGCGGCGGCAAGTCGAAAAACGAGGAGGCCGGCGGTTATGCGGTGGGGCTGCTGGGCAACGTCCCCCTGCGGCGCACGCTGATCACCAGCGGCATCATCCTCACCGCCATCGACCTTTTCCAGTTCTATATGCCGATCTACGGCCATGCGATCGGACTTTCCGCTTCCGCGATCGGGGTGGTGCTGGCGATGTTCGCCGCCGCAGCTTTCCTCGTGCGCATCATCCTCCCGCAGATCGTCTCGCGGCTCGGCGAGGAGCGGGTGCTGGTGGGCTCCATTTTCATCGCCGCCGGAACCTACCTGCTGTTCCCGCTGGTCGAGAGCGGCCTGCTGCTCGCGGCGATTGCCTTCCTGCTCGGCCTTGGCACCGGCTGCGGCCAGCCGCTGACGCTGATGATGATCTATGCGCGCGCGCCCGAAGGACGTTCCGGCGAGGCGCTGGGCCTGCGCATGAGCATCAACAACCTGACCCATATCGTCGTGCCGCTGTTCTTCGGCGCCATCGGCACCGCATTCGGCGTGACGCCGGTATTCCTGGCCAACGCCGCCATGCTGGGCGTCGGCGGCGTAATCAGCCGGCGGCGCTGAAAATCATTGCCATCAACCGCTTTTTCCGGAGGTGCACACCATGAAAATCGCCATCATCGATGACTACCAGGACGCTTTCCGCAGGCTGGATTGCGCGAAGAAGCTTGCCGGCCATGAACTGGTCGCGTTCACTGACACCGAGAAGGATCCGGCGAAGCTGGCAGCGCGCCTGCAGGACGCCGACGTTGTCGTGCTGACCCAGCAGCGTTCGAAAATGCCGCGCGCGGTGCTGGAGAAACTGCCGCAGCTGAAACTGATCAGCCAGACCGGGCGCAATGCGAATCACATTGACATGGCCGCCTGCACCGAGAAAGGTGTCGTGGTTTCGGCCGGCGGCGCCGGCAACCCCAACCCGACGGCCGAACTGGCCTGGGGGCTGATCCTCGCCGCGCTGCGCCGCATCCCGCAGGAGGCACAGCGCCTGAAGAGCGGGCAGTGGCAGGGCTCGGTCGGCACGGGCCTGTCGGGCAAGACGCTGGGCGTTTATGCCTACGGCCGCATTGGCAGCCTGGTGGCACAGGTCGGCAAGGCTTTCGGCATGCGCGTCTGGTGCTGGGGGCGGGACGGTTCGACGGCCAAGGCGAAAGCGGCCGGCTACGAAGTCGCGCCCAGCCGCGAAGCCTTCTTTTCGGAATCCGACGTGATATCGCTCCATTTGCCGCTGAATGACGGCACCCGCGGAATCGTCACCGCCGAGGACCTGGCGCGCATGAAAACCACGGCGCTGATCGTCAACACCAGCCGCGCGCCGATCATCGCGAAGGGTGCACTGGTCAATGCGCTGAAGGCGGGGCGCCCCGGCCGCGCCGCGATCGATGTCTACGAGGATGAGCCGGTGCTCAATGCTGCCCATCCGCTGATCGGCATGGACAATGTGCTGTGCACGCCGCACCTGGGTTATGTCGAGGAACGCACCTACGAGGCCTATTACGGCACGGCGGTCGAGCAGATCCTTGCCTTCATCGACGGCAAGCCGGTCAACGTCGCCAACCCGGAAGTGCTGAAGAAATAACGCAACAACGCAACAGAGGAGAACAAGGCATGGCCATGAAGAAAATGCGCTGCGGCGTCGCCGCGGTCGAGGCGCTGCGCGTCGCCGGCGTGAAAAAGGTGTTCGGCCTGATGGGCTCGAGCACGCTGGAGATGTACGACGCGCTGTACGACCTCAAGGACGAGATCGAATACATCGGCGTGCGTCACGAGAACTGCGGCACGCACATGGCCGATGCCTACGGCCGCGTCACCCAGACGCCGGGCGTGTTCATCTGCGGCCAGGCCGGCCCCGGCTCGGCGAACATGGTGCTGGGCCTGGCGCAGGCGAAGTTTGCCTACTCGCCGGTGGTGGCGATCACCGGGCTCGCGGCGACCGAACACCTCGGGCGCGACGCGTTCCAAGAAATTGATCAAAACACGCTGTTCCTGCCGGTGACCAAACGCGTGATGACGGTGCCGCGCCCCGATCGCATCCCCGAGTTCATCCTCGAGGCCTTCCGCATCGCCAACGCCGGCCGCCGCGGGCCGGTGGTGGTCAACATCCCGCGCGATATTTTCAACCACGACATCGAGGTCGACCTGCCGCAGGGCCTGCCGGACATCCGGCCGCCGGCCGCGGATGCCGCAGTGCTGGCCGAGATCCAGAAGCTGATCCTTGCCGCGAAAAAGCCGGTGATCCACGCCGGTGCCGGCATCAAGTGGGCACGCGCGAGCGGCAAACTCGCCGCGCTCGCCGAAAAGCTGCAGATTCCGGTGACCAGTTCGGCGGGACACGCCGACATCCTGCCGGTGGACTTCAAGTTCCACGCCGCCGGTGTCGGTCCCCGCGGCAACCCGGTGGCGAGCCAGCTGACGCGCGAGGCTGATTTGATCATCGCGCTCGGCACACGCCTCGGCTTCAACACCACCTTCTACAAATACACCGACATCTCGCCGACCGCGAAAATCATCCAGGTCGACATAGATCCGCTGGCGCTGGGGCGTTATTTCCCGGTTGCACTGGCGGCCGCCGCCGATGCCGGCGCGGTGATCGACGGCCTGCTCGCGCTGATGGCGCCGGTTGCCGCCGGCGCGGCACCGTGGCAGGCGCGCAACGAGCAGTATTTCAAGGCGCGCGCCGCGCTGTGGGCTGAACGCGAAGCCTCGGGTTCGCGTGACGGCACGCCGATGCATCCGGACGTGATCTATGCCGAGGTCAGGAAGGCGGCGCCGCGCAACGCGATTTTTTCGCTTGACGCCGGCACCACCGGCTTCCAGGCCACGGATCAGCTGCCCTGTTACGAGGCGCCGGCGCTGCTGACGCCGCTCGACTGCGGCATGGTCGGCTTTTCCTACTCCGCGGCGCTGGGCGCCCAGGTCGCGGCGCCGCATCGCCGCGCGATCTCGCTGATGGGCGACGGCGGCTTCGGCATGACCATGGGCGAGATGACCACCGCGGTGGCGAGCAACATCCCCGCCATCGGCATCGTCATGGACAACGGCACCTGGGGCTCGGAAATCGCCTACCAGCGCGATTTCTACAACGAGCGCTACATCGGCGCCCATGTCCACAGCCCGCGTTTCGACGAGGTCATGAAACTGACCGGCGGCAATGGTTATCACCCGACGGCGCCCGGCGAGACCGCCGATGCGCTGCGCGACGCGCTGAAGGCGGGCAAGCCGGCGATCATCCACGTCAAGGTCGATCCGGAGGCGACGATCAGCTTCCGCAAGGACGCGCTGAAGAAGCGCCAGCCCGGATCCTGACGGACCGGGCCGGCCTTGCGCCGGATGCAGCGGACGCTTCGCGCCGCTGGTCCGGCGCTCTCCGAACCCTGATAGGCTGCTGCCGATGAACCTTTCGATCACACCGCTGCAGCTGATGGATTACCTCGGCGTTGCCGTGTTCGCCGTCAGCGGCGTGCTTGCCGCCGGCCGCAAACACCTCGACTGGTTCGGCGTGCTGGTGATTGCGACGGTGACCGCCATCGGCGGCGGCACGCTGCGCGATCTGCTGATGGACCGCAATCCGGTGTTCTGGATGGCCGACACCGGTTACCTGTGGACCATCCTCGTGGCGACGCTGCTGACATTGCTGCTGGTGCGTTTTCGCGATATTCCGCTGCGCGCACTGCTGGCGGCGGACGCGCTGGGGCTGGCGTTGTTCGCGATCAGCGGCGCGCGCATTGCCGAGGCCGCCGGTTCCGGCGGCATCATCGTCGTGATCCTCGGTACCATGACCGGCGTCGCCGGCGGCGTGTTCCGCGACATGCTGCTGGCGGAGATTCCGCTGCTGCTCCGCAATCGCGAGATCTACGCCACCGCGGCGATTGCAGGAATCGTGCTGTACCTGCTGCTGCAGGGCGGTGGTTTCGAGCGTGCAACCGCTGCCTATGCCGGCATGGCGGCAATCGTGCTGATCCGTTTTGCCGCGATCTTCCTCGATCTCCGGGTGCCCGCGCTAAGGTTGGGTGACTCCGGAAAGCCGGATTAAGCGCAGCGGCAGGTTTTCCGCTCTGCACTCATCACTCGGCACTCTGCATTGTTTTTAATGCAGATGCCGGTTGCGCGGATGCAGCGGAATGACGGTTGAGCTGCCGGTCGTTGCAGAGCCGCTGCCCGATGTTTTCTGCGGGGTGTGGGCGTCGAACATCTTCGTCACCAGCGATGTGACTTCCTCGACTTCCTGCTTGCCGAGGTGGCGCGACAGCATGTGGTTGATGTCCTCCACCACGCACTGGCGGCGGAATTCGTGGATCGCTTCAGGCGTGGGGCCGACGAAGAACTGGTGGAACTCGTCCTCGCCGCTGTCCTGGTAGTAGGTGATTTCCACTTCCGAGGCGTATTCGGTCAGCGGTCCGAGATTGTTGCAGGCCTCGGTCAGCTTGTTGTGGAAGCTGCGGCCGACATCGCCGGTCCAGCAGATGCTGACCACGCGTTCGCCGGCGTCATAGACGATGCCCGGTTCATCGCGTTCCAGGCTCTTGGCGTCGGCGATGTGGTCGGCGTCCACGTAATCCAGCCAGGGTCGCAGCGCGAGTTCGACCTGCGCCAGGCGCACGCCTTTGCACAGGAAAACGCTGCCGTGGACATGCACTTCGGTCTTCATTGTTGCCGACTCCGATGGGATGACTGCGGGGCGCCGCCTGTTGCGGCGCGGGGCGTCAAGGATACCACAGCGGGGAATTGCAAATTGATTAATAAAATCAAATACTTAAAACGAATAAGGGCAGCTCAGGCGCAGAGGCCGAGGTCGGAGAGCAGATGAGCGAGCGTCCCGCGTTCGCGCTCAAGGAGGTCGCGGCTTGCCGCGGCGCCGGCCCAGGAATCGAGCCAGTACTGGCGCCGCAACTCCGCCTGCCAGGCGGCGCTGGCAGCGGCCCTGCCCAGCGCGTTTTCCCACCAGACGACCTGCTCTGCATCGAGGCCGGCGGCGCCGATGACGCCGCGCCAGGTGCCGATCACGCAATCGACGCCGAGTTCTTTCCACGCCGGCGTGCCGGCATAGAGATCACCGAGGCGCTGCGGCGCCGAGACGGCCAGCGCGCGCAGGCGCCCCGCGGCCAGTTCCGGCGCTGCGCTGACTACGGTGATCGCTGCCACTTCGGCTTTGCCGTCGAGCAGGTCAGCGACGGCATGCCGCGCCGAATCGAAGACATGCAGTTGCAGCGCGCGCGGATCGGCGCCGGCATGGCGCGCGAGCTGTGCCAGTGCCATGTGGTTGATGTTGCCGCGCGCGGTGGCCATCGCGATGGTGACGGCCGCCGGATCGCGCAGCCCTGCCAGCAGGCCCGCGGCATCCGCAATCGCCGAGTCCGCGCGCACCAGGAAGGCGATGTATTCGGTGTAGAGCGTCGCCAGCGGCGTCAGCGCGCGGTCGTCAAAATCGCTGACACCGAGCTGGCGGTTGGTGATGAGGGTCGGCGAATTGATTGCAACCACATGCGGGTTGCCGGGATGCCGCGCGAGGTGGTCCCAGGCATTGCCGCCGCCGCGCCCCGGGATGTTGACGAGCCGTGCCGGAACATCGATCAGGCCTTCGGCGGCAAGCACCTGCAGCAGCGCACGTGCCGGGCGGTCCTGGCCGCCGCCCGCGGGCGTGCCGGCCACCAGCTCGATGTCATGCTGCGGATGCCAGCCGGCGGTCATGCCACTGCGCGTTCGCTGTCCTTGGGCACGAACACGACCAGCAGGTTGGCGGCGATGATGGTGCCAGCGAGGAAATAGAACGCGGTGTAGATGCCCCAGGTGTCGGCGATCACGCCGAAGGTGGCCGGTGCGATGCTGCCGCCGATGGCGAGGATGGTGAACTGCAGGCCGACGCCGGTGCCGGCGAGGCGCTTGGGCGTGTTCTCGATGCCCCAGGCCTGCATCACCGGGCGCATCGCATAGAGGAAGAAGCCGACCAGCGCGACAAACACGATGAACATGAAGGATTGCCCGGCGAACACCATGCCGATGATGGTCAGGCCGGTGAGCACCATGCTCGACAGCACGACATGGCGGCGGCCGAATTTGTCGGAGACATGTCCGGCGATCGGCCCGGCAATGAGGCCGGCAACCTGCAGCACGGTCATGCAGACACCGATGGCGATCGGCGAGTAACCCTGTTCGTATGCGAGGTAGACCGGCAGGAATACCATCAGCCCGACCTGGGTCAGCGTGCGGAAGCCGCCGCTGACGCAGATCAGCATCAGCGCGCGGTTGCGCAGCAGGCTGCCGAGGTCCTGCAGATACTGGCGCGCGTTCCAGCCGCCGCCCTCGGCCTTTTTGGGCTTGTCGCCGTCGCGGACCGTGGTCAGCGCGCCGACCATCACCAGGATCAGCACCGCCATCACCAGTCCCGGCACGATGTTGATCACCACCACCTCACGCCAGCTGAACCAGGCGAGCAGCGCGCCGGCGGCCAGCGGCGCCAGCGCCTCGCCGATGTTGCCGCCCATGCCGTGGAAGGACAACACCAGTCCCTTGCGTTGCGGATACTGGTGGGCCAGCGTCGGAATGGCCGCCGGGTGCCAGAGATTGTTGCCGATGCCGACCAGCATCAGGCATACCACCAGCATCCACATGCTGTTGGTGATGCTCATCAGCGCGTACGGAAAACCGACCCAGAACAGCGAGGCCGCCATCAGGTAGCCCTTCTTGCCGATGGAGTCGACGATCATGCCGCCGGGCAGGTTGGACAGCGCGCCGGCGATATGCTGCGCGCTCATCAGGAAACCGATCTGCGTATAGGAGAGGCCGAGTTCCTTGCCGATCAGCGGCAGCAGCACATAGAAGGTTGCGGGATACCAGTGGGTGAGGCCGTGACCGGCGGAAATCAGCCAGACATCACGAAAGGGGCGGGAGGGCGGAAGGGCTGCTGCAGGTGTGCTCATAATATGGTCTTGCTCGATGTTCAATTCATCTTAGCATGCGTCGTCGCACTCGGAGCGCGGCGTATAATCACCGCCTTCCCGCCGTAACAAAATCCAATCAGGAATCACCGATCACCGTCCCTCATGCGTACCGACATCGAGCGTTTTTTCAGCCCCGAATCCATCGCCATCATCGGCGCCTCGCAGGATCTCATCACCATCAGCGGCCAGCCGCTGAAACACCTGCTGTCCCACGGTTACAAGGGAAAGCTCTACCCGATCAATCCCAAGTACCCGGAGATTTCCGGTGTCAAATGCTGGCCGTCGATCGAGTCGCTGCCGGAAACACCGGAGCTCGGACTGATCCTGGTCAACGCCACGCGCGTCGCCGACATGCTGACGGCCTGCGGCAAAAAAGGCATTCCCTACGTCATCATCTTCAGCTCGGGTTTCTCGGAAACCGGCGGCCAGGGCGTGGCGATGCAGCAGAAACTCGCCGACATCGCCAGGGAATACAACATCGGCGTCATCGGCCCCAACTGCCAGGGCATGATCAATCCGGCGAAGAATGTCTATGCCGGCTTCGGCTCGGTGTTCAATGCCGACTACACGGCGGGGCGCGTCAGCATGGTGTCGCAGTCCGGCGGTTTCGGCTTCTCGGTGATGAACCTGTCCTCGCTCGACGGCGGCCTGCCGTTCCGGCAGATGGTCACCACCGGCAACGAGATCGGTGTATCGACGCTGGATTTCATGGAGTACTTCATCCGTGATCCGCAGACCGACATCATCGGCACCTATATCGAGGGCGTGAAGGATGCGCGGCGCATCCTTGACGTTGGTGATAAAGCACTTGCCGCCGGCAAACCGATCCTGATGTGGAAGGTCGGCAACACCGAACAGGGGCAGAAGGCCGCGGCCTCGCATACCGCGAACCTCGGCGGCGCGATGGCGCTGTACAAGGCGGCGTTCCGGCAGAAGGGCATCATCCAGGTCGAGGACATCCAGGACCTGGTGGATTACGGGCATGCGCTGCGCAGCAACCGTCTCCCGCGCGGCAAGCGGCTGGCGATCATCACCATCTCCGGTGGCGCCGGCATCCTGATGACCGACGAGATCGTTGCCGGCGGCATGCAGATGGCGCAGCTGGCGTCGGAGACCGTCGCCAAGCTGAAGGAATTCGTGCCTTCATACGGTTCGGTCGGCAATCCGGTCGATGTCACTGCCGCGATCTTCAACGACCTGAGCCTGATCAACCGTACTTTGCAGGCGATCAACGACGATCCCGGCGTCGACTGCATTGCCATGATCAATGCTTCACTGCAGGGCGAGATTGCGCAGAAGGTGGCTGCCGAAATCGTGTCGGTGGCGGCAAAAACCGACAAGCCGATTTTCATTTCCTGGAGCGCGCGCGATGAGGTCGCCCCCGAGGCCTATGCCGCGCTGGATGCCGCGCGCATTCCGCATTACAAGTCGCCGGTGCGTTGCGGCCGCGCGCTGGCCGCGGTGTCCTGGTATGCCGAAGCCCGGCGGCGCAATGAGGCGCAGAAAAACGACAAACCGCCGGTGCTCAGCCGCCCGGCGGCGCAGGCGATGCTGAAAGGCAAAACCGGCGACGTCGCCGAATACGCGGCGAAGCAGGTGCTGGCCGAGTACGGCATCCCGGTGACACAGGAACAGCTGGCGACCAGTCGTGATGCCGCGGTCGCCGCCGCGCAGAAGATCGGTTTCCCGGTGGCGATGAAGGTGCAGTCGGCTGACATTTCGCACAAGACCGAGGCCAGGGCGGTGAAGCTCAATGTCGCCGATGCCGCCGGCGTGGCCGCGGCCTACGACGAGATCCTGAAAAACGCGAAAGCCTACAAGGCCGATGCACACATCGACGGTGTGCTGGTGCAGGAGATGGTCGGCGGCGGCATCGAGGCCATTGTCGGCATCACCAATGACGATCTTTTCGGGCCGGCGGTGATGTTCGGCCTCGGCGGCATTTTTGCCGAGGTGCTGAAGGATGTGTCCTTCCGCCTCGCGCCGGTCACGCCGGTGATGGCGCGCGAGATGATCGAGGAGATCAAGGGTTATCCGGTTCTCGCCGGTGCCCGCGGCAAACCGTCCGCTGACGTCGATGCGCTGGCCGATGTGCTGGTGAAACTGTCGGCGCTGGCGGTCGACCTGAAGGACAGCGTTGCCGAACTCGACATCAATCCGCTGATCGTCATGCCCAAGGGGCAGGGGGTGAAGGCGGCAGATGCGTTGATCAGAATCAAGGGCTGAAGGTAAAAACTTTAGCCACAGAGGACACAGAGAACTGCAAAAAACAAAAACAGAGGTTTGGTTTTTCTCTGTGCTCTCTGTGCTCTCTGTGTCCTCTGTGGCTGTTTTTAGGTTTTAAGGGGTTGTCATGGCCGTTTCCCAAGAAGTCCGCCTGCTTTGCGACGAAGTCGCGAAATTCGTCCGTGACGAGGTCGATCCGCGTTCGCGCTGGATCGAGGAGAACGATGCGATTCCCGAGGATCTCATCAAACTCGCCCGCGACATGGGTCTGTTCGGGCTGACCATTCCCGAGGAATACGGCGGCAGCGGCCTCGACCTCGCCGGCAAATGCGCGATCGAGGAGGTCATGGGGCGGACCAACTACGGATTCGCCACCCTGATCGGCAATCACACCGGCATCAGCACCACCGGCATCACCGCTCTGGGCAACGACGCGCAGAAGCAGAAGTTCCTGCCGAAAATGGCCAGCGGCGAATGGGTCGGCGCCTTCGCGCTGACAGAACCGCAGGCCGGCTCCGATCCGGCGGCGATGCGCACCATGGCGGTAAAAAAGGGCGACCGTTACATTCTCAACGGCGAAAAGATCTATATCACCAACGCCGGGCTGGCGCAGGTGTTCACGGTGATGGCGATCACCGACAAATCGAAGGGCATCAAGGGCATTTCCGCCTTCCTCGTCGAGCGCGGCATGCCGGGCTTCAGCATCGGCAAAAACGAGCTGAAAATGGGCATGCACGGCTGCACCACGGCGCCGCTGGCCTTCACGAATTGCGAAGTGCCGGCGGACAACCTGCTCGGGGCCGAGGGCATGGGTTATGTGCAGGCGATGAAGACACTGACCGCGGGGCGGGTCACGGTGTCGGCGCGCTGCTGCGGCATGATGGACAAGCTGATCGACCAGACCGCCGAATACATGAAAACCCGCAGCCAGGGCGGCAAAAAACTCGCCGAACACCAGGGTTTGCAGTGGATGCTGGCCGACATGGCGGTCGCGCGTGACGCAGCGCGCGGATTGACGCAGCGCGCGATCGACACCCTTATGCGCGGCGAGCGCGGCACGATGGAGGCCTCGACGGCCAAGCTGTTCGCCACCGAAGCACTGGGCCGCGTGGTCGATGCCGCGGTGCAGATCCACGGCGGCATGGGTTACATGCGCGAGGTCGGCATTGAAACCACTTTCCGCGACGCGCGCATCGTGCGCATCTACGAGGGCACATCGGAGATCCAGCGCAACATCATCGCCGGCTTGCTGCTGAAGGATTGATGTTCTATCATTATTTTATAAGTGTTTGATTTTATTGATATTTTAAGTTTTGCAGGAGACCCAGATGGCAAGAGTCCAAGAATTGATGAATCTCGAAGGCCAGGTGGCCGTCGTCACCGGCGGCGCCACCGGCATCGGCCTGCAGATGGCGAAGGGGCTGGCCGAGGCCGGCGCCAATATCGTGATCTGCTCGCGTCGCGTCGAGGTCTGCGAGGAGGCCGCCGGCCAGATCGAGAAGCTGGGCGTGAAGGCGCTGGCACTCGGTTGCGACGTGACCAAGGCGGATCAGGTCGAGAAACTGAAGGATGCCGTGCTGGCGAAGTTCGGTCGCGTCGACATCCTGTTCAACAACGCCGGCCGCGCCTGGGTGGCACCGCCGGAGGACACGCCGCTGGAACGCTGGCAGCAGGTGTTTGATCTCAACATCACTGCGCCCTTCCTCTGCTCGCAGGTGCTGGGCCGCGAATTCATCAAGCAGCGCCGCGGCAAGATCGTCAATATCGCCTCGATCGCCGGTCTCGTCGGCCGCAACCCGGCGGCCTACAACTCCATCGCCTACGGCTCGAGCAAGGGCGCGCTGGTGAATTTCACCCGCGACCTCGCGGTGAAGTGGGCGCAGCACAACATCCAGGTCAACTGCATCTGTCCCGGTTTTTTCGTAACGCCGATCAACGAGAAGATGTATGTGAAGAACAAGGACAACGTCGAGCGCGAGATCCCGCTGAAGCGCACCGGCGGACCCGACGACCTGAAGGGCATCGCGGTGCTGCTGGCCTCGCAGGCTTCCAACTTCATGACCGGGGCCATCATCCCGGTCGACGGAGGCGCGGTGGCCTGGTAGTCAGCGCCGTTCCACGCCGCTGCGCTCGACGGTGACGAACAGCGCGATTGCTGCGGCGGCCAGAAGCCCGAGCAGAACGGCATGCGGCAGGCCGCTGATGCCGGCGAGTGTCACCTTGCCCAGTTTCCACACCGACAGGATGTGGCTGTTTACCCAGGCGAAGGACGCGGCGTAGAGCATTGCGCCGAAGATCATGCCGACCGCGCCGACCAGCGCATGCAGCTTGCCGGTTGCAATGGCGGCCACGCCGGTGCCAGGGCAGTAGCCGTAAAGTACCATGCCGACCCCGAAGATTGCCGCGCCGATGATGGTGGCAAGCATGTTGGCATCGCGGACATGGAATTTTGCCGCGCCGAGGTGCACAAGTGCGAGCACGCCGATGCCGCCGACCACGATGGCGGTGAACATCACCTTGAGCACCGTGAAGTCGCGGAAACGGAACTGGTTGATGATGACGTTGTAGTCGAGCACCCTGCCGCGGTGCAGCAACCAGCCGAAGGCGGCGCCGAAGACGACGGCGAGTATGAGGGCGGCATTGCCGGTGATCGGGAACATGTCGTTTCTCCTTGTCCAGTAAATTCAGTTGCGGGGGCGGAACAGCAGCCAGGCGGTGACGAGCCCGGATGCAAACATCACGACGAGGAAAGTCCAGCCCACCACGGCGAGTTGCAGACCCTGAGAAATGCCGTTGCCGCTGGTGCAGCCGCCGGCCATGCGGGCGCCGTACATCGCCAGCGCGCCGCCGATGAAAGCCACCACCATGCGGCGTGTCACCGAGGGGCCGAAACGCTCCTGCCAAACCGACGGGACGGTTTCGATCCTGAAGCTGCGCGAGGCCAGTGCCGAGAGCAGGGCGCCGATAAATGTTCCGACCAGGAACAGGGTGCCGTAGTCGAGTTTCATCGGATGTTTTGCCCAGTACGGATTCTGGGTAACCGCTTCGCCGCCGACAGCCATTCCGGCCACGCCGCCGGCGACCTGTGAGATCGCCGTGGTGATGCCGATGGGGTTGGCGACGACGACGAATACGACCCAGCTCAGCACGCCGATGCCGGCGCCGACCAGATAAGGCGACCAGTTCACTTGTTTCGAAATCGGACTCATGTGCAACTCCTTCGGAAGAATTCCGGTTTGGCGACAGTATGCAAAAGGGGATGCGGGATTTCAGTGACTGCGGTCACAAAGCGTAACGGAGGCTGCGGAAGGATGCCGGTATACTGAAGTGAATGACGAGTCGGCGGGAATACCGGATGGAACCCAGGGTTTTGCGGGCCCAGGTGCTCGAAAATTTTCCTGCTCTGGCGGGGTTGCCCGACCGGAGACTGGACAGCTTGCTGGCGGCCGCACAGTTGGTGCAGGTTCCGGTCAACACCGTCCTTTTTGATGCCCAGGAGCCCTGCCGTGGATTCCCGCTGTTGCTGACAGGTGCAGTCCGCGTGGTCAAGGTGGCGCCCAACGGACGCGAAATCCTGCTCTACCGTGTCGAGCCCGGAGACGGCTGCATCCTGTCCGGCGGATGCCTGCTGGGTCAGTCCGACTACCGGGCGACCGGGATAGCCGAAAACGAAGTCACGCTGCTGATGCTGTCGCCGGAATCCTTCCAGGCCCTTTTGCTGGAGCATGAGCCGTTTCGCCGTTTCGTATTCGGACTCTACGCGACGCGGCTGACCGAGGTCATGGAACTCGTGGAGGAGGTGGCGTTTCGCCGGCTTGATCAGCGTCTGGCGCAACTGCTGATACGGCGGGGGCCGGTCATCGAGGAGACGCACCAGGCACTGGCCGACGAACTTGGCAGCGTGCGCGAAATCGTGAGCCGGCTGCTGCGGGGCTTTGAAACCCGCGGCTGGGTCAGCCTGTCGCGGGAACGGATCGCTGTCAGCGATCCAAAGGCGCTGTCGGACATCGCCCGCGGATAAAACCGCCGCAGCGGACTCTGTAACCCAGGTCACAGACTGCGGGCGGCATGCCCCTTAAATTCAGCCGGTCATCAACCGGAACGGGACGGAGGCGGCAATGAAAGCGAATGTGGGTGGAATCGACCGTGCGGCGCGCATCACGGCAGGGCTGATCCTGATCGGGCTTGCCGCGACAGGCACCGTGGGTGTCTGGGGCTGGATCGGCGTTGTTCCCCTGGCGACCGGCATCATCGGATGGTGTCCGGCGTATCTGCCGTTCGGCTGGTCAAGCTGTCGCAGCCGTTGACCGGCTGTCTGCGTCGAATATGGGGGGAGTGCAACTTTTCCGATGAACTGAATTGCCTTGCTCTGGCCAGTGAAAACAAAAGAGGGCTCCACAAGGAGCCCTCTTTTGTTTCCACAATGACCCGGTCAGCTCGGCTGAATCCCGGCAGCCCGGATCACTTTCCGCCATTTCTCGATTTCAGACTGGATGTATTTGGCGAATTCAGCCGGGCTGTTGCCGACCGGATCCGCGCCTTCCTTGGACAGGCGGTCGTTCATTTCCGGGCTTTTCAGGATGGCCACGACTTCGGTGTTGAGCTTGGTGACGATGTCCGCCGGAGTGCCGGCCGGCGCGAGCAGGCCGTACCAGGTGGCGGATTCATAACCCTTGACCCCGGCTTCGATCATCGTTGGCAGTTCCTTAGCCGCAGGTGAACGCTGGCCGCCGGTCACCGCGAGCGGACGCAGCCGGTTGTTCCTGACCTGCGGCATCGCGGAAATGATGCTGGCGAAGGTCATCGACACCTGGCCGCTGACCACATCGATCAGGGCCGGCTGCACGCCCTTGTACGGCACGTGCAGCAGATCAATGCCGGCGAGCATCCTGTACAGCTCCCCGGAGAGGTGGCCGCCGGTGCCGTTGCCCGCCGATGCAAAGGACAGCACGCCCGGCTGTTTCTTCGCGAGTGCCGTCAGTTCCCGGACCGATTTGGCCGGCACCGACGGATGAATCAGCAGCATCAGGTTCTGGGTCGCGACCAGCGAGATTGGCGAGAAATCCTTCACCGGGTCATAGGGCAGTGACTTGCGCAGGCTGACATTGGTGGCGAACGATGCGACGGTGCCCATGATCAGCGTGTAACCGTCGGGCGGCGCCTTCGCGACAATTTCTGCGGCGATCGCGCCGCCGGCGCCGGGACGGTTGTCCACCAGCACCTGCTGGCCCCAGCGTTCCGCGAGCCGGGGACCGACGGTTCGTGCCAGGGTGTCCACGCTGCCGCCGGGGGTGCTGACAACGACGATGCGGATGGGTTTGGCCGGATAGGCCTGCGCGAAGGCCATGCCGGAAGCGGCCAGGGCTGTTGCGGCCAGAAGGTTCAATAGGGTGCGCATTTGCGGGTCTCCTCGTTGTAATGGGCTGCTTCGGATATCAGGGCTGGAAACCGACCGAGCCCTCGTACTTGGCCAATACTTCGGCGCTGGGCAGGAATTCCTCCTCCAGCTTCTTGATGTCGGAAAAGCCGATGAAGGCGTGCATGTTGCCGGCGGGGTGGTCTTTGGTGCGTGCCTCAAAGCGTTTTACGGCTTCGACGTCGTCTTTCGCGAATTCGGCAAAATAATCCACCATGGCGACCGTGGAGGAGCGCAGCGAGCCGGTGGCGTTGGATACCATTGCGATGCCGAGTTCATTGAGGCGTGATACCGGCAGACGCGGTGAAACCCCGGTTCGGTTGAAGTGAAGGGGCCCCTTGATCTCCCGGGCGCAGCGCTCCAGTTCGGCTTCCGAGGTCAGCGCTTCCGGAAAAATCATGTCGGCACCGGCATCGATGTAGGCATTGGCGCGGCGGATCAGTTCGTCGACGCTGCCGCCGGCGATGCCGCGGGCATCACAACGCGCGATCAATACAAAATCGGGGTCCAGTTCGCGGCGTACACGGTCGGCGGCGCGCAGCTTGCCGGCCATTTCCTCCAGCGGGATGATCTGCTTGCCGGCGACATGGCCGCAGCGTTTGGGCGCGACCTGGTCCTCGATGTGGATGGCGGCCGCACCGGCAGTGATGAAATCCTCGACTGTGCGCATGACGTTGATTGCATTTCCGAATCCGGTATCGGCATCGGCAATCACCGGGATTTTCACGGCACGCGCGATATAGCGCGTGATCATCACGATTTCGTCCAGCGTGATCAGGCCGACATCGGGCTTGCCGAGCAGCGAGGCCGAAACGCCGTAACCGGTCACACCGCAACACTGAAAGCCGGCTTTTTCGATGATTTTTGCCGACAGCGCGTTGTACGCGCCGGGTTTGACGAGTGTTTTGCCGCCGCGCAGCAATTGGCGCAGTTGCGTGGTGGTTCGGATGCGCATGGATTCCTCCGGATGTTTGCCGTATTTTAGTCCTGCGTCATGCCCGTTGCAGTGACACAGTCCATGATCCGGTAACTTGCCGCACCCGCTGTTCCGCCGGTTTTACAATCGGACACATTCATACCCAGGGACCAAGGAGGATTTCACATGGCAAGCAGAGGCAAGCAGTTCAAGGACTTGATGTACAGCAAGGAGATCCTGATACAACCCGGCGTCTATGACGGCTACAGCGTGCGCCTGATTGAGCGGGCCGGTTTCAAGACCGCGTCGATTTCCGGCGCCGGCGTATCGGAGAGCCGGATGGGCTGGGCCGACCGCGGCGTGATGACTTTCGAGGAGAACCTGAACAACGCGCGGCGCCTCGCAGATTGTTCCGACCTCCTGCTGCGCGCCGACGCCGACACCGGCTACGGCAACGCGATGACGGTGCACTTCGTGGTGCGCGCATTCGAGAAGGCCGGCATGGCGGCGCTGATGATCGAGGATCAGGTGTGGCCGAAACGCTGCGGTCACATGGCCGGCAAGGCCTGCATCACCGCCGAAGAGATGGTGCAGAAGGTGAAGGCCGCGGTCGACGCGCGCCGGGATAACGATTTCGTGATTGTTTCCCGCACCGATGCCGCCGGTCCGCATGGCGTGGATGAGGCGATCCGCCGTCTTAACATGTATGCCGAGGCCGGCGCCGACGTGATGTACGCCGATGCGCTGCTGTCGAAGGAAGACATCGCGAAGGTTGCGAAGAACGTGCCCAAGCCGCTGATCGTGAACATGGGCCTTGGCATGCGTCCGCGCAAAACCACGCCGCTGATGTCGCCCAGACAATTGCAGGACATCGGTGTCGGGGGTGTCAGTTACCCGCGCCTGCTGACCACGGCCGCACTGCGCGGCATGATGAATGCGCTGGAAGTGTTCAAGGACGAGGTCGTCGGGCAGAACAAGGTCATCGAACGCACTGATCTGCAGGTCGGCTTCGAGGAGCTCAACGACCTGATGGGCATGAAGGTGCTGGACGAGATGGAGCAGCGTTACACGGTCAAATAATTGGTGATTGGTGATTGGTGATTGGTGATTGGTGATTGGTGATTGGTGAATGGTGACTGGCAAGGCGCAGTTTTTTATTGACCAATTGCCAGGCACCATTCACCGGTTGCCAATTACGACAGGAGCAGTACATGGGCATGACCATTGCAGAAAAAATCCTCGCCGCCAAAAGCGGCCGCGATACCGTGGTGCCGGGCGATGTGGTCACGGTGGATGTCGATACCGTGATCCTGTTCGACAACAATTTCATGCCCAACAACTGGCGTGAAATCCTGAAGGTCGCCGATCCCTCGAAAATCGTCGTGACTTTTGATCATCGTGTTCCGGCGCCGACCCAGCAGGCGGCGGCGGCGCAGGTTACCGGCCGCGCTTTCGTGAAGAAGTTCGGCATCAAGCGCTTCCACGACGTCGGTCACAACCAGGGCATCAGCCACCAGCTGGTCGCGGACTACGTTTATGCGCTGCCGGGCTCGGTGCTGTTGTGCAGTGATTCGCATACCTGCAGCGCGGGGGTGTTCAACTGCCTCGCGCGCGGTGTCGGCGGACCGGACATCATCTATGCCGCGATCAAGGGTCAGACCTGGTTTCGCTGTGGCGAAACCGTGCGTTACGAGCTGATTGGCAACTTGCCCGAGGCAGTGACCGCCAAGGACGCTTTTCTGCAGATCGCCGGCGTCCACGGCGCGCATGCAACGATGAACGTCGAGTATGGCGGCCCCGGTGTTGCCGGTCTGTCGATCAATGCGCGCAAGACCATCGCCGCGATGTCTGCCGAGCTGTCGGCGGAATTTGCGACTTTCGAGGCGGACGCTGCGCTGATGGAGTGGATCAGTGCCCGCAACCCGGCGCCATTCGTGCCGGTGCGGCCCGATGCCGATGCGAAGTACCACGCGGTGCGCACAGTCGACCTGTCGGCGCTGGAGCCGCTGGTGGCCCTGCCCGACAGCGTGGTCAACAACTCGCAGCCGGTGGCGAAAGCCGCGGGCACGCGTATCGACCAGGCCTATATCGGGTCCTGCGCCAACGGCACCCAGGACGATATCGAATTGGCCGCACGCGTGGTCAAGGGCCGGCGCGTTGCATCCGGCGTGCGTTTCATCGTCACGCCGGCGTCGCAGACGGTATATCGCGATGTGGTTGCGAGTGGCGCGGTGCAGACCCTGATAGAAGCCGGCGCGATGATCGCGCCGCCGACCTGCGGCGCCTGCGGCGGCGGACATATGGGTGTGCTGGGGCCGGACGAAGTCTGCCTGACCTCGAGCACGCGCAATTTCAAGGGGCGCATGGGTGATCCCAGCTCGCAGGTCTGGATGGCTTCACCGGCAACGGTGGCGGCCTCGGCGCTGACGGGTGTGATCACCGATCCTCGGGAATTTTTGAATTGAAGATCAAAGTCAAAAGCATGAGCCACAGAGGATCTCGATACCCCCTTGAGGGGTGCACAGAGAGCACAGAGAGTTTCAAAACCCATTCCTGGCGGAAGGCGGTAGCTTTGCTTGGTTTTTCTCTGTGAACTCTGTGGCTGAAAAAAAAGGGGTTTGAATCATGAATTTCAAGGGACGTGTCTGGATCGTCGGCGACAACATCAACACCGACCTGATCCTGCCCAACAAGGCCTTCTACCTGACGCACGAGGAACAGGCGCTGTACGTGTTCAGCGCCAACCGGCCGGGCTGGGCCGAGCAGGTCAGAAAAGGCGACATCCTGATCGGTGGCAGTAATTTCGGCATGGGTTCGAGCCGTGCCGCCGCGCGTTCGCTGAAAAACCTCGGCCTGGCCTGCCTCATCGCCGAATCGCTGAACGGCCTGTTCCTGCGCAACTGCGTGAACTTCGCCTTCCCGGCGCTGGAATGTCCGGGGGTGCATGCGGCCTTCGCGGAAGGGGAGGTCGCAGCCGTGGACTTCGAGGCGGCATCGGTGCGTAACGAGAGCCGCGGCACTTCGCTGACCGGCAAGCCGCTGCCGACCCCGCTGATGGCGCTGGTGCAGGCCGGCGGCGTCTACCAGCTGCTCGAAAAGGAAGGCCTGATCGCAGCGAAGACCTGAAGTCCCGGTGGCGTCGTTGACAGCGGGGTCGCCGCCTTTGGTATAGTCCTCCGTCCCATTCTGCGGGCTCTTCCGCACGGTTTCCCTGCCCGGGCGACCGGCGGCGCCCGCGTCCATCATCCACGGAGGAACCATGTCGAAGATCACGCTGCAGCAGGCCAACACCATCATCGAAAAAGCTTTCGCCAAGGCGAAGGAAATGAAAGTGAAACCGCTGGCGGTGGTCGTGCTGGACGCTTCCGGCCACGTCGTCTCGGCGCAGCGCCAGGATGATGCGACGATGTTCCGTTATGACGTTGCGCTGGGCAAGGCCTGGGGTGCGGTGGCGATGGGCATGTCCAGCCGTGCCTTGTCCGTCCGTGCCAAGGAAAACCCCAATTTCATGATCACGCTGTCGGCCACGGCCCAGGGCAAGTTCCTGCCGCAGACCGGCGCGGTGCTGATCAAGGATGCCGCGGGCAATGTCGTCGGTTCCGCGGGCGCCAGCGGCGGCACCGGTGATGAAGACGAAGCCTGCTGCGCCTACGGTGCCGAGCAGGCCGGCCTGAAGCCGGTCATCTGAACCACGGGGGCAAGTACATCATGGCAGACGCAGAAACCAAGACCCAGGGTGCGGTCAGGGGCGGTAACGGCAAGTTCATTTTTCCGCTCACCGAAATGGCTCCGATCGAGGCCGGCACCGGTTATTCCACTGCGATGGGTCCGGTGATCGAGGGTGAACGCATGCAGTGCGCGCTGGTGACCAAGGAGAAGGGCACCGGCTCGCGCCCTCATCTCCACCCCAACGAACAGTGGAACTACATCGTCAAGGGCAGGATGCGGGTCAAGGTCGGCGACGGTCCCGAGCAGGTCTGCGGCCCCGGCACGCTGCTTTATTTTCCGGCGAACATCGTGCATTACACGATTGCGATGCCGGAAGAGGATGCGATGTTTTTCGCGGTCAAGGACATGTCCCACGGCATCATCGGCAAGGCTGCCGATGGCACCATGGCCGGCGGCTACTATGGCCCGGACCACGACAAGAAAGGCGTCTGATGCCGCTGATTCCTCCGGCACGGCCCGGGATGTTGCTGGCCGAGGTCGACACCCCGGCACTGATCCTCGATCTCGACGCGTTCGAGAATAATCTGCAGAAGCTCAGGGAATCGATCTCCGGCCGCAGGATCATGCTGCGGCCCCATGCCAAGAGCCACAAGTGCCCGCAGATCGCGCTGCGCCAGATTGCGCTCGGCGCGGTCGGCGTCTGCTGCCAGAAAGTCAGCGAGGCCGAGGCCATGGTCGAGGGCGGCGTACCCGATGTGCTGATTGCCAACGAAGTCGTCGGCATGACCAAGCTGAGGCGCCTTGCCGCGCTGGCGACGCAGGCGAAGCTCACGGTCTGCGCCGATGATGCCGGCAACGTGAAGGACATCGACACGGCGGCCCGGGAATTCGGTGTCGTCATCGACGTGCTGGTCGAGGTCAATGTCGGCGCCAACCGCTGCGGCGTCGATCCGGGCGAGCCGGCGCTGAAAATTGCGCAGGCCATCGCTGCCTGCAAAAACCTGCGTTATGCGGGACTCCAGGCTTACCAGGGCGGCGCCCAGCACCTGCGCAAGGTGGAGGAGCGGCGCGCGGCGATCGATGCGGCGATCGACAGCGTGAAAAAAACGCTGGCGCTCATCGAAAAAGCCGGACTGCCGCGCGGCAAGGTCACGGGGGCCGGCACCGGCACCTACCTGTTCGAGGCGGCGAGCCAGGTTTATGACGAGCTGCAGGTCGGTTCCTACATCTTCATGGATGCCGATTACGCGAAGAACGACTGGACCGAGAGCGGCATTCCTCGTTTCGAGCACAGCCTGTTCGTATGGACCACGGTGATGAGCCGCACACGTCCCGACATCGCCATCGTCGACGCCGGCCTGAAGGCCTCCAGCATCGATTCCGGCATGCCGCGGGTCGCCGATTTTCCGCAGGCCGAGTTCCAGAAGGCTTCCGACGAACACGGCGTGATCAGGATGAACGGTTCGCCGGGCTTCAATCTGGGCGACAAGATCAAACTGATCCCCGGACACTGCGACCCGACGGTGAATCTGTATGACCACTATGTCTGCGTGCGTGGTGGCAAGGTCGAAGCCCTGTGGCCGATCGCCGCACGCGGGGCGGTCTGGTAAAGCTTTAAATCCTTTAGCTGTTTTTGATCTGAGGGTTTCATCATGACCACCATCAAAAAAATCGGTTTCATCGGTGTCGGCAACATGGGCAACCCGATGGCGGCAAACCTGCTGAAGGGCGGTTTCGAGGTCACGGTGTTCGACGCGCGGCCCGAAACCGCGGCGGCTTTTGTCGCGCAGCACGGCGGCAGGGCCGCAGCCACGCTGTCCGAACTGGCCGCCGGCAGGGATGCGATCGTCACCATGCTTCCCGATGACAAGATCGTGCGCAGGGTGATGCTCGATGCGGGCGGTGCGGCGGCTTCGATGAACAAGGGTGCGGTGCTGATCGACATGGGCACCTGCGATCCGACGGGCACCCGCACGACAGCGGCAGCACTGGAAAAACTCGGGCTGCAGATGGTCGACGCCCCGGTGATGGGCGGGGTGGTGTTCGCCAAGGATGCGACGCTGGACATCATGACCGGCGGCAGCGCCGAACGGGTGGAGCGGGTGACGCCGGTGCTGAAGGCGATGGGCCGCAGCATCGTGCATTGCGGTGATATCGGCGCGGGACATGCGATGAAGGCCCTGGCCAACTACATCAACGCCTGTGCGCTGATCAATGCCATCGAGGCGCTGACCATCGGCAAGAAATTCGGGCTTGATCCGAAAATGATGGCCGAAGCGCTGATCCCGATGTGCGCCGGGCGCAACCATCCGATCGAGAAAAAGGTCATCCCGCAGATCCTTAATCACAAGTACGCCACCGGCATGGCGCTCAGTTTCATTGCCAAGGACGTGAAGATCGCCGTCGACATGGCGCATGCCCTCGACGCGGCGGTGCCGCTGGGCGAGAAGGTCTCGGAACTGTGGAGCGACGCCGTCGGCAAGGTCGGCGCCAGCGTCGACCAGACCGAGATCGTGCGTTACTGGGAAGAGGCGACCGGCGTCAGGCTCTGACGCGTCTGCAGCATCCGCAGCACGCAGAACACCGCCAGCGCGGCGAGCAGGTGTTTCACCGAATGGCCGCTGATCGCGGTGGACGTCGCGGCATAGATTTCGTGGTCCAGCACTTCGGCAACCTTGGCCAGTGCATACAGTCCCACCCCCCAGAGCAGCCAATGCCGCCGGTCGTAACGCCCGGGAAAAGCCGCGATCATGTAGGGAATTGCCAGCAGCGGCGCGCCTTGCACCCAGATGTAGATGCGCAGGTCGCCGCTCCACTGCCACCAGAACACGCTGAACACGCCGACCGCCAGCGCAGCGGCGAGCAGGCGCAGTTCGAGTCGTGATCCCAGGTGTTCGCTGACCAGCGCAGCGAACAGGCCCATGAAGGCGATGGTCATCGGCAGCCGGTCCCAGACCAGCGTGTCATCGTTCGGCGCGCGGTGGTACCAGGCCGAACCGAGGAACACCAGTGCGACGCCGGCAAAAAACACCAGCCAAGACCGCCATGCCCCTTCCTGCCGGCGCAGGCAGTGGCGGACGCCGGCAAGCCCCGCGAGCAGGAACAGCAGATTGGAAGCGACGTTGCCGAAGTTGGGAATGCCGAGGCAGCTGCGGCCGTCGGCGAAGACATGGTAGCCACGGTCCTGCGGAATCGCTTCGCCGTGACCGAACACCAGCCAGGCCAGCGGGCCCAGCACAAGGATCAGCAGTCCGGCAGTGCGTCCGGGTGGCAGGGACGGGTTCATTGCGACATCGTACACCAGCGGCCGGAAGGCCATTGCCTCGCCAATGTCATTAGCGATTACACTCGGGCTTTCGATCCTTGGAGGAGACAGAAAAATGGCAGCGCAGAAAACAAAAGTCGTGCTCGGCACCGCAACCCCCGGCGGCGGATTTCCCGCCTATGGCTGGCCCTATGCGGAGGTGCTCAACGCGACCGACCCGACGCTCGATATCGAGCCGGTCAACACCAAGGGCAGCGGCGAGAACGTGGGCCGCATCGATGACGGCTCGCTCGACATCGCGCTCGCCACCGGCGAAGTGACCTACGAGGCGGTCAACGGCATCGGCCGCGCGCCCTGCAGGAACATCCGCATCATCAACGCCACCTATTCGCAGGCGGGCATGTTCATGGTGCGCGCCGACAGCCCGTACCAGTCGATCTCCGATCTCGTCGGCAAGACCGTGGTCTGGGGCGCCTCGAGCTCGGGGTTTGTCGTTCTCGCGCGTTACGTGTTCGACGGCCTCGGCCTCGACATCAAGAAGGATTTCGATGCGCGGCTGCTGGAAAAGGCCGGCGACGGCCCGCCCCTGGTCAACAGTGGCGAAGCGGCGGCGATGTGGGGCGGTGGCGTCGGCTGGCCGCCGTTCATGAACATCGCGAAGAATCCGAAGGGCATGCGTTTCATCTCGCCCAGCGCCGAGGAGATCAAGCGCATCCAGGCCAAACACTCGTTCCTGAAGCAGACCACGATGCCGGCCGGCAGCTACCCGGGACAGACCGGGCCGGTGAACTCGGTGGGCTCATGGCCCTTCGTGCTGGCGCGGGCCTCGCTGCCCGATGACGTCGCCTACCGGCTGGCGAAGGCCCTGCACACGGGGCATGCCGCGCTGTCAGCGAAACTCGACCAGGCGCAGGAATCGACACTGGCCAACACGCTGGCCGGTGCGCCGACCCGGGAACTGATTCATCCCGGGGTGCTGCAGTACATGAAAGAGATCAAGCTGATCTAGAAGCCGTAGAGCCGGGTAGGATTGCCGACCAGCACCTGCTCGCGCTGTTTTTCATCGGGCACCCAGTCGAGCAGCAGGTTGCTGAGATCGCCGTCGTTGGGCATCTGCCCCTTGTGCATCACATGCGGCCAGTCGGTGCCCCAGATCACCTGCGCGGCATTGGCCTTGATCAGTGCATGCGCGTAGGGGATCGTGTCGGCATGCGGCAGCGGCTGCGCCGAGATGCGGTAGGGGCCCGTCAGCTTGACCCAGGCCTTGCCCGCCTGCATCAGCCGCAGCAGGGCCTGGAAGCCGGGGTCATCGGTACCGGGATTGCCCTTCATGTAGCCGAGGTGGCCGAGCACAATGGGCACCGGGAAATCGGCGAAGCTTTTGTCGAGGTCCGGAAACTCGTTGGCGTGCATCAGGAATTCCATATGCCAGCCCATGGGCTTGATGCGCGCCGCCAGCGGGCGCAGCACGTCGAGCGGCAGCGTGCCCGGCTTGCGGTCCTTGACGTCGACGATGTTGACACGCACGCCGCGGATGCCGGCGGCATCCATCTGTTTCAGTTCCGCATCACCGATCGCCGGATCGACCACCGCAACGCCGCGCAGGCGCTGCGGATCGGCTTTCATCGCATCGAGCATCGCGGCGTTGTCCGTGCCGTAGACGCTGGGCTGGATCAGCACCGCACGCTCGACGCCGAGGGTGTCTAGCATGTGGCGGTACTGCGCGGGCAGGCAGTCGGGCGGTGTGTAGACGCGCGCGCCCGAGTAGTCGTAACGCGCGGCCGGTCCCATCACATGTGCGTGGGTGTCGCAGGCCTTCGCCGGCATCCGGAACTTCGGCGGATGTGGATTGAAATCCGGCGCTGCACAGAGCGGCGCGGCGGTGGTCGGCGTATTGGCGGACATTTTATAAATATTTGATTATATTGATATTTTTGTAACTTACGCCTTGAGGCCGGGCATTTCGAACTCGATCGCCTTCAGTTCGGCGGCGAGCGAAGCGCGCTGTTCCTTCGACAGTTCCACCAGTGGAGGG
>JAHCAG010000013.1 GCA_019635015.1 Burkholderiales bacterium | reverse complement strand
GCCGCTGAAGCAGGCGGCGACAGCCAGGGCTGTCGCAGAGGGTTTGATTAGACGGGACAGCGAAGTCCCGGTCAGGATTTGTTCGCGTCGCACATTCGATCTGCGCATGGCTGCCCCCGTTTGTCTT
This sequence comes from Burkholderiales bacterium, assembly GCA_019635015.1. Classification (GTDB taxonomy): domain Bacteria; phylum Pseudomonadota; class Gammaproteobacteria; order Burkholderiales; family SG8-41. Next base: position 101,804 of record JAHCAG010000013.1, on the reverse strand, counting down.
TGCACCGCATTACCGATCACGGAAAATTTCCGCAAATTGCGGTTGATCTCCCTGAATTCTAAGCGCTTATTGTCCGAAATGGCGAGATTTTTGCGGGCATTTCCGGGAGATGTTGTTATGCCGTGATTTATCTCACGGTTCCAGGGGACATCGCCGGCAGTCCCGGCTGCAACGGCCGGCTCGGCCGCCGTTCAGGACTGCCGCCGCTGCCGCCTTGCCTCGGCCAGGCAGATACCGGCAGACACCGACACATTCAGGCTCTCGACCGTGCCGAGCATGGGAATCCGTGCCAGTTCGTCGCAGGTCTCGCGGGTCAGCCGGCGCAGCCCCCCGCCTTCGGCACCCAGCACCCAGCCCAGCGGCCCGCCGAGCTTGATCCGGTAGAGGTCGCTTTCGGCCTGTTCGTCGGCACCGATCAGCCAGATGCCACGATCCTTCAGTTCGCGCATGCTGCGCGCGAGATTGGTCACCATCAGGTAGGGCACGCTGTCCGCCGCGCCACTGGCCACCTTGGCCACCGTGGCGTTGAGGCCGACCGCATGATCCTTGGGCGCAATCACCGCATGCACGCCCATGGCATCGGCCACCCGCAGGCAGGCTCCAAGGTTGTGCGGATCGGTGACACCGTCGAGCAGCAACAGTAGCGGCGGCTCTGTCAGTTCGTCCAGCACGTCTTCGATGTGGGTCGGCATGCGCACCGGCTCGACTTTCGCCACCACCCCCTGGTGGCGCGCCTGGCCAGCCATGCCATCAAGCCGCTTGGCGTCCACCGGGATAACCCGCACGCCGCGTGACTGCGCCAGCGCCAGCAGGTCACGCGCGCGCTGGTCGCGGCGCGCAGCATCAATGTAGATCTCGCGCACCGCGCCCTCGCGCTGGCGCAGGCGGCTGGTGACGGCATGGAAACCGTGGATCAGCTGCAGTTCGGACATCACAAGTATTTGTTTTTAAATGATATTTTATGCCAGAACAAAATCAATCCGGGCGCCGTCAAGGTCGACGCGGGCAATCTTGACACGCACCCGGTCGCCGAGGCGGTAACGCTGGTGAGTGCGCTCGCCCATCAGCTCGTGTTTGCCGGCGTCGTACTTGAAGTAATCCTTGCCCAGGTCCGAGATGTGCACCAGGCCTTCGACATACACATTGTCGAGCGCGACAAAGGCGCCGAAGGCGGCGACTCCGGCGACACTGCCCATGAACACTTCGCCGACGCGGTCGCGCATGTAATAACACTTCAGCCAGGCCGTGACATCGCGCGTCGCCTCGTCGGCGCGGCGCTCGGTCATCGAACACTGCGCGCCCAGTTCCTCCCAGCTGCCCGGTTCGTATTTCTTGCGGCCGAGCACGGCCTTGATCGCGCGATGCACCAGCAGGTCGGGATACCGGCGGATCGGCGAGGTGAAATGGGTGTAGGACTCGTAGGCCAGCCCGAAGTGGCCGGCATTTTTCGGCGTGTACACCGCCTGTTTCAGCGAGCGCAGCATCACCGTCTGCAGCAGCTGCGCATCCGGCCGGTCCTTGACCTTGGCCAGCAGCTTCGCATAGTCGGTCGCATGCGGGGTGTCGCCACCGCCCAGCTGCAGGCCAAATCCCTTCAGGAAATCACGCAATGCGCCGAGTTTCTCCGGCGTCGGGCCTTCATGCACCCGGTAGAGCATCGGGTGGTTGTTCTTGTGCAGGAAATCCGAGGCGCAGACGTTGGCCGCCAGCATGCACTCCTCGATCAGCCGGTGGGCATCATTGCGGATCACCGGCACGATATTGCTGATCTTGCCGCCCTCGTCAAAAATCATCTGGGTTTCGATGGTTTCGAAATCGATGGCGCCGCGTTTGCCGCGGGCCTTGGCCAGCAGGTGGTAAAGCCTGTACAGCGCCTCGAGGTTGGGCAGCAGTGCCTTGCGTTTTTTTGCCGCGCTGCCCTTCGGGTCGGCAAGGATCTCCGCCACTTCGGTGTAGGTGAAGCGCGCATGCGACAGCATCACCGCCGGATAGAATTCATAGAGCTTGATGCTGCCGTGCGCATCCACCTGCATGTCGCAGACCATGGCCAGCCGCTCGACGTCCGGATTGATCGAACACAGGCCGTTGGACAGCGGCTCCGGCAGCATCGGAATGACACGCCTCGGAAAATAAACCGAGTTGCCGCGGTTGCGCGCCTCGGCGTCCAGCGCATCGCCCGCCGTCACGTAATGGCTGACGTCGGCAATGGCCACCACCAGCCGGTAACCCTTTCCGGCGGATTCGCAGTACACCGCATCGTCAAAATCGCGCGCGGTTTCACCGTCGATGGTGACCAGCGCCATCTTGCGCAGATCGACGCGTCCCTTGTGGTCGGTGCTGCGCACGGCCTTCGGCAGCTTGTCCGCCTGCGCCTCGGCATCCGCAGGAAAAATCCATGGCAGCGCATGTTTGCGCAGCGCGATCTCGATTTCCATGCCGGGATCAGCGTAGTTGCCAAGCACCTCCACCACGCGTGCCAGCGGCTGCGCATGGCGGCCGGGCTGCGAAATGATTTCGATGCTGACCACCTGCCCCGGCTTCGCCTTGCCGGCCTCGCCGGCCGGCACCACGAATTCCTGGCTGATGCGCTTGTCCTCGGCGGTGACGAAGGTCACGCCATGCTCGACGCGCAACCGCCCCACCAGGCGCTGCTGGCCGTGCTCCAGCACTTCGACGATCTTGCCCTCGGGCCGGCCGCGGCGATCCATGCCGCTGATGCGCGCCATCACGCGGTCGCCGTGCAGCACCTTCTGCATTTCGCGGGGACCGAGGAACAGGTCCGGGCCTTCCTCCTCGCGCTGCAGGAAACCGAAACCGTCCTTGTGGCCGATGACCCGGCCGCGGATCAGGTCGAGTTTCTCGACGACACAAAGGTCGCCGCGGCGGTTGCGCATGATCTGGCCATCGCGTTCCATCGCGGCGATGCGCCGTGCGAAGGCCTCGCGGTCGCGCTTGCCGATGTCCAGTTGCCGGGAAACCTCCTGTTCTTCCATCGGCACACCGGCTTCGTTGAGAACTTCGAGGATCAGTTCGCGGCTCGGCACCGGGTGTTCATAACGCCCGGCTTCGCGTGCGCCGAAAGGATCGGCATCGCGCCGGGAAACGGACCCGCCGGCGGCGGATTTTTTAGGTTTTTTCATTTGAAGAATATTCTTTCATAAGCTAGAATCCCGCCCTCATTGCCCAGATGGCGGAATTGGTAGACGCACCAGTTTCAGGTACTGGCGGGTAACACCGTGGAGGTTCGAGTCCTCTTCTGGGCACCAGCATCAAGCAGGACCGCAGTTGAAAAAGGGCGCAGTGCATCGGCACAGCGCCCTTTTTGTTTTCAGTCGAAGGGATTTCTGCGGACAATCGTGTGTTCGCGGTCGGCGCCGGTCGACACAATGTCGATCGGCACGCCGCAGACCGCTTCCATGCGTTTCAGGTAATTGCGCGCAGCCAGCGGCAGGTCGTCGAAACGCGTGACCCCCACCGTGCTGTCCTGCCAGCCCGGCATTTCCTCGTAGACCGGCTGGCACTCGGCCAGCAGTTCGGCGCCGAAAGGCAGGATGTCGCGGGCGATGCCGCTCATTTTGTAACCGACGCCGATCTGCACGCTTTCCATGCCGTCGAGCACGTCGAGCTTGGTCACGCACAGCCCGGACACGCCGTTGATCTGGATCGAACGCTTGAGCGCCGCCGCATCGAACCAGCCGCAGCGCCGCGGCCGGCCGGTGGTCGCGCCAACCTCGTTGCCGCGGATGGCGATCTGCTTGCCGATGTCGTCCTCGAGTTCCGTCGGAAACGGACCCGAACCGACACGGGTGGTGTAGGCCTTGGTGATGCCCAGCACATAATGCAGGCTCTGCGGGCCGATGCCGGCACCCGCCGCCGCCGCGCCGGCAACGCAGTTGCTCGACGTGACATAGGGGTAGGTGCCATGGTCGACGTCGAGCAGTGTGCCCTGCGCGCCCTCGAACAGCAGGCTGTCGCCGGCCTGCTGCGCCTCGAACAGCAGACGCGGCACATCCGCCACCATCGGCTTGATGCGCTCGGCGAAAGCCATGGTGTCATCCAGCGTTTTCTGGAACGGCACGGGCTCGGCCTTGAAGTAGTTCTTCAGCACGAAGTTGTGGAAGTCCAGCACCTCGCCGAGTTTTGCCGCAAACCGTTCACGGTAGAACAGGTCCTGCAGGCGGATCGCCCTGCGTGCGACCTTGTCCTCGTAGGCCGGACCGATGCCGCGGCCGGTGGTACCGATCTTTCCGGCGCCCTTCGCAGCTTCGCGCGCGCGGTCGAGCGCCACGTGATGCGGCAGGATCAGCGGACAGGCCTCGCTGATTTTCAGGCGGCCGGCGACATCGACACCGGCGGCCTTCAGGGTGTCGATTTCCTCCAGCAGCGCTTCCGGCGAAATGACCACGCCGTTGCCGATATAACAGGCTACCTTGTCGCGCAGGATGCCCGAAGGAATCAGGTGCAGCACGGTCTTTTTGCCGTTGATGACCAGAGTATGCCCGGCATTGTGGCCGCCCTGGAAACGCACGACGCCACGGGCACGGTCGGTCAGCCAGTCGACGATCTTGCCTTTGCCTTCGTCACCCCACTGGGTGCCGATCACCACCACGTTCCTGCTCATAACCTTGCCTTTGCGGATTTTTCCGACATCACAATGCCGAATATACTATTTGTTTAAAATCAATAAGTTAAAGTTAAAATCTAAGCGGTTTTCTGGATAACCCAGCGCCCTTTGCGTTGCACCAGTTCCCTCTCGCAGCACAGCTCAGCGCGATGGCGGGCATGCCCGGGCAACTCCTCGACCACCACCACACCCCGGCCGCGCAGGGTCGCAATACGCTGCTGCAGGGCGCGGTCGCCCGGCCGGTACGGCGCCAGGACCCGTGACGGGCGCGAGGCGTCGCCACCCGCGGCCACCAGCTCACGCAGGTCCATGCTGAAACCGGTCGCCGGACGCGCACGGCCGAAAGCCTTGCCCACCTCGTCGTAGCGTCCACCCTGCGCGAGGGCATTGGGACGCGCATTCGCATAGGCCGCAAACACGACGCCGCTGTGGTAGTGGTAACCGCGCAATTCGCCGAGATCGAAACTGCGGATCGGCACCAGGTCGGCGAATTGCCGGGACAATGCCGCAAGGTCACGCAAGGCGGCGCGAATTTCCGGCAGCGCCGGAAGCACCCGGCGCGCCCGCGCCAGCACCTCCGGCCCGCCATACAGTCCCGGCAAGGCAGCCAGTGCGTCGCGGGTAACGCGATCCAGGCCGCGCGCCAGCGCGGTGATCGCCGGCGCATCCTTGGCCTGCATCGCCTGGAACAAACCGGATTCCAGCTCCCGAGATGCCCGCGCACGGCGCAACAGGGCGCGAAACACGGCGACATGGCCGATATCCAGCGAGATTTCGCGAACTCCCGCGAGGCGCAGGGCGCGCAGCATCAGGCGCTGCACTTCGACATCGCTCTCGATGCCGCCGTGGCCGTAGATCTCGGCGCCGATCTGCAGCGGCTCCCGCGTGCGGTTCAGTCCGTCCGGCCGCGTGCGCAGCACGCTTCCCGCATAACACAGGCGGGTCACGCCGCCGCGGTTGAGCAGGTGCGCGTCGATGCGCGCCACCTGAGGCGTGATGTCCGCGCGCACGCCTAGCATCCGCCCCGACAGCTGGTCGACCAGCTTGAAGGTCTGCAGATCCAGGTCGTGCCCGGTGCCGGTCAGCAGGGAATCCACGTACTCGAGCAGCGGCGGCATCACCAGTTCGTAACCATGGACCGCAAAATCATCCAGGATCAGCCGGCGCACGCGCTCTACCCGGCGCGCTTCGTCGGGCAGGACGTCCTCGATGTATTCAGGCAGCAGCCAAGTTCTCATGGCGTGGTAGTTCAGGGCGCGTTATGGCGCAAAACGCGCATTATAGAAGTTTGGGGAATCAGTGCAGCGCAAAGTACAGCAGCGCCAGCCCGGCCAGCATCGACGCCAGTCCGATGAAACGCAACTGGCCGTCGCTCAGTTCGATCAGCCGCCGGAAGGTGTCCCGCCAGGCAGCCGGCATCAGGAACGGGAGCAGCCCTTCGATCACCAGCATCAGGGCCACCGCCGCAAGCAGGCTGTCAGCCATGCGCCGGTGATCCGGCCGCCGCGGCAAACGGACCGGAGTTGCCGGTCATTTGCCGCCGGTTTTGCCGCCTGATTTCAGGTATCTGAAAAATTCCGAATTGGGTTCCAGGACGAGGATGTCGCTCCTGTTCCTGAAACTCGCCCGGTAGGCCTCGAGGCTGCGGTAGAACGCATAGAACTCGGGATTGATTTCGTAGGCCCTGGCATAGTTCGCGGCGGCCCTGGCGTCACCCTCACCCTTGATGCGCTGCGCATCGCGGTATGCTTCCGCCAGGATGACCTCGCGCTGCCTGTCGGCATCGGCACGGATCTTTTCCGATTCGGCGCCACCGGTCGATCGCAGTTCATTGGCCACCCGCTTGCGTTCGGCTTCCATCCGGCGATAGACCGACTCACTGACTTCCTGCGGCAGGTCGACACGCTTGAGGCGCACGTCCAGCACCTCGACACCGATCTTGACCGCATCCTCGTTGGCCTTGTTGCGCATCAGGTCCATGATCTTGTCGCGCTCGCCGGAGACCACGTCATGCACCGTGCGGTTGCCGAATTCGGCGCGCAGGCCGTCATTGATCGTCTGCAACAGGCGGGTCTGCGCACGCGATTCATCGCCGCCGACCGAGGTGAAATAGCTGCGCACGTCGGTGATGCGCCACTTCACGAACAGGTCGACCAGCACGTTCTTCTTTTCCGAAGTCAGGAAACGCTCCGGCTCCGGAGTGTCAATGGTCAGGATGCGCACGTCGAAGAAACGCACATTGTCGAGCAGCGGCACCTTGAAATACAGGCCGGGATCGCGCTTGATCGAGATCACCTCGCCCAGCCTGAACACGATCGCATTCTGGCGCTGGTCAACAACGAACATCGACATCGCCACAATCAGCGCCAGGACCACCGCGCCGACCACGATCCCTCCGAAATTCTGTTTCATTGGCGCACCTCCCGGTCACGGCTGCGGAAGGCTTCGCGGCCGCGCGCATTGCCATCTGCCGGAGCGGTTTCCGGCGGCTTGATCACGGCAGTTTCTCCGGCATTGCCGGACTGGGACTGCATCAGCTTGTCCAGCGGCAGGTACAGCAGATTCCCGCCGCTCTTCTGGTCAATCAGGACCTTGCTGGTATTGCTCATGATCTGCTGCATTGCGTCGATATAAAGGCGGTCACGGGTCACCTGCGGCGCCTTGTTGTATTCGGCAACAATCTGGCGGAAGCGCGATGCATCACCCTGGGACTGTTCGATCACCCTGCTGCGATAACCCTCGGCCTCCTGGATCAGCCGCGCGGCCATGCCTCGGGCACGCGGGATCACATCGTTGGCGTAGGCCTCACCTTCATTTTTCTGGCGCTCGCGGTCCTGCCCGGCCTTCACCGCGTCATCGAACGCCGCCTGCACCTGCTCCGGCGGCTGCGCATTCTGCATGGTCACCTTGCTGATGCTGATGCCGGTGCCGTAACGGTCAAGGATTCCCTGCATCAGTTTCTGCACCCGTGCGGCGACCTCCGCCCGGCCTTCGAATATCACGAAATCCATGCTGCTTTTGCCGACGATTTCGCGGATGGCTGTTTCCGCGGATTGCAGCACCGAATCGTCGGGCGAACGATGGTTGAACAGGTAGTCGTTCGGGCTTTTCAGCACGTACTGGACGGCAAACTGCACATCGACGATATTCTCGTCGTCGGTGAGCATCAGCGATTCCTTCAGCACCTTGCTCTTGACGTTGTTGCGATAGCCCACCGCAACTTCGCGCACCTGCTTGACGTTGACGACCTCGGCCGATTCGACCGGATACGGCAGATGCCAGCGCGGTCCAGGCTGTGTGGTTTCCACGAATTTCCCGAAGCGCAGCACCACGCCTTCCTGGCCTTCGTTGACGATGTAGAAGCCACTCGCAAGCCAGACCACGACGACAAGACCGACCAGCAGGCCGGCACCGCCACCGACTGCTCCGGGTGAAGGTCCGCCGCCGCCCGCAGCGCCGCCATCACGGCCGTCACCGCCACCGCCCTTGCCGCCGAGCAGCCGGTTCAGCTTGCGGTTCAGATTGCGCCAGATTTCGTCCAGATCGGGCGGTCCCTGGTTGCCACCGCCGGGACGGCGCCCCCATTGCGGGTCGTTCAGGGACAGCAGTGGCGCCAGCATTCGGGCCAGGCCGTTCTTCAGGCGTTCACGGAAGCTCAGGAAAGTTTCGGTCATTGGGTCAGACAGGATGATCAGGCAGCTTCAGGTTGGACTGGGCGCGCCGCGTCCAGTGCGTATTCACCGATGGCCGCACGCAGCAGGTCGACTCCGTCACCTGTCAGCGCACTCAACCAGAGGCGGGAAATTCTAGCATATTCATTCCTCTCGGCCCGCGGTTCCAGAGCGGTACGATCGATCTTGTTGAAGACCATGATCTGCGGCACCGGGTCGGCACCAATCTCGGACAGCACACCGTTCACCGCGGCAATCTGCGCATCGCGATCAGGACTGCCCGCGTCCACGACATGCAGCAGCAGATCTGCATGCACGGTTTCCTCCAGTGTCGCCCGGAACGAATCGACCAGGGTGTGCGGCAGGTGGCGGATGAAACCGACGGTATCGGAAATCACCACTGACGCACCCTCGATGCCGCCGAGGCGGCGGGTCGTGGTATCCAGGGTCGCAAACAACTGGTCGGCGGCATAGGCATCGGCACGTGTCAGCCGGTTAAAAAGGGTCGATTTGCCGGCATTGGTATAACCAACCAGCGAAACCGAGAATACGTGGGCGCGCGAGCGTGAACGTCGCTGGGTCGCATGCTGGGCACGCACCCTTGCCAGTTTTTCCTTGAGCATTTTGACCCGCTTGCCGAGCAGGCGGCGATCGGTTTCCAGCTGTGTCTCGCCGGGGCCGCGCATGCCGATACCGCCGCGCTGCCGCTCAAGGTGGCTCCAGCCGCGGACCAGCCGCGTCGCCAGGTGTTCGAGCTGCGCCAGTTCGACCTGGAGCTTGCCTTCATGGCTGCGCGCGCGCTGGGCAAAGATGTCGAGGATCAGGCTGGTACGGTCAATGACGCGACAGGCCAGCTTGCGTTCCAGGTTGCGCTCCTGGATCGGGCTCAGGGCATGATTGAAAATGACCACCGAGGCGCCATTCTCCCGGACCGTATCGGCGATTTCGTCGACCTTGCCCTTGCCGGCATAAAGCGCGGGATCCGGCCGGTCGCGGCGCCCCCGTATGACGGCCACGGCAGCTACGCCGGCGCTGCGCGCCAGCAGTTGCAGCTCTTCGAGGCTTTCGGCGTAATCCGGATCGCCCAGATCGAGCGCGACAAGCACCGCCGATGTGCCGCTACCCGGACGATCAAACATCAATAATGTTCAATAAAATCAATTATTTATCTTGCTTTTCATCAGCCTGAAGGCTGACTGCCCGTGCCGGCACCACGGTCGAGATGGCGTGTTTGTAGACCATCTGGGTCACGGTATTTTTGAGCAGTACCACGTACTGGTCGAAGGAATCGACCTGGCCCTGCAGTTTGATGCCGTTGACGAGATAAATCGAGACGGGAATGTGTTCCTTGCGCAATGCATTCAGGAACGGGTCTTGTAGCAGCTGCCCTTTATTACTCATGGCACCCTCTGGGTTGTAGTTATTGGAAAGGTCACTCTAGCCTAATTTTCTGCGTCTGGCCATAGAGTTAGCTGCGTTTTGCATCACCCCTGGCATATGGATTGCGCGCGCTTTTGAACTCTACCCGGAGCGGCGTACCCGTGAGTTTGAACGCATCCCTGAAGAATCGTTCCAGGTAACGGCGATAGGTATCGGGCACCCGTTCCAGCGCCGAGCCGTGAATGATGATCCGTGGTGGGTTGTGCCCCCCTTGGTGGGCGTAGCGCAGCTTGGGCCTGACCATGCCGGCCCGTGGCGGCTGCTGCTGCTGGACCGCCATCTGCAAGGCCCGGGTCAATCGCGGCGTCGGCAGGCTGGACATGGCAGCGGCATAGGCGGCATCCGCCGAGCCCAGCACGGCGCCGATCCCCTGCCCCTGCAGCGCCGAGATGAAGTGGAAACGCGCGAAGTTGAGAAAGCCGAGCTTGCGCGCGCCGTCCCGTTTCACCTGCTCCCGCTGCGCCTCCTCAAGACCTTCCCACTTGTTCACCGCCACCACCAGTGCACGGCCGGCATCGAGGATGAACCCGGCAATATGCGCGTCCTGCTCGGAAATCTCCTGTCGTGCGTCGAGCACCAGAATGACGACATTGGCATCGGTGATCGACTGCAGGGTCTTGACCACGGAGAACTTCTCGGCCGCTTCATCGACACGGCCGCGCTTGCGCATGCCCGCGGTGTCAATCAGGGTGTAACGTTTGCCGCCACGCTCGAAATCAATGTAAATCGAATCCCGCGTGGTGCCGGGCTGGTCGAACACGACGACCCGCTCCTCGCCGAGCAGTGCATTGACCAGTGTTGATTTGCCGACATTCGGTCGCCCGACAATCGCGATTTTCGGATGCTTCTCCGCATCATCCGATTCGGATGAGGGCTCCGGAAAATCTGCGAGCACGAGTTCCATCAAGTCGCTGACATATTCACCGTGTTCTGCTGATATCGCCAGCGGCTCCCCCAGGCCCAGTGCGTGAAAATCGGCGGTCACCGTCGCCCGCACCATGCCTTCCGCCTTGTTCACCACCAGCCAGATCCGGCGGCCGCTGCGCCGCAATTCGGCGCCGACCTCACGATCCTGGGCAGTCAGTCCGACACGTGCGTCCACTACGAACAGCACCACATCCGCCTCGTCCACGGCCTGCCTGGCCTGGCGCGCCATTTGGTGAAATATGCCATCCTTGGCTACCGGCTCGAAGCCGCCGGTATCGACCACCAGATAGGGTTTGCCCCCGACCCGCCCCTCGCCATAGTGGCGGTCGCGGGTGATTCCAGGCGCATCGGCAACGATGGCATCGCGGCTGCGGGTCAGGCGGTTGAACAAAGTCGATTTGCCGACATTGGGGCGGCCGACGATGACTACGGTGGGTTTCATGGCGATGCAGGCGCACTGCGGCGGTTCAGCCGCGGCACGTCTTCACTGGAGAGTAATGGCGTAAACCCCGCCATTGCGGGTCTGCACGAGGAAACTCGACATGTCCAGTGCAAGCGGCGGGACACGGATCGCGCTGCCATCCGTAGCCACTCGCGCGACAAAGGCACCGTCCTCGCGCGACATCACATGCACATAACCCTCGAAATCGCCGACGATCACATAACGCCCCAGCGCCAGCGGCGCCGTGGCCCAGCGGCCGCGCAGCTTGTCCTGCTTCCACAGGCTGGCGCCGCGCTCGCGGTCCAGCGCCTGGATGGCATCCTGGTCATCCGTGACGTAGGCATTGCGGGCATCCAGCCCCATGCCAGCGACACTCGATGCATCTCTCGCCCACAGGGTCTCGCCGCGCAGGGCGTCGAAACAGGCCACCCGTCCCTGGTAGGCCACGGCGCAGATCTGTGTGCCGTCAAGCACCGGGGAACTCGTCACATCAGTGACTCGATCCAGCTCGGTGGCACCTTTAGGCAGCGCCACCACCGATTCCCAGCCGACGTTGCCGGTTGTCAGCGCGATCGCCACCAGCCGCCCTCCGGGAAACCCCGCGAACACGGCGCCGCGATGTACCACCACCCCGGCGTGGCTGCGCACCGCCAGCGGCGGCAATGCCCGCTGGTAGACCCAGCGCTGCTTGCCATCAGCCCCATTCAGTCCGTAAATGCGGCCATCGCCGGTGCGAACCACCACGATGCCGTCCGCACCTGCCGGTGGCGCCAGCACCTCACCGGACAGTTGTGTTCTCCAAGCCGGTTTTCCCGACGGATCGAAAGCCAGCACCTCACCCTTGGCGGTGCCCGCAAGTATCAGTCCGGCAGCAAAGCCAACCCCTCCGGACAGCGGCGTACCCGCGTCAAAACGCCCCTGGCTGCCGCCGGAATTCGCGGTAAAGCCGGCAATCTGTCCCGAAGCGCCCGCGGCATACACCGTGTTGCCGCTCACCGTCGGATAAAAAGCCCCGCGTTCGGCAGAACCGACATTGCCCTGCCAGACGATGCGTGCAGTGGCCGCCGGCGTGAAGGCCACCAGCGCGGCGGCCTTCTGTTTCGGCGTGCTGCCAAACCAGCTGTCGTAGACGCCTGATACCGTCTGGCACCCCGACAGCAGCGCGATTGCGGCTACTGCAAGCCAGCGGCGCATCAGCTGGCTCCGCCAACGGCATCAAGCTTGAGCTGGATGATCTGGCGCATCGGGCTTCCCGCATCGCTTCGATCCAGCGCCAGCTGGTAGGCCGCGCGGGCTTCCTCGCGCTTGCCTTGCGTAAAAAGCAGGTCACCCTTCAAGTCCGAATACAGGCCGGCAAAGCTGTCGGCATGCTTCGCCTCCAGCAGCTTCAGCGCTTCATCGGTCTTTTTCTCGTCGTGCAGTATGCGAGCCAGGCGCAGGCGGGCGACGTCACGCGCCTCTTCCTCCTTTGCCTTGTCGATCACCCATTGCAGCCGCGTTTTCGCCGAGGCCAGGTCACCGGTGTCGAAATCGCTTTTGGCCGCGGAAAGCGCGGCCAGCGTGGCGTATGCAGTGGAGCCGTAACGATCGATGATTTCCGCCCCGATGTCGCGGACCCTCTTGTGGTCGCTGGCGCGTTCTGCCGCCTGTTGCTGCGCGAACAGCGTGACCGCCGCGCCGGACTGGGAGGACTGATAGTAATGCCAGCCCCGGACGCCGCCGACCGCCAGCAGGCTGCCGACGACCGTGACCACGACCAAGCGGCCGTACTGTGACCACCACGACTTGATTGCTGCCAGTTGCTCCTGCTCTTCGAGATCCAAAGCCATAGTTTTACCTTGATTTGATAAGTTCACATGCTGCCTGGGGCGGGACCTTGGCCTGCGCCTGCTCCGGGCCGGCACGCAGGGGTTTTACAGACACCAGGCGCGCCTGCGCTTCGTCATCGCCGATGATCACGGCGTAACGGGCGCCGCTGGCATCAGCCTTTTTCATCTGCGACTTGAAACTGCCACCGCCACAGTGCAACACCGTCGCCAGGCCGGCATCACGCAGGATTTCCGCTACGGTTTCACCCCAGGGTAGCGCCGCGTCGCCCTGCCGCACCAGATACACATCAGGAACCGGCTGCGGAATCCCAGCTCCGCGTTCGGCCATCAGCGCCAGCAGGCGTTCGATCCCCATCGCAAAACCGCAGGCAGGCGCCGGATTGCCGCCGATCTGTCCGATCAGGCCATCATAACGGCCGCCCGCGCAAACCGTGCCCTGTGCGCCGAGGCGGTCGGTAATCCATTCGAATACGGTGCCATTGTAATAGTCCAGCCCCCTCACCAGCCGCGGATTGATGCTGAACGGAATACCGGCGGCGCGCAGCGAGCCCTGCAACGCCGCAAATGCAGAGGCCGAGGCTTCGTCCAGGTCATCCGCCAGCCGTGGCGCTGCGGCAATCACGTCCTGCAGCGCCGGGTTTTTGCTGTCGAGCACGCGCAGCGGATTGCTGTGCATGCGCCGGCGCGCATCGTCGTCAAGCTCCGGCGCATGCTGTTCCAGATACGCAACGAGCCTGGAACGGTAAGCTGCGCGGGCATCGGCGGAGCCCAGGGAGTTCAGTTCCAGGCGTATCCCGTCCAGGCCCAGGGCGCGCCACAAACGCGCGCACATCATGATGTGTTCGGCATCGATGTCGGGCCCCGCGAAACCCAGCGCCTCGACCCCGACCTGGTGAAACTGGCGGTAACGTCCCTTCTGCGGGCGCTCATGGCGGAACATCGGCCCCCAGTACCACAGGCGTTGCGGACCGGAATACAGCAGGTTGTGCTCCACCGCGGCGCGCACGCAGGAGGCCGTTCCCTCCGGGCGCATTGTCAGCTGTTCGCCGTTCAATTCGTCGGTAAAGGTGTACATTTCCTTTTCGACGATGTCCGTCACCTCGCCGATCGAGCGCACGAAGAGTTCGGTACGCTCGAGTATCGGCATGCGGATGGCCTGGTAGCCGTAGCTCCGCACCCACTGCATCACCGTATCCTCGAAAAACGCCCAGCGGTGCCCTTCTGCCGGCAGCACGTCGTTCATCCCGCGGACACCCTGTACCCTTTTTGCCATGTCCGGGCGTCTCCGTCGGTCAGCGCGCACCACCGGCGCCGGTAGCCGGGGCAGCAGTTTCCCCGGCGGCGCCGTAACGGCTGTGCACATACTCATCGACAATGCGCTGGAACTCTTCCGCAATGTTGCCGCCCTTCAGCGTCACCGTCTTTACGCCGTCGACGAACACCGGCGCCACCGGCGTCTCGCCGGAGCCCGGGAGGCTGATACCGATGTTGGCCTGCTTGCTTTCGCCCGGGCCGTTGACCACGCAACCCATAACCGCAACGTGCATGTTTTCCACACCCGGGTAACGCCCCCGCCATTCAGGCATCTGCGCCCGCAGGTAACCCTGGATGCGGTCCGCGAGTTCCTGGAACACGGTGCTGGTGGTCCGTCCGCAGCCGGGGCATGCAATGACCAGCGGCGTGAACGAGCGCAACCCCATGGTCTGCAGGATTTCCTGTGCAACGATCACCTCCCGCGTGCGGTCGCCACCCGGTTCGGGCGTCAGGGACACGCGTATGGTGTCGCCGATGCCCTCCTGCAGCAGCACCGACATTGCCGCGGTCGAGGCCACGATGCCTTTCGAGCCCATCCCCGCCTCGGTCAGGCCGAGATGCAGTGGATAATCACAGCGCGAAGCCAGGTCGCGGTACACCGCAATCAAATCCTGCACGCCGCTGACCTTGCATGAGAGGATGATGCGGTCATGCGCAAGCCCCAGCGCTTCCGCCTGCAGGGCGCTCTCCAGTGCCGAGGTGACCAGAGCCTCGCGCATGACCACGCCAGCCTCCTTCGGTTGCGCCAGACGCGCATTCCCGTCCATCAGCCGCGCCAGCAGTTCCTGGTCCAGGCTGCCCCAGTTGACTCCGATGCGCACGGGTTTGTCATAACGGCAGGCGAATTCGATCATGGTTGCAAACTGCTCGTCGCGCTTTGCACCCCTGCCGACGTTACCCGGATTGATGCGCAGCTTCGCCAGCGTTTCCGCACAGGCCGGATGCTGGGTGAGCAAACGGTGGCCGTTGAAATGAAAGTCACCAACCAGCGGCACATTGACACCGCGGCGATCGAGCTGCTCACGGATCACCGGCACCGCCGCGGCAGCTTCCGCATTGTTCACCGTGATCCGCACCACCTCAGAGCCGGCCCTGGCTAGCGCCGCCACCTGCGCCACGGTGGCCGCAATGTCGGCGGTATCGGTATTGGTCATCGACTGCACGACGATGGGCGCATCCGCGCCGACCATCAGGCCGCCAACCGACACCTTGGTGCTGCGGCGCCGGACTGCAGTGCCGTGCGCGGGGAAACACTCCATCGTCTATTCCAGTATGAAACGCGCCACTTCAACGCGCGTATGCGGCACAAGGTCAAAAGGTTTGCCGTTGAAAGTCAGGCTCACATCCCGGGCATTGCCGACAACAACACTGAGCGGCGGACGCCCGGTCACCCGCTGTTCGCTGCCCGCGGGATTCAGTTGTGACAACAACACGCGCTCGCTGCGATCACGCACCTCCACCCACGATGCGGAGCCAAATACAAAGCGCACTTCCGCCATGCCGGATGGCTTCGGGACAGGCGCCTCCCGCGGTTTTTCCGCCACGCCGGTTTCGCGGACGACTGGTTCCGGCACAGCCGCAGGCGCCGGGGGCCCGGCAGCAACCGCGGAAACCGCAAGAACCTCGTCAGCCACCGCCGGCGGCTGAAACACCGGTGTTGTTACGGGCTGCTGCACCGATACCGTCACTGAAGGCGGTGCCGCATAGAACAGTTCGTAAATTGCAATGATACCCACCAGAACCGCGAGCCCGGCGGCATACGGCAGCCAATTTGCGGATTTTCCGGCCGGAAACGGAATTTCGCGCGACACCGGTACTGCCGCACTGGCCGGCATCGAGGCATGCGGCAGATCGACGGAATCCGCCAGTTTTTCCGGATCCCGGTCAAGCAGCCGCGCGTAGTTCCGGACAAAACCACGGACAAACACCGGGCCGGGCAATTTGGCGTAGTCATCCGCTTCAAGAGCCACGACCTGTGACACCGAGAGCTTCAGCTGCGCGGCAACCTCGGCCACGGTCATTCCCTTCGCCGCGCGCGCATCGGCCAGAGCCCGCCCCGGACGCGGACCCTGCGCAGCGGGCGCAGCCTTGTCAGCGGTTTCGGATTCGCTCATTCAAACCGGCCAGCCTTGAGGGCCACCGCCTCGCGGGAATCGGGGAAGTTGTTGCGCAACTGTTGGGCATAACTCGCCTCGGCCAGCGTATTGCCCAGCTTGCGCTCAACCCGCAGCGCGAGCCAGAGCACTTCCGCGTTTGCGGCCGTGACCTGCGCCAGGCGGCGCAGGTAGCCCTGGGCTGCGGCAAAGTTGTTGGACTGGAAAGACAGTTCCGCGAGCTGGTACAGCGCCTGCGGCTGGTTGGGACGTGCGCTCACGGCACGCTGGAAAAAATCCTGCGCCGCGACATTGTCACCGCGCCGCCGCGCGCAAATTCCGGCATTGACCAGCGAACGCTCGGGCGTCAGGTAAAGGGGATTCTGCACCGCCACCAGAAAATACTTTATACCCTGTTCCTCCCGCTTGTTCTGGCAGAGGAACATCCCGTAATTGTTGTTGGCATCCGGATCCCCGGGATTGAGCCGCAGTGCGCGAGTGAAGTGCTCCTCGGCACGGCGGTCGTCCTTGAGGGAGGCATACACCAGGCCCGCGATGTTGTGGGCCGTGTGGTAACTGGGGTCGGCCTGCAGCGCCGTGGTGATTGCCTCGAGCGCCACGCCCAGATTGCCCAGTTCGAAATAACCCGCGGCAAGTTCGGTATGGATGCGGGCGCGATTGCGCGCGCTGCTCTCGTTGCCGGTGGTGTCCGTGGTCGGCTGGATGCCTTCATCAGGCACATTCCCCGTACCCGCGCATCCCGCCAAGGCAAGAATCAGAACCGCCATGAAAACCCCGGCCGTTGCTCGACCTGCATGCCATTGGTGTCTCATGGGCGTTTTTCCTCCATGCGGCGCATTACGCGCCTGGTTTTGTCCTGCACCCTGCCGGCAAGCTGCCCGCAGGCGGCATCAATGCTGTCACCGCGCGTCTTGCGCACGGTGACCGTCAGGCCGGCCTGCAGCAATACATCGCGAAACGCAGTCACCGCAGCCCCTGCGGACCGGCCATAACCGGAATCCGGGAACGGATTGAACGGTATCAGGTTTATCTTGCAGGGTACCGGCTTCACGGTCCTGACCAGTTCCCGCGCCTGCTCCAAGCTGTCATTGACGCCCTCAAGCATCACATACTCGAAAGTCACGAAATCGCGCGGGGCCTTTTCAATATAACGCACACAGGCCGCAAGCAGCTCGCGGATGGGATACTTGCGGTTGATAGGCACGAGCCGGTCACGCAGAGCATCGTCCGGCGCATGCAGAGACACGGCCAGCGCCACAGGACATGCATCCCGCAGCCGGTCGATCGCCGGCACCAGGCCCGAGGTCGACAGGGTCAGGCGGCGGCGCGAAATGCCGTAGGCGTGATCATCAAGCATCAGCTGCATCGCCGAAACCACATTGTCAAAATTGGCCAGCGGCTCGCCCATGCCCATCATGACCACATTGGTGACCGGGCGTTCCATGCCAAGACCGGATGACAGGCTGCGGCTGGCGTGCCACAACTGGCCGACAATCTCGGCCACCGTCAGATTGCGGTTGAAACCCTGCCTGCCAGTGGAACAGAACGAACATTCAAGCGCGCATCCCGCCTGCGACGAGACGCAAAGGGTGCCGCGGTAGCGCTTCGCTCCCTGCTCTTCGGCAGTGGAATCATCGCCGGAATCACCCTCCGGGATGTAAACCGTCTCGATCGCGTTGCCGGTGCCGACGTCGAACAGCCACTTGCGGGTGCCATCCTGGGCCGTGGTGTCATCCAGGACCTGCGGAGCCGACACCACGGCGGAAGCGCCGATGCGCTCGCGGAAACCGCGCGACACATCGGTCATGGCGTCGAAATCACTGACTCCGGCCTGGTGCATCCAGCGCATCATCTGCCGGGCACGGAAGGGTTTTTCACCCATGTCCGTGCACAGGGCTTCAAACTGTCCCCGGTTCAGTCCCAGCAGATTCAGCGGCATGGCGCCCCCCGTGCCTCAACCCTCAGCGCGAGTGGATATCGAGCGCGGGAAAAAAGTAGGCGACTTCGGTCGCCGCATTTTCGGCGGAATCGGAGCCATGCACCGCATTGGCGTCAATGCTGTCGGCAAAATCGGCGCGGATCGTGCCTTTCTCCGCCTTCTTCGGGTCGGTAGCCCCCATCAGGTCACGGTTCTTCTGGACAGCGCCTTCGCCTTCCAGCACCTGGATCATCACCGGCCCCGACACCATGAAATCGACCAGTTCGCCGAAAAACGGGCGTGCCCTGTGAACCGCATAAAAACCCTCTGCCTGGCTGCGCGACAGGCGGGTCATTCGGGCCGCCACGATGCGCAAGCCGGCCTGTTCGAAACGTGCGTAGATATGCCCGATCACGTTCTTCGCGACCGCATCGGGTTTGATGATGGAAAGCGTGCGCTCGACTGCCATGAAAATCCCCTACTTCCAGAGTTTGAATTAACCCGGAAGGTTAACACGATAACGCCTTGAATAAAAGACGTTAACGGGGAATTTGCCGCGTACGGATTGACCGTACGCGGCATTTCAGGCGACGGCCTTCCTCAGGCGCAAGCGCTGCCATAAATAGATCGGGATACCGATGCCAAAGCCGATGAAGTCGCTTGCGCCCCCCGGGTGCAACAGGCTCAGGGCTGCAAAGAACATGACGATCCGCAGCGGCATTGGCAGACGGCCGCCGAACCACCCCTCGGTCGACCCGGCAAGGAACCACACGCCTATTGCGCCGGAAACCGTCGCCTGCAGAATTCCCAGCCACGGCCCCTGCATCAGGAGCACCGGCGAGAAGAAAAACATGAACGGCACGATAAAGGTTGCCAGCCCCATTTTCAGGGCAGTCCAGGAAGTTTTCCACGGATCAGCCTGCGCCATTCCGGCCGCCGCAAAGGACGCCAGCGCAACCGGCGGCGTGATGGCTGAAACCACCGCGAAATAGAAGACGAACATGTGCGCGACAAGCACCGGCACGCCGATTTTGGTCAGCCCGGGTGCAATGACCGCGGCTGCAATGGCATAGGCTGCCGTTGTCGGCATGCCCATGCCAAGCACCAGCGCAACGACTGCGGCAAACAGCATTGCCGCGAGCTGGCTCGCCCCGGCGATACCCAGTATCAGTTCCGAAAAACGGCCGCCGATACCGGTCAGCGCAATGACGCCGACAATGATCCCGGCACAAGCGCAGACCGCCACCAGCTGCACGGTGTCCCGTGCCGCCAGATTCAGCGCCTCCAGCGTGCGCTGCCACCCGAACAGCACGGCCGGGATCAGAATGACCAGTATGCTCAGCGACCAGGTCGCGACATCGCCGAATGACTGCACCAGGGGCACCAGGTACTGCAGTACCGCGTACAGAAAGGCGCCACCCGCCACCAGGGCCGTGATCCGCATCAGCAAGGCCGTGAACACCATGGTCACCGACCGCGGATCGATCGAGGAGTCTCCGGCACCGATATCCCTGAACAGCCGCGACAGCCAGCCCGCAATCAGCGCGGCGACAATGCCGAGCCCGCCCGCACGAAATGGCGAGTAGCCTTCGAGCAGGGCCCAGACAAAAATGATCAGCGGGGAGAACAGGTACAACCGTGTCAGCATCAGCTTCAACGGCGGCAGCTCATCACGCGACACGCCCCTCAACCCCAGGCGTATTGCATGCAGATCCACGTGAATCCAGCAGGCAATGTAGAACAGCACCGCGGGGATCACCGCGGCCAGGGCAATCTGTCCGTAAGGGATGCCGGTGATTTCAGCCATCAGGAAGGCGCCGGCGCCGAGCACCGGCGGCGTGATCTGTCCGCCGGTGGAGGATGTGGCCTCGATTGCCGCCGCCGTGGGCCGGTCGTAACCGACCTTGCGCATCATCGGAATCGTCACCATGCCGGAAGCAACAACATTGGCCACTGCCGATCCGGAGATCGAGCCAAACATGATCCCGGAGGCCACGGCCGCCTTCGCCGGCCCCCCGCGCGCCCATCCGAATAGGGCATTGCACAGATCATTGATGTAGTCCCCGACCTTTGAAACCTGAAGGAATGCAGCGAAGGTCACAAAAAGGATGATGTAGGACGAGGAAACCTGGGTTGTAACGCCGAAAACGCCATACTCGCTGTAGATGTAGGTGAAAAACCGGTCGACCGCGAAACCCTTGTGTTCGAGCACACCCGGCATCCAGGGCCCGACAAAGCAGTAAAGGATGAAAACGCTGGCGATGATGGGCAGGGCCAGCCCGGAGGTGCGGCGTGTAAATTCGAGGATCAGCAGCGTGCCAATGACACCGACGATGACATCGCCTGTGGTGAACTGCGCGCCCGCACGGAACAGCAGGCCGTCGAGCTCGATCGTGATGTAGACGGCGCAGGCAACGGAGGCGGCGACCAGCAGCCAGTCATACCATGGCACGCCCTTTTTCTGGAAGCGCTGGAACGGTGCGTAAAGTATCAGACCGAGCGCCGCCCCCCAGCCTACGTGGATCGCCCGGAAAAGCAGCGGCTCAAGGGAATAGACATTCAGGACAAACAGGTGAAAAACCGTGAAGCCCACGCAGAAAACAGCGAGCAAAATCGTTTCCCAGCGACGTAACAAGCGCCTGTTGCCGCTGAATTCCTCGTCCGCCATCGGCGGCTTGATGACCTCTTCCGTCGCTTCAGCACTCATCAACCATTTCCCCCGCTGCAAAAAAAACCGCACTGAGCTCGCGCGCAGTGCGGTGTTCCGGGATTAGCGTTCAGCCCTTGTATTCCGGCGGAATCAGGTGTTTCGGCACAGTGATGCCTTTTTCCCTGAAGTAACGGATCGCCCCCGGATGAAAGGGCAGGAAACCGTTGCGGTTCCAGTTCTCCGTCAGCGTTTCCTTGGCGGCAGCGTGACCCTTGACCATCTGCGGGTTGTTTTCCAGCACAGCCTTGACCACGGCATAGACCAGATCATCCGCGACATCCTTGTTGGCGATGGCAAAGTTGTAGAGACCGATGGTCTTGTGGTCCTCGGTCTGCTGCTTGTAGGTGCCCTTCGGGATCAGCGAATCGGAGAGCTCGGGCAGCGCGGCCTTGATGCGCTTGATCTCGTCGTCGGTGAAGGTGAAGAATCGCACCTTGTTGGTGGTTTCAAGTTCAGAGTATGCCGCGATCGGGACGCCAGCGCAGAACGGGAAGGCATCAATCAGCCCGTCCTGGAGGTTCGACGCCATGTCCGAGGCCTGGCCGTTACGGATCGTGGTGTCGATGCCGAGCGCCTTGAAAAACAGCGGAAAATAGGTGCCGCAGGTGCCCGCACGCGGCCCTACACCAGAACGTTTGCCCGCCAGTTCCTTCACCGACTTGATGCCGGATTTTTCCAGCGTGATGAAATGGAATGGCGTGTCGTACATCGGGAACATCGCGCGGATGTTGCTGAACTTCTTGCCCTTGGTCCAGTCACCCTTGCCTTCCCAAGCCTGCAGGGCGACGCCCATCGTCGTCATGCCGAAATCAACCTGCTTGGAATCGGTCAGGATGATGTTCTGGTTCGGTCCCTGTGTCTGCTGGGTGCTGATGTTGGTACCGATTTTCTCGTTGACCAGGCTGGCCCATACTTGTCCGTAGACAAAATAGGTTCCGCCCACGGAGGCGGTGCCCAGCGTCAGGTTGGTCGGCCATTTCGGATTGGGTTTCGCCTGCGCCAGGACGCCGGTGGCCACGGACATGCCGATGGTCGCGGCGAGCGCGAGCTTCACAAACTGTGCAAGTTTCATTGCTTTTTTCCTCGCTTAGGGTCGTTAAGGGATACAGGACGCGCCACTGCCGGTTGCGAAGCGTTATTTTCATCCTGTGGACCAGCGAGGCCAGATTAACAAAGCCCTCCGGATTTGGCAAACCGGTTCATCCCCGATTTGCCCATGACAGATCAATACACCGGCCGTCAGTCCGGTAACCACACCGGCCAGTAACCCGCTCGCCCTGCCGCAGCCTGGAAACGAACATCGACCCCGATGCCGGCAACGGCCACCAGTTCGCCGTCATGGTACAAAAATGGCAGACGCTCCCGCACCCATGGCGGCAGTTCCGCCTCCTGCAGCAGGTTGCGCACCGTCCTGCGCCGGCCTCCCGGAGTCAGGCGCAGCATTTCTCCGCCGCTGCGCGCACGAACCTCGAACCCGGCGCCGCGCAGCAGGCGGCTGTCGATGCCGGCGTCTGCCCTCCGTTCCAGCCGCAGCACTCCTCCGAGTGCATGCAGGCGCAGCGCTCCGCGGCCGCTCCAGGCCACGGCGTAATTCCGTTCCGGCACGGGCAATGACCGGACCACATAAAGGGTCGCACGGAATCGCCGCAACTCCGCATCGCCCACGCGGATCCGGACTGCCGCATCTCCGCGCGCCGCGACGGCCTGCCGCAGCAATTCCTCCAGATGGCCGGCATCCGGCATCAACAGGTCATTGCTGCGAAGGAAATAGCGCAGGATATTGCGGGCACGGTGCGGTGGCAGCGACTTCAGCGGCGCCAGCGGCAGTCTGTGCGACGGCGGGACACCGCCAAGATCAGCCAGTGCCAGCGCATCCAGCAGATCCGAGGCTTCGGCCTGCAGCCGCGCAGCACGGGCCAGCGTGACGCCGGCTCCGGGCAATCTGTCCTCAAGCAGCGGCAGCACGTCGTGGCGCAGAAAGTTGCGCAGATAGGCGCGGTCCCGGTTGCTGTCATCCTCGATCCACTGCAGGCGGTGTTGCGCGGCATAGGCCGCAATAATGCTCCGCGGCACCTCGAGCAATGGTCGCAGGACTGCCGGCGAATCCGGTGCGGCAAGCCTGAATGCGGGCATCGCGGCCAGTCCACGCGGACCGGCGCCGCGCAACAGCTGCAGCAGCACCGTTTCGGCCTGGTCATCGCGGTTGTGTGCCAGCACCACGATGCCGGCGCCGCTGGCCGCGAACGCCCCGTAACGCGCCACTCGCGCTGCGGCTTCAGTACTGTTGCCGCGCTTCACTGCAACCGTGACTACCTTCAGCCTGACGCCGAGTTCCCGGCAGCTGCGGCGGCAGAATGCAGCCCACTCCGCCGCCCGCGGACTGAGCTGATGATTGACATGTATTGCCGAAATCCGTCGCGGGGACAGGCGCAGTCCGCGCACCAGGACATGCAGCAGAACCATCGAATCGATGCCACCGCTGAAACCGAGCACCAGGGATGTGTTGCGCGGCACATGTGCCAGCAGGCTGGCACGCACCTGCGCCACGAGATCCTGCTTCACGCCGCAACAGCCGGCCTGAAGCGGATATCAGCGGCTTTCCGTTTCCTTGAACTGGCCATATCCCATCAGCCTTTCAAAGCGTGTCTCGGTCAGCCTGTCGACCGGGATGTCACGCAACTGCCGCCAGCTTTCCTGCAGTGCCTTCTTGAGCGACTGCATCATCGCCTGGGGATCGCGGTGCGCGCCGCCCAGCGGTTCGCTGACGATCTTGTCCACCAGCCCCAGCGCCTTCAGCCTGGTGGCGGTGATGCCCAGCGTTTCCGCGGCATCAGCCGCGCGCTCGGCACTTTTCCACAGTATCGAGGCGCAACCCTCCGGCGAAATCACCGAGTAGGTCGAATACTGCAGCATCAGCGTCACATCCCCCACCGCCACCGCGAGCGCGCCGCCGGAACCGCCCTCTCCGATCACCGTGCAGATCACCGGGGTTTTCAGCGCCGCCATTGCATACAGGTTGCGGCCGATCGCCTCCGACTGTCCGCGCTCCTCGGCGCCGACCCCGGGATAGGCGCCGGGTGTGTCAATGAAGGTGAACACCGGAACGCCGAATTTCTCGGCAAGTTTCATCAGGCGCAGCGCCTTGCGGTAACCCTCCGGGCGCGGCATGCCGAAGTTGCGGTGGATCTTCTCTTTGGTGTCACGCCCCTTCTGGTGCCCGATCACGACCGCTGTCTGGCCGCCAAAACGCGCCAGGCCGCCGACGATTGCCGGGTCGTCGGCATAGCTGCGGTCACCGTGCATTTCCTCGAAATCAGTGAACATGCCGCTGATGTAATCGAGGGCATATGGCCGTTGCGGATGGCGCGCGACCTGGGCAATCTGCCACGCTGTCAGCTTCGAATAGATATCCTTCGTCAGCGCCTGGCTTTTCTTCTGCAGACGCGCGATTTCTTCGGAAATGTCCAGAGCAGAATCGTCTTGCACGAAGCGCAGTTCTTCGATCTTGGTTTCCAGATCGGCGATCGGCTGCTCGAACTCGAGGAATGTCGTTTTCATGGGGCGGGATGATACAGGAGGCGGGTCCGCAAGGCGCATCTGCGGCGCCTCCGCCCCCGGCGTGAAGGGCCTAGTACCACGCGACTTCGCCACCCCGCGGATCGCTGGCGGCCTGTGCCGGGCCGCTGCCTGCCGGCTGGAAAACCGCCTGCATATTGCCCCAGCGGCGGTTGACCACATGCAGACGGTGCCCCATGCCTTCCATCGCAGTTTTCCATCCGGCGGAAAATCCTTCGGGCTCGATTTCGATGTGGTCCGGCCAGTGCTGGTGGTGATACCGGGGCATGGCCAGCAGCCGGCGCAGGTCCACCTCAGGATGCCGCAGGTATTCCAGCGCCACCAGCAGGACCTGGCTGATGATGCGTGATCCCCCGGGCGCGCCGAGCACCAGCACCCCCTTGTCGTCTTCCACGAATGCCGGCGTCATGCTCGACAGCGGACGCTTGCCCGGAGCCATCATGTTGGCTTCGCCGCCCCGCAGCCGGAAGCTGTTGGCGAGGCCGGCGCGCAGCGTGAAATCATCCATCTCGTTGTTCAGCAGCACGCCGCTGCCATGCCCAACGATGCCGGAGCCGAACAGCAGGTTGATGGTCAGCGTCGCCGCCACGCGATTGCCAGCAGCATCAATGATCGAGAAATGGGTCGTGTTCCCGCTGCCGCCGGTGTCCCCTTCAGCGGCGAACGGCAGTACCGAAGCGCGTTGCACATCAATCCCTGCAGCGTCCTTTTTCAGCCGGTCCGGATCCAGCATCCGGGCCAGCGGAATCGAAGCATGGTCGGGGTCGCCCAGCAGGCTGCGATCGCGAAAGGCGCGGCGCAGCGTTTCGGCAACAAGATGCGCAGTCTGCGGATCAAGCACGTCACCTGGTGGAAAATGCCCGAGCATGCCAAAAATCTGCGCCAGCGCGATCCCCCCGGCCGACGGCAGTGCCGCCGCGGTAATCGTCGCGCCGCGAAAAACGAAATTCAGAGGCTCGCGTTCGATCACGCGGTAGTGCTCCAGGTCGGACAACTGCCACACACCGCCCGCCGCCCGGACCGCATCGACCATGCCGCGGGCGACCGGCCCCCGGTAAAAAGCAGCCGCTGCGCCATCGCGCGCGATGCGCTCCAGCGTCGCCGCAAGTTCAGGCTGCCGCAGCACAAAACCCGCCTCCGGTGCGCGTCCCCTGTCGAGAAACAAACGGGTTGCAGGACTCGAGCGCAGCAGGGATTCGCGCAACTGCGCAATCCGCGCATACCGCCGGTCCACCCTGAACCCGTCCCGCGCCAGCCGGATCGCCGGTGCCAGGGTCTGCGCCAGCGGCATCGTGGCGCAGGTATGGGTCAGGTGGTCCAGCGCGGCAGGGACGCCGGGAATTGCCGCGGCGGTGCCGCCGCGAACCGTTGCGCCTTCCCTCGGATTGTCCGAGGCGTCGAAAAAATGCTCCCGCCTTATTGCCCGGGGCGCAAGCTCGCGTGCATCGATCATCACCTGCCGCCTGTCAGCCGCGCGATGCAGCAGGAAGAATCCGCCGCCGCCCAGCCCCGACGAATAGGGTTCCACCACGGCCAGTGCGGCTGCCACCGCGACCGCTGCATCACAGGCGTTCCCGCCGCGCGCCAGCATCTGCTCGCCGGATGCAGTCGCCAGCGGATGCGCGGAAGCAATTGCCGCGCGTGCCGGATCTGCTGCGTTCGCGGCTGCAGCCAGCAGCAGGCAAAACCACACGCCAGCGACAGCAAGCGGGCGTTTCGCTGCGGATGGCAGGGAGGCTCTACAGACAACCTTAATAAGGTTAAGTAAGTATTTGTTATTATTCATATTTTTTTAAAAAGCATTGGATTCATGATACTGGCGGGATGACCTCGGGCCAATCTCCACTCGGAACGCCCCTGCAGGCCTGCGACCCGCATGATCTCCGCAACACCAGCGACTGTCGATACGCCGGGTCCGGGAAAGGCATCTGCTACCATCCCCTCTCGCCGTCACCGCGCACTACCGGTGACTGTAGCCATGAATCCTGGAGGAAAAACATGTCGAAATACCTGCCCCTGCTGGGCCTCTCGGCCATTATTGCGGTCGCGGCACTTCCTGCCGCCGCACAGTCCTGGCCCGCCAAACCGGTACGCATCATCGTCGGCTTCACGCCCGGCGGCGGCGTCGATATCAATGCGCGCCTGCTCGCCCCCAAACTCTCCGAATACCTCGGGCAGCAGTTCATCGTCGACAACCGTCCCGGCGCCGGCACCAACATCGCCAACGAGCTGGTGGCCAAATCCGCGCCCGACGGCTACACGATCCTGATCAACACGGCAGCCGTCGCGATCAACATGAGCCTCTACAAAAAGGTCAACTACGACGCGTTGCGCGATTTCGCACCGATATCGGTATTTTCGCAAAGCCCCAACATCCTGGTTATCCATCCTTCGGTGCCCGTCAAGAACGTCAGGGAGTTGGTGGCCCTGGCCAAATCCCGGCCGGGCCAGCTCAATTTCTCCTCTGCCGGTAGCGGCACCACCCAGCACCTGTCGGGAGAGCTGTTCAACCTGCGCGCCGGCACCAAAATCGTTCATGTCCCATACAAAGGCAGCGCGCCCTCGCTGACCGGGCTGATCGGCGGCGAGGTCGAAATGACCTTCGCCAACATTCCGGCGATTTCGGCTCATGTCAAATCCGGCCGCCTGCGTCCAATCGCCAATGCGGGTCCCAAACGATCCGAACAGTTGCCGAATGTCCCGACCATGACCGAGTCCGGCGTCAAGGGCGTCGAGGTCGTGGTCTGGTACGGCCTGCTTGCCCCCGCCGCCACACCGCGCGACGTCATCAATACCCTGGCTTCCGGCATCAACAAGGCGACGCTTGATACCACGATCCGCCAGCGGCTGATCGATCAGGGTGCCGAACCCATCGGCAACTCGCCCGAGGAGTTCAGCAAACTGCTGAAAGAGGAAGTTGCCCGCTGGGCCGAAGTGGTGCGCATATCAGGCGCCACGGCCAACTAAGCTCCAGTACAGCCCGCCCCGGCCCGCCGCCCGGCGGGCTTTTTTACCTGATCTGCGGCTTGCGCGCATCCGCCGCGTCGCGATGCATCAGCGACGCGGCAGTCGCCAGCAGCGCGCCATCAAGCCAGAACACCGGAACCATGCCCAGCGCCGCGCTCAGCGTTCCAAAAACGAAGGGGACCAGCACCTCGGTGCCCTTGTTCACCATCTGGCGCAAGCCCATCGCCTCACCCGAGCGTCCCGCCGGCGCACGGTTGTAGGCCAGCAGCATCGACAGCGGGCTGCCGCAGCCCAGCCCCATGCCCAGCACGAAGGAAATCGCCAGCAGCGCGGCAAAACTCGTCACGAAGGGAAACACCAGGCAGACACCCGTCGCCAGCATCAGCGACGCCGCGAGCACGCGCTCCTCGCTTGAACGTTTGACCAGGTGCGGCATCACCGCGCGCACGACCAGCAGTGCCAATCCGAAGGCGCCAAGGATCAGGCCGATCTCGGACGCACTGAGACCGATGCGATGGCCGTAGATCGGCAGCAGCAGGTTATAGAGTTCAAGACCTGTCTCGATGATGCCGGCGGTGATCAGCGCCCGCCGCAGGGGTCGGTTGCGGACCAGATCGCCGATCCGGTGCTGCGCCTTTTCCGCCTTGCTGACATGGGCCTGCGCGGTTTTCGGCAGCCAGCCCGTCCACAGGCCGAGCAGCAGGATCGGCACCACCGGCATGGCCGCCATGACCGCAAACGTCGCCCGGTGCCCGACCGCGTCGATCAGGAAACCGGCTGAAGTCGGTCCCAGCAAGGCAGTCATGCCGATGCCGAGGCTGAACCAGCTGTAATTCTTGGTGCGGTCCAGGCCCTCCCCCAGCGTGCCGATCAGGTGCTGCACGGCCACGGTGTAGAAGATGTAGCAGCAACCGATCAGGCCGGCGGAAACATAGAGCATCTCTATGCTTGGAAAGATGAACGGCAGCAGTAATCCGCCGAGAAGTCCGGCGGAGCCGAACAGCATGGGCAGCCGGAACCCGGCGCGGTCGGATACCTTGCCCGCGTAAACGGACAGCAGCAGCGGGAACAGCGCATATGTCGAAAACAGCAGCCCGACGACAAATTCATTCGCCCCCATGTCGAGCGCCGTCAGCGACATCAGCACCTTGCTGCCCTTGTAGGCAGTGTGCGTCAGCACGCTGAGCAGAACGATGCGGAATATCGGCGCCAGGTTCATGTCAGAACAGGGCCGGCAGTCGCAGTGGCCGCAGCTTGCGGCCCAATCGCGGAATCTGCATTACGGCGGAGAATCTTCTTGTTGAGGAGTGGCGGCAGCCTGTATTTTATCGTATCGACTTGCAGCACCAAGCGGACGGGAAAATCATGAAACTGCAGAACATCGGCATCGTCAGTCCGGGCGACATGGGCCAGGCCGTCGCCCAGACGCTCCGGGAATCCGGACTCGGGGTCCACACCGCCCTTGAAGGACGCAGCGCCCGTACCCGAGCGCTTGCCCTGGAAGCCGGCATCCACGACTGCGGGTCGATGCGCAGTCTGGTGGAGAGCTGCGACATGCTGCTGTCCGTTCTCAACCCTGCAGCCGCCGTCGACAATGCACGGGCCGTCGCGGCAGCGATGCGCGAAACCGGCCGCCGTCCGGTTTTTGTCGACTGCAATGCCGTCGCGCCGCAAACCGTCCGCGACATCGACAGCATCATCCGCTCCGCCGGCGGTGAATGCCTGGACGCCGGAATCATCGGCCCGCCGCCGCGCGGCAAGGCGGCCATGCGGCTCTACGCCTCCGGTCCGCAGGCCGCGCTGGCCTTGCAGTTGGCCAGCCCGAGGATCACGGTGCGCGTGATCAGCGACCGCATCGGCGACGCCTCCGCCGTCAAGATGTGCTACGCGTCCTACAGCAAGGCTGCGGTCGCGCTCGGCGTCGAAATGCTGATGGCCGCGCACCGGCTCGGGGTCCACGAAGTGCTCGAGCAGGAGCTGCAGGAAAGCGCGGCCGACAACCGCGACTGGATACTGAAGCGAACTTCGTCGATGCCGCCCAAAGCCTATCGCTGGGTCCCGGAAATGCTCGAAATTGCGCGTACCTTCGAGGGTGCCGGCTTGACGCCCCGCATGCTGCAGGGCGCCGCCGACATCTACGAATTGATCGCGCAGACCCCGCTGGGCCGGGAATCACCGGAGGAGGCACGCAGCAGAAACCGCGACAGCCTCGCGATCATCCGCGAGCTGGCCGGCTGAGGCCCCCTCCCTTTCAGACACGATAGAGGGAGCGCCGGTCGCGGCGGAATTCAATGCAGGGGCCGCTGCCGTCGCTGCGGCTGAACCCTGCACGGATCTCGCCGCGGACCTCAAGCATGATTTCCCGGCGCACGACGTGGATTTCCTCGCCGCTGGCCCGGGTCACGAAAGTGCCGTTGGTGCTGTGATCGACGAGGTAGAACTGCGTACGATCCAGACGTATTGATGCATGGCGCCGGGACGCCATCGCATGCGCCACGACCAGCCCCGATTCCGGCGCGCGGCCGATTTCCAAGCTGGCATGCCAGTGATCGACCCGCGCCTGCCGGTCCCCGATTTCCAGCACCATGCTGCCGGCATCCTCGGGTATCGAACGCCGGATATGCAGATTGATGTGGGTGCGCAGCGCAAAGTCATCGCGCCAGCGCACTTCGCAGACCGCGGTCGGCGCCAGCGTGGTCTTCAGCACCGCGTCAAAAATCGGAAACACCGATTCGCGCAGTTCGGCATTCAGTTCCCCGGACGTCGATTCGGCGATCAGGATCTGGCCCGGCGTGGCCGCGTCCGCAAGATAGGCCGCAACATTGACCGTGTCGCCATAGACATCTTCACCTCCGACCACCGCCGCACCGGTGTGCAGTCCGATGCGGATCTGCAGGTCGACTCCCCCGGGATGCAGACCCGCCACCTCCCGTTGCATCGCCATCGCCGCCTCCACCGCGCAGTCGGCATCCGGAAACAGGCACATCACGGCATCCCCCAGCAGCTTGACCAGGCGGCCCCGGTGCTGCGGCAACAGGGCCTTCAGCGCATCAAGGCAGGTGCTGACAACGCGCAGCGCCTCGACATCGCCGAGGCTGCGGTAAAGCGCCGTGCTCTCGACGATATCGGCGAACAGCACTGCGAGGTGATCGGTTTTGTCCGGCATGATGGAACTACGATTAACGGCGGTTGACGGTGATACTTTAAGGCAGAACAGGACTTCCGGGCGCGTCGACAAAGGCATCACGAAGCGTCACAATCGGCATCCACTCCCGACCAGGAGGTGCCATGAGCACCGCATCCGACACCAAAAACATGGCCCTGTTCTGTGATTTCGAGAACGTCGCGCTTGGCGTCCGTGAAGCCAAATATTCCGACTTCGACATCCGCAAGGTACTCGAAAAGCTGCTGCTCAAGGGTGACATCGTCGTCAAGAAAGCCTATTGCGACTGGGAACGTTACCGCGAGTTCAAGAAACCCATGCATGAAGCGGCATTCGAATTGATCGAAATTCCGCATGTCCGCATGTCGGGCAAGAATTCCGCCGACATCCGCATGGTGGTCGACGCACTGGACCTCTGCTACACCAAGTCCCATGTTGACACTTTTGTCATCATCAGCGGCGACTCCGACTTTTCGCCGCTGGTGTCCAAACTGCGCGAAAACAACAAGGTGGTCATCGGTGTCGGGGTGAAGAAATCCTCATCCGACCTGCTGATCGCCAATTGCGACGAATTCATTTTTTATGACGATCTCGCGCGCGAAAAAGCCAAAAAGCAGCAACGCAGCCGCAAAAAGCCTGCAACCGGGGCAAGTCCCGCCGCGAAAGCCGGATCAGTTGCCGAGAGCGCTGACAAAGACGGCGGCGACAAAAAAGCCGAAGCACTGGATCTCGTGATGGAAACCATCGAAGCCCTGTTCACCGAGCGCGGCGCGGAGGAAAAAATCTGGGGCTCCATGGTCAAACAGGCCTTGAAGCGCCGTCAACCCGGATTCAACGAGAGTTACTACGGTTTCCGCTCCTTCGGCAAACTGCTCGACGAAGCGCATGCCCGAAAAATGCTGGTGCTCGAACCTGATGAAAAATCAGGTGGCGTGATCATCAAGAGTTACAACCCCGACTACTGAACCCCGGAGCGTGGCCACGGTCGAATGGCTTTGAACCGGGCAAAATCACAACTCATGAACCAGCAACAGGGACCGCAAATCCGTTTCATTTCCCGCCCGCAGGCCAGCCTGCTGGAACGCATCGTATTTTTTTCGCTGAGTCTGGTCGTATTGGTCGCGGCGTTTTTCTTCATCGGCATCGCCTTGATCGCGGGCGCGATCATTGCCGGAGTTTTCCTGATTCGCTGGTGGTGGCGGCAACGCAAGTTGCGGCGAGAAACCGGTGACACCTGGGTGGAGGGCGAATACACCGTTGTCGAATCGGCGATCATTGACCAGCGCCCCAAAGAAGAAAAGTAAGCTATTGTTTTTAAATCATTTTTTTTGAAATCACCCGGGCCACCTTGTCCTGGGTGCGAACATCGAAGCGGCTGACGTTGACGATGATCCTTTCGTGCACACCCTCCCCGATACGTTCCACTTCGTCCTCAGCCCACACCCTGAAGATCAGTTTGCGGCCCTCGACCCTGCTCACCTCGGCATGTGCATACACCCGCATGCCCACCGGCGTGGCCGCAGTGTGGCTGACATCGAGCCGCGTACCGACGGTCTGGTGACCGGCAGGCAGCAAACCTTCAACAGCGTTCAGCGCGGCCTCCTCCAGCAGCATCACCAGCACCGGGGTCGCCAGCACCTTGATCTTGCCGCTGCCGACGTGGGGCGCGGTATCGCGGGTGCCGACCATGATTTCGGTGGCCCCCTGCAGGCCCGGTTTCATTGCATCAAGATCCATCTGGGTCTTTCATTGCGGTTGGCAACAGGCCGATGTTACATTGAATCGACTTCCCCCAGAGCCGCACAGGAGCAAGCCCCGCCATGCGTCTAGGCTTTTTCACGATGCCGCTGCACCCTGTCCACCGTCCGCCCGCGGTCACGCTGCAGGAGGACCGCGAAGCCATCATCCTCGCCGACCGGCTGGGCTTTTACGACGCCTTTGTCGGTGAACACCTGACCGAGCCTTCGGAAAACGTCAGCAACAGCTTCATTTTCCTGGCGACCCTGATCCACCAGACGCAAACCATCAAGCTCGCGACCGGCACTTCCAACCTCTCGCACTCGCACCCGGTGCTGATAGCCGCCCATGCGGCGATGTTTGACCACCTGGCGCGCGGCCGCTTCATTTTCGGCGTCAGCCCCGGGGCCCTGCCCTCCGATGCCGAAGCGCTGGGCATGCTGTCCGAAGACCGCAACAGGCTGTTTGCGGAGGCCATGGACGTGATCCTGGCAATCTGGGAGCGCGATGTGCCCTACGACATCGACCTGCCCGGCAACCGCTTCAAGGTCAGCACCGCGAACACGCAGAACGCCAGCATCGGCCGTGGCGCGATGTACAAGCCGTACCAGAGGCCGCGCCCGGAAATCGTCGGCACCGTGGTGGCGCCGGGCTCGAAAGGCGTCATCGCCATGGGCGAGCGCGACTTCCACCCGCTGTCGGCCAATTTCCTGCTGTCACAGTATCTGGCCTCGCACTGGAGCAATTACGCCGAGGGCAAACGCCGCGCAGGCCAGGTTGCCGATCCCGCCGACTGGCGCATCGCAAGGACGATCTTTGTCGCCGACGACGAACGCACTGCGCGACGTTACGCGCTGGAGGACAGCGCCAGCCCCTACCGTTATTACTGGGACCTGCTGCTGCGCAAGATGCTGATTTCGAAACGCCACATGATTTTCAAAACCCATCCGGAACAGGACGACCGTGAACTGACCACCGACTACATGGTCAACCGGCTGGTCATCTGCGGCACACCGGACCGCGTCGCCGAACAGATCCTCGCCCTGCGGGAAGAAACCGGCGACTTCGGCGAAATCGTCTATGCCGGCATGGACTGGGTGGATCCGGCACTGGCGAAACGCTCGATGGAACTGATGGCCGAAAAAGTCATGCCGCAGGTCAATGCCGCGATCGGCTCTTCGGCGCGGAGGGACGCCGCCTGAGCAGCCGCCAGCGCCGGGCACAGTTCAGTTCATGAAATTGCGGATATGGTTCCGGTAGCCCTCGTTCGACACCAGCGCATCCATCTCCTTCGCCGAAGCGACCTTGTCCTTCAAGTCGGCCGCCGCCCCGCCATCGTAAAAATGCGCATAAACCTCGCGCAGCGCCTTGACCGCAGCAGCCACCGGCTGATGCCCCTGGAGCAGCACCCGGGCGCCGGCTTTGGCGAAATCTTCCCGGGAAGCTGAAGTTTTGCCGGGGCCGACGATCACCGGCAGCTTCGATGCCTCGTGCACTGCCTTGACCTGCTCCGCCGTTTCGACGCCGATCACGAAAATGCAGTCCACGCCGCAGGCGGCGTAGGCCTTGACGCGTTCCACCGTTTTCTCCGTTCCTTCGACCTTCAGCGCCGCCGTACGCCCCGCGATCACCGTGGACGGATCGCGCCTTGCCGCCACTGCCGCCTTCAGTTTTCCCACCATTTCCGGAATGGAGATCAGCTCGTCCTTGCCCTCCGGCTGCGCAAAGCGGATCGGCAGCGAGGTGTCCTCTATGCTCATCGCCGAGACTCCCGCGTGCTCCAGCTCCTGCACCGTGCGCATCACGTTCAGCGCATTGCCGTAACCGTGGTCGGCATCTACCAGCAGGCTGAGGTCGCTCGCGCGCATGATCCGTCGCACCTGGTCGGCGAAGTCAGTCAGCGTCAGCAGGATCAGGTCGGGTGCAGCCAGAGTGGTATTGGAGGATACGGACCCGGCAAGAATCCCCAGCCGGTAACCGACGCTTTCCGCAACACGTGCGGACAGTGCGTCATAAACGCTGGCTGGCGACAGGCACTGGCTGCCGTCGAGAATGGCGCGAAAATGCCGGCGTTGTTCGGTGTGGCGCAGATGACTCAATTCGGTTCTCCCGGTTTATACAATTTCGGAAACAGGCCAAAAACAAGGCAGCCACGTTAGCAGCAAGTGCAGGCCGCGTAAAATGCCTTCTGCAAAAGAGAAGGCCCGCAATGCGGACCGTGGCGGAACCGGCATGGCCGGAGAATATCGAAGCCGCCTCTCTCGGCCCGCAAGCACAAAAAAATATCGTCATCCCGTTGTTTTATCTGATGAACACCGGCAGCAACCGTTGCCGGTTTTGCAGTGCTGCGCCGCATGACGGCATGGGGACAAACAACGCCGCGGGTATTTGCATCTCCGGCCGCAGTTTCCAGCGCAAATTCAATCTTCATTTGCCGCAACAGTCAGCTCATGCGGTGGAACCAGAGCGCGGACAGCATCACCGCCATCAGCGCTAACAATGCCGCTGCCGCCGCAAAAAACGCAGTCACTTCGGTCTCGCTGCGCTCCAGCACGAGTTTGGCGGTCAGATCCCGGTAAACCTTGTGCAGATCACCGGCGCTTCCCGCATGGAAATATTGCCCCTCCGTGATGCCTGCAACCGCCCGCAGCGCCGCTTCGTCGAACTGCATGTAGACCGACATGCCGTCGAAATCGACCTGACCGCCTTCCCTGGTGCCGAAGCCGACCGTGTGCACACGCACGCCGCGATCGGCAGCCAGTTTTGCGATTTTCAGAGGATCGGGCCCCATCGTGCGTCGGCCGTCGGACATCAGCACGATCACGCCTGCAGCATGCGAGCCCGGCGCAACCGGCTTGAATTCCGCAGCCGGTTCAAGTTTGCGCGGAACATCCGGCGTTCCGGATGATGCGCGCCAGTCAAAATCCTCCGCCCCGATCGCCAAATCCGCGTCCGGCAGGAGTACGGACAGTGCCGCCAGCAGGCCGCTGCCGATCGCCGTCTGGCGCTGCAGCTGAAAGCGGTCAACCGCGGCGAGCAGATCTTCGCGGTTCTGTGTCGGTGTCTGCACGATCGCCGCAGTCCCCGCAAAAGTCACCAGGCCGACCCGGACGCTGGGCGGCAACTCATTGACAAAAGCCTTCACCGCGTTCTGCGCCGCCACGAGGCGATTCGGCTCGATATCGGTCGCGCGCATGCTGCGGGAGACATCGATCGCCAGCACCACGGTCTGGCGCTCGTTGGGCAGTGTCATGACAATGCTGGGTCGCGCCGCCCCCAGCAGTGCGCAGGTGATGGCCAGCCCCAGCAGCAGGGCCGGCAGGTGGCGCCGCCACCACTGCCCGGGCAGGATGGCCTCGCGCACGAGCATGAGGCTCGCGTAGCGCAACGCAGCGCGCTTGCGCCGCCGCTGGGTGTAGACATACACACCGGCCAGGACCGGAAGGATCAGCAGCAGCAACAGCGACTCGGACCACAGGAACCGCATATGCATCCTCGTGACAATTCGCGCCCGGCTTCTATTGAACCATACCCAGCGGCCGGCAACCGTGCTAACTTATTCGTGCAGCTTGTCCACGCAGCATGTTCCTGCAGCCTGTGCATGTAATACGCTTGCAACAACAAGGACGGGTCGATGAAGCGGCAGGCACTCTACAGCAGTGCGAAAAAAACGCCCGGCACCACTCAGGCTGCCGCCGGCCCCGCACATGCACCCGCCCCGGGCCTGAGCTCAGGCTTGAACGGCCTTCGCGCGCTCGGTGCGCGTCATGCTGGCATGCCGCGGTTTCTCGGCGGTGCCGCCTTCATCGCACTGCTCGCCACTGCAGGCTACGCCTGGCTGAAACCGGCACCGCCTGCGCTGAATCCGGCAGAAATCGAAACTGCGGTCCTGCGTTCGCTGCAGAAGAAACCGCTGCCTTCACGCGCCGTCAAAGCTGCCGAGATGGTGCGCCCTGCCGTGGTGCAGGTACGGGGATTCAACGACATCACGGACGCAACAGCCCGCGGGAAGAAATCCCGCAGCGGGCGATTCGCACCCGGCGCACCCGATGACAAGAGTGGCAAAAACCGGAATGCCCCTGACGGCATGAGGGAAACCTCTCTCGGCACAGGTGTTGTCGTCATTGACGACGGCACCATCCTCACCAATCTGCACGTGGTTTTCGGCGCCAAGCGTGTGAGGATCACCTTCCATGACGGATCGGAATCGGAAGCAAGCCTGGTCAGCGCACACCCGGAAAACGATCTGGCGGTGATCAAGGCACACAAGATTCCGGACGATCTGCCGGCGGCGACGCTGGGATCCTCCAGCCGTCTGAAGCCCGGGGATGAAATCGTCGCGATCGGATTTCCGTTCGGCATGGGCCCGTCGATTTCCTACGGCGTGATTTCCGGCCTGGACCGTGAGTTCCATTCCGCCGAGGGCAAACGCGTGCTCACCCGGCTCATCCAGTTCGATGCCGCGGCCAATCCGGGCAATTCGGGCGGTCCGCTGGTGACGATGCAGGGCGACGTGGTCGGCATCGTCACCGCGATCTTCAATCCGACCGAGAGCCGCACGTTCATCGGCATCGGATTTGCAGTGACCATCGCCGTGGCGGCGGGGAACGCGGGGGTGGGCGACCCCGGCGGCATCCATCCTTTCTGAATCAACCGGAGCATTCCTGCAATGAGCGACGACAGCAGCGCCAACGTCCGCGAACTGATGGAGCGGATTCTTTACGAAATCAAGCGCGTGGTCGTCGGGCAGGACCACTTTCTCGAGCGCGTGCTGATCGCGATGCTCGCGCAAGGCCACCTGCTGGTGGAGGGCGTGCCGGGACTGGCCAAGACGCTCACGATCAAGACACTGGCGCGGGCGATACGAGGATCGTTCAAGCGCATCCAGTTCACCCCCGATCTGCTGCCCGCCGACCTCGTCGGGACGCGGATCTACAACCAGAAGTCCGGGGATTTCAGCACGTCGCTCGGTCCGGTGTTCGCCAATCTGCTGCTGGCCGATGAGATCAACCGTGCCCCGGCAAAAGTCCAGAGTGCGCTGCTGGAAGTCATGCAGGAGCGCCAGGTCACGATTGCCGGCGAGACCTACCCGGTGCCATCCCCGTTCCTGGTGATGGCGACGCAAAACCCGATCGAGACGGAAGGCACTTATCCCCTGCCCGAAGCCCAGGTCGACCGCTTCATGATGAAGGTGCTGGTTGACTACCCGACCGAGGAGGAGGAATTCGTGATTGTCGAACGGGCAACCGGGGCCGCAGCCGGTGTCGCCGCCATTGCCAGCACAGAACAGCTCTCGGCTCTGCAGGCTGAATGCCGCAAGGTCTACATTGATCCCGCGTTCATCCAGTACGCCGTGAAGCTGGTGTCGGCCACCCGGCGCTGCGAAAGTTACGGCCTCGCCGGGCTGAGCCGGTTCATCACTTTCGGTGCCAGCCCCCGCGCGACCATCTGGCTCGTCGAAGGCGCGCGGGCGCTCGCGTTCCTGCGCGGGCGCAGCTACGTATTGCCGGAAGACATATCCGATATCGCCCCCGATGTGCTGCGCCACCGGCTCGTGCTTTCCTACGAAGCGATGTCCGAGGGCCGCAGCGCGGATGAACTGATCAGCAGCGTTATGCAGGCCGTGCCGCTGCCGGACAAGCCGCTCGAGAACCGCATCCGCGCTGGAGGGTGAATTGAAGATCGGCCGTCCGGCCTCCCCTGCGCAAGCTGCCGAGAATCTGCTGCAGCGGATCGAATGGACCGTGCTGCGCCGGCTCGATGGCGCACTGCAGGGCGACTACCGCATGCTGATCCGGGGTTTCGGCATCGACCTCGCGGATCTGCGGGAGTACCAGCACGGCGATGACGCGCGAACGATTGACTGGAATGCCACGGCCCGCTTCGGTCTGCCCCATGTGCGGCAGCACAACGAAGACCGCGAAGTGGCGGCCTGGTTCCTGGTGGATCTCAGTGGATCGGTGAATTTCGGCTCCGGCATGATCAGCAAGCGCAGCCTTGCCGTGGATTTCATCGCGGTGATGTCGCGGCTGCTCACCCGTCATGGCAACCGGGCCGGCGCGGTTCTCTACACCGACGGGATCGACACGGTGCTGCCAGCCCGCGGGGGACGCCGGCACGTTGTGCATCTCATCGACCGTGTTGCCGCAAGCGGAACTGCGCGCGGTCACGGCAAACCGACACAGCTCGGTGACCTGTTTGCCCGCGCGGCAGGTGTCATCAAGCGCCGTTCGCTGGTATTCGCGGTGTCTGATTTCATCAGTGAAGCCGGCTGGGCGCACGCACTCGCTTCCCTCGGACAGCGCCATGAAGTCATCGCCGTGCGGCTGCTTGATGCCGTTGAAATGGAGCTGCCCGACCTTGGCATGTTGACCATGGAAGATGCGGAGACCGGCCAGCAGCTTTTCGTGGACACCCACGATGCCGGTTTCCGCAGGCGTTTCGCAACCCTCGCCGCACAGCGCGAGGCTGATTTGCGCGCAGCACTGGCCGCGGCCGGTGCCGACTGCATCGAGCTCTCGGCCAGCGACGACCTCGCCAACACCCTGGTGCGCTTCGCCCGGCTCCGGAAACGGCGCGCCCAGATGGCTAGCGGCGGCGTCCCCGCTGCGCTGATGGAATGATCATCACTGAATGGACATATTCGAGTCATTGACGGGCTTCTCGGTGCTGTGGCCACGCCTGTTGTGGCTGCTCGCGCTGTTGCCGGTTCCGGCCGTGCTGTATTTCCGGCTCGGGGCGCGCAGAGGCGGCGCGCTCGCGCAGCTTCCGGGGCTGGGACACCCGGTCACGCCGCAGACCAAGGGCGACAGACTGCGACGCACCCTTCCGCCGGTTCTGCTGCTGCTCGGTCTGCTCCTGCTTCTGGGGGCGGTTGCGCGCCCGCAGGCGATCCTGACCCTGCCATCGGCACACAGGGACGTCATCCTCGCGCTGGACGTCTCGGGCAGCATGCGCGCCACCGATGTCCAGCCGGACCGGCTCGCTGCCGCAAAAAAAGCCGCCCGGACCTTCATCGAGCGTCTGCCGCCGCGCACCCGTGCAGGGATCATCACCGTGGCCGGAAACGCAACGATCATTCAGTCCCCCACTGACAACCGTGAAGACCTGTTGGAGGCGCTCGACCGTGTCCAGTTGGAGCGCGGCTCGGCCATCGGCAGCGGCATCTACATCTCGCTAGCCACACTGCTTCCGGATGCAGGCATCAATATCGACCAACTGGTGCATGGCCGGCCGGATTTCCGCACGTTGTGGCCACCCGCGCCCGATGGCGCAAACAAGGAACAAAAACCGGTGGCGCCGGGCTCAAACCGCTCGGCCGCAATCGTGCTTCTCTCCGATGGTGAAAACAACTTCGGCCCCGACCCCCTGAAGGCGGCGACCCTGGCTGCGGAACACGGTGTGCGCGTCTATACCGTCGGGATCGGCAGCAGCGAAGGGATCGCACTCACCGTCGGCGGCTCCTCGATGCGTGTCAGCCTGGACGAAGAAACCCTGCGCAAAATAGCGGAAACCACGCTCGGGGAGTATTACGCCGCCGGCTCCGCGCAGGACCTGCGGCGCATCTACGATCAGCTCGGCGCGCGCATGGCCATCAGCGGCGCAAGAACTGTCGAAGTAACCGCCTTTTTTGCCATCTTCGGCGCACTGCTGCTGGCGATATCCGCGCTGTGCTCGATGCTCTGGTTCAACCGCGT
This sequence comes from Burkholderiales bacterium, assembly GCA_019635015.1. Classification (GTDB taxonomy): domain Bacteria; phylum Pseudomonadota; class Gammaproteobacteria; order Burkholderiales; family SG8-41. Next base: position 61,675 of record JAHCAG010000013.1, on the reverse strand, counting down.
GGCCTGATCATGCATCCGCGCACCCATTCCCGGCGCATCTGCCTTCAGCGCGCCAACCCGAGATCCTGCAGCACCGTTTTCAGGTACGCGTAGTCGGTTTCGAGATCTTTGGCGAGTTGCGCACTGCCGGCAAAGTTGTCACTCCAGTAATTTTTCTCCAGGTCGTCCTTCCATTCCGGGGCCTGCGCCATTTTGCGCAACGCGTCTTCCCAGAAGCTGACCTGCGCGGCGGTAAGCCCCCTCGGACCGAAAGTCGCCCGCCAGTTGCCGTAGACAAAATCCGCACCCTGCTCCTTCCAGGTCGGCGTGCCGGCCAGAGTGCCGGTCAGCCGTTCGGGGGCAGCCACACCAATGACACGCACGGTGCCGTTGTTGACATGCGCAACGGCATTCACGGCACCGGCGACGGCCACATCAATATGGCCACCCAGCATGGCGGTAATCGCCTCTGCAGACCCCTTGAACACCACGGGTTTCAGGTCACGGGCATTGCCACCGAGGGATTTGATCAGCAGCCCCGAGGCAACGTGGCGGCTGCTGCCAAAGGCATTGGCGAAACCCACCACGACTGAACGCGGATCCTTTTTCAGGCGCTCGGCAAGCTCGCGCCCGCTTTTGATCGGCGACTCGGTCCTGACCATGAACACCGCATAATCCTCATACAGTGAAGCCACCGGCGTGAAATCGCGATGGCCCAGCTTGCTGGAGCCGAGGATGTTGTTCGACAGCAGGCCGCTGCTCGCGATGTACAGCGAATGGGCATCCCCCGGTTTCTGGCTGACATAGGTGTAGGCGATGCTCCCGCCACCGCCCGGCTTGTTGATCACGATCAGCGGAACCGGAGCGAGCTTGTTTGCGGTGAAAATGCGCTCCATGGTCCGCGCAGTTTTGTCGTTGCTGCCGCCGGGCGCCGAACCGGCAACAATTTCGACGTTTTTCTGCGGTGACCACGCCTGCGCTCCGGCCGTGCCTGCCGCCCCCGCGAAGGCCACCGCAATCGCACACAACATCAGCTTTGTCATCGACTTCTCTTCCTGGCGTTATCAATGAATCACCAGTGGCTGCATTTCAGAACGGAATGCAGTCATCAATATTCTTATGTCGTAACACCCTGCGTGCTTGCCCGGCTTCGCCACGGACCTGCAGTCCTGCGACACCCATCAAATCCAAGATGCGAATTATTGCGCGATGCGGGAACCTGGCCGATGGTCACACATCGACTCCGGCGCAGGCCGCGATGCGCGGCACCCGTTCCCGGGGAATTATGCAACGGCAAACGCGTTGCGGAGAAAAAACCCGGGCTGTCGAGAATGCCCCAAGTCCTTGATTGACTGGCGCGGCCGGAGGGATTCGAACCCCCTACCCCTTGGTTCGTAGCCAAGTACTCTATCCAGATGAGCTACGGCCGCTTAAGGGGGCGGATTATAACAAAAACATTTGCGGCGTCCCAAGTCCATTTTTCAGGGCCTGCAGCCGTTGCGGCGCGGACCTTTGATAGCATGCAGCCCTCGGATCCGCAGGGAGCGACGGCATGGACATCGGCATTGCAGGCATCGGCAGGATGGGAGCGGCAATCGCGGAACGGCTGCTCAAACATGGCCATCGGGTAAGCGTGTGGAACCGCACCGCAGCCAAGGCCCGGGCACTGGTGCCCCACGGCGCGCAGCTGGCCGGGTCGCCGGCGAAACTCGCAGCATCTGCCGACATCATCCTGTCGCTACTCACGGACGCCGCAGCGATCAGCGCCGCCTATGATGCCGCAGACGGCCTGCTTTCCGGTGATATCCGCGGCAAGCTGTTCGTCGAAATGAGCACCGTACGCCCGGAAACCGAGCGCGCGCTTGCCGGGCGCATCCGGGCCAGGGGCGCAGCGATGATTGACTGCCCCGTCGGCGGCACCACCGGCCCGGCACGCGACGGCAAGCTGCTGGGCTTTGTCGGCGGGGAAACCGCGGACCTCGAACGTGCACGTCCGATTCTGGAGCAACTCTGCCGCCGCATCGAGCATGTCGGCCCGGTGGGCGCCGGAGCCAGCCTGAAGCTGGCGATCAACCTGCCGCTGCTGGTTTACTGGCAGGCCGTCGGAGAAGCACTTGCATTGTGCCGGCCACTGGAACTCGAGCCGGAACGGCTGCTCAGCATCTTTGCCGACACTTCGGGCGGCCCCAATGTCCTGAAAACGCGCGGCGGCATGCTCGCTGATGCAATGCGCGGCAAGCCGCCTGCAAGCACAACCTTCAACATCGACTCCATCCGCAAGGACATGGAGACGATGATTGAGGAAGCACATGCCCTCGGTTACGGTGAATTACCAGTAACTGCACGCGCACTGGAGTGTTTCGACCAGGCGGCGCGCAACGGTCTGGGCGATGGTGATGCGGTGATGCTGCCGATGGCCTGGCTGAATTCGGGCCGCCCTTGAGCAGAGTCCTATTCCGCCTTCATTTTGCGTTCCCGGATCACGCGCTCGAATTTCTTCAGTTCGTTTTCCAGGTGTGTTGCCGTCTGCTCCGGCGTGGTACCGATGGCATCGATGCCCTCGCTGCCAAAACGGCCCGCCAGTTCGGGGGATTTGACCGCCGCGTTGAAATGCTGGTTGAGCAGGCTGACGATCTCCCGCGGCGTGCCTTTCGGCGCAGCCACCACAAACCAGGCGGCAAATTCATAACCGGGCAGCACACTGGCAATCGTCGGCACGCCGGGCAATGCAGCCACCGGCTTGAGACTGGTGACACCCAGCGCGCGCAGGCGGCCTGACTTCACGAAGCCCGTGGCGCCGGCTACTCCGGAGAAGGACACGCCGACTTCGCCGCTCAGGGCTGCAGTCAGCGCGGGGCCACCGCCCTTGTACTGCACCACGGCGATTTCGGTCTTGGCGAGGTAATTGAACAGTTCACCGGCGATGTGCGGATTGGTGCCGGTGCCCGCTCCGCCATAGTTCAGCATGCCGGGACGTGATCTGGCCAGGCTGATCAGTTCCTTGACCGATCGCGCCGGAACCGAAGGATGCACGCTGACAAAGGACGGGGTCGATGCAATGTTGGAAATCGCCTCGAAATCGTTCAGGACATTGTATGAGATCTTGCTGTACATCAGGGTGTTGGTGACCAGCGGCGTGGTGTTGATCAGCAGCGTATAGCCGTCGGGTTTGGCCTGTGCAACATACCCGGTGCCGATGATGCCCGAAGCGCCCACACGGTTTTCGATGATCATCTGCTGGCCAAGCTGCTTGGCGGCCAGCGGACCGACCAGCCGTCCCACGACATCGACCGTTCCTCCGGGCGGGAACGGCGCCACCAGCCGGATCGGCCGATCCGGATATTTTGCGGTCTGTGCATACGCGGCCGGTGCCGCCACCAGCGCCATCGGCAGGATTGCCGCACACCATTTGCCGATCATGATTTTCCCCTCCCGATGAATTGTTGTGCCGGAATCATACCGCCGCAGAAGCCCCAAGTCAGCGCCGGTTGGCCTCCGCCTCCCCGAACCACAGGTGCCGGCGCCAGAACCAGCCGATCAATACGATGACCGCAATGCCGAACAGGCAATAGAGGCTGGCCATGACGGAATAACCCCATGCGGCGATCAGTGGCCCTGCCAGCAGCAGCCCGGGCAGGTTGCCGTAGATTGCCATCATCCGGATGCCCATGATGCGTCCCCGGTAACGTTCATCCGAGGTGCGCAGCAGCAGCGCATTGATCGGGATCAGCCCCATGGTCTGCATCATGCCGCCGAGGACCAGGATCGGAATTCCTGCGGCCGGATGAGTGGTCTGCGCGAACAGCAGCAGCGCAACCAGCCACGCTGCGCCGAACCCCAGCATGGCACGGGCCGGCCTGAACAGGCCGCCATAACGCGTCATGATGATCGATCCGGCCAAAGCGCCGCTCGCCGCGGCGGCGACCATAGTGCCCAGCGTGGTCTGGTCGGCGCCGTAAACCTCTTTCGCCACGTACGGCATCAGTCCGTTGAACAGCGGGAATGCCGTCAGGTTCAGCAGAAACGCAAACAGCATCGTCGCGCGCAGTTGCGGCGCACGCCAGACGTAGACCGCGCCCTCGCGCAACTCCCGCCACGGCGACACTTTGGCTGCCGCGGCATCACTTTTGCGCGACGGCTGCCCGCTGCCGGCCTGCCAGGTCAGCACGAAGCTGATCACATAAAAGGCGACCACCGCCGCATAGGCCAGCGCCATGCCCAGCAGCGCCACCAGCCCGGCGCCGGTCAGCGCGCCGGCAATCCGCGCCGAATCCTGGGTGGTGCGCTGGATGCTCATCGCCCCCATCAGCTGCGAGGGCGGCATGCTTTCACCGACCAGCGCCGTACGCATGCCGATGTCCGAGGGACGCACCAGGCCGAGCAGCGCGGCAATCACCAGGACCACCGCCGGCGTCACCGCATCCATGAATGCCAGCACCATCAGCAGCGAAGCCAGCACCGCGTAGAACGCGCGCATCGCGCACAGCACATTGCGGTGGCCGACGCGATCGCCCATCACGCCGAACATCGGCGACAGCAGCGTGCCGATGTACTGCAGCGAGGCAAACACCGTCAGCATCAGCACCGACCGGGTCTCGACCAGCACGTACCAGCCGAGGATCAGCATCTCCATTTCGAAGGCCCAGGACGTGGCCAGATCGGCCGGCCACTGGAAACGGAAACTGCGGATCCGGAACGGCGCCAGCGCCGAAACCCGTGTTGCTCCCGTCATGGTTTCAGTCCAGCAGCATCAGCCAGTCGACGGCGGTGGCGCCCTGCGTCCCGGCGAGCACCGGGTTGAGGTCCAGCTCCGCCAGCCGCGGACCTGCGGCGGCACCGAAGCGCGACACCGCACTGACCATCCGCGCCAGCGCCGCCCGGTCCACCGGCGGCTTGCCGCGCACCCCGTCGAGCACCGCGCGGCTCTTGAGTTCATCCAGCATCCGCAGCGCTTCTGCTTCGGTCACCGGCGCGGCGCGAAACACCACGTCCTTGAACACCTCGATCAGCACCCCGCCCAGCCCCACCATCACCACCGGGCCGAAGGTCGGGTCGCGCTTCAAGCCGATCACCAGTTCCACATCGCCCTGTGCCATCGCCTGCACCAGCACGCCGGCTATCCGGGCACCGGCCTTGTAGGTCCTAGCATTGGCAAGGAGTTGTTCATAAGCGCCGCGCACCGCTGCGGCGTCCTTCAGGTTCAGCGCCACACCCTTTGCTTCGGTCTTGTGCAGGATGTCCGGCGATTCGATTTTCAGCACCACCGGGTAGCCCAGGGCTTCGGCGGCGGCGACGGCCTCGTCGGCGGACTTCACCAGTTTTGCGGCGGCGGTGGCCACGCCGCAGGACTGCAGCAGGGCCTGGCCTTCGAGGCTGCCGACCGCGCCGGGACCGGCCGGCAAGGCCGGCGGCGGTAGCGCCAGCGCCGCGCGCGCCGGCGCATCGGCCAGCCAGTTGCGCCGTGCCTCCGCATAACGCGCCAGCGCCGCCACCGCGTCCACCGCGGGCTCGGCGCCCCGCAACACCGGAATACCTGCTGCACGCAGTTGCCGCAACGCATCCTCGGGTGCCGCCACCCAGCAAACGACCCAAGGTTTATCTATTATCTCATTGATTTTATTGAATATTTTTACCAATTTATCGACATGGGCATCCATCAATTGCAGCCACACCACACCGATATGCACCCCGGGATCAGCCATCACGATCCGGACACTGTCGAACAGCAGGTCGGGATCGGACACGAACTGTCCGGTGACATCGACCGGATTGCCGGTGGTGCCGAAGCCCGGGATGACCCGTGCCAGCGCTTCGCGCGTCTGCAGTGCCAGCTGCGTCACCTGCAGACCGGTTTCCTCGGCACGATCCGCCATCAGCACACCGGCGCCGCCCGACTGTGTGACGATGCCGAGTCCCCGTCCCCCGGGCAAAACACAACGCCCCAGCACCTCGACCATGTCGAGCATGTGCTCCTCGTTGCGGGCGCGCGTGACGCCGAGGCCGCGGATCACGCCCTCGAACACCTCGTCTGCACCGGCCAGCGCACCGGTATGCGACGCTGCTGCCTTGGCGCCCGCCGCCGTGCGTCCGACCTTGGTCAGCGTCAGCGGCTTGCCGGTGTCGAGCGCATGCTCGGCCAGCGCCCGCAGGCCGCGGCCATCGCGCACGCCTTCGAGATACCCGGCACCGACACGGATGCGCGTATCGTCGAGCACCGCGCGCATGATCTGGACAAAATCAGCATCGCATTCATTGCCGGTGTTGACGAAATACCCCAGCCCCAGCGACCGCCGCCGCGCCAGCGCCGCAATTGCGGTGCCGAAGGCGCCGGACTGGGTGACAAAAGCCACCGGCCCCGGCGGCGTGTCGCCCTCGGCAAACTGGCCGAAAGTGGCGATCACCCGGTCGAAGGCATTGATCAGTCCCAGGCAATTCGGTCCGCACAGCCGCATACCGCTGCGGCTGGCCGTTGCCGCCAGTTCCTGCTCAAGCATCCGCCCCGGTTCGCCCATTTCGGCAAACCCGGAACTGAAAATCACGGCGCTGCGCGCCCCGCGTTGCCCCAGTTCGCGCACCACCGCGAGGACCTGTGCCGCCGGTACGGCAATCACTGCGAGGTCGGGTGCTTCAGGCAACGCGCCGACGTCGGGATAACAACGCAGTCCCGCTATGGCCTGATACTTCGGGTTGACCGGAAATATCTTGCCGTCATATCCCTTCTCCAGCAGGAACCGCAGCGCCCGGCCATTGACCTTGTTGAGATCCGCGGAGGCGCCGAGTATGGCAATCGACCGCGGGCTGAGCAGCGCCTGGAGTTCGTTCATGAGTTCAATAGGTGAGATTGCGGCGTTGCACCGGGTCCGGTGCGTTCTTTTCCGGATTACACCACAACCGGGGAGCGGGCTCGCATCCCCTCGTCCGCTCAGGTATGCCGTTCCAGCCAGCGCCTGTCCTTCCCGATTTGCACCAACTCTCCCAGCGTGCGCACCCCGCCTGTTCTCGCCCGCGCCAGCGCCACCTGCAGCAGTTGCGCCGTAGCCAGCGCATCGGCGAGCGCGTTGTGGCGGAACCTGTTGTCGATCCCCGCGCGCGCAGTCCATCCGTCCAGGCCCTGCGGCAAGGATTCGCCGGGCTTCCCCAGCAGCGCCGGTGCAAGCAAGGCGAGATCGAGCCAGGGATTGTCAGGAATCATGCCCAGCGCTTCGCGGGCAGCCCGCTCGATCATGATGCGGTCGAAATCGCTGTGAAAGCCCAGAAGGGGTGCCTTGCCCGCGTAGCGGAGGAAATCCAGCAGCGCCGCAGCGGGCGCCATGCCGGACCGCTGCGCACTGCCGCCGATGCCGTGAACCAGGATATTGTCGCGGGTGCTGGCCTGCGGCTGGCGGAGCACGGCTTCGAAGCCCGAATCAAGGGGTATTTTGTCGCCAAGAACTTCGACGGCGCCGATTGAAATCAGGCGGTCGGTGAATGGATCAAGGCCCGTGGTCTCGACGTCCAGGACCACCCAGCGCAGACTGGCCAGCGGTGCTGACGCCGGAACCGCTGGCAGCGCGCGATGCGCGGACAGCGCCAGTTGCTGCTCCGGTGACAGCGCGGGGCGTCGCCGGAACCAGCGGCCCAGCCAGTTCAAGACCGGCACCTCACAGGCGGTAATCCAGTTCCAGCCTGTGCTGCAGCTTGCGTGCCTGGCGCAGGCTTTCCTTGAGGATGCGGCGATCGACTTCGTTGAGCAGATCCGGACATATCCGGTTGACGGCCGGCGCCGCCGAATCCATCGCCATTTGCGTGCGCAGACGCAATCCCTGCACAAAAAAGAACCCGTCCACCGCCGATGCAATCTCCACCGGCGCCATGTTCAGCAGCGGCCCTGCCTGGCGCAGGCGTTGTGCGGTGCTGGTGTGCGCGACTCCCGCGGCTAGGGCCAGCACGCGCGCGGCGTCGGTAAACAGCCGGGCACCTGATTTCTTGAGGTCGATGGTGCCACGAAATTCGCCGTCGTCCTCAGTGACGAAATCGCTGATTCGCCCCAGCGGGGGCGATGTCTCCAGGGCATACTGGGCAAGCTGGCGCTGGAAGCGGCTGTTGTCCCGTGTCAGTCCGGTCAGGTGCATGCGCAGAACCTGTGCGAGGTCTTCCTGCCCGTACAATGCGCGGAAGTCGAAAAAAATCACGGCATGCAGCAGCGCCTGCGGATCGGTGTCTGCAACCCAGCGCCCGAACTGCTGCCGCCACTCCCCGAGGCTCAGGCACCACTGCGGATTGCCGGCCATGATGTTGCCCTTGCAAAGGGGGAACCCGCAGGCATCCAGCGCCCGGTTGACCGCAAGGGCGAAAGGCAACAGGCGCTGCCTCAGGACTTCCGGCGCTTCGTCACCCTCGAAAAGAAGGCCGTTGTCCTGATCGGTGCTGATGGTCTGCTCGTAGCGCCCTTCGCTGCCGAAGGAAAGCCAGCACCAGCGCAGGCCGGCAAGGTCGAAACGCCCGGCTTCGATATCCAGGATGCGGCGCGTCAACTCGTCGTTCAGCGCGGAAATAATAAGGATCAGCTGCTCCGCGGCGATACCCTGCCCGACCAGACTGCGCGCCAGCCGGCGGATGTCGCCGGCGGCACGCGCCAGTTCTTCCACCGAGGCGGCACCGGCAATCGTGCGGTTGATCGCCCTGACGCTGACGCGCTGCAGGGCAAACAGGTCGCGCTCGGTAACCACGCCGATCACCTTCGCCCCGTCGTGCACCGGAATATGGCGGATGCCGCGGTGGGCAATCAGCAGCGCCGCCTCCCAGGCACTGGCTTCCGCCGGCAATGTCAGCGGCCGCGGAGTCATCACCTCGCTGACCGGACGCGCCAGGCTGCACTGGGCGAGCGCAACCCGGTCCAGCACATCGTGGCGGGTGAAGATGCCGGCAAGTTGTCCCGCCTCATCCACCACCAGCATCGAACCAATCTTGCGCTCCTGCATGGTCCGCAGCACGTCACCGATCGGCGCCTGCGGCGGACAGGTTACTGCGCTGCGCCCGATCAGCGAAGCCAGCGGTCGCCCCATCGCCTGTTGTTCGACCGCCGCCGAGGCCGTGCTGATGCGGACTTGTTTGCGCGATTCGCGCAGCATGCTGGCAAGGTAGCGGGTCGCAAATGCGCCGAACACGGGGCTGCGCTCCAGCAGTTCCGGAAAATGCGCGGCAGGCAGCTCATAGCAGAACGTGTCGGCTGTTGCCCGGTACGGCGACATCACCGCGCGTCTTTCGAGCGTCGCACCCACCGAAAAACACTCGCCGGGCCCCAGATTGACCGCCTGCGGGCTGCGGCCCTGCGCGTCATCAGGCGGCAGGACCTGGACATTGCCGCGCTGGATGATGAAAAAGGTTTTCGGCTCCGCCTGCGCCGGATCAAGGATCACGGCGCCTTCCGCGTAATAGCCGAGTTCGAGGTGGCGCACGAGAAATTCGAGCGCTTCCGTCTCCATCTGTGCAAAAGGCAGATGGAGACGGAGGAAGTGCAGCGCGGTGGCCGCGACCCTGTCGCCTTCCCGGCCGGATGCAGTATCACCCACCGCCCGACCGCGATCAGCGCACGACGAGCACCGGGATCTTGCTGTGCGTCAGCACCTTGACCGTTTCGCTGCCCAGCAGCAGCCCGGTCAGTCCGCGGCGGCCGTGGGAGGCCATGACCACGGCATCACATTTGCGTTTTTTTGCGGAAGCGATGATCTGGCGGTACGGCAGATCGCCGACCAGCACCACGACATCTGCCTTGAGCCCGGCTTTGGCGGCTTTCTGTTGCAGCTTCTTCAGCATCCCGCCGGCCCGGGTCGCCGCTTCCTTTTCATAGCGGCTCTTCAGCTGCGCACTCATCGGCACGGCGAAACTTTCGTCGGCAACCATGCGGAATTCCGGCACTACGCTCAGCAGCGTAATTCTGGCGCCCAGCGACTTTGCCAGACCAAAACCCTTGGCCACCGCCTTGCCCGCGAGCGCGGATCCGTCTGTAGGCAACAACAGGTGCTTGAACATGCTCATCCCTCCCGTCAGTCGTCGTGCCGGCTGCTGCGGAACGCATCAACCCCGTTCCGCCAGAATATCACGCAGGAAAGGGGCGTCCTTGATCCTGGTCAAAGAGCGACCGCTGCTTCGACGGAGCGGGGGATGACAATTTTCAGAACAAGCTACCGGAAAGGAAAAACGCTTCAGTGCGGCTTGTTCGCGAGATGCGGAGGCAGCGGCAGGGCGACGACCTCGATGCCCTCCTCTCGCAGCGCATCAACCTCCTGTGCGGATGCAGAACCGCGGATGCGCCGCTCCGGGGATTCCCTGTAATGGATCTTGCGCGCCTCCTCCGGAAACGAACGGCCCACGTCCTCGGTGTTCTCGACGATATGGGTGATCAGCTTGAGCATGCGCGCAGCGTCGAAGTTGGCGTACTGCGCGGGATTTCCGGCTGCCGGTTCCGGCATCCCGGACACCGGCGGCGCAGCCCGGCCGGTATTGACCCGCACCGCAGTCATCAGGCGATTGATCCTGGTGCTGCCGCAAAGTGGGCAGCTCAGCAGATGCTCGTTCTGCTGCCGCTCGAACTCCGCGGTCGAGGAAAACCAGCCCTCGAAGCGGTGCTCATTGTCACAACCCAGATCAAAAACAATCATGAAAAGGCCGGAAAAACGTGTTCATTGCCGGACGGGATGGTGGGCGAGACCGGACTCGAACCGGTATGGCTTGCGCCGAGGGATTTTAAGTCCCTTGTGTATACCAATTTCACCACTCGCCCCGTGAGAGTCGCTCGCCGCCGGGACCGGGCCTCGCTGCAATTGGCAACTGCCGCATGTCTGGAGGCGGGGGTCGGAATCGAACCGGCGTACACGGCTTTGCAGGCCGCTGCATGACCACTCTGCCACCCCGCCGCTGGAACTAAAAGGGGAAAACGGCTGGTTTCTGTTTCAACCGTTTTCCCCGGGGATCTGGAGCGGGAAAGGAGGCTCGAACTCCCGACCTCAACCTTGGCAAGGTTGCGCTCTACCAACTGAGCTATTCCCGCATCGCTGCTGCTTTCAAGCCGCGCATTATATTCAACCCGCCCCCGTGCCGCAAGCCGCTAGCCGTGCTCCTTCGCCGCCCGCCAGGCCATCCTGAGGTAATACCCCATTGAAACCAGGGTCAGCAGCGCCGCGGCCCAGATCAGCCAGGTGCCCCAGTAATCGGGGTCAAAACCGCCAATCGGGTCGTGGTACAGCAGCATCGGGATGGCGACCATCTGCGCAACAGTCTTGATTTTGCCGGCCATCGACACCGCCACGCTTTTCCCGTGCCCGATCGACGCCATCCATTCACGCAATGCGGAAATCGCGATTTCACGGCCAATGATGATCAGTGCAATGACGGCGTCAATGCGGCCCAGCTGCACCAGGATGACCAGCGCTGCGGCAACCATCAGCTTGTCCGCGACCGGGTCGAGAAAGGCCCCGAAAGCCGAGGTCTGGTTCAGGCGCCGTGCCAGCCAGCCGTCCAGCCAGTCGGTGATGGCAGCCGCGGTAAAAATGACGGTCGCAACCAGATTCTGGGTGGCATGGGACATCCAGCCCTGTTCGAAATAGAAAACACCGACAAACAGCGGGATCATCACGATCCGCAGCCAGGTCAGCAGGTTGGGCCAGTTCAATTGCATGTCCGTCCAGTCAGCTTGTTAATGCAGTTCCGAATAAATGCGCTCCGCCAGCGCCCGGCTGATGCCGTCAACCTGCGCAAGCTCGTCGACACCTGCCGCGACCAGCCCGCGCAGACCGCCAAACCGGGCCAGCAGGCGCTGGCGCCGTCTGGCGCCCACACCCGGAATGCCCTCCAGCGGCGAGGTGTTCCGCGTCCGGCCGCGACGGGCCCGATGCCCCTCGATCGCAAAGCGGTGCGCCTCATCCCGGATCTGCTGGATCAGGTGCAAACCGGGGTCATCCGCCGCCAGCCGGAAAGACTGCTCCCGTCCGGGCATCAGCAGTTGCTCCATGCCGGGTTTGCGCGAAACGCCCTTGGCCACGCCCAGCAGGGAAACTTCGCTCAGCCCCAGTTCCGCGAGCACTTCCGCAGCCACGCCCAATTGCCCCGCTCCGCCGTCGATCATCACGAGGTCCGGCATCTTACCCTCTCCCGACACCACCCTGCGGTAACGCCGTGCCAGGGCCTCGCGCATCGCGCCGTAGTCGTCACCCGGTGCCGCATCACGGATATTGAAGCGCCGGTATTCCCCGTTCTGCATGTCTCCCCGGTCGTAAACCACGCAGGAAGCCACCGTGGCTTCGCCCTGGGTATGACTGATGTCGAAACATTCAATGCGCTGGACCGACTCCGGCAGACCCAGGCCCTGCTGCAGGGCCTGCAGCCTGCTGGCATCCCCGGTCTTCCGCGCCTGGCGCTGGCTGGCGCCGAGGCCGGCGTTTTTCGCTGCCATCTGCAGCCACACCCTGCGATCGCCGATCGGATTAGTGCTGATCTGCACACGCCGTCCGGCACGCTGTGACAGCATCTCCTGCAGCCCCTCCGTCGCAACGGATTCACCGACAATGATCTGGGGCGGGACCGGATGCAGCAGGTAGTGCTGCGCGAGAAAGGCCTCCAGCACCTGGGCCGGTTCCGCCCCGTCGGCATTCTGCGGAAAAAAATTCTTGTCACCGAGATGATGTCCACCGCGGATCATCACCAGGTTGACGCATTCGATCCCGCCTGCGAAGCCGAAAGCAATCACGTCAGCATCCCTTCCCGACTCATCGCTGACATACTGGCGCTCGCGCACCTTGCGCAGCGCGCTGATCTGGTCGCGATAACCCGCCGCATCCTCGTAACGCAGCGCGGCAGCGGCATCCGCCATGCGGCGGTCCAGGCGTTCGAACACCGCGTCCTCCTCGCCGTCGAGAAACAGTTCCGCGCTGCGCACGTCCTCGGCATAGGCATCACCACTGATCAGCCCGACGCAGGGCGCCGTGCAGCGATGGATCTGGTGCAGCAGGCAGGGCCGCGAGCGATGCGCAAACACGCTGTCTTCACAGGTGCGCAGCCGGAAAACCTTCTGCAGCAACTGCATGCTTTCCCGCACTGCACCGGCATTGGGAAACGGCCCGAAATGACGGTGGCGGCGGTCCGGATTGCCGCGGAAGAATCCGAGACGCGGGAAGGCATGGCCGCTGAGCATCAGGTAGGGATACGATTTGTCGTCCCTGAACAGGATGTTGTAGCGCGGCGACAGGGACTTGATCAGGTTGTTTTCGAGCAGCAGCGCTTCCGACTCCGAACGCGTCACCGTGGTCTCGATGCCGCAGACCTGCGCCACCATCAGGCGGATGCGCGGCGACAACGTTTCGCTGCGCTGGAAGTAGGAACTGACCCGCTTGCGCAGGTCAATGGCCTTGCCGACGTAGAGCACATCGCCCTCGCGGCCAAGCATGCGGTAGACCCCGGGCAGATGCGGCAGCCCCGCGGCAATCTCCAGCGGAGTCATCAGCCAACTCCGTCCAGATGGTTCCGGATGCCCGCAAAAATCTCCCGGAACATTTCCGGTGTCAGGCGCCGGGTCTGGGTGTTGTATCGGCTGCAGTGGTAACTGTCGAACAGCAGCAGATCCGGCCGCAGCCGGTGACATGCTCCGTGAGCAAACGGAAAATCGGCAATCCGGCAGTCCAGGGCGCGCAGCACCGCCTGATGGGCGACCGTACCCAATGCCAGCACCACCGGCGGCGCCAGTACCTGCAGTTCAGTGCGCAGATAACTGTTGCAGGTCCTGATTTCGGCCGGCAAAGGCTTGTTTTCCGGCGGCAGGCATTTGACGGCATTGGTGATGCGGCAGCCCTTCAACACCAGACCGTCATCTGGTGACAGTGCCACGGCCTGGCTGCCGAAACCATAACGGTGCAGCGTGTCGTAGAGCAGGATGCCGGCATGGTCGCCCGTGAACGGCCGGCCGGTGCGGTTGGCACCGTGCATGCCCGGCGCCAGACCGACAATCAGCAGCCCGGGATGCGGATCACCGAAAGCAGGCACCGGACGCGCATGGTAGGCGGGATGATCACGGCGGACATCAGCCAGATGGGCGGCGAGCCGCGGGCAAAGCCGGCAGTCCACGGAAAACTCCCCGCCGGGCGACGGCAGCCTGCCGCTGCGCCGCGCCACCGCTCTTTCCATCGTTCAGGAACGCTTGGGAAACGGAATCAGCTGCGCGCCGGCTTCCGGCATCCGCGGCTGCTGCGGAACACTCTCGCCGACACCAGCCAGTGCATCCCGCAAGTCGGCAAAACTGGACCACATCATGGAGTTCAGGCGCACTGCGACACCCAGCGGCGTGCCGGCACGCTCGCGCTCCAGGTCAATCTGGAACTGCAGCCCGCGCAGGCGACGCTGCATGCGCTCGGGTGCGGCTGCCAGCATGCTCTCGATCAGTTGCTGGCGACGGCGTTCGAAAGCCTCGCCGTCTTCACGCGCGAGCGCCGCCCATTCCTCGAAACTGAAATCTTTCTGATCAGCGGGACCCATGGCTGCCTTCTAACACCATTGGCAGGCAGGTGTAAAGAAATCTGCTACCGGCCACATCAGTGCCCCGTCCGGGTGACCCCGGCAAGCGCCCTGCAGGCCGCGGCATACCGTGCATCGGCATGCAGGCTTGCGGCGTCCGCCGGGGACGGATAGGCGCAGATGCGCTGCAGGCGCGCGCGAGACACCGCGGGCATGTCATGACGCAGGCCCGCGAGCAGTTCGTCGGCAGCAGCCGGCGCATTGCAGACCAGCACCATGTCGCAACCGGCACCGAGCGCGGCCTGCGCCCGCTCAATTACGCCACCGGCCACGCTGGCGCCCTCCATGCTGAGATCATCGCTGAAAATCACACCGTCAAAACCCAGCTCGCCGCGCAGTATCTGCTGCAGCCATGTTGCCGAAAACCCGGCTGGCGCAGCATCAACCTCGGGGTAAATCACGTGTGCCGGCATTATCCCCTCCATACCCTCTGCGGCAAGGCGGCGGAACGGCAGCAGGTCTTCGGCACGGATCTCCGCCAGCCCGCGGCCGTCGACCGGCACTTCATGGTGGGAATCGGCGCGGACATGGCCATGTCCCGGAAAATGCTTGCCCACCGCGGCCATCCCCCCCGCGCGCAGGCCGCGCATGACTGCCGACGCGAGTTCGGCAATGGCTTCGGGCCTCGCGTGGAACGCGCGATCACCGATGACTCCGCTGTTGCCGTAGTCGACATCAAGCACGGGTGCAAACGAAAGATCAACACCGTGAACGCGCAATTCCGCGGCAAGCACAAAGCCGGCGGAGTGCGCCAGCGATGCCGCGGCACTGCGGTCGCGATCCCAGATCAAGCCGAACTTCCGCATTGGCGGAAGCTGCGTGAAACCCTCGCGGAAACGCTGCACACGCCCCCCTTCGTGGTCAACAGCAATGATCAGGGGCGGGTCGCGCAAGGCATGGATCTCCGCGGTCAGCGCATCAAGCTGGGCGCAGGATTCGAAGTTGCGCGAGAACAGGATCACGCCGCCGGTCAGCGGATGCAGCAGCCGCCGCCGGTCGTCATCGGTCAGCACGGTGCCGGCAACATCCAGCATGACCGGTCCCAGGGGCAGGGCTTTGTTCATGGCACTCCGTTCAGATCTCGAGCACGACGCAGGCGCAGGCCAGATTCGATTCGTCGCTGATGGTCAGGTGATGGCTGGTGATGCCGCGTTGCCGCACCAGCGCCTCCAGAACCCCGTTGAAAGCGAAACCCGGCTTGCCCGCGCTGTTCTGCACCACGCTGATGCACTGCAGGGTCACCGGATAGCGGAAGCCCGTTCCCATCGCCTTCGAGAATGCCTCCTTCGCGGCGAACCGGTTGGCAAGAAACAGGACCCGCTGTCCGGTCCTCGCATAACGCTCCTGTTCGACCGGGGTCAGCACACGATTCACAAAACGCTGGCCGTATTTTTCCAGCAACCGCGCCACGCGGTGCGGCTGAATGACGTCGATGCCTATGCCGTAGATCAAAACCGCCCCCCCATCGCCCGCAGGTATTCCTTCACTGTTTCCGCCAGCCCCCACTCCAGCGCATCGGCCACCAGCGCATGTCCTATGGATACCTCGGCCACGCCGGGCACCGCCTCCAGGAATCGCGGCAGGTTGTCGCGGTTCAGGTCATGGCCGGCATTGACGCCGAGTCCGGCAGCCTGCGCGCTGCGGGATGCCGCGGAGTAACGCTCGAGCATTGCCCGCTCGCCCGTCGTGCCGAAAGCCGCGGCATAGGGCTCGGTGTACAGTTCGACACGATCAGCGCCGGTAGCCGCAGCAGCGGTCATCGCCGCCGGATCGGCATCCATGAACAGGCTGACACGGATGCCCCATGCTTTCAGGCTGGCCACCACGGGCTGCAGCCGTGCGCCATCCCGGGCAAGATCCCAGCCATGATCGGAAGTGAAGGCCCCGGGCGTATCCGGCACCAGCGTGCATTGCTGCGGCCTGACTGCCTGCGCCAGTTCCATCAGCGGCGGCTCGAAAGGATTGCCCTCGATGTTGAATTCGGCATCCGGACGGCCACGCAGCAGGCCGGCCAGTTCGTGCACGTCATCGGGCCGGATATGGCGCGCATCGGGACGCGGATGCACGGTGATGCCATGCGCCCCGGCATCCAATGCGAGTGTCGCTGCGCGCAGCACACTCGGAATGCCGAGGCTGCGCGAATTGCGCAGCAGCGCAACCTTGTTGACATTGACACTGAGGCGGGTCATTGCATTGCTGCAGGGTCGTGACGGGTCAATCGGCTGTAAACGGTTCTAAAACTATAACTGCTGCAGGTCGCGCAGCAGCTGCCGTGTGTGCAGGGCCTGCGCGCCAAGGCAGTGATTGATCAGCGCCCGCATCAGCGCCTTGCTTTGCTGCACTGTCCGCGGGTCGGCATAACGGTCCTCCGCCATGTCGATCAGCGTCTGCCCCGCCAATTCTACGCCGCTTTGGCCATCGCTCTCGATTGCCGGCACGGGTCCGCGTTCAGGCACGTAACGGTACAGTCCTTCGGCCCGGATCGGCGTGCCGGCACCGGCTTCGCGCTCCAGTATCAGGCCGTAACCCAGTTCGCGCAGCAGTACGCGCTCGAAGCGGCGCAGTACCGCGGCATGATCCAAGGTGCCTGGCAATTGCGCCAGCGCCGCGGCATAGGCCTCGAACAGCTGCTCGTGGGGATCCTCCCGCGGCAGCAGCTTCAGCAGCAGTTCGTTCAGGTAGAAGCCGCAGATCAGGCCGAGTCCGCGCAGGGGCGCATACCCGCCCTGCCACTCGGCCTTGTGCAGGACTTTCAATTCCGATTTTCCCGACCAGCCGATCAGCAGCGGCTGGAATGCCATCAACACGCCGCGCAGCGCTGAGCGCGGCCGTCGCGCACCGCGGGCAATGACCGCAACCCGGCCTGATTCGCGGCTGTAGAACTCGGCAATCAGGCTGGTTTCACGGTAGGCATAGGTGTGCAGGAGGTAGGCCGATTGCCCGTCCCGCCGTGCCCGCTCAGCCATGCCGCCGGAACCCCCGCCATAATTCAGAGTTTACTTGAATAAAAATATATAACATATTGTTTTTAATATATTTTTATTCAATCCCTGAGCGTCGCAACAGGCCCAGATCATCGGCCCAGCCGGACTTCACCTTGACCCAGACTTCGAGAAAAACCCTGCCGCCGAACAGACGCTCCATGTCGGCGCGGGCCTGGCTTGCGATGTCCTTCAGCTTGGCACCGCCCTTGCCGATGACGATGCCCTTGTGACCGGGCTTGTCGACCAGTATGCCGGCATGGATGCGGCGCAGTCCGTCCACGGTTTCGAATTTCTCGATCTCGACCAGCGCCGAATACGGCAACTCCTCGCCGAGCAGCCGGAACAGTTTCTCGCGCAGCAGTTCGGCCGCCAGGGTGCGTTCGCTGGCCGTGGTGATCTCGTCCTCCCCGTACATGGCTTCCTGCACGGGCAGCAACGGCTTCAGCGCCGCAAGCAAATCATCGGTTCCGCTGCCCGTTTTTGCCGACACGGGGACAATAGCCGCCGGCTGCGCCAGCGCGTGGATCTCCTGCATCAGCGGCAGCAGTTCATTCTTGTTGCCCACGCCATCGATCTTGTTCAGCGCAACCACGAACTGCGTTCCCGGTTGCAGCAGTCCAAACACCGCCTTGTCCTCCGCCGTCAGCCGCGGCGCCTCCACCACCCAGACCACGGCGTCGACATCCGATACGCTGCGCGACACGCTGCGGTTCATAAGGCGGTTCATCGTGCTGCCGTGGTGCGTCTGGAACCCGGGAGTGTCGACAAAAACGTACTGCGCGTCGGAGCGGGTGACGATCCCGATGATCCGTTGCCGCGTTGTCTGGGGACGTCTGGAGGTGATGCTGATTTTCTGGCCCACCAGGCGATTGAGCAGCGTCGATTTGCCGACATTCGGCCTGCCGATGATGGCAAGATGTCCGGCACGGTGTGCGGCATCGGTCATTGATTCTCCACCAGTGCCATGGCCTTGCCGGCCGCATCCTGTTCCGCAGCGCGCCGGCTCCCGCCACGTCCCTCGGTACGGATCCCGAGACCGGCAATGGCACACTGCACTTCGAAGGACTGCGCATGCGCCTGCCCGCGCGTGCCAAGGAGCGTGTAAACGGGCAGCGGCAGCCCCCTGCCCTGCGCAAACTCCTGCAGCCGTGTTTTCGCATCCTTGCCACTGGCTCCGGGATTGACTGCGGCAAGATTTTCGCCAAACAGCCGGCGCACGGCCTGCTGGGCAGCCTGGAATCCCCCGTCGATGAGCACAGCGCCGACAACCGCCTCGACCGCATCGGCCAGGATGGACGGCCGCGCCGCCCCTCCGCTTTTCAGTTCGCCCTCACCGAGCAGCAATTGTTCCCCCAACCCCATGTTGATGGCTATACCCTGCAGCGCCTGCTGGTTCACCAGGTTGGCACGGAGGCGTGACAACTCGCCTTCACTGAGCTGCGGAAAACGCTCATAGAGTTCCAGGGCGACCAGGCAGTTGACGACACTGTCGCCAAGGTATTCCAGGCGCTCGTTGTGGTCGGCACCGAAAGAACGGTGGGTCAGTGCGCGCCGCAGCAATGCCGGCTCGCGGAAGGCGTAACCGATCCTGCCGCTGATCAGGCCGTAATCCACCGCAAGCCAGAAAACCGCGTCATCCGGCCGTTACTGCCGGGACGTCGGCCGGAACTCCATGAACGCGCTGAGATTGCTGAACAGCGGCACGCGCACCGTGTATTCCGCGCTGATCACGATGCCGTCGCCGTCTTTCTCGATCTGCACGTCGTCATAAGTGATGGCCTTGACATTGTCGACGCCGGCACGCGCGTTGAACGCGCTGTTGAATTCGCCGCGGGTTGCATTCTTGATGGACGGATCGCTGGCCATCGTGCGGAACATCTTCTGGATGGTGTGGTATTCCATGTACGCCGGGCCGATCTTGAAGCCCAGCAGCAGTGCCGATATCAGCAGTACCGCAAATACCAGAAAACCGGTGATCGTGATGCCGCGCTGCGAATTCATTGATGCCTCCCGAGTATGTCAGTTGATCGACTGCCCGATGCGTTTCAGGTTGTCGAAATTCCACCAGATCAGAAACGCCCTGCCGACAATGTTGCGCTCCGGCACAAATCCCCAGTAACGGCTGTCGCTGCTGCTGTCCCGGTTATCCCCCATCAGGAAATAATGCCCGGCAGGGACTTTGCAGCGGAACCCGGACTCATTGTACGCACAATTGTCGCGATAGGGAAAGCGCTGCACGCCGCTCAGTTGCACCGGCGGTACGTCCTGCTGCAGCAGGACGGCATGCGCATGTTCGCCCAGCCGCTCCTCGAAGCGTTTTGCCGAAACGAAATTGAGTCCGCCCTCGACATAACTGTAGTCGCCATCCGGCTTCAGCGGCACTTCCCTGCCGTTGATGCTCAGTCGCTTGTCCGCATAGACGATGTCGTCCCCGGGCAGGGCAACCACGCGTTTGATGTAATCCAGCGAAGGATTCTCGGGGTACCGGAACACCATCACCTCCCCGCGCTGAGGCTCGTTGACCTCGACCAGCCGCGTGTTCAGGACCGGCAGGCGTATGCCGTAGGTGAACTTGTTGACCAGGATGAAATCCCCGACCAGCAGCGTCGGCAGCATCGAACCGGAGGGAATCTTGAACGGTTCCACCAGGAAGGAACGCAGCACGAACACCACCAGGATGACCGGAAAGAAACTTGCCGGATATTCTATCCACCACGGCTGCGGCATGCCCGCCACCCGGCGCTTGCGGAAATACAGCACTTCCGCCAGCCAGACTGCGCCGGTGACCAGCAGCAGGACCAGCATGATCAGCGCAAAATTCATGGCAGGAATCCCCTATTTGCCGACCTGCAGGATGGCAAGAAATGCCTCCTGCGGAATCTCGACGGTGCCGACCTGCTTCATTCGCTTCTTGCCGGCTTTCTGTTTTTCCAGCAGCTTCTTCTTTCGCGAAATGTCACCGCCGTAACACTTGGCCAGCACGTTCTTGCGCAGCGCCTTGACCGTCTCGCGCGCGATGATGTGCGCGCCGATCGCCGCCTGGATGGCAATGTCGAACATCTGCCGCGGGATCAGCTTGCGCATCCGCTCCGCCACGTCGCGGCCGCGGTACTGGGCGTTGGCGCGGTGCACGATCAGCGACAGGGCATCGACCCGTTCATTGTTGATCAGGATGTCCAGGCGCACCAGGTCCCCGGCGCGGTACTCGATGAAATCGTAATCCAGCGAAGCGTATCCCCGGGAGACCGATTTCAGGCGATCGAAGAAATCCATCACCACCTCGTTCAGCGGCAGCTCGTAAGTAAGCATCACCTGCCGTCCGAGGTACTGCATGTTTTTCTGCACGCCGCGTTTTTCGGTGCACAGCGTCATCACCGGTCCGACATAGTCGCTTGGCACGAGGATTGAGGCCTTGATCATCGGTTCGCGGATTTCCTCGATCTGCGAAACCTCCGGCAGGCGCGACGGATTCTCGATCTCGAGCACGGTACCGTCCCGCAGTGCCACTTCATAAACCACCGTGGGCGCCGTGGTGATCAGCGACATGCCGTATTCGCGCTCCAGGCGCTCCTGCACGATGTCCATGTGCAAAAGCCCGAGAAAGCCGCAACGGAAGCCGAAACCCAGTGCCTGTGAGGACTCGGGCTCGAAACGCAGCGAGGAGTCGTTCAGGTGCAGTTTCTCCAGCGCATCGCGCAGCGCCTCGTATTCGTTCGACTCCACCGGATAGAGCCCGGCAAACACCTGCGGCTTGATCTCCTTGAATCCGGGCAGCGCTTCCGTTGCCGGATTGGTCGCGAGCGTCATTGTGTCGCCGACCTTGGCTGCCTGCAGTTCCTTGATGCCGGCAATCACGAAACCGACCTCGCCCGCGGAAAGGCTTTCACGGGCCTGTGACTTGGGAGTGAAGACACCGACCTGTTCGCAAAGATGGTTGCTGCCGGTCGACATCAGCAGGATGCGGTCTTTGGGTTTCAGCGCACCATCCACGACCCGCACCAGCATCACCACGCCGACATAATTGTCGAACCAGGAATCAATGATCAGGGCTTTCAGCGGCGCCCCCGGGTCCCCTTTCGGGGGAGGCATCAGGCTGACCACCGCCTCGAGCACCTCGGCAATGCCCTCGCCGGTCTTGGCACTGACCCTGACCGCGTCTTTGGCGGGAATGCCGATGATGTCCTCGATCTCGGCTGCAACCCGTTCGGGCTCGACCTGGGGCAGATCCATCTTGTTGAGCACCGGCACCACCTCGACGCCCTGCTCGATGGCGGTGTAGCAGTTGGCAACGGTCTGCGCCTCGACACCCTGCGATGCATCCACGACCAGCAGCGCCCCCTCGCAGGCCGCCAGCGAACGCGACACCTCGTAGGAAAAGTCGACGTGCCCCGGCGTGTCGATCAGGTTCAGGCGGTAGATCTGTCCGTCTTTTGCCTTGTAGGTCAGCGCCGCAGTCTGCGCCTTGATGGTGATGCCGCGTTCGCGCTCGAGTTCCATCGAGTCGAGCACCTGCGATTCCATTTCACGGTCGGACAGGCCGCCGCAAAGCTGGATGAAACGGTCGGCCAGCGTCGACTTTCCGTGGTCAATGTGCGCGATGATGGAGAAATTGCGGATGTGCTGCATCAGTTCCGGCCGCCGGACAAAACAACAAAAAGGGCACCCGGACTTCCCCGGCGTGCCCAAGTTCGGTTCACAAGGCCCCGTATTTTAGCGGAAATTCAGCAAGTATTCAGTAACGGCGGCAACATCCAGGTGGTAATGACAGAGTTCCCGTTCGCCGTGCATCAGCACCGGCACCTTGTCCCCGAAGCGCCGCTCCAGCGCAGCATCGGTATCGACATCGACAACTGAAACCTGGAACGGCCGGCCGGCCGGCAGCGCACGCAAGCCGGCCAGCATGTCGTCACAGAGGTGGCACCATGAGCGGCCGTAGAGGACCAGTTCAAGCTGCGGTGAATCACCCATTCCCGTCGATGCGGAACGGAATGTACAGCGAATTGCCTCCGCGCCGCACCAGCAGGGCCACGATGCGCCCCTTGTCAAATCCACCCATCAACTGCTGGAACTGCTCAACCGATTTGACGTCCTGGTTGTTCACCGCAAGGATCACGTCGCCGCGGCGCAGCCCGGCCTGCGCGGCAGCACCCTGCACGCCATCAACCAGCACGCCGCCCTCGATTTTGAGCTCCTTGCGCTGCGCATCACTGAGATCGGCCAGCGCCATGCCGAACCTGCTGCCCGCCGGCGGCTGCGGCTTGCCGCCGCGCGCCTGGCGCGTCGCACGCTCGTCGGAGAGTTCGGCCACGACCACCTGCATGTCCCGTGTCGACTTGTTGCGCCAGACCTGGACCGCGATACTGCTCCCCGGCTTGGTACCGCCGACGATCCGCGGCAGGTCCTCCGACGAAGTCACCGGCTTGCCGTCGAAACGCAGGATGACATCGCCGGCCTCGATGCCGGCCTTTTCCGCAGGACCGCCCTTTTCAACCGAATTGACCAGCGCGCCCTGTGGTTTGGGCAGGCCAAAACCATCGGCGAGTTCCCGGGTCACCGGCTGGATCACCACGCCGATGCGGCCGCGCGTCACCTTGCCGGTGGTCCGCAACTGCTGTGCAATGTCGTTGGCGACATCAATCGGAATCGCGAAAGACAGCCCCATGAACCCGCCGGTGCGGCTGTAGATCTGCGAATTGATGCCGACAACCTCACCCCTGAGGTTGAACAGTGGCCCGCCGGAATTGCCGGGATTGACGGCAACATCGGTCTGGATGAAAGGCACGAAGTTCTCCTGCGGCAGCGAACGCCCCTTGGCGCTGACTATGCCCGCGGTCACCGTGTTTTCGAATCCGAACGGCGAGCCGATGGCGACGACCCATTCACCGACCTTGAGGCGGTTGGCATCGCCGAAACGGACCGTCTGCAATCCGCTCGCGTCAATCTTGATCAGGGCGACATCGGTGCGGCGGTCCGTGCCGACGACCTTGGCCTTGAATTCGCGCTTGTCGGTGAGCTTGACGTTGACTTCTTCCGCGCCATCTACGACATGCGCGTTGGTCAGGATGTAACCGTCAGCGCTGATGATGAATCCGGAGCCCAGCGACTGCGCCTGGAATCCGCGCGGACCCTGCTGGCCGGGATTCGGATTGTTCGGCATGAAGCGGCGGAAGAACTCATAGAACGGATCGTTCTCGTCCAGTTGCGGCAGTTGCCGCGACAGCGGATTGCGCTGCGCAGACTGGGTGGTGCTGATGTTGACCACGGCCGCACCCTGTTTCTCCACGAGTTCCGTGAAGTCAGGAAGCTGGGCGGCGGACTGCAACGGTACAAACAGGCACAGGGCCAGAAAGAAATACCTGAACATGTTCAGCCTTTCCTGATAACGCACGGGTCTGTAAAAAATAAAAAAGAAAAAGATGAGCTCAGCGCTGAACCGTGGCGGACGCCTTCGGTTCCAGCGCGCGCGCAAACTGCATCACGGTTTCCGCGGGTGTTTCACCGAGAATCGTCACGGTATGACCTGCAACCGGCTGACTGTAGATGTGCATCGCGCCCTGGTGCCTGAGCGTCTGCTTTCTGTCCGGCCGGACTCCGGGTTCGATGAATATCGACACTGCGGCAAGGCCGTCGGAAAACACCAGGTGCGAGGCCGTGCCCTTTTTGCCGACCATGGAGCGGCGCAGTTCCATCAGCTTGCGGAATCCCGCCGGCAGCGACTGCACCACCCAGCCGGAGTCGCCGCTGTCGCCGGCCGTCAGCGCGGAGCGGTCGACGCGCCAGTTCTGCTTGACGCTCATCGCCGCGTATTTGGACTGCACCAGCTCGCGGCGGAATGAGCCGCCAATTTCCAGTGTTGAGAACGCAAATGCTTCCAGCGTCTCGTTTTTCTCATTCAGGGTACGCGCCTGCAGCGGCAGACCGGTGTTCAGCTCGGCGCAGAACCGCCGGGTATAACGCAGGGTGTCGGCCGGCACCAGGGTCACCCACTGGCACTGCATGCCGGCTACCCGGTCCAGCCCGCCTTTCACCACGCTGTAATGCTGGACGATCTCCTGGATCTGCTCGACACGGATCGGAAACTGGCGGGAGCCCCTGGGATCGATCAGCACGACCTTGCTGCCCGGGATGTAGCAAGTCACCTGGTCATTGTTGCGGATGATTTCACGGGCAGGTCCATCCAGCGTTTCCAGACGTTCCAGCACGCCCCCGGCCGGATTGACGAAATGGGCAATGCTGGAGGTTTCGACCTGCTTGCCATGCTGGAACATGAATGTTCCGGTGTAATTCACTTTCCGGCCTGCTTCGGCCATTTTCTCGAGCATGGCCAGGGCTTCGCGTGATTCCCCGCTTGCCGCAACGGCACCCGGCGCAAAACCAAGAACTAGGATCCACCAGAATTTCATGGGATATTACCGGTCGGCGGCAGGGGCTATCGAAATGGTGCGGATATAAGGCGCCACGCCCTGCAGGCTGGTGCTCGGCGATATGCCCTGGTGAGCAAGCAGATATTCGTTCATCTGGCCGTCGTTGGGTACGCTGACCAGCGGCTGTTCTTGCACTGCAGCAGGCACTGTCGCGCGCGCGATTTCAGCAGGCGGATTCGCCACGTTGCTCGAGGAGAATGCCATCCAGCCGACCACTGCCACGGCGGAAACTGATGCCGCCGCGGACAGCGCAAACGCGAACGGTTTGCCGGCCCTGCGGGACCGGGCAGGAGCCAGAACGGTCGGCTCCAGGGACAATGCGGCAGAGACACGCCGGGACACATCAACACTGTGAACCGCCTCACCCCGCATGACATCACCGACCAGGTGGTACATGTCCCAAGACTCCCGCGCCTCGGCAGTATCACCGAGGCGCAGCAATGCCTGGTGCGCTTCCTGCCCGTCCGCTTCGCCGTCCATCAACGCCGATACATGTTCCATCTCACCATCTCCTGTCCTTGCCCGTGCCGAGCAAGGGCCGTAATTTCTCCGCCACCGCCTCGCGTGCCCGGAAAATCCGGGAACGCACCGTACCCACCGGACACTGCATCACCGCCGCAATTTCCTCGTAACTCAGCCCCTCGATTTCGCGAAGGGTAATCGCCGTTCTCAACTCCTCAGGCAACTCCTGCAGGGTTTGGTTCACTGTGTCCCCGACCTGCCGGCTCATCATCTGGTTCTCCGGCGTGTTCAGGTCCCGCAGCTGATCCCCGGCTTCCACCCCTTCCGCCTCTTCGGCGTCGAGTTCGGTGCTGGTCGGCGCCCGCCGTCCCATGGCCACCAGATGGTTCTTCGCCGTATTGATGCCGATACGGTACAGCCATGTATAAAAGGCGCTGTCGCCGCGGAATCCCGGCAGCGCCCGGTAAGCCTTGATGAACGCCTCCTGCGTCACATCCTCGACCTCGCTGGGATCCCGGATGAACCGCGACAGCAACCGGCCCAGCTTGCGCTGGTATTTGCTCACCAGCAGGTCGAATGCGCGCTTGTCTCCGCTCTGCACGCGCTCCACCAGCTGCTGATCGACTTCGCGATCACTCATTATTATCCGGTCCCTGATACTGCCGCACTGAATCCGGCCGGCAAAACCGCCGTCCCGACAGGCGCCGCGCAGTATAACTGCCTGAACGACCGCATGAAACATCCGTTCCGGGCGTCGCCTGCAGTGACCGGCGACAAGCACGTAAGTTCAAGCCGGAGACACAAAAAACGGCAGTGACATTCCAATATATGACCGCCCGGGCAGCCGTTTTGCCCTGCATTTTCATGATTTTCCGCAATCCGGGCGCAGCCACCGCTCGCACAGCCGGAACCCCCATTCAATCAGCACCGCAAGAACAGCCGCCGGCAGCGCGCCGGACAACATCACCACATGGTCGTTTACAGCCAGCCCGGCGACAATCCGTTCGCCATAACCCCCGGCACCGACAAAGGCCGCGATCGTCGCCGTTCCGACGTTAATGACTGCCGCAGTCCTGATGCCTGCCAGCACGCCGGGAACAGCCAGCGGCAATTCGACCACCCACAGCAGTTGCCCGCGGCTCAGGCCCAGCGCCAGTCCGGCATCGCGCATGCGGTCACCAACGCCGGCCAGCGCCACCTCGGTGCCGCGTATCACCGGCAGCAGCGCATACAACGACAGCGCAAGCACCGCGGGCAACGCGCCGATGCGATCCAGCAGGACGATCAGGAATGCCAGCAAGGCCAGGCTGGGGACCGTCTGCAGAACCCCGGCTCCGGCCAGTATCCAGCGCCCCGCCTGCGGCACCCGCTGCGCCAGGATGCCCAGCGGGATGCCTGCCGAAATGCTGAGCAGCAGGGAGGCCAACACCAGTTGCAGGTGCTCCAGGGTCAGGCGCAGCAGGTCGGGCGCAAACACGGCGCTCATCAGGGACCGCTGCCCCGCGACCGCCTCGGGCGGGCGTTTTTCCAGCCAGTCCCGCGCCACCTCCGGAAAATCCCTCCGTCCCAGCTCGACGGCGGCATTCATCTCCAGCATCGCGGCAGCCGGAATCGTGCCCTGCAGTCTTTCGATGGCGGCCCAGGCCACCGGATGCCGTGACGGCAGGTCGAGCCGGTACAGCAGCACGGCTTCGTACTCCGGAAAAAAGCGCCGATCATCCTCCAGCACGCGCAGCCCCAGCCGCCGGATCTGCGGATCGGTGGTATAGACATCGATGACATCGATTTCCCCCCTCTCCAGCGCCGCATAGGCCAGACCGTGCTCCAGTCCGCGAACTGCCAGGCCGCCGATTTCGTAGGTGTCGCTCAGCGCCGGCCAGCCATCCCGCCGGTTGAGAAACTCCGGCGACAGGCCGAGGCGCGCATCGAGGAAATCCCGGAGTTCGGAAATGCGCCGGATGCCGCGCCCCACCGCATCCGCCTCCCGCATCGCCAGCGCATAGGCATTGCTGAAGCCCGGAAACACGCCCGCGGCCAGCCCGTGCGCGGACAGCTGCCGGTTGAGTTCGCTCAGCAACGGCACTCCCGGCAGACCCAGCAATTCGAAAGCGATGGTGCCGGTGTAATCCGGATAGACATCGATGGCACCGCTTTTGAGCGCGGCAAAAAGGATTGCCGTGTTGCCCAGCCCCGGCCGGTGCTCGACGCTTGCGCCGGTCGCGCGCGCGGTCTGCGCGATCACTTCACCGAGGACATAGGATTCGGTGAACCGTTTGGAGCCGACCTTCAGCACATCACCGGCGGCTGCACCTGCCGCAGAAACGAGGAAAACGGCGAAAAAAAGCAGATGAACCCGCCGCAGAAACGTCATGGCGAAACCGCCTGCACAACAGTATCGATATCGTTCCATCGCTCGAAAATGGTAGCATGCAGGCGCCACAAGGCCGATGAAATCAGGCGCCCCGCGCTGCCGAATCCGTCAACGATAAAACCTGTAAAAACCCCCAAACCATGACTGCCCGTCCCGCCGATCTCGAATCATTCTGGATGCCATTCACCGCCAACCGCGCCTTCAAGCAGTCGCCGCGCATGCTGGTCGCCGCGAAGGACATGCATTACACCACCGACGACGGCCGGCAGGTGCTCGACGGCACCGCGGGACTTTGGTGCGTCAACGCCGGCCACTGCCGGCCAAAGATCGTCGAGGCCATACAGAAACAGGTGGCCACGATGGACTACAGCCCCGCCTTCCAGCTCGGCCACCCGGATGCCTTCCGCGTCGCCGAACGGCTGGCGGCACTGGCACCCGGCGATCTCGATCACGTGTTCTACTGCAACTCCGGCTCGGAAGGTGTCGACACCGCGCTGAAGATCGCGCTGGCCTATCACCGTGCCCGCGGTGAAGGCCAGCGCAACGTGCTGGTCGGCCGCGAACGCGGCTATCACGGCGCCGGCTTCGGCGGCATTTCGGTCGGCGGCATTCCGGCCAACCGCAAGGCCTTCGGCAACATGCTGTTCCGTGTCGACCACCTGGCCCACACACACAACCTCGGGGAAAACGCCTTCAGCCGCGGCCAGCCGGCCTGGGGTGCGCACCTCGCCGATGAACTCGAGCAGCGCATCATCCCGCTGCACGACGCCAGCAACATCGCCGCCGTCATCGTCGAACCGCTCGCCGGCTCCACCGGCGTGCTGGTGCCGCCGAAAGGCTACCTCGAGCGCCTGCGCCGGATCTGCGACAAACACGGCCTGCTGCTGATATTCGACGAGGTCATCACCGGTTTCGGTCGCACCGGCCCCTGCTTCGGCGCCGATGCCGTGGGCGTGGTGCCGGACATGATGATCGTGGCCAAGGGACTGACCAACGGCACGGTGCCGATGGGCGCGGTGATCGCCCGCCGCGGCATCTACGACGCCGTGGTCAACAACGCCCCGCCGGGAACAATCGAACTGTTCCACGGCTACACCTATTCCGGCCACCCGCTGGCCACCGCCGCCGCGCTGGCCAGCCTCGACACCTTCGAGGAAGAAGGTCTGTTCCAGCGCGCGCAGGAACTGGCGCCCTATTTTGAAGAGGCCGTGCAGTCCCTGCGCGAGATGCCCAATGTCATCGATGTGCGCAACATGGGACTGGTCGCAGGCATCGAGCTCGAACCGCGGCCTGGCGCGCCGACCGCGCGTGCCTTCGAGACTTTTCTCAAGTGCTACGAAAAAGGCGCATTGATCCGCACCACCGGCGACATCATCGCGCTGTCCCCGCCCCTGATCATCAGCAAGGCCCAGATCGACGAACTGGTGGGCAAGCTCGGCGACGCGTTGCGTGAGGTCGGACGCAACCCCTGATGTCCGCGATTTGATCGTTTCGCTGAACTTCTACTACGCGCACCCCGGCAAGGAAGCCGCGGTGCTGCGCCAGCGCATCAGGGCCTGCGATGTGCGCTCGGCCCTTGGCCTGCCGCGTGGACAGGTCTGCGCGAAAATCGAAGGCGGCGATGACTGGCCCGACACGCTTTGGCGCCTGGATTTTCCGGACATGGCCGGCCAGCACACCGACATGGCCGCACGCGCGGCCAGTCCGGATTTCGAAGCGATCCGGCTCGGCATGCGCAAGCTCTACCGGCGTTTCGAGCGCCCTCTTTATGCGGGCGGTGAAGACTCCGGCAACCCGTTGCGCCGCGGCGACGTATATGCGTGGTCCGGCATCTTCTGCGCTGAATCGGCCTGCCCCGCCGTAAGTGAAATCCTCGCCGACGCCGGCCTGTCTGCACTGGACTACCAGTCGGGCGGCAAGGACGTGCCGCGGTTCATCGTCTGCGGGGATCCGGCGCCGGTTGCCGCGGGATTGAGTGCATTGGGCGCACGCCTCGAACGCAGCCTCTGGCGCGTCGAAGATCCTGGGTAAGATTATAAAAAGTTGTTTATAATCAATAAGTTATAAAATACCGATCAAGCCTTGAGTGCAGTCAGGCAGTGATCCAGCCACTGCGCAGTCAGTTTTTCCTGGGTCGAGTTCTGTTTCAGCCGCTGGTCGAGCGCCTTCCAGTCGACGCAATCGAGCGGCTGGTCCTGGTTGAAGCAGGAAAACACATAACTTGTCCTGCCGGTCTGCGGGTCGACATGCGGCTGCAGGCACTGCGCGCAAACCTCCTTCATCATGCACTGCATCGGCGAGTTGATCGAACCGATCGCGTGATGCTGCGCTTTCAGGTACGGCTTCAGCACTTCATGGCGCGCCCGCGCCACCGCCGCCATCATCCTGTCCGAACCGATGGCAATGACACGGTCGGCGTCGCGGAACGGGATGGCCTGGGCACCGAGTTCGCCCGAGGCATAGGCATGCATCGCCTGCACGATATTGCCGACGAAACTGCGGTCGTCCGGGCGCGACGGCGTGAAGCCGGGCTTTTCGTCGCAGCACCAGATGATGACGTCGCTCGCCGCCTCGATGTTCTCGACGTGATAACGGTCTGCCATACCCTTGTAACCGGCGAAATACAGCACCTTGCAACCGGACTTGCGCATCGCCTGCCCGATCGAGAACAGCACCGCGTTGCCGAGTCCGCCGCCGACCAGAACCACGGTCTCGCCGGAGGGAATTTCAGTGGGTGTGCCGGTGGGTCCCATCAAAATCACCGGTTCACCCGCTTTCAACACGGCACAGAGGTCGCTGGAGCCGCCCATTTCGAGCACGATCGTCGACAGCAGCCCCTTGCCGGCGTCCACCCACGCGCCGGTCAGCGCAAGGCCTTCCATGGCGAGGGTGCTGCCGCAACTCTGCGCCGCCTGCGATTCAAAATTCTGCAGCCGGTAAAACTGTCCCGGCTGGAAACGCCTTGCTGCCAGCGGGGCATGCAGTATCACTTCGACAATGGTCGGCGTCAGGCGCCTGACCTCATGCACGGTGGCGCGGAGATCGCGCTGCAAGGCTCCAAGGAAAGCCGCATCGTCTGTCGCAACTGCCGGGCCGACACGTTCGAGCACGCTGCTGACCACCGGATACCCCTGCTTCGCGCTGCCGATGGCCTTGACCACGTTGCCGAAGAACGATGGATGCACGTCACCGAAATAACTGATGAAGCGGCCGTCGGCGCGTTTCGCCAGCAGCACGTTGACCGCGTCCGGCTTGGAAATCGACTTCTCCGCCGCCACCGGATTGCCATCGGCATCGACGGCGCGAAAATAACGGCCGTCGAGCATGAAGGTCTCCGCGTCCTCGCGGGCAAGCACGGTATTGGGCTGGGTGCCGGCAGCGATCAGGATCGCACGCGCCGGCAGCATCACCTGTCCCGCGTCCTGCCAGGCTCCGTCATCACCCCTGACCTGCACGCCGGCTTTCAGCGCGCTGGCATGGCCATGGCGGTCGGTTTCGATGGCCAGCGGCGTGAGGCCTTCGGCGAAGGTTATGCCCTCCTCCAGTGCCTTGTGCACTTCCTCGTGGTTCAGCGTGTACGAGGGGCTGTCGACCAGCCTCTTGCGATAGGCAATCGTCGCGCCGCCCCAGGACTGCAGCAGCTGCAGGATGCGCGGCGCGCGCCCTTCTTTCAATGCAGCGGCGCGCTCGGCGCGGATCGCCCGCGCATGGGCAATGAACTCGGCGGCAATTTCGCGCTCCTCCGCACCCCAGGCCTTCTGCACGGCATCCTCGCCGCGTTCACGCACGAGGATTTCGTGGCGCTGCAGGAATTTCTCGACCTGCAGCGGGTAATAGGCAAGCGATTCGGTCGCGGTATCAACCGCGGTGAGACCGCCGCCGATCACCACCACCGGCAGCCGCAGCTGCATGTTGGCAATCGACCCGGCCTTTGCCGCGCCGGTCAGCTGCAGCGCCATCAGGAAATCCGAAGCGGTGCGCACGCCGCGTGCCAGCCCGTTGGGCATGTCGGGCACCGTGGGCCGGCCGGCGCCGATCGCCAGTGCGACATGATCGAAGCCCAGCGCGA
Organism: Burkholderiales bacterium; assembly: GCA_019635015.1. Lineage (GTDB taxonomy): Bacteria > Pseudomonadota > Gammaproteobacteria > Burkholderiales > SG8-41. The sequence goes on along the minus strand of JAHCAG010000013.1, from coordinate 29,845 downwards.
AGGCATCTTCCGCGGTGACCGTGCCGCCAAAACGCACGCCGCCGAACAGCGCAAACTGCGCTCGCCGCTCCAGCAGCAGGCGGATGATTTTCAGGAAATTCTTGTCCCAGCGCACGGTGATGCCGTATTCGGCGACACCGCCGAAACCTGCCATCGCCCGTTCATCGAGCGATTCATACAGTTCATGCACATCCCGGACCGGCCTGAAAGGAACACGCGCGCCTGCCACATCGATGCCGGACAGTTCCGGCGGCAAAGGCTCGATTTTCAGGCCGTCGATGCCGACCACCGTGTGGCCGTCGTTCATCAGGAAATGCGACAGCGAGAATCCGGCCGGCCCCATGCCCACCACCAGCACCCGCCTGCCGGTCGGCGCTTTCGGCAGGGGGTTGCGCAGGTTCAGCGGATTCCAGCGTGTCAGCAGGCTGTATATCTCGAATCCCCAGGGCAGTTCGAGCACATCCTTCAGCGTCCGTGTCTCGGCCTGCGGAATGTTGACCGGCTCCTGCTTCTGGTAGATGCAGGCTTTCATGCAATCGTTGCAGATGCGGTGGCCGGTCGCCGCGACCATCGGATTGTCGATGGTGATGATCGCCAGCGCACCGATCACCAGTCCCTCGGTCTTGGCCTTGTGGAACTCGGAAATCTTCTCTTCCAGCGGGCAGCCGGCCAGCGTGATGCCGAACGGTGACTTCTTGAAAGACGCTGCACCGCGGCCGCTGGCGCCTTTCTGCAGCAGCCCCTTGGAACAGGAATCCTTGCCCTGCTCGTGGCACCAGATGCAGTAGTTGGCCTCGTCTAACGCGCCGGCAAGGTCGGTGCCGCGGTCGGTCAGCTTGAATCCCTCGCGCAGCCGCAGCCTGGACACGTCGAAACGGTGCTCGGTATAACCCCCGCCACTGCCAGTCTGCACCGGCACCAGGTTCTGCACGTCGAGCTTGTGCGGCGACCTGAACAGCACCCCGGCATGGTGGCGGGCATGGCCGGTTCCGATATGCGCCGCCCAGGCGGCGTACTGCAGCGCCAGTTCGAGCTTTGCGGCATGCTCCTGTTCGTCCTGCTGCCATTTTTCGACATGGCGGGCAAAAGCCAGTTCGGTCAGAGGCTCGCCGAACAACGCAGCCAGTTGCGCGGCCACCGCATCCCCGTCGATGCCCGCGGCCGTCTCCGCCTTGTATTTGTGCATGGCCTTGCGCTGCACGAACAGGCGCTTGACCCGGTACAGGGGTGCCAGCTCATGATGTTGCGCCGACAGCACATTGACTTCGGCTTCAATGCCGAAAAGCTGCGCGATGAAATCATCCAGATGCGGCGCCAGCGCCAGCAGCAGCTCCGACTCCGCCTTGGCCGTGAGGGCTGCTGCTCCCGCGCGCGCGGCCAGCAGCCTTTCGTGCAGCCCTGTATCGGCAATGGCGATGACCTCAAGAAACCTGCGGTCAATGCGTATCAGTCCGTCCCGCGCATAAAGATCAGCGAACGAAAAACCGGACGGGAGCGACAGTTCGGAAGCGGAGCTCAAGATGGTCACGGCAGATGCAGAAAACCGCGATTATATCAACCGCCTGTCCGTGCCTTGGAGTCACTGGTTATATGTTCATCGTTCCCGGAAATATCGATCCGCCGCCGTGCGCCATGCCATAATCAAAATCCGTCGCCACCCTTGTCCGTCCAGTTACCGCGATGAGTGTCGCACAAAAAAAAATGCTGGTTTGGATACTGCTGTCCATCCTTGCGGCATCGCTGAGTTATGCCGTGTTTCAAGGTTATTTCAGCCCGGAATTGCTGCTGGGGTTTGCCAACAGCTTTTCCTGTTGATGACTTGCTCCCAGGCAATATGAAGCGTGGGCATGTTTTCAGCTCGTCAGGCGCCCTGCCGCGGCGATGACATTGGCAATCACCATCGCCACCGTCATCGGGCCGACACCGCCCGGAACCGGCGTGATCCACCCGGCCCGTTCCTGCACGGCATCGTAATCCACGTCCCCGCACAATTTGCCGTCAGGCAGGCGGTTGATGCCGACATCGATCACCGCGGCGCCGGGCTTGACCATGTCCGCGGTGACCATCCGCGGCTTTCCTGCCGCACAGATCAGGATGTCCGCTGCGCGCGTGATCGCCGCCAGTTCCGGAGTGCGGGAATGGCAGATCGTGACCGTCGCGTTGCGCTGGAGCAGCATCAGGGCCGCCGGTTTGCCGACAATGCTGCTGCGCCCGATCACCACCGCCTGGCGGCCGGCCACCGGCACGCCCGCGCGCTCAAGCATCAGCATGCAGCCCGACGGTGTGCAAGGCGCCAGCAGGGCATGGCCGTCGAGCAGCGCCCCCAGGCTGCGCCAGGTGAAGCCGTCGACATCCTTTGCGGGATCAATGTGCTGCAGGACTGTCACTGCATCGATGTGCGCCGGCAATGGCAGCTGCACCAGGATGCCGTGCACCCGGACATCATTGTTCAGCGCGTCAATTTTCTCCAGCATCTCCGCCGTCGTTGTCGCCGCCGGCAGGCGGGTATCAAAGGTGCTTACACCGGCCTCGCGGCAGGCGCGCTCCTTGCTGCGGACGTACACAGCGGAAGCAGGATCATCGCCGACAAGCACGACAGCAAGGCCCGGCACGCAACCCCGCTGCGCCAGCAGCCCGGCAGCCGATTTCTGTTCTTCCAGCACCTGCCGCGCCATCGCAGCGCCGTCGATGATGATTGCACCCATCTGTTTCCGCTTTCCTTGCCGATTGACCGGGCAGACCGGGCCTGCCGCTATTTGCCCGTTGGCGCCGCCGGCCCGTTGCCGGGCACCCCCTCGAGCACCTGGAAAAACACCTCATCCCGGCGGATCATCCCCAGTTCGTTGCGCGCGCGCTCTTCCGCAGCCTCCAGCCCCTGCTTGAGGTCACGGACCTCGGCATCCAGCACTGCATTGCGCGCGCGCAGCCGCGCGTTGGATTCGCGTTGCGCCTCGATCTGCCTCTCCATCTCCCATACCCGCAGCAGGCCGCCCTTGCCCAGCCAAAGGGGATACTGGATCAACAACAGCAGCCCGGTCAGCGTGATGGCAAGCAGTCGCATGGCTTCAGGAAGACACGCGGACAACCCGCGGTGAAGGCTTAACGCAGCTGGTAAAAGGCGCCACGTCCGGGATAGGATGCCGTGTCACCCAGGTCCTCCTCGATGCGAAGCAGCTGGTTGTACTTGGCCAGCCGGTCCGTCCGTGACAGCGAGCCGGTCTTGATCTGCATCGCATTGGTGGCCACTGCGATGTCGGCGATGGTCGTGTCCTCGGTTTCTCCCGAGCGATGCGAGATCACGGCAGTGTAACGCGCGCGTTTGGCCATTTCGATCGCAGCCAGGGTTTCGGTCAGCGTGCCGATCTGGTTGACCTTGATCAGGATCGAATTGGCAATGCCCTGCTCGATGCCTCGCTTGAGGTATTGCGTGTTGGTGACGAACAGGTCATCACCGACGAGTTGCACCCGGTTGCCGAGTTTCTGCGTCAGCACCTTCCAGCCATCCCAGTCGTTTTCCGCCATCCCGTCCTCGATGCTGACGATGGGATATTTGTCGACCCAGGCCGACAGGTAATCGGCGAATTCCGGCGCCTTGAGGCTGAGCCCCTCGGAACGCAGCGTGTATTCGCCGTCCTCGAAGAACTCCGAACTCGCGCAGTCCAGCGCCAGCGCCACGTCCTCTCCAGGCCGGTAACCCGCGGCTTCGATCGCCTCCAGGATCACCTGGATCGCGGCCTCGTGCTTCGGCAGCCGCGGTGCGAACCCGCCCTCGTCCCCGACCGCGGTGGCAAGCCCCCTGTCCGACAGCAGCCTGCGCAGCGCATGAAACACCTCTGCGCCGCAACGCAGCGCCTCGCGGAAACTCCCGGACCCGACGGGCACGATCATGAATTCCTGCATGTCGAGGCCGTTGTCGGCATGCGCGCCGCCATTGATGACGTTCATCATCGGCACCGGCATCGCCATCGCGCCGGCTCCGCCCAGATAACGGTGCAGCGGCAGCCCCGACTCCTCTGCTGCGGCACGCGCCACCGCCATCGACACCGCCAGCATCGCGTTGGCCCCAAGCCGCGACTTGTTTTCGGTGCCGTCAAGATCAAGCAGTGTGCGGTCGACAAAGGCCTGCTCGGTGGCATCTACCCCGATCACCGCCTCGCAAATCTCGGTGTTCACATGCTCCACGGCCTGCAGAACCCCCTTGCCGCCATAACGCTGCTTGTCGCCGTCCCGCAGCTCGATCGCCTCCCGGCTGCCGGTGGACGCACCGGAAGGCACAGCCGCCCGGCCCAGGATGCCGGATTCCAGAAGAACATCGGCCTCCACGGTCGGATTGCCGCGGGAATCCAGAATTTCCCTGCCTATGACATCGACGATTGCGCTCATATCCTGTCCTGTTGCAGTAGGTTATACATGCTGTTCCACGAAACGGCGGCTTTTGACCGTTGCGTCGAGAGCGTGAAGGGTATCCAGCAATTCACCCATCAATGCGAGCGGCCAGGAATTCGGGCCATCGCAAAGCGCCTCGTCCGGCTTCGGATGGGTTTCCATGAACACGCCGGAGACGCCGGCAGCCACCGCAGCGCGCGCCAGCACCGGAATATGCTCGCGCTGGCCGCCGCTGGCACTGCCCTGTCCGCCCGGCAGCTGCACCGAATGGGTCGCGTCGAACACCACCGGACAGCCGGTGCCGCGCATCACCGCCAGCCCCCGCATGTCGACGACCAGGTTGTTGTAGCCGAAGCTGAAGCCGCGCTCACAGACCATGATCTGCTCGTTGCCTGTGCTGCGCGCCTTGTCGACAACATTGGCCATTTCCCAGGGCGAGAGGAACTGGCCCTTCTTGATGTTCACCGGCTTGCGCTGGCTGGCCACGCTGCGGATGAAATTGGTCTGCCGGCAGAGGAAGGCCGGGGTCTGGATGACGTCCACCACCGCCGCGACTTCGGAGAGCGGCGTGTCTTCGTGCACGTCGGTCAGCACCGGCACGCCGATCTGCCGCTTCACCGCTTCGAGTATGCGCAGTCCTTCTTCGACGCCGGGACCGCGGTAGCTTTTGCCCGAGGTGCGGTTGGCCTTGTCGAAAGAGCCCTTGAACACGTAGGGCATTTGCAGCCGGCCGGCCTGCTCTTTCAGATGGCCCGCAACATCAAGGCACATCTGCTCGTTTTCGAGGGTATCAGGTCCGGCGATCAGGAACAGCGGCCGGTCGAGTCCGGCTTCGAATCCGCAGAGTTTCATGGGCCGCTCCGGGATGCTCTCAGGTCGCCGCCGAGGCGCGGGCAGGCTGCAAGGACTGTTGCCGGGCGCCGGCGTTCTTCAGGGCCGCATCGATGAAAGACTTGAACAGCGGATGCCCGCCGCGCGGCGTGGAGGTGAATTCAGGGTGAAACTGCACGCCGACAAACCAGGGATGCCCTGGAATCTCGACCATCTCGCAGAGATCGCCGGTCAATGACCGCCCGCTGACGCTAAGCCCCGCCTCCTGCAGGCGCGGCAGGTAATGATTGTTGACTTCATAACGGTGACGATGACGCTCGATGATGCGGTCGGCGCCGTAAATTTTCCGTGCGAGCGAGCCCGCCTTCAGTTCGCATTCCTGCCCGCCCAGACGCATGGTGCCGCCGAGATCGGACGAGGCATCGCGATGCTCCACCCTGCCGTCGCGGTCCTGCCATTCGGTAATCAGCGCCACCACCGGATGCGGGGTTTCAGGATCAAACTCCGTGCTGTGTGCCCCGGCGAGTCCTGCCAGATGACGCGCATACTCAATCACCGCCAGTTGCATGCCCAGGCAGATGCCCAGGTACGGCACGCCGCTCTCACGGGCGTGACGGATGGCCCTGATCTTGCCCTCGACGCCGCGTTTGCCGAATCCACCGGGCACCAGGATCGCGTCCATTCCGTCGAGGCACTGGATGCCGTTCTTTTCAATGCTCTCGGAATCGACATAGTGGATGTGGATTTTCGAGCCGGTATGGATGCCGGCATGGATCAGTGCCTCCGACAGCGACTTGTAGGATTCGGTCAGATCCACATATTTCCCGACCAGGGCAATGCTCACTTCGTGCTGCGGGTGTTCCAGCGCGTGAATCACGCGGTCCCAGCTCGACAGGTCGGCGGGCGGCGGATTGATGCCGAGCTTCCTGCAGACGATATCGTCCAGGAACTGCTCGTGCAGCTTGCCCGGTATCTTGTAGATGCTGTCGACATCGACGGCGGAAATCACCGCATCGACGCCGACATTGGTGAACAGCGCGATCTTGCGCCGTTCGCCGTCCGGCAATGGCCGGTCGGCCCGGCACAGCAGGACGTCGGGCTGGATGCCGATCTCACGCAGTTCCTTGACCGAATGCTGGGTCGGCTTGGTCTTGATCTCGCCGGCGGAGGCAATGTAGGGCACCAGTGTCAGGTGGATGAAACAGGCATTGTCGCGGCCCACCTCGATGCCCATCTGCCGGATCGCCTCAAGGAAGGGCAGCGACTCGATGTCGCCCACCGTGCCACCGACCTCCACCAGCGCAATTTCGGCGTCTCCGGCTCCGCGCCGGACATACTGCTTGATCTCGTCGGTGATGTGCGGGATAACCTGGACCGTGCCGCCCAGATAGTCGCCGCGACGCTCCTTCTTGATGACACTCTCGTAAATCTGGCCGGTGGTGAAGTTGTTGCGCTTGCCCATCCGCGCATCGATGAAGCGTTCGTAATGGCCAAGGTCCAGGTCGGTCTCTGCGCCGTCTTCGGTGACGAACACTTCGCCATGCTGGAAAGGACTCATCGTTCCCGGATCCACATTGATGTAGGGATCCAGCTTGAGCATCGAAACCTTGATGCCGCGGGACTCGAGGATTGCGGCGAGGGAGGCGGCAGCGATACCTTTGCCCAGGGAGGAAACAACACCACCAGTGACAAAGATATATTTGGTCATTTCATTTGGGCCGACGCTCAGGTAAGCCAACGTTGGTTTATTTTATCGCAAATCCCGCCGCCTTCCAATCACGCGGGCTTGCCGCCCCGCGCCAGATAGAGCCAGGTTTCGACCACGGTATCGGGGTTCAGTGACAGGCTCTCGATGCCCTCCTTCACCAGCCACTCCGCAAGATCCGGATGGTCGGACGGGCCCTGCCCGCAGATGCCCACGTACTTGCCGGCCTTGCGGCAGGCCGCGATCGCCAGATGCAGCATGTGTTTGACCGCCGGATCACGCTCATCGAAGGCATCGGCGATGATGCCCGAATCGCGATCCAGCGCCAGTGTCATCTGCGTCATGTCGTTGGAACCGATGGAGAATCCGTCGAAGTGCTCGAGGAACTGGTCGGCAAGGATCGCATTCGAGGGAATCTCGCACATCATGATGATGCGCAGGCCGTTTTTGCCGCGCTCGAGGCCGTTCTCGGCCAGCAGCTTCAGCACCCGCTTGCCCTCGTCAACGGTCCGCACAAACGGCACCATGATCTCGATATTGGTCAGGCCCATCACGTCACGCACTTTTTTCATCGCCCGGCACTCGAGCTCGAAACAATCCCTGAAAACGGGCGACACGTAACGCGAGGCGCCGCGGAAGCCGAGCATCGGATTTTCCTCGTGCGGCTCGAAGCGCGAGCCGCCGGTCAGGCTCGAATACTCGTTGGACTTGAAGTCGGACAGGCGCACGATCACGGGCTTCGGCCAGAAGGCCGCACCCAGCGTAGCCACGCCCTCGGCCAGCTTGTCGACATAAAAACTTACCGGATCGGCGTAACCGGCACTGTGCTCCTCCACCGCCAGCTTGAGGTCCGCGCTGAGATCGGGATAGGCCAGCACCGCCTTGGGATGCACCCCGATCATGCGGGCGATGATGAACTCCAGCCGCGCCAGGCCGACGCCTTCGTTGGGCAGGCGCTGGAACTCGAAGGCCAGTTCCGGATTGCCGACGTTCATCGTGATCTTGACCGGGCATTTCGGCATGCTCGAAAGCGACAGGTCAATGACCTCGGTCTGCAGCTCGCCGCGGTAGACGAATCCGGTATCACCCTCCGCACAGGACACGGTGACCGGTTTGCCGTCCTTCAGCACCTGGGTGGCGTCGCCGCAGCCAACGACAGCCGGGATACCCAGTTCGCGCGCAATGATCGCCGCATGGCAGGTGCGGCCACCACGATTGGTGACGATGGCTGCCGCCCGTTTCATCACCGGCTCCCAGTCCGGGTCGGTCATGTCGGTCACCAGCACGTCGCCGGGCTTGACACGATCCATCTCCGCCGCGCTTTTGATCAGCCGCACCGGGCCGCTGCCGATGCGCTGGCCGATGGCGCGGCCGGTGGCCAGCACCTCTGAACGCTCCTTCAGCCGGTAGCGGCGCAGGGTGTCGACCTTTTCGCTGGCCTTTACGGTCTCCGGCCGCGCCTGCAGGATGTAGAGTTTGCCGTCGTTGCCGTCCTTGCCCCATTCGATGTCCATCGGCCGCTGGTAGTGCGATTCGATGATCACGGCATAACGCGCCAGCTCGCTGACTTCGGCGTCAGTAATCGAAAACCTGCGCCGCTCCGCCTCGGGCACATCGATGGTCCGCACCGACTTGCCGGCCGCACGATCATCTGTAAACACCATGCGCAACGCCTTCGAGCCCAGCCCCCTGCGCAGGATCGCATCCCGGCCTTCCTTGAGGCCACGCTTGTAGACATAAAACTCGTCCGGATTGACCTGCCCCTGCACCACCGTCTCACCAAGCCCGTAGGCCGACGTGATGAACACCACCTGGTCGAAACCGGATTCGGTGTCGAGCGTGAACATCACGCCGCTCGATCCCTTGTCACTGCGCACCATGCGCTGCACCGCAGCCGACAGCGCCACCTCGTCGTGGGTGAAGCCCTTGTGCACGCGGTAGGAAATCGCGCGGTCGTTGTAGAGCGACGCAAACACATGCCGGATCGCCTCGAACAGGTTGTCAAGGCCGTGCACGTTGAGATAGGTTTCCTGCTGGCCCGCAAAAGAGGCATCCGGCAGATCTTCCGCAGTCGCCGACGAGCGCACTGCAAACGACACGTCGGCACCCGAATCGGCAACCAGTTCCGTGTAGGCCGTTTCGATCGCCTTGCGGAAATCGGGGCTGAATTCCTGCGCAACGATCCAGCCGCGGATTTCACCACCCGCCGCGGTCAGGGCATTGACGTCATCGGCATCAAGCGTGGAAAGGCGTTTCGATATCCTGTCGGCGAGCCCGTTCTGCGCAAGAAACAGGCGATAGGCATCCGAAGTCGTCGCAAAACCGCCGGGAACGCGCACCCCGGCCCCGGCCAGCTGGCTGATCATTTCCCCCAAGGACGCGTTCTTGCCGCCCACCCGCCCGACATCGCTCATTCGCAACGCGCCGAGTTCAACCACCAGTTCCTTGCCGCCCATGCCCGTGTCCTTGATGTAAGCTGCGTCAAAAGGCGATATTTTACCGAAACCCCCCACCGGTTCCGAGAATGAATTCCTCCCGCACTGCTTTTTTTGTTTCAGATCGCACCGGCATCACCGCCGAAATGCTCGGTCACAGCCTTCTGACCCAGTTTGACGGGGTTCGGCTGAAGGAAGTGACCGTCCCCTTCATCGATACCGTGGACAAGGCCCACGGCTTCGTGCGGCAGATCAATGCCACCGGGGCTGCGGACGGCGTGCGCCCCATCGTCATCAGCACGCTGGTCAACACGGAAATCGCCGGCATCGTCGCCACAGCCAACGCCTTGTTCCTTGATTCCTTTGAGATTTTTATCGCCCCGCTGGAAAAGGAACTTGGCGTCAAGGCATCCCACGCCATCGGCCGCTCCCACAGCACCGAAGACTTCGTCAACTACCATCACCGGATCGAGGCGGTGAACTACGCCTTGTCCCACGACGACGGCGTCTCGAAGCGGGATCTGACCGAGGCCGACATCATCCTCGTCGGAGTTTCACGCTGCGGGAAAACACCTACTTGTCTCTACCTTGCAATGCAATTCGGCATCCGTGCCGCGAACTATCCGCTGATCCCGGAGGATTTCAGCACCATGCAGCTGCCGGCTCAGATCAAATCGTTGCGAAACAGGCTCTACGGACTGACCATCAAGCCTGCCCGGCTGCAGCAGATCCGCAACGAGCGCCGGCCGGGCAGCAAATACGCCACACTGGCCAACTGCGAATTCGAGATCCGTGAAGCCGAGGCACTGATGCGCCAGGAAGGCATCCCCTATCTCGACGCCACCAGCAAATCGGTCGAGGAACTCGCCACCACGATCCTGCAGGAGGCGAAGCTGGAGCGGCGGATTTACTGAGCCCGCAGCTGTCGCACCCGCTCGAACAGGCAAACAGCTGCAGCTGCGCCGACATTCAGCGACTCCGCATTGCCCGGCATCGGAATGTGCACCGTCTGCCGGGCCAGCGCAGCCAGCGCCGGCGTCAGCCCGGCACCCTCGTTGCCGAACAAAAAAGCCACGTCGCCCTTCAGGTCGGCATCAAACACCGCAACACCATCATTCACCGCCGTGGCCACAATGCTTCCCGAGTAGACACCCGCCAGCACCTGCAGATCCACACCCTCGATGATTTGCAGTGCGAAATGGGCGCCCATGCCGGCGCGCAGCACCCGCGGCGACCAGGCATGCACCGAATGCCTCGACAGGCATACCGTCTCGATGCCGGCGGCTGCTGCCGACCTCAGGATCGAACCGACGTTGCCAGGATCCTGGATGTCCTCCAGCCAGACACTGGAGCCCGAGAGCCGCTCAGGCATGGCCACCCGCGGCGTCGGCACCACCGCAATGATGCCGGTGGGTGTGGCTACCGACGACAGTTGGCGGAACAGTGCATCGGAAAGCAGCAGCACATCATCGACGCCCTGCCTTGCCAGAAGCCCGCGCACTTCTGCACTTTCCGCGCCGCTGCGGCTGAGCACGATTTCGTCCGGCGGCCCGGCATGTTCGGCATAAGCGGCAACCAGATGGATGCCGTCCAGCAGAGACAGGCCTGCATTGCGGCGTTCGCGCGACGACTGCGCCAGTTTCAGCAGCGCGCGGAAACGCGGATTGTCGGAAGAAGTGATGTTTTTCACAGGGCACAGGTCCTGAAGCCGGCAAACACGTCACGCCGGTCCGGCGTGTAGAAGTTGCGCCAGGTGTTGCGGATCAGGCCGGGACCCGTCGCATGGCAACCACCACGCAGCACCTTGTGGTTGCCGAACCAGGGTTCGGAATATTCGGCATAGGGATCGCGCACAAAACCCGGATAGGGCCGGAACCAGTCCGCGGTCCATTCCCAGACATTGCCGATCATCTGGCGTATCCCCCAGGCACTGTCACCCAAGGCCAGGGCACCGACCGGCACACAACGCCCTGCGTTTCCGTACAGGTTTGCGATCGGCGTGTCCGGCGCAGCGTCGCCCCAGGGATAAGGCCGCTTGACGCCGGGCATGCCGGGCATGGTCGCCGCGGCAAACTCCCATTCCGCTTCGGTCGGCAGACGCCGCCTTGCCCAGCGGCACCAGGCCGCCGCTTCATGCCAGTTGACATGAATCACCGGCTCGTCAGCCGCGAGGATTTCTTCGCGATCAAAATGCCGCCTTAGCCAGACACCGGCCTCGCGCCGCCAGTACAAGGGCGCCGTCGCGCCCTCGCCGCTGCGCCAGGCCCAGCCCGGCTCATCCCACCAGCGCTGCTCTCCGTAACCACCGGCATCGACGAATTCGGCGAACTGCGCATTGGTCACCGCGGCGCGCGCCATGCGGAAAGGCTGCACATCCACGGCATGCTCCCATTTTTCGTTATCGAAGACGAATTGGCCGTCATCCTTTGCGCCCAGCTGGAACGGCCCGCCGGCAATCTCCGCGTCGCCAGGGCAGGAACCGCCCTGGATCCCATGCGTCACGCCCGCAGGTCCCGGATAAGCCAGCGTCTGCCGTGTATAGGTCAGCGCCTCGGCATGCATTTCCTCATGCAAGGCGCTGAGCTGCGCAAAATAGTGCAGCCCCGGATCGCCGCGCTTGTGCATCAGGCGCTCATCCACGGCGGCACGCACGTCGCCCAGGTAACGCAGGGTGGCCGCCGCATCCGGCAGCGGCAGGTCCCAGCGCGAGTCATGCGCCACCCTGGCCGAGTCATACAGCGCATCGGCCTGCGGCAGCAGACTCCCTGAAACAGTGCCATCCGGCCGGCGGCGCAGACACCAGTATTCCTGGAACCAGCCCAGATGCCCCAGTTCCCACAATGGCGGATTGACGATGGCCAGCCTGGGGCCCAGCCACTGCGCGCCGGACAGGCCGTCCACCAGCGCCAGCGTGCGCGTGCGCGCAGCATCCAGCATGGCGGCCGCGGAAACAGCCTGGGACGCAACAGAATTCATCGCAATGAGAGGTTCAGCGGTTTGTTATATTCGTCCCGGAGTGTATCCGGATAAACCCGCTGATGAAAATTGCGCTGGTCACCCCCGCCGCCGCGGCTTCGCGTTACGGCAACCGCAATACCGCCGTGCGCTGGGCGCAGTTGCTGCGTGAACTGGGGCACGAGGTCGGCATACAGCAGCAGTGGAACGGACGCAGTGCAGACCTGCTGCTGGCCCTGCACGCGCGGCGCAGCCATGACTCGATCGTGCGTTTCGCCGAACGCTACCCGGAACGGCCGCTCATCCTCGCTTTGACCGGCACCGATCTCTATCGTGACATTCACCACGACGCCAACGCCCAGGAATCGCTGGAACTGGCAAATCACATGGTCGTGCTGCAGGACATGGGCCTGCGCGAACTGGCACCCCGGCTGCGGCGCAAGACACAGGTCATCTACCAGTCCTGCGAACCCATTCCGCGCCAGCCCCCGATCAAATCCTGCTTTGAAATCATCCTCAGCGGCCACCTGCGCGAGGAAAAGGATCCGTTCTGCGGCGCGGCGGCACTGCAGCATCTGCCCGCTGACAGCCGCATCCGCCTCACCCACATCGGTAGCGCGCGCGAACCGGCCATGGCGGCCGAAGCACGGCGCTGGATGAAGCGTGAACCGCGTTATGTCTGGCTCGGCGAACTGGCGCGACCGCAGGCGCTGGCGACGCTGGCCCGTGCGCGGGCGATGCTGCTCAGCTCAAGAATGGAGGGTGGCGCCAATGTCATCAGCGAAGCGTTGATGGCGCGGGTGCCGGTGATCGCCTCGAAAATCTCCGGCAATATCGGCATGCTCGGACGCAGTTACCGCGGTTATTACCCGCTCAGTGATGCGCGCGCTCTGGCAAGACTGATGCGCAGAATTGAAATGAAAGCTGAATTCCTTGCGCTGCTGCGCTCGCAGTGCGCGGAACGCCGCAAGCTGATCAGTGCCTCACAGGAAAGGCGTGGCTTGCGCAAGCTCTTGCTGGGCCTGTGAGGGATGTTTAATAAGTATTTGATTTTATTGTTTATTTTATAATCGCACGCACCGGTGCAAAACTCTTCCGATGCGCCGGTGTCGCACCCAGGCGTTGCAATGCCGCCATGTGCAGTGCCGTGCCGTAACCCTTGTGCCGGTCAAAACCATAATCGGGATAGGCATTATGAAGTTCCAGCATCGCGGCATCACGCGCCACCTTGGCGAGGATCGATGCCGCGGAAATCGCCGGCACCGTGGCGTCGCCCTGCACGATGGCGCGCGCCGGCATTGTCACCCTGGGCACATGCAGACCATCCACCAGTATCGTTGCCGGCTGCGGATTCAGCGCCAGCACCGCGCGGCGCATCGCCAGAAGGCTGGCCTGCAGGATGTTGATGTCGTCGATTTCCTCGACGCTGGCGCTGGCCACGGCCCAGGCAATGGCACCGGATTTGATTTCCTCAAACAAGGCATCACGGCGTTTGGCCGAGAGTTTTTTTGAGTCTGCCAGCCCCTTGATTCGTGGCGGATCATCAAGGATCACCGCGGCGGCGAAAACCGGGCCGGCCAGCGGCCCGCGCCCCGCTTCATCGACGCCGCAGATCACTGCACTCAACGCGGTTTACCACCCAGATAAGGCAGTATCGCCTCAGCCGCACGTTCCGCGGCATCATGCTTCAGTTCGGTGGCCATCCGCGCAAAGCGCTGCTCGATGGCCATGCGTTTGTCCCTGTCGCGCAGCAGGTCGATGACCGCCGCTGACAGCGCCTCTGGCGTGGCGGCATCCTGCAGCAGCTCCGGCACCACGAATTCGCCGGCAAGGATATTGGGCAAACCAACCCAGGGCTGGTAGCGCCGGCTGTTCATGATCCACCAGCTTAATCGCGGCATGCGATAGGTGATCACCATCGCCCGCTGCAGCAGCGCCGCCTCAAGGGTCGCGGTACCCGAGGCCACCAGCACGACGTCGGCTGCAGCCATCGCATCATGGGCGTGGCCGAACAGCAGCTTGATCTCGAGTTCACCGCTTTTCCGGCGGTAAAGCGCAGCCTCGAACAGGTCACGGGTGCGGCGATTGACCAGCGGCACCAGCAGATGGACACCGTTGACGGCCGTGGCAATTTTTTCGGCCGCGGCAACAAACACGTCAGCGAGACTTTCAAGTTCGCTGACCCGGCTTCCGGGCAGCAACGCAACCACCGGCGCACCCGCCGGGATCTGCAATCCCGCCCGCGCCTCGTCCCGTGACGGCACGCCGGCAAGCATGTCGGCCAGCGGATGGCCGACATAACTCACCGGCACCCCGGCTTTTTCGTAAATCTCCGTCTCGAAGGGAAACACAGTCAGCATCCGCGACACGGATCTGCGGATTTTGCGGATGCGCCCGCCCCGCCAGGCCCAGATGGAGGGACTCACGTAATGCACCGCCGGAATGCCGGCCGCCTTCAGATCCGCCTCCAGGTCGAGATTGAAATCAGGGGCGTCGATGCCGATGAACACGGCTGGCCGTTCGGCGAGGAAGTGTTTCTTCAGGCTGCGGCGGATGCCGATGATTTCCCGGTAATGCCGCAACACCTCGACATAACCGCGCACCGAGAGCTTCTCCATCGGAAACAGCGACTGCACGCCGGCGGCAGTCATCTGCGGACCACCGATGCCGACAAACCGCGCGCCGGGCGACCGTTTCATCAAGGCACGCACCAGCGCGCAGCCCAGCAGGTCTCCCGATGGTTCGCCCGCAACGATGCCGATCAGCGGACCCGCCGGTGTACGCTCTGGCGGCACGGGAATCAGCGGATGATGCCGCGGCCCGGCGTCGCCAGGAATTCAGCGAGCGGAAGCAATACCGGCAGGATTGCGCTTTCCGCTGCGATTCGTGCGCGGGCATCATCAAATGACAGGCCGGATTTGTACAGCGTCTTGTAGGCGCGTTTGACCGCGGAAATCGACTCCGCGGAATGGCCCCGGCGTTTCAGGCCCTCTGCATTGATGCCGTGAGGCTCCGCAGTATTGCCCGAGGCCATGACGTAGGGCGGCAGATCCTGCAGCAGTATCGTTCCCATCGCGGTGATGCTGTGCGCACCAATGCGGCAGAACTGGTGCACCACCGTGAATCCACCGAGAATCGCGTGATCGCCGACATGCACATGCCCCGCAAGCTGCGCATTGTTGGCAAAAATCGTGTGGCTGCCAACCTGGCAATCATGCGCCAGATGCACATAGGCCATGATCCAGTTATGGCTGCCAATGCGGGTTACGCCGGCATCCTGCGTCGTACCGCGGTTCAGGGTGCAGAATTCGCGGATGGTGTTGTCGTCTCCGATTTCAAGCCGGGTGGGCTCACCTGCGTATTTCTTGTCCTGGGGCGCTCCGCCGATTGAGCAGAACTGGAAAATCACGTTGCGTTTGCCGATCCGGGTGTATTCTCCGATCATGACATGCGGACCGATGCGCGTCGCCTCTCCGATCTCGACGCCGGGACCGATCACTGAATACGGCCCCACCGACACATCGGCGGCAAGCCGGGCCTCCGGATCAACGATCGCAGTGGGATGAATGCGCGGAGCCATCAGGTTTCCCTCAGGCGGCGTTTTCCGGAAGATCGCGCACTGTGCACATCAATTCAGCCTCTGCCGCCACCGCGTCGCCGACCCTTGCTTCCGCAGCAAACTTCCAGATGCCTCGGACATGCCTCGTCAGCCTGACATGCAGGTGCAGCGCATCCCCTGCGGAGACCGGCCTTTTGAAACGGGCATTGTCGATGCCGACAAAATAGTAAATCGACTTGTCGTCGGCCTTTGCACCCATCGTGACAAAGGAAAGGATTGCCGCCGCCTGCGCCATCGCCTCGATGATCAGCACCCCGGGCATCACCGGGTGATGCGGGAAATGACCGTTGAAAAAAGGCTCGTTGATGGTGACGTTTTTCAGCGCGACGATGTCCTTCCCCGGTTCGTACGAAAGCACCCTGTCGATCAGCAGGAAGGGATAACGGTGCGGCAGGTAGCGCAGGACCTCGGCAATGTCCATGCTGTTCATGATTTTCCTTTCTTGCGCAACTGCAATTGCTGTTCGATTGCGCGAACCCGGGAGGTCAGCTCGCCGAGCTTGCGCAGGCTGGCGGCGTTGCGGCGCCAGTCACGATTGCTCTCGAAGGGATAGGCACCGGTATAGGTGCCGGCTTCCGTGATCGACTTGGTGACCAGGGTGTGCGCGGAGATTTCGACATGATCCGCGATCGACAGGTGCCCCGCTATGCCTGATGCGCCGCCGATGCGGCAGAAGCGGCCGATTCGCGAACTTCCGGCGATGCCGACACAGGCGGCGATCGCGGTATGCGCGCCAATGCGCACGTTGTGCCCGACCTGGATCTGGTTGTCGAGCTTGACGCCGTCCTCGATAACCGTATCGTCAATCGCACCGCGATCTATGGTCGTATTGGCTCCGATCTCGACATCGCTGCCTATCCTCACACGGCCGATCTGCGGCACCTTGAGCCAGCGTTCGCCTTCCATCGCGATGCCGAAGCCGTCGGCACCGATCACGGCACCGGAATGAACGATGACGCGGTCGCCAAGGATACAGTTGCGGTAAACCGTGACGTTCGGGCAGATCAACCCGTCAGCCCCTATCGATGCGCCATCCCCTATATAGCTGCCCGCGCCTATGCTGCAGCCGCCGCCAATCTCGGCACCCGCCCCGATCACGGCATGCGGCCCGACATGCACACCCGCACCCAGTCTTGCGCTCGGATCGATGACCGCGGCCGGATGCAATCCCGGCGCCGGAGCAGGCAGGGGATTGAACAGGGCGGACACCCTGGCAAAGTAGGCATAGGGGTTTGCGGCAACGATATGCGGCATGTCCAGCGTGCCGCGCAGGGGCGATCCGACGATCACCGCACCGGCCCGCGTCGCCTTCAGCTGGGCTAGGTAGCGTTCGTTGGCAAGGAAGGCAATCGTGTCGGGAGTGGCACTCTCGAGGGTAGCGACCTGCCGCACCCCGAGACCGGGGTCGCCGATCAGTTCCCCGCCGAGGCGGTTGACTATTTCGCCGAGATTGAGCGGCGCAGGCAGCTGATTTTGCATCGGTCACACAGCATCGGAAGTCGGCATCGCGGGACGATGCTGAAAACGGCTACTTGCCGTCTGCCAGCGCCTTCAGGACCTTGTCGGTGATGTCGATTTTCGGATTGCGGTACACCGCTTCCTGGAAAATAATGTCGTACTTCTCGGTCTCCGCGATCTGCCTGATGATGCGATTGGCGCGCTCGAACAAGGAACCCAGTTCCTGGTTGCGCCGGAGATTCAGGTCCTCACGGTATTCCCGCTGCATGCGCTGGAAATCCAGCGTCAGGCGCCCGAGCTCCTGCTCCTTGGTGCGCCGCTCTCCCTCTCCCATGGTCAGAGCATCCTTCTCGATCTGCCCCTGCAGGGTTTTGATCTGCGACTCCCGCCGCTGCAGTTCCTGCGCCCTCGGCGCGAACTCCTTTTCCAGTTGCTTGCTCGCCCGCTCTGCCGGAGCGCTCTCGCGGGTGATCCGCTCCTGGTCGATGAATCCGATTTTGAGATCGGCAGCTGTCGCCGCTGCCGCAAGGCATAACATCATGCCGGCCAATCCACAGTGCAGTAATGTCTTCAACATGCTCTCCTTGAAACTCTTTGCTGCCGTACAACCTAAAAAGCACCGCCAAACGTGAACTGGAACGCCTGCTTCCTGTCATTGCCCTGCGCGTTGAGCGGCGCAGCGACGCTGATCTTCAGCGGCCCCATCGGCGAAGACCAGAACAGCGACAATCCTGTCGAATAGCGGAATTCACCGGCATCGAATTTCTCCGCAATCATACCGGCATCGACAAAACCGCTGATGCGAACCGACTTGTCGTTCTGGAGTCCGGGAAACGGGAACAGGAACTCCGCATTCCCCACCAGCCGGTGGCTACCGCCCCTGGGATCACCGTTCTGATCCTTGGGACCAATGGTCGAATTCCGGAAACCACGGACAGAGTTTACACCGCCGGCAAAAAAGTTCTTGAAAAAAGGTAACGGCCTGTCATCCAGCCCTTCGCCATATCCCGCCTCGCCGTTGAGCATCAGCGTGTAATGGCGGGTCAATGGAAAATACCGCTGATATTGATAAGTACTCTTGAAATACTTCAGCGAACCGCCGGGAACGGCAATCTCGGCTGACGCGCGCTGCAACGTCCCTTTGGTCGGATAAATCAGGCTGTCCCTGCCGTCGCGCACCCAACCAGCAGTGGCAAGCACTGCATCGGTCTGGTTTCCGAAGGTTGCGACATAGTCACGGTAGAACAGCGGGCTGTCCGGAAAAATAGTGATCTCGGTTCCTTCGTAGGACAGGCCAAAATTGATCGTGTCACGTTCCGTCACCGGCACGCCGAAACGGGCGCCAATCCCCGTTGACTTCGACGCATATCTGCCGATCCCGCCTTGAAAAGCATCCAGCTTGCGCGAATACACGTCGAAACCCTGGCTGATGCCATCCACGGTGAAATACGGATCAGTATAGGACACGGCATACACCGTGTTGATCCTGCCGGAATTCAGTTGCAGCGACACATGCTTGCCCGAACCAAAAATATTCTGCTGAGAAATGGCGCCAGATAACGTCACACCTTCACCGCTGCCGAATCCGGCACCGAGAAGTATATTGCCGGTGGGTCTTTCCACCACCGAGAAATTCACGTCCACCTGGTCGGTGGTGCCGGTCACCGACGGCGTCTCGACATTGACCTCCGTGAAATAACCAAGCCTGTCCACCCTGCTGCGCGACAGATTGATTTTTTCTCCGGAATACCAGCCGCTTTCGAGCTGGCGCATCTCGCGACGGATCACCTCGTCGCGGGTACGGTTGTTGCCGGCAATATTGATTCGGCGCACGTAAACCCGCCGGCCGGGATCAATGAAAAACGTGAAGGCGGCCTGGTTTTTGGCACGGTCGAGATCGGGTGCGGCATTGACGTTGGCAAACGCATAACCATCATTGCCGAGACGATCGCTGATGTTCTTGGTCGATTCGGCTATGCGTGTCCGCGAATAGGTTTCACCCGGCTTGACCGTGATCAGTTTCAGTATTTCAGCCTCGGGCAGCAGGAGTTCTCCGGCAACCTTGACATCCGATACCGTGTACTTCGGCCCCTCGGAAATGCTGACACTGATGAAAATGTCCTTCTTGTCCGGTGAGATGGTCACCTGCGTGGAATCGACGCTGAACTCGAGGTAACCGCGATCAAGGTAATGTGAGCGCAACGCCTCCAGGTCGGCCGAAAGCTTCTGCCTGGAATACTGGTCATGCTTGCTCCACCATGTCATCCATCCCGGCGTACGCAGGATGAATAAATCGACAAGGTCCTTTTCCCGGAACGCCTTGGCACCTACGATGCTGATCTGCCGGATCTTCGCCACCTCGCCTTCATCAACGCTGAAGTTGATCGATACCCGGTTTCTCTCGAGCGGCGTAATGGTGGTCGTCACGGCAACCGCGTAACGGCCCCTGCTGAGGTACTGGCGCTTGAGCTCCTGTTCCGCCCGGTCGAGCAGCGAGCGGTCAAAAATGCGCCCATCGCCCAGGCCGATCTGGCGCAGGCTCTTGATCAGCGCATCCTTGTCAAATTCCTTCACGCCGACAAAATCGATCTGGGCAATCGACGGTCGCTCCTGCAGGGCGACGACAAGCACATTACCCTCGGCCTCGATCGACACATCCTTGAAGAACCCGGTGCCGAAAAGCGCGCGTATGGCCTGTGCCGCCTTTTCGTCGGTCATCGTCTCTCCAACCTTGACCGGCAGGTAACTGAACACCGTCCCGGCCTCAATGCGCTGGATACCCTCCACACGGATATCCTTGATGACAAAAGGCTCAATCGCCAGTGACGGGGTCGCCAGGAACGCCAGAGTCACAAACAACCAACGCGGAAGTGCCATAGTTAACTGCCGATCAGGCGGTTGATATCGTTAAAGAGAGCAAAGGCCATCAAGACGAACAACAAGGTCATGCCGACTTGCTGCCCGACCTCCATGATCCTGTCGGACACCGGTTTTCCGGTAAAAATCTCGACCGAATAATACATCAAGTGCCCTCCGTCCAATAACGGGATCGGCAACAAATTCAGGACGCCGAGGCTGATGCTGATCAGCGCCAGAAACAGGAGGTAGGAAATCCAGCCATTCTGCGCGGATTGCCCCGCATAGTCGGCAATGGTGATCGGTCCGCTGAGGTTCTTCACGGACACTTCCCCGGTCACCATCTTGCCGAGCATGCGCAGGCTGAACAGCGCCGTCTCCCAGGTCTTGGCAACGGCACGGGAGACGCTTTCAAGCGGTCCGTAACTGACATCCGCGATCATGCCTTTCATCAACGCGGGATCCATCCGCGGAGAGGCGCCGATGCGTCCGAAGCGGAGACCGCCTTCTTCTATCGTGTCGGGCGTCACCGCCAGCGGCGGCAGGTCAATTTCACCGCGCTGCACGCGAAACTGCAGGGGCTGGCCTGCAGCCGCACGCACCTTCTGCACAACCGCATCCCAGGTTTCCGGCCGCTCGCCGTCGATCGCCACGATGCGATCCCCGCTCCGCAGGCCGGCCCGTGCACCGGCGCCATTCCCGCTCACTTCGCCGATGACAGGGGGCAGCACCAGCCTCTGGCGCAAAAGCCCCAGCGCACCCAGCACATCACCCTCGATGTCCCGCGGCGCCAGTTCGTCAAATCGCAGTTCGCGTGCCACCGTCCCTCCCTGCGGTGTCTGCAATTCAACCGGAACCGCCCTGCGATCAAGCGCGCGCTGCAAAACCACCCAGCGGAAATCCTGCCATGTTTTCACCCGCACCCCATCGACTGCGAGCACGGTTTCGTCAGCGGTGAATCCCGCACGTGCGGCAATGCTGGCCGGAGGTGGCTCGGCCACCACGGGTATCAATCCCGGTATGCCGTGCAGAAAAAGCACCCAGTAAAGCAAGACTGCGGCGACAAAATTCGCAGCCGGCCCGGCAAGGACAATGGCAAAGCGCTGCCACACCGACTTGCGGTTGAATGCGCGGTGCAACTCGCTTTCGGGAACATCCCCTTCCCGCTCGTCGAGCATCTTGACGTAGCCGCCCAGCGGAATTGCAGCGACAACCCATTCGGTTCCGTCGCGTCCCATCACCTTCGACCACAGGGGCTTGCCGAAGCCGACCGAAAAGCGGAGCACTTTCACGCCGCAGCGGCGGGCAACCCAGTAATGGCCGAACTCGTGCACCACGACCAGCACGCTGAGCGCCACGATGAATGCAATGATTGTCAGCATCGGAATCCTTCCTCAACCGGCATGGGCCGAACGCCCGATGCCCCGCACGGCACAGGCGGCAATTGCCCCGGCCCGCGCCTCCATGTCGATTCGCTCGACATCTTCAATCGAATCCACCGCCTGTGCCGGCATCTTCGAGACCACCTGCTCGATCAATGCCGGAATCGCGGTATACGCAATCCTGCGCTCCAGGAATTCGGCCACTGCGACCTCATTGGCCGCATTCAGCGCAACCACTGCCGAATCCCCTGCCCGCAGTGCATCGTAGGCAAGGCGCAAACAGGGAAAACGCGCCAGGTCCGGGGTTTCGAAACTCAGGTTGCCGACGCGGGCCAGATCCAGGAAATCCGCCCCGGAAGTGATGCGCTGCGGATGGCCCAGCGCGTGCGCAATCGGCGTGCGCATGTCCGGATTGCCCAGTTGCGCAATCACCGAACCGTCGCAATACTCAACCAGCGAGTGCACGACGCTCTGCGGATGAATCACGACCTCGATGACCTCGGGCGGTGCCGAGAACAACCAGTGCGCCTCGATCACCTCGAGCCCCTTGTTCATCATCGTCGCGGAATCCACTGAAATCTTTCGCCCCATCACCCAGTTCGGGTGCGCAACGGCCTCCTCGGGCGTCACCGCCGCCAGCCTCGCCGGCGCCAGCGTCCTGAACGGTCCTCCGGAAGCGGTCAACAGGATGCGCCGCACACCGCATTCGGCAAGCGACCGGCCACCGGAAGGCGGCAGCGACTGGAAAATTGCATTGTGTTCGCTGTCTATCGGCAGCAGTTCCGCCCCGCTGGCACGGACTGCGGACATGAACAGGGCACCCGCAGTCACCAGGGATTCCTTGTTGGCCAGCAGGATTTTCTTGCCTGCACGCGCAGCTGACAACGTGGCACGCAGTCCGGCGACGCCGACAATGGCTGCGACCACGATATCGGCTTCCGCGAGCGCCGCGACTTTTTCGAGCGCCGACACGCCGCTGAGCACTTCGGTGCCGATGCCTCCCGCACGCAGCCGGGACTGCAGCCGTCCGGCCGATGCCTCGTCAAGCAAGACGGCATAACGGGGCTCGAAACGGCAACACTGCTGGTACAGCAAGTCGACCTGTGAGCGCGCCGTCAGCGCAAGCACGCTGAAAAGCCGGGGATGCCTTGCCACCACGTCCAGCGTGCTCGCGCCGATGCTGCCGGTGGATCCAAGTATCGTCAGATATTTCATGTCTTTACATCCGCTGCAGCAGCCACGGAACAACCAGGGCGGCGAGCGGGAGCGTTGCCGTCAGCGCGTCGATGCGATCCAGCACACCGCCATGGCCCGGCAACAGCCTGCCGCTGTCCTTGACCCCCGCCTTGCGCTTGATCCAGGACTCGAACAGGTCGCCGAGAATGCTGAGCGGCAACAGGCAGGCCACCAGGAGGATGGCCGCGGTTGCAGTCTGCGGTGCCACATCGGAAAAACCGAAACGCCATACCAGGGCATGATACACCGCGACACCGAGAGCGGCCCCGGCCACGCCCTCCCAGGTTTTTCCCGGACTGATTGCAGGTGCAAGTTTGCGGCGCCCCCACATGTGTCCGGAAAAATAGGCGGCGATATCTGCCACCCAGACCACGCCCAGAACGGCCAGCAGCACCCAGGGCCACTGTTGCAGCCGCACGAGGGCCAGCCATGTCGGCACGATCAGTATCCAGCCGGTTACTGCAAGGACGCGCCAGTCGCGCACGTGCCAGCCCCGCCAAAGCCACACCGGTGCCAGCAGTAGCCAGAATGCGATGGCCGCGCCGAAGCTTGCAAGGTCAAGAACCGTGGAATTTCCCGCCGGCACGGCCAGCATCACGATTGCGGTTGCCAGCAACGAAGCGCAGAAGATGCCGCGCCCCGCGGGTCCGAGCCCGGCAAGTGCCGCCCACTCCCAGCCCCCTGCCAGCAGCAGCGGCAGCAGCAGCAGGGCCCACCAGAATGGTGAAAGCAGGAACATGCCGCCGACGAACAGTGGCAGCAGTATGGCAACAGTGATGATCCTGGCGCGCAGCATCGCTGGTTCAGACCCGCGGCGCCTCAGCCGAGAGCACTGCGCCCGGCGGTCCCGGCAGCCAGCTGTTCGCTGGTGCGGCCGAACCGGCGCTCCCGTCCGCGGTAGGAAAGGATCGCCTGGTCCAGCGCTCCCGCGTCAAAATCGGGCCACAGGGTATCGGTGAAATAAAGCTCGGTATAGGCCAGCTGCCAGAGCAGGAAATTGCTGATACGCTGCTCGCCCCCGGTGCGTATGAACAGGTCGGGTTCCGGCAGATCCCCCAGAGAAAGGTGTTGCAGCAGATCGTTTTCCGTCCAAGGCGCAACGCTGCCTCCCGCGGACTGGCGCAGGCGGTTGACCGCCTGCATGATGTCCCAGCGCCCGCCATAGTTGGCAGCCACCGTCAGCACCAGCCCGCCATTGCCTGCGGTCAGGCGCTGCGCGTTGTCAATGAGGTCGATGAGCAGCGGATCAAAGCGCGAAAGGTCGCCGATGACACGGAACCTGACGTGGTTCTGGTGCAGCTTATCCACCTCCTGCTGCAGCGCGCTGACGAACAATTGCATCAGCAGGGAAATTTCCTCGGCCGGACGCCGCCAGTTTTCGCTGCTGAACGCAAACAGCGTCAGGGCACCGATACCCCGCTCCGCACAGGCACGCACCGTGTTGCGCACCGCCTCGACGCCGCGGCGGTGTCCCGCCACCCGGGGCAGAAAACGCTGTTTTGCCCAGCGCCCGTTGCCGTCCATGATGATGGCGACATGGCGCGGAACCGCATCGACTCCGGGTATCGCCTGTGTCGAACTGGACACGTCGGCGCTTCAGATCGCCATGAGGTCTGCTTCCTTGACCTCCAGCGCCTTGTCGATTTCGGCGATCGAGCGGTCGGTCAGTTTCTGGATGTCATCCTGCGCCCGCCGCTCGTCGTCTTCCGCGACTTCCTTTTTCTTCAGCAAATCCTTCAGCTGGTTGTTGGCGTCGCGGCGTACGTTGCGCACGGCCACCTTCGCGTTTTCCCCCTCGTGCCGCACGACCTTGATCAGGTCCCTGCGCCGCTCCTCGGTCAATGCAGGCATCGGCACCCTGACGATGTCGCCCTGGGTAGCCGGATTAAGCCCCAGATCGGAATCGCGAATGGCCTTTTCCACCGCGATGACCATCTTCTTCTCCCAGGGACTGACTCCGATGGTCCGGCCGTCGAGCAGCGTGACGTTGGCCACCTGCGGCAGCGGCGTGGGATTGCCGTAGTAGTCCACCATCACGTGATCCAGCAGGCCGGTATGCGCCCGCCCCGTCCGGATCTTGCCCAGGTCAAGCTTCAGCGCTTCGACCGTCTTTTTCATTTTCTGTTCAGCGTTTTTCTTAACGTCAGCAATCATCGCCGTCTCCAGTCAGACATGTACCATCGTTCCCTCGTCTTCGCCCATCACCACCCGTTTCAACGCCTGCGGCTTGAAAATGCTGAAAACGTTGATCGGCAGCTTCTGGTCGCGACAGAGCGTAAGCGCCGTTGCGTCCATCACTTTCAGGTTCTTGATGATCGCCTCGTCGAACGTCAGCCGCTGGTAACGCATCGCGTCCGGATGTGTCTTGGGGTCATCGGTGTATACGCCGTCCACCTTGGTTGCCTTGAGCACGAGATCGACGTTCATCTCCATTCCGCGCAGCGCCGCGGCGGTATCCGTGGTGAAAAAGGGGTTGCCGGTGCCCGCCGCAAAGATCACGATCTTGCCCTCTTCCAGGTAACGCATGGCTTTGCCGCGGATGTACGGCTCTACCACCTGCTCTATGTTGAGCGCGGACTGCACCCGGCTCAGCAGGCCGACCTGGCGCATCGCATCCTGGATCGCCAGCGCGTTCATGACCGTCGCCAGCATGCCCATGTAATCCGCCGTGGCCCGGTCCATGTGGGCGGCGCCGGGTGCCACCCCGCGGAATATATTGCCGCCCCCGATGACCACCGCAACTTCCACCCCCAGTCGCGCCACTTCCGCGATTTCGGCGACGATGCGGTTGATGGTGTCGCGATTGATGCCATAACTGTCATCACCCATCAGGGCCTCGCCGCTCAGCTTGAGCAGGATACGCTTGTAGGCCGGGGAAACGGGCATTTATAAGTCCTTGTTTTTACTAATTATTTTTGCTTTGCTTGGCCGACCTGTGCCATCACTTCAGCGGCAAAGTCATCCTTCTTCTTCTCGATGCCTTCACCGACCACGTAAAGTTCAAAGCGTGCAACGCCGGCATTCGCCGACTTGAGCAACTGCTCGACAGTCTGCTTGTCGTTTTTGACAAATGGCTGGCCGAGCAGGGTCACTTCCTTGAGGAATTTCTGCACCGATCCCTCGACACGCTTGGCCATGATTTCCGGCGGGATGGTCTTGCCGGATTTGGCCGCATCCTCGGCCGCCTTTTCTGCAGCCACGCGCCGCTCCGCCTCGATCGCCTCTGCCGGCACACCGGAAGCATCCAGCGACTTGGGTTTGCTCGCGGCAATGTGCATTGCAATGTCCTTGCCCATGGCTTCGTCGCCGCCGACAAGGTCGAGCATCACGCCGATCTTGGCGCCACCGTGGATGTAAGTCGCCAGCCGGCCTTTGGCCTCCATGCGCTCGAAGCGGCGGATCGACAGGTTTTCACCGATTTTGCCGACCAGCGCCTTGCGCCGCTCTTCCACCGTGACGCCATCCAGCGTCAACGCCGACAGCGCGGCAACATCGGCGGGCTTCTGCTCCGCCACCAGCCTGGCCAGCGTACCCGTCAATGCGAGGAAATCCTCGTTCTTGGCGACAAAATCGGTTTCGCAGTTCACTTCAATGATGGCCCCCAGCCGGCCGTCAGCCGCAACATGGGTCGCAACCACACCTTCAGCCGCAACACGTGAAGCCGCCTTGCTGGCCTTGTTGCCCAGTTTGACCCGCAGGATTTCCTCCGCCTTGCCCAGATCGCCACCGGCCTCGGTCAGCGCCTTTTTGCATTCCATCATCGGGGCATCGGTTTTTTCCCGCAGTTCCCGCACCATGCCCGCCGTTATTTCCGCCATTGCTGCCATTCCTCTTACGCCAATTTAAAAAAAAGGGGCTGAGCAGCCCCTTGAATGTATCGTGGAGCCGTCTCAGGACGCCGCGGTTTCGGCGTCCTCGACCTCGACAAACTCGTCGGAACCGCCGCTGACGATCTCCTTGATGCTGGTGCTGCGCCCTTCGAGCACGGCGTCCGCCATGCCGCGCGCATAAAGCTTGATCGCGCGGTTGGAATCGTCGTTGCCGGGAATGATGTAATCCACGCCTTCGGGTGAGTGATTGGTATCGACAATGCCGATGACCGGAATGCCGAGCTTCTTCGCTTCGGAAATGGCGCCTTTCTGGTAACCGACATCAATGACAAACAGCGCATCCGGCAGGCTGTTCATGTCCTTGATGCCGCCCAGGCTGCGGTCGAGTTTGGCGATTTCGCGCTCATACTGCAGCGCCTCCTTCTTGGACAGCTTCTCGAAGGAGCCGTCCTCACGCATCGCCATCATGTCCTTCAGCCGCTGGATCGATCCCTTGACGGTCTTGTAGTTGGTGAGCATGCCGCCCAGCCAGCGATAATCGACATAAGGGGAACCGCAGCGTTGCGCTTCCTCGCGCACGATTTCGCGCGCCTGGCGCTTGGTGCCGACAAACAGGATGGTGCCCTTGTTCGACGCCAGCTGGCGCACGAACTTGATCGCATCCTGGTACATGGCCATCGTCTTTTCGAGGTTGACGATGTGAATCTTGTTGCGGTGACCGAAAATGTAAGGCGCCATTTTCGGATTCCAGTAACGCGTCTGGTGGCCAAAATGGACGCCGGCCTCGAGCATTTCGCGCATGGTGACTGACATGATCTGAATCTCCAGTTAGGGTTAATCCGCCACCTGCCCATTGCGACCCGGAAATCCGGGCACCCTTAACGACGGCAGGTGTGTGGGGTTGTCGCCCGATCCGCCCCCCGTTCACCAGGTGAATACGGATGCCGACAGGAATCGAGCTAACTCGTTATTTTAACACGCAAAGACAGCCCCCCTCAAGCCGCCCGGCGCCGCCAATTGCCGTCATGCGCGGCTCCGTGAAGATTACCGGGAAATCCGAATTTTTCGAATGGTTACAACCTGTTAGAATCGCCCGTCCCCGCAACAACGCAACCCTTCGCATTGCCGCCCGGCGCACAATGCCCGTTCCCTGATGGCCGTAAATCTCAAAAACAGCGAAGAAATCGACCAGATGCGCATCGCCGGCCGGCTGGCCGCCGAAGTCCTCGATTTCATCACCCCCCACGTCAAGCCGGGAGTCACCACCGGCGAACTCGACCGCCTGTGCCATGACTACATGGTCAACGTGCAGCAGACCATCCCGGCGCCGCTGAACTACACGCCTCCCGGCTACACGCCCTATCCGAAATCCATCTGCACCTCGGTCAATCACGTGGTCTGTCACGGCGTGCCGGGCGAAAAAAAACTCCGCGGCGGCGATGTGATCAACATCGACATCACGGTGATCAAGAACGGCTTCCATGGCGATACCAGCCGCATGTTCTGCGTCGGCCAGCCATCGATACAGGCGCGCCGCCTGGTCGATCTGACCTACGAATGCATGTGGCGCGGCATACGCGCCGTCCGCCCGGGCAACACCCTCGGCGACATCGGCCATGCAATCCAGGTGCACGCCGAGCAGAACGGCTGCAGCGTGGTCCGCGAATTCTGCGGCCACGGCATCGGCAGGAATTTCCATGAAGAGCCGCAGATCCTGCACTATGGCCGGCCCGGCATGGGCATGCGCCTCGAAGCAGGCATGATCTTCACCGTCGAACCGATGATCAACGCCGGCAAGCCGGATATCCGCCAGATGGCCGACGGCTGGACCATCGTCACCAAGGACCACAGCCTGTCGGCACAATGGGAGCACACCGTGCTGGTGACCGAAAACGGCTACGAGGTGCTCACGGTTTCCGCAGGAACTCCGGCACCACCCGCCTGACCCGGACCGGCAGCTACCTCGCATGCGTACCAGTCCGGCCATCCGGCACCGCCCTGTTCCGCAGGATGCGCAGCGCACGGCACTCGCCGAAGACCGCATGGCGCTGCAACAACAATTTGAAGCAGGGCAAACGGGGCGAGAAGTGCTGCGACAGCTCTCTCTTCTCACTGACCGTCACCTTCGCCTGGCCTGGAAAGCGCGCGACATGCCGGACGACATCGCGCTGATTGCCGTCGGCGGTTACGGCCGAGGCCTGCTGTTTCCGCATTCCGACGTCGACATCCTGATCCTGCTGCCCGGAGCGCCGGATGCCGCACTCCGTGAAAAACTCGAAACCCTGGTCGGAGCTTTCTGGGACATCGGGCTCGACGTCGGGCACAGCGTACGCACGCTGGACGAGTGCTTCGAAGTCGCGGCCGGTGACGTCACGGTGCAGACCAACCTGCTCGAATCCCGTCTTCTCGGCGGCAACCGTAATCTCTATCGGAAATTCACGCGCCGCCTGCTGCAGTCCATCGATCCCGCTGCTTTCCTCGACGCCAAACGCATCGAGCAGCAGGAGCGTCACTCCCGTCACCAGTCGACCAACCTTGAGCCCAACCTCAAGGAAAGTCCGGGCGGCCTGCGCGACCTCAACACCATACTGTGGATATCCAGGGCTGCCGGACTGGGGCGAACCTGGCTGGAACTGGCACGGCGCGGCTTCATCACCAGGGACGAGGCACGCGCGATCAGCCGGCACGAACGCACGCTGGAAATCCTGCGCATCCGCCTGCATTACCTCGCGGGACGCCGCGAAGACCGCCTGCTTTTCGATCACCAGACCGCGCTGGCCACCCAGCTGGGCTTCGCCAACCGCGGCGGACGCCGGGCCAGCGAACGGCTGATGCAGCGTTATTACCAGACTGCAAAATCCGTGTCGCAGCTCAACACGATCCTGCTGCAGAACCTTGCGCTGCGGATCGCTCCTCCGGCCAACCGCTCGGTGATCACGCCGCTAAATCCGCGGTTCGTGGTGCGCGGAGAGCTGTTGTCAGCGCCGGACGAAACCATCTTCGAACGTGATCCCTGCGCGATTCTTGAAGCCTTTTCGCTGCTCCAGCAGCACCACGACATCAAGGGCATCGGTGCAGTGACCCTGCGCGCACTGTGGCGCGCCCGCCGCCGCATCAACCCGGCGGCACGGCGGGATCCGCGGATGCGCGCC